>JBDNFW010000014.1:0-129973 GCA_041689615.1 Gammaproteobacteria bacterium | reverse complement strand
TGTCTCAGTTCCAGTGTGGCTGATCGTCCTCTCAGACCAGCTACAGATCGTCGCCTTGGTAGGCTTTTACCCCACCAACAAGCTAATCTGACTTAGGCTCATCCAATAGTGCAAGGTCCGAAGATCCCCTGCTTTCCCCCGTAGGGCGTATGCGGTATTAGCGTGCGTTTCCACACGTTGTCCCCCGCTACTGGGCAGATTCCTAAGCATTACTCACCCGTCCGCCACTCGTCAGCCAGAGCAAGCTCCGCTGTTACCGTTCGACTTGCATGTGTTAAGCATGCCGCTAGCGTTCAATCTGAGCCAGGATCAAACTCTTCAGTTTAATCATGTTAGCTGCTTATGGCAGCAAATCTTGGCTCGATGATTACTATAATAATTAATGCAATGTAAACACTACTTCAACTAAGCTTTCACCGATGTTTCTTGGTGATTTAAGCCGTCTACGTAAGCGCCCACACAAATTACTTGATCAGAAATTGTTAAAGAACAGGATTGGTTAGCCCCAATCGGGAAGCGGCATTATACAGATCGGTTACCCGCGGTCAACAACTCTATTACACTTTTTTTAACGCAATATAAGTTATTGATTTAATTTAATTATATTGCATTAATTCTCTAAAAATCTGCTATTAAATTAATAGTGATTATTTGCCCTTATTTGCTAAGCATCCTAACAATATTTTTGAATCCATATTCTCGTGCATAGTCTATTGCTTTCATCCCATTTTTGGCTGTCAGCTCTTTATCTGCGCCGGCTTCTAACAATGATTTCACAAGCTTCACATCACCATGAGCAGTTGCGTCAATTAATGCTGTCCAGCCATCAACGTGCTGAATATTTACATCCGCTCCTTTCTCGACAAATAACAAACCAAGCTCGGTATAACCACGACTCGCCGCCATTATTAATGGAGTAAGCTGCCCATTATCATAGGCATCTATATCTGCTCCATAGGCTAATAATCGTTTTACTGCTTCTATGTGATTTTTTTCAGCCGCATATTGTAAAGCCGTTCGCTGCATCGAACCTGACTTATTTGGATCAGACCCTTGAGTAAAAAGCAGATCAATAATTTCAACATCACCCCTAGAAGCAGCAAGCATGATGGGCGTCATTCCGTTCACAACTTTGTTTATAGTTTCTGTATCTGACAATAAAAGTTGTTGTTTAACTTCTTCAACGTTTCCCTTGGAAACGATTTGGTGAAAACTACCTTCTTTAGACACCGCATCTTGACTCTGCTGCTCAGAAATAAGTTCTCCAGTTGATATAAAATCTTTTACAGACTGTATAGCAGACTCATCATTAGATAAGAGGCTAAACAACAGATACACAACAAATATAGCAATGATGATTGCTAAAACTGAGAAACGGCTTTGAGACTGACGATCAACAACTAAATCTGATTCCTCTTTAAAAAGCTGTTTTCGTCTTATTATTTCTTCATCTTCTTCTGACATTGAGATATCCCTCTTTGTCATAAACATTTATAAATTATCAGCATTAGCGCTTTAGCTTAACTCTAGCAAACTTTCGCTTACCCACTTGCATAACTCCCGTAAAACCTGCGTTAAGTATTTGTTTGCCATCTTCGACCCGTTCACCATCAATTTTCACAGCGCCTTGTTTCACCATTCGATGTGCATCGGACGTACTACTGACTAAATCTGCTTCTTTTAAAATATTTGCAAATGGTATTCCTTCAGAACCAATGCTTATCTCTATCTCGGGCATATCATCAGGAATCGCGTTATTACTAAAACGATTAATAAAATCAGCTTGTGCTGTTTCTGCCGCTTTTACATCATGAAAGCGTGTAATAATTTCTTCAGCTAATTTGAATTTTATATCTCTTGGATTTGCACCTTGTTCAACTTCTTGTTTGAAGCTATTAATCTCAGCTAGAGGCCTAAAGCTTAATAACTCAAAATAACGCCACATAAGATCATCGGACACCGACATAATCTTTCCGAACATCTCATTTGCCGGTTCGTTAATACCAATATAATTACCCAAGGATTTAGACATTTTCTGAACACCGTCCAAACCTTCAAGTATGGGCATCGTCAATACAACCTGTGGTTTTTGCCCGTACGCCTCCTGTAATTGTCGTCCTACCAAAAGATTAAATTTTTGATCGGTACCCCCGAGTTCAACATCGGCCTTCATAGCGACTGAGTCATAACCCTGTATTAAAGGGTATAGAAATTCATGTATCGATATTGACTGGCCATTACTATAACGTTTATTAAAATCATCACGTTCTAACATGCGGGCAACAGTATGTTTTGCAGCCAATTGAATTAAACCGGAAACACCCATTTCATTCATCCAACTGGAATTAAACATCACTAGTGTTTTTTCAGGATCTAGTATTTTGAAAATCTGTTGTTCGTAAGTACGTGCATTTTCAATCACTTCGTCTCTAGTTAAAGGGGGACGAGTTGCACTCTTACCCGTTGGGTCACCTATCATTCCGGTGAAATCACCAATGAGAAATAGAACTTCGTGCCCTAAATCCTGAAATTGATGTAATTTATTAATCAAAACAGTGTGACCAAGATGCAGATCTGGTGCGGTAGGGTCAAAGCCCGCCTTAACACGAAGTGGTTTACCCGATTCTAGTTTCTTCTGTAATTCTTCTTTAACCAGGATTTCATCTGCGCCTCTGGCAATCAAATCCATGGATTCATTGACTGATGTCATATCTTCCCCATGTGTAGTAAATCGAGCGTAGCTTATCATAGTCAACAAACGTCTCGTATTGAGTAATTGAATATTGACGATAATGACTTCTAAAGCTATTGTAGGCCAAAATTACTCAGGGTAAACGGTGACTTACAGAGTCTACATAAAGAAGGACTATAAGAGTAAGGTAGAGCTCATTGGAAAAACATCGAGCCATACCTACTTTTTCAAAATAGCCTGTTTTGCTGTTCTAGTCATATCGGCTTATTTCATGTTCGGTACAAGTACTCCTGACCGTCAAGAATCGAGCCCCATCATCTCTTCATCTAAACCAGATCTAAGTTTCCCTGAAATTCCAACAGCCAATATTTCTCAAATCACGAATGTTATTAGTGACGAAGTTGAACCACAAAATATTAACGAAGAGCTTACTAGCAACATTGAAACTAATATTGTTGAGAACGTACCGAACAGCTTTTTATTTTATGATGACAAATCTGATATTGAGCTAGACGAAAATGAAATAATCGATCCATGGCAATCCGTAACGGTGAAGTCAGGAGATAGTTTAGCGCTAATCTTTTCAAGATTGGGTTTAAGCCCTTCATCGCTATACAAACTTATGTCACTTGGTAAAGAAGTATCAAATCTAAAAAAGATTCAACCTGGACAAATATTAAATTTTCATATCACAGACAATGAATTACTTGGTCTGGAATATGAAATAAATTTAACCAACACTCTTAAAGTTACAAAAGAAGATAATAAATTTAAAAGTGAAATTATTCAGATTGAACTTGATAAGGTTGTCAAGAACACCAGTGCCATTATTAAAGATTCATTATTCTTATCCGGTAAACGAGCAGGACTTACTGACAACCTGATTATGCAACTGGTTGCTATCTACGGTTGGGATATCGACTTTGCTCTGGACATACGCGAAGGCGATTCTTTTATTGTTATTTATGAAGAACAATATAAAGACGGTGTTAAAGTTTCTGATGGCCCCATCATTGCTGCTGAGTTCGTTAATCGAAATACACCGCTAAGAGCGGTTCGTTATACGCACGAAGATGGCCGTGTTGATTATTATGCTGATAATGGCGATGCCATGCGTAAAGCGTTTCTAAGAACGCCGGTTGAACTTGCACGCATCAGTTCACGATTTAACTTAAAAAGAAAACACCCGATACTAAATAAAATAAGAGCGCATAAGGGCGTCGACTATGCCGCTTCAACAGGCACCCCAATAAAAGCAACCGGCGACGGCACAGTCATTCATGCGGGTAAAAAAGGTGGTTATGGCAGAACGGTTATTTTAAAACATGGTGGTAAATACAGCACTTTGTATGCTCATCTATACCGTTATGCGAAAGGCGTACGTTCTGGTTCAAGAGTTAAACAAGGTCAAATTATTGGTTACGTGGGTAAAAGTGGCTTAGCTACCGGCCCACACTTACATTACGAATTTAGAATAAATGGTGTTCACCGAAATCCTCTTACTGTTAAATTGCCTATGGTCGAATCTATAAGTAAAGAAGCTTTGCCTGAATTTAAGATGAAGATTAATCCAATGGTTGTTGAACTGGATCGTCTAACCGGCAAAAGTGCGATTGCAGTTCAGCAATCAGACAACCCAATCAAGCTAGCTAAATCCATGATGGAAGACGGCTAACAACTTTTACTACTGATTTTTAATCAAGCCCACGACGACAATATGTATTACGTAGGACTCATGTCAGGCACTAGCATGGACGCAATTGATGCTGCACTGGTTGAGTTCGATAGTAAAGCCCACCTAAAGCTTTACCGTGAATACCCAATAGACAATTCTTTAAGACATCAAGTTCGTTTAATAAATGAAAAAAGTGATTTAGGTCATATTGCAGATTTAGATCATGAACTGGGGCACTTATTCGCAAAAGCCGTTAATGATTTGTTAAAAGAAGCTAATATTTCCTCAGACAAAGTAATCGCCATAGGTAGTCATGGACAAACTATTTTACATAAACCCGACAGCACTCATAAAACATCAATACAAATATCCGATCCTAATATTATCTGCGCAGAAACAAATATCACCACTGTCGCTGATTTCAGAAGAATGGACCTGGCCTTTGGTGGGCAAGGTGCTCCTTTAGCGAGTGCATTTCACCAATATCAATTTCAGCAAGACGGAAAGTCACTCGTCATTTTAAACATCGGTGGCATTGCAAACATTACATTACTACCAAGCGATAATAGTAAAGTGATTGGCTTTGATACAGGTCCGGGTAATGGCTTACTTGATGACTGGATTCAACTAAACAAAAATGAAGAATACGACAAAGACAGTGCTTGGGCTAGTTCTGGCAGAGAAGATAATGAATTACTTGAACAATTATTAAGTGATCAGTATTTCTCTCTCTCCCCACCAAAAAGTACGGGAAGAGAATATTTTAATCTGAAATGGTTGAAAGGATATTTATCTAAACTCAATTCACAATTGGCTCCTGAAGATATTCAGGCAACTTTATTACAATTGTCTGCAACGACAATCTGTAATGCCATTCAAAATGTTGCTAACAAATATGAGGAAGTGTTGCTTTGTGGTGGTGGTGCCTATAACCCGGCATTTTTAAAATCAATACAATATTTGTTACCAAATATTAAAGTATCAACAACAGCGGATTATGGACTGACACCTGACTGCATCGAAGCCGTCACCTTTGCTTGGCTTGCTAAACAACGAATGGAAAATAAACCCGCAAATATTCCTGATGTTACCGGGGCAAATAAAGCCGTATTACTTGGTGGAATATACGCAGCAAGTTAAAGGGAATTAAAACTTAAACTGAAAAAGACGAACCACAACCACAAGTAGTTTCTGCATTAGGGTTGCGAATGACAAATTGTGCGCCTTCCATACCTTCTGAATAATCAATTTCAGCACCTGATAAATATTGAAAACTCATTGGATCAACCAATAACTTAACACCATCATTTTCTACGATGGTATCGCCTTCGCCTACCTCTTCATCGAAGGTAAAACCATATTGAAATCCAGAACAACCGCCGCCACTGATAAACACGCGCAACATAAGCGCTTCATTACCTTCATCTTCAATAAGCTCTTTAACCTTACCAGCCGCGGCCTCACTAAAAATAAGTGGGCTTGGGATTACTTCTGCTTCAACTGAACTCATATATCACACCTAAATAATAAATATTATTCGCTTACTTCAAGCGGTTCGCCATGACCTAACGCTAATGGAGATTCGGCTGGCTCCAATGAGTGAACAAGTTTACCGTTCACTTCAGCACCAATCGCCATTTCTATTAGATTATAGTACACATTACCTGTGACTCTTGCTTTTGATGCAAGTTCCACATGTTCACTACCATGTACATCACCGATAACAACACCATTTAACACGACAAAAGGGACTCTCACTTCACCTTCAATAGTGCCACATTCACTTAGCGAAACCATCGAACGGCCATCATTTTCGGCAATCACATTACCTTTGACCGTGCCGTCAATATGCAAACCACCGGTAAATTTGATATCACCTTCAATTTCGGTATGTTGGCCTACCAAAGTATCAATGCGTGTAGCCTTACGTTTTTTATTTCCAAACATGTCTCACACCTCTTCAACCTGCGCTCGCAGGCCATTCGAATATTTTCTGGATGGTTGAGTTTTTTATAGCTTTTTGTCGTATATCAACCACCACCCGTAGTGGCTTGAATCCTTCAGGAAAGTTCAGACTACCCTCAATTCGTTCAAAATTCTTGAATTTTATTTCACGCTTAAGTTCTTTGCCTGCAGTCACCTCGTTTAGAGATAAAACCTTGGATCCAGCCTCATTCATTCCTTCTATTGACATATCCATCGTCACTTCGACCACTCTATCACTTTTTGCGACATTGGTTAATACAAGCTTGAAACGATAAAGACGCTCCTGATCAGTAGATTCTATATGTAAACCTTGTACATTCAGACCCTTGGAGTCGGTTGTGGCGGACATTATCCCTTGATAAAACTCTAATTCTCCCTTTAGAGAATAGAGCTGGTCTTGTAAATTCTGTATTTCATTTTGTAATCTGGCCGCTACCTGTGTATCAATCTGATGAGAACGCTCCAACATAACGACTTGTTCTCTCAATTGCTTATTCTCGATTTCTAAACCCTGATTTACATCCCAAAGCAAATGAGATTCTTTACTTTGTGATAATCGGTTTTTAATAAAACTCCAATGATTAGCATCCAAGAACAACCATACTCCCACTGAAAAAACCGCACTAAATATCACTGCGGCAAGAATAATTTCCAATGGGCGATGTTTTTTTACAACCAGTTTAGACATAAGTTTAAGGAGTCAGACCTGGAGCCAATAGCGCTGTTCCTTCATCTAAACCAAACATTAAATTCATATTCTGAATTGCCTGTCCAGCCGCACCTTTCACCAAATTATCAATCACTGACAAAATCACTGTTGGTTGTGATTCACTATCGCCAGGATGTAAGGCAATCCTGCATGTATTGCTCGTTTTTACAGATCTTGTGTCTGGGTGTGCTCCCTCAGGCATGACATCAACAAATTGTTCCTCCGCGTAGTAGTCAGTATAATACTTTTGCATGACAACAGCGTGATCTATTGGCTTCACATAGACTGTCGCAAACATTCCTCTATTCATAGGTACTAAATGAGGAACAAAGGTAAGGTTAAGTTCATTGTTTTGTTGAACAAGATTCAAAGTCTGTATCATTTCCGGTAAGTGTCTGTGTCCAGACGCACTATACGCTTTAAATGATTCAGCCACTTCCGAAAACTGGAAGGCAAGCGCTGCTTTTCGACCCGCACCACTCACACCAGACTTCGCATCAGCAATAATATCTTTGACATTTATTAAACCATTTTTCACCGCAGGCAATAATGCCAGTGTAATAGCCGTAGGATAACAACCTGGATTTGCTATTAGATTGGCACTTTTTATCTCTGCTCTGTTTAATTCAGGCAAGCCATAGATTGCTGTTTGTAATAGCTCTGGACAGGCATGCTTTTCCTTATACCAATGCTGCCAAATATCAGCATCTTTAATTCTAAAATCGGCTGAAAGGTCAATAATCTTGCAGCCTTGTTCGAGTAATTTTGGAACGTAATGCATTGCTGTTGCATGAGGTGTAGCAAAGAAAACAAGATCGCATGAATTAAGTTGATCGCTCTCATGCTCAACAAATTTTAGATCAATAGTCGAGCGTAAACTTGGAAATACATCCGTTACGGACTCACCTTTTTCTGAATTTGAAGTGACGACTTTGACTTCAACGCCTTCATGCGCAGATAACAAACGCAGTAATTCAACGCCTGTATAGCCTGTTGCCCCTACAATACCAACACTAATCATTTTCTTGCCTTAAATTATTTGCTTACTATATTATTGGAAAATAATTTTACAGAATAAAACAGCATGAGTATTGCGGTTTTATTACTTAACTGAAGAATAGAAAATACGTTTCTTTAACTATTGCGACGTCTCAGATACCTCCCTTCGGATTCATCTCGTGATATACCTACATCCATGTAGAGCGTCGCTCTTGTGCATCCATGCACCCGCGACATACAGTACATCCTGTACATTGTCTCGAATATGCTCCTGCATTCATGACATACCTACATCCATGTAGGCAATAAAAAAGCGGCCGAAGCCGCTTTAAATTCGATTTTTGTTATTATTATTAATCAACTGCTAAACAGTTAATTCGGAAATGAGATTAATACCAGATGAAAACTCTGTCAAGCAAGCAATTTATCGCTACTAGTTAAGCCAAGTAATACCTTTGAACAATTTGTAATACTAACTGTCTTAAGTATAAGCTATTGTTTTTCATATATAAATAATTTTGACAAAGACAGGCTATAATTACAGTCAAGATTAAGTCTCCATCTATTCAATAAGCGAGAAACTAATGGATACAATTCAATATATAGCTCTTAGTATGGGGGTGGCGTGGGCAAGTGGTATCAACCTTTACGCTGCTGTTTTTATGTTGGGTTATCTCGGCGGGACTGGCAATATTGATTTGCCGCCGGAGATGATGGTTGTCACCGATCCTCTGGTAATGACCGCTGCCGGGTTGATGTATTGTGTCGAATTTTTTGCTGACAAGACTCCTGGTGTTGATACAGCCTGGGATAGTTTACATACTTTCATTCGTATTCCACTTGGTGCAATTTTGGCAATGAGTGCGGTAGGTGATACAACACCTGCCGTTGAACTTGCTGCATTTCTGGCAGGAGGTAGCCTTACTGCCGCGACTCATGCAACTAAAGCAGGTAGCCGCGTCATTATTAATACTTCTCCGGAACCCGTCAGCAACTGGATCACTTCACTTGGTGAAGACTTTATGGTGATTGTCGGAATATGGACCGCGTTAACTCATCCTGTGGTTTTTCTGGTGTTCTTAATCCTTTTTATAATCCTGATGATCTGGATGCTGCCTAAAATATGGCGAGGGATTAAACGCATTATTTCAACACTTAAAGATTTTATTAAGGGCAATAAGAAAGAAACGCTACCAGCTCTTGACTCGTCGATAGAAACGCAAAGTGAATAGTTGATGAAAAAACTGATCTTTCCTGTCGCAGTTGTTGTCATTCTTGCAGCGGTTAGTGTTTTCTTCTTATATTCAGGTAAGAATAAATTAGATTTCGCGCCGGAAATTAGTCTGGATATTATTGATGGCAGAAAAATAGAGCTACTCTCTTTAAAAGGAAAACCGTTGTTTGTTACTTTTTGGGCAACGACTTGTTCTATATGTATTAAAGAAATACCGCATCTGGTTAAACTTTATAATGAAATTGGCAAAGATGATTTTGAAATTATTGCTATAGCAATGCCCTACGATCCACCAAACCTTGTTGTTGAATTATCAGAAAGAAAAAACATCCCCTACCCTGTAGCTTTGGATATATATGGCAATGCAGTAAAAGCGTTTGGTAATATTCAGGTAACACCGACTAGTTTTTTAATTGATTCAGAAGGAAAAGTGGTGCAACAAAATATCGGTGAAATAGATATCGATGAGCTCAGACTCAAAGTGAAAGCATTACTAAAATCAACAACCATTTCGATTTCGTAAGATGCTTTGGTTTAAGGCACTACATCTTATCTTTATGGTGACCTGGTTTGCAGGATTATTCTATTTACCTAGATTATTTGTTTATCACGCCATGAGCGATGATCAAATAAGTATCGATCGTTTTAAAATAATGGAACGTAAACTTTTTTACGGCATCATGACGCCTGGAGCTTTGTTAACAATAATTTTTGGACTCTGTACTTTATTCAGTAACGGTTTGTCCGCTTATAGCGAACAAATATGGTTACAAATAAAATATGTTTTTATCTTGATTTTGATTGCCTACCACGTTTACTGCTGGTTTTTATTACAGGATTTTAAACATGAAAGAAATAAACATAGCCATGTATGGTATCGCTGGTTTAATGAAGTCCCTGTTCTGATTTTAATAGCGATAATTTTACTCGCCGTCATCAGACCTTTTTAAAGATAATTAAACTTCTACCATTTCAAAATCATCTTTAGTAGCACCACATTCAGGACAAATCCAGTCAGAAGGAACATCTTCCCACTTTGTGCCCGCCGCAATATTATCATCAGGCCAACCTTTTACTTCATCATAAATAAAACCACAAATAACACACATATACTGCTTCATTAGAACTAACTCCTGATTTTTATTTCTGTATTAACAACCACAATGGCTGTGTAGAATACTGTCCTTATGAATAATAGCAACAATCAAAAACCGGTTGTATTAGTGATTGCTGGGCACGATCCAAGTGGCGGCGCGGGTATTCAAGCTGACATAGAAACGATTGCCAACGCTGGCTGTCATGCTGCAACAGTCATCACTTCATTAACGGCTCAAAATACAAAACAAGTGATCGATGTCATTCCACAAAAACCAGCGGCTTTTCGAAAGCAAATCAGATTAATTTTAGAAGATATGGAAATCGCTGCTTGTAAAATAGGGATAATTGGTAATGCTCAATTAATCGATATTATTCAAAGCGAATTATCACAAATCAATATTCCCATTGTTATCGATCCGGTCATGAGTTCAACCAGCGGACAATCTTTTGCCGATGACAATATCTGTAAAAAAATATTGTCATTGTTATTACCGGTAACAACAGTTGTCACACCAAACTGTGAAGAAGCAAGAACACTTTCACAATCAACTGACTTGAATGCAGCAGCAAATAAGTTATTAGCGCTTGGCGCAAAGTCTGTATTAATTACCGGCACAGATGAAGATACTGATGACGTTACCAATTTATTTTATACAGAGAAAAATTCTCCAATCGAATATCATTGGGAAAGACTGACAGGATCATTTCACGGTTCTGGCTGTACATTATCTTCAAGAATCGCCGCATTATTAGCATTAGGCAATGACTTAAAGACTTCAGTTGAAGATGCCCAGGCATACACATGGAGTACTCTTAAACACGGATTAAAACTTGGTCGGGGACAAGCACAACCGGATCGTTTTTTTGAAAAATAAAATAATGCAAGCCACTTCAGGAATTTACGCCATTACAGATTGCGAGAATCTTGTAGATGATGAATTAATAAAAAAATCCGAAGACATACTTAAAGTCGGCATTTCACTTTTTCAGTATCGAAATAAAGACACAAATCAACATAAGAAAAAGGAACTGGCACAAAAACTACAATCGCTTTGCCATCAATACAAAGTGCCCTTTATTGTTAATGATGATGTGAACCTGACAAAAGACATTTCGGCTGACGGCGTACATCTTGGTCAAAACGATGAAGATATTAGTAAGGCTAGAAAAACACTAGGCTCAAAAATTATTGGCATATCGTGTTATAACGATCTTAATCTTGCCAGGAAAGCTGAAGAGGCTGGCGCGGACTATATTGCCTTTGGTTCGTTCTTTCCTTCACTTACCAAACCTGATGCTAAAAAAGCCAGCATTGAACTACTTAATGAAGCGAAGTCGTTGTTAACTATTCCAATAGTTGCCATAGGTGGCATAACACCGGAAAATGGAAAAGAATTGGTTGATGCCAGAGTTGATTTTATAGCAATTATTAGCGGGCTTTATTCGGCGCCTGATACAATCAATGCAACAAAATCTTATAACAATTTATTCAAGCAGTAATTACTATGAGTGACACATTATTTAATGCAGCAAAACAACACATACCAGGTGGCGTCAATTCACCGGTACGCGCATTTAAATCGGTCTCAGGAACACCGCTGTTTATAAAACGTGCGACCGGTGCTTATTTATATGACAGCGAAGATAAACAATACATTGATTACGTTGGCTCATGGGGCCCAATGATATTAGGTCACGCCCATCCAGAAGTAATTCAAGCAGTGAAAAATGCGGCAGATAACGGCCTTAGTTTTGGTGCGCCAACTGAAATTGAAACACAGATGGCCAATAAGATTTGTGAATTGTTACCTTCAATAGAAAAAGTGCGCATGGTTAGTTCCGGAACGGAAGCTGCGATGAGCGCTATAAGACTGGCGCGAGGTTATACCGGTCGAGACAAGATCGTTAAATTTGAAGGTTGCTATCATGGACATGCTGACTCACTATTAGTTAAGGCTGGCTCAGGTGCTTTAACACTTGGTGTACCCACTTCTCCCGGCGTACCTGCGGATCTGGCTCAACACACTATTACATTGAGCTATAACAATATTGATCAAGTTAAAGAGGTCTTTTCTGATATCGGCGACCAAATAGCAGCGATTATTGTTGAACCCATTGCCGGGAATATGAATTGTATTCCGGCTTCAAACGACTTTTTAAATTGTTTAAGAGAAACCTGCAACGAATATAAATCTGTGTTGATATTTGATGAAGTCATGACCGGCTTTCGCGTTGCATTAGGTGGCGCACAATCACTTTATAATATTGTTCCTGACTTGACTGTTCTTGGTAAAGTCATCGGTGGCGGCATGCCAGTCGGTGCTTTTGGAGGAAAAAAAGAAATCATGGATCATATTTCTCCTGATGGTCCGGTATATCAAGCAGGCACGCTTTCAGGAAATCCTGTTGCTATGGCTGCAGGATTGAAAACACTTGAGCTTATATCTGTAGCAAGCTTTTTTGAATCGCTGGAAGCAAAAACAAAAACACTGGTTGAAGGTTTATCTACGGTAGCTAAAGAATCCGCTATTTCTTTTACGACAAATTATGTCGGAGGTATGTTCGGGCTCTTTTTTTCGAATGACGAAAAAATCGATTCGTTTGATAAAGTCATGAATTGTAATCAGGAACAATTTAATCAATTCTTTCATGGCATGCTTAATGAAGGAATCTATCTTGCGCCATCAGCATTTGAAGCAGGTTTTGTTTCCATCGCTCACAGCAATGAAGATATAGAAAAAACTATTAATGCAGCGAAAAAAGTATTGACTAATCTATCGGAATAAAACATGAATAATTCTGTACGCGTATTAGCATTTTTAATTTCATTAATTCTACTGTCAGCTTGTGCGCCTGAAGTTGGAAGCGAAAAATGGTGTACTCAAATGAAAGATAAAGAAAAGGGTGACTGGACAGCAAATGAAGTGGCTGATTTTGCAAAGCATTGTATATTTTAGATTAATATAAATTTCACCTTATATGAAAATAACCTTTCATAAAAAAATTGCAGCCTACTTTGGTTACGAATTTACTCGTCTTAGTAAGAATATATTTACGAATCAGAACACACATATTGCCGAACTGATAAAACGAAATGACATTAATCTTGTTCTTGATGTTGGCGCAAATATTGGGCAATTTGGTCAAGATCTTCGTAATGCAGGTTATGAAGGAGAAATTATTTCTTTCGAACCAATTTAAAGAATGTTATGAACATCTTATATCTATAGCGGATAATCATTGGAAAATAATGAATTACGCTTTAGGAGATGCTGAATCCACACAAGATATTAATATTTCAAAGAAATCTGTGTTTTCTTCTATATTAGAAACAAGTAACTTTGGCAAAACTAATTTTTCTGAATCTATAGGAATTATTGAAAAACAAAGTATTCAAATCTATAAACTAGATACAATTCTGCCAAAGATAATGAGCAACTTTGAAAATAAAAAAATATTTTTGAAATTAGATACTCAAGGTTATGATACAAAAGTTTTAAATGGCGCAACTAAAGTATTAAACTTTGTCACCATATTGCAAACAGAAATCTCCTGCAAAGCTATTTATCAAGATACTCCATCTCATTACGAAACTTTGAAAAAATTATCTGATCTAAACTTTAATATTACTGGTGTGTTCCCGCTTTCTCATGATGACCAGTCAATGGAGCTTCTTGAATTTGATTGTATACTTACAAAAATAAATTAAATAATCATATTAGTATACAAGTAAAGCTATAACCGACACTGAGCACCCAGTAGGGCAAGCTGAATATACTTGATAGGCTAAAATCCATAAAAGATCGATTTGTTGCTCTTTCTTTAATCACTTCCTGTACAAAGGAATTGGAAAGCATGTCCAAAATGACATTAATATAATTCATCACATACGAAATAATATTCCAACCAGAAACATCCGCAATGTCTAGTGCGATACCGGCATAGTAACAAGCTTGTGTCAGCATTGATCCACTTGAATCAATAATAGCTATAACTGTACCGCCACCGATAAGTACTGGAAAGAAAACAGCACTTAACATCCAGCCTATAAATTCACCCAATGTGATCCATCCTGCTGGAGAAACAATATCTGTTGTCCAGTCAAAAAACCGATGTAGTGCAACAAGACCATTATTAAATAACCAGATTATTGGAATGAACCAAAGCACAAGGTATTTAATAAAACTATAACGCAATAACATAAAAAAATAATACTGTAATACCAACGCGATACTTAATATGACACTGATACTAATCCAGCGAACAATAGAAATACGAGACCACTTAGTTGCTGTAAACCATGTTAGTCCTTCTCTATATATAACTAGCAGACCGATCACTAGAAAGATTGCAGCACACAATAAAATGATATTGTTTCGTTTTTCTAATTGTTGTTTCTTATCCATTTAACAGATATCAAAAACGTAATGAGCGAAGCTGAGACGAGGCATATGAATAGTTTAAAAACGCGGAGTTTATATTTAATAAATGAGCAATTTTTAAACTATTCATTAACGAAGTATCAGCGAGTGCAATAGTTTTTTAGAAGAACTGGACTGAACCAGAAACAGTCACCGTAATATTACTTGTCCCCGCTTCTACTGCTGGAGCACTTTTACTACTCATGGCCAACATTCTATTTTCAGCATAGACAGGTCCAGGATATCCGCCACCTGTGTTCACATGCAGGTTAACAATACGTACGTTCTTGTTATCCATATGTTTCTTTATGAGTTCGACACGTTGCTTAAACGCAATCATGGCTTCTTCTATCAATTCGTCCTCATAGCGTTTTCGTGTTTCTTTTGTTGGACTAAAGCTCATGTTTTTAACTTGTAGTCGTTCTTGTAAATCGCCAACAAATTCAGATAGCGCTGTAATATTAGTACTCTTTAATTCCAATTGTTGAGTCGCGCGCCAGGCAACTACGGTACGTTTGTCATATACAGGATAAGTATTGTATGACAGGGTACGCGTTTCTATATCCCGATGTGATTTAGTTTTATTCAAAGCCCAATCCATATCCTTATTTATTTTGTCAGCGATCTTTGCCGCATCTTTACCTTCCTCCTCTACAGCAAGTAATACGGTTAACTGATCATTTGGAACATCTCTTTCCGATTGCGCTTGCAGATTGACCTGATTAAACAGAGGTTCGTTTTCATGTGCTATCACTGAAGATGCAAGAAATAGCAGACTGACGAGAGTAAACACTTTATTCATATTCGATATCCTTGTTTTATAGCGGTATGTATACACAAAAAAACCGCCGAAGCGGTTTATAATCTGATTAGCTTATTGGTTTCCAACTACCATCATCTTGACGGCAAGCGGTTCCATTTATTTTTTCTTCTTCGCCATCAACAAGAATGGTTTGAGTAAAGTCCCGGCAAGGGTGACCTTCAGAAGTATAAGTACGGGTAGGCGTTATTTCTCCTGAATGCCCTGTGTCAGGATTTGTCCATGATGAAGACTGACCTACTTTTTGTGTTTCCAGTGCATTCTGGGTTGTATCATAATGGTACTGCTGATCCTGACAATCCAGTGACTTTCCAACTTGATTACCAAGAAAACCACCTGCCAAAACACCCGCGCCAATAGCAACTTTATTTCCAGTACCACCACCAATCTGCGAACCGACCAAACCACCGACAGCTGCACCAATCAATGTACCGAACAATTCACCGCCACCGGTTTCTTCCTGTTGTTGCACGCATTCGGCATTTACAGTTGAAGAAAGTCCGAACAAGATTAAACTTGTAACAAGAAATTTCTTTTTCATAATCGAATCCCTCTTAATTCAGCGATGTAAGAAGTTTAACCTATTTTCCCTCTATCAAAAAAGTTGAACCAGGCTTATGTGAGTTTTTCTACACTAATAACGACACCATCCTCATCAGCATACACATAATCACCTGGATTAATGGTGACATCGGCAAAAGTAACGGCGACATCACGATCTCCAACACCTTTCTTAACACTCTTGCGTGGATTGGTATCCAATGCTTTTACACCAATATCAATATTGGCAATCACGGCCGAATCTCGAATACAGCCATACACAATGATTCCCTGCCAGCCATTATCCTTACCCAATTCGGCCAACATGTCTCCAACCAAAGCACAACGTAAAGATGCATCGCCATCAACCACCAAAACACGCCCTTCTCCCGATTCTTCCAATGCGGCGCGAACCAAAGAGTTATCTTCAAATACTCTTACTGTAGAAGCTGGCCCTGAAAAACGCTTCTTACCACCATAATCATTAAACATTGGTGTCGCTATTTGAAGCTTTTCTTCATATTCATCATATAAATCTGCTGTAGCAAAACTCATTAGTTATTCCCGTTATTAATTATTAAGTAATGAATAAAATTCAGGTCGTCGATCCGTAAACAAATTATTATGTTCGGTTATCATTTTATTTTCAGCATCTTCAGGGTTTATCTCGGTAATAAACAATGCATCGCGTTGCGATGCCGCTCGATGTAATAATTTTCCACCCGGCGCAACAATTTGACTCTTGCCGGTAAACTTCAAACTACCTTGTGGTCGCTTATCGACACCATAGCGATTCGCCGTTATTGCAAAAATCTTATTTTCTATACAACGTGCCAGCATGGTTTGCTGGCAAAACGTTAGAACTAAATTAGACGGCTGGCAAATAATCTGCGCACCTTGCATAGCTAATGTTCGAGTCACTTCCGGAAAGACCCAGTCGAAACAAATCATGATGCCAATTTTTACACCATTAATATTATTAACGATAAATGGTGTATCACCCGGATCAAAACAGAATTTTTCTTCATTAAACAAATGTACTTTACGATAGATATGCTCAATTCCATTTGGACCAATTAGCGCGGCACTGTTGTAACATTGCTTACCTTGTTTCTCGGCAAAACCGATTACCAGATGAATATTATTTTTATTTGCAATAGTAACTAAAGAATCCAGATGCCGACTACTAGCTGGGTCTTCTGCATATTTTAGAGCCTCGCTTTTATCCTTAAAGTAATAACCGGATAAGGCGAGTTCTGGTAAGACAATTAAATCTGCATCAACATTTTCCAATGCACTTAATATTTTTTGGCAATTTTGTTCTGTCTTGCCAAAGAGGGGGCGAAATTGATAGAAGCCAACTTTCATATTGAATCGTTATTAGTACGTTATTTTTTTGTGGGTCTTTTCCATTTTGAAATAGATTTTTGTTCTGCACGGCTAATCGCTAATTCATTTTCAGCTATATCTTTTGTCACTGTAGTACCAGCAGCAATAGTCGCGCCGTTATTAACTTTTACTGGAGCTATGAGCTGAACATCAGAGCCAACAAAAACATTATCTCCAATAATAGTTTGATGTTTATTTGCACCATCGTAATTACAGGTAATCGTTCCAGCACCAATATTCGTTTCGTTGCCTACGTGAGTATCACCGAGATAAGTTAGATGATTGACCTTACTTCCTTTGCCGACATCCGTTTTTTTAAGCTCAACAAAATTTCCAATGTGTACATTTTCATCCAGACTTGTATCAGGACGAATTCGTGCAAAAGGACCAATACGACAACCATTTCCAATTACAGCACTATCAATCATCGTATTTGGCAAAACATGTACGTTATCTGCAATGACTGTATCTTTTATATAACAATTAGCGCCAATAGTGACATTGTTTCCAAGCTTGACTCTGCCTTCGATAACAACATTGATATCGATTTCATTATCACGTCCTATTTCCAGCTCTCCGCGTAAATCAAATCTTGCTGGATCAATAATCCCGACACCGTTATGCATCAAATGATGCGCCTGAACCAATTGGTAATATCGCTCTGCTTCAGCAAGTTGTGATCGTGTATTGATTCCCTGAACTTCTATAGCTGATTCAGCTAAAACCGACGTAACTTTTACACCATCTTTAACAGCAAGTTCAACAATATCGGTTAAATAATATTCATTTTGTTTATTTTCATTTTTAAGCGCATTAACCCAAGACTTTAATTTTTTTCCCTTAACAACCATAAAACCGGTATTCACTTCGCTAATATTGCGTTGTTCTTCTGTTGCATCTTTTTCTTCAATAATCGCAATAATATTTTCATTATCATCACGAATGATTCGTCCATAACCTCTTGGGTTATCTAAATGAGTAGTAAGTAAAGAAAAGCCAGAACCAGACGCAGCATCGACTAACACCAGCAAGGTTTCCTTGGTGATCAACGGTACATCGCCATAGAGTATCAAGACATCATCTACATCAGGGAGATTAGCAAAGACTTGTTGGACTGCATGGCCAGTTCCCAATTGTTCCTCCTGCTTAACCCACGACGCCTGAAAATTCAGTGATGCTTCAGGAACCTGTTCACCGCCATGCCCATAAACAATATGAATTTCGCGATGAGTTAGATCGGCGGCTGTTTGATAAACGTGAGTAAGTAAAGGCCGCCCCGCCAAAGTATGTAATACTTTTGGCTTATCAGAATACATGCGCGTGCCCTGTCCTGCGGCAAGAATAATTATGCTAAGGCTCATATTGATATATTAAACGATAAAACGCAGCAACATAAGCTTCGTTTATTATGGGAAATGAAATGTATAAACCGTATCTCGATATTTCACGAGATACGAATATAAAATTAACGGCCTGAACGTTTTCTTAAACGTTGGAGGGTTTGTAATTGAGCAGCTGTTTCAGCCAATGCAGCTCTGGCTTTAGCGTAATCAATTGCGTCTTTTTTATCATGGAAAGCATTCTCAGCTTCTTCTTTCGCTCTAAGAATTGCCGCTTCATCCAGATCTTCTGCACGTTGTGCCGTATCAGAAAGAACAGTAACAACTTTAGGCTGAATTTCTAACATGCCGCCAGAAACATAAAATGCAGATTCATTACCTTCAGTATCTTTTACACGTACTTCACCAGGACCCATCTTGGTAATTAATGGCGCATGACCTGGCGCGATACCCACTTCGCCCATTTCGGCAGGAGCAAATACCATTTCCGCTTCACCAGAATAGATCTCGTGCTCGGCACTAACGATATCGACTTGAATTGTATCTGTCATGACTATTTGCTTACCTTATAAGGTTTTCGCTTTTTCAACAGCTTGTTCTATAGTACCAACGTTATAAAACGCCTGTTCAGGAAGATCATCATACTCGCCTTCAATAATACCCTTGAAACCACGCAAGGTATCTTTCAATGATACATACACACCATCTTGACCGGTGAAGACCTTAGCAACAAAGTAAGGTTGAGTTAAGAAACGTTGAATCTTACGAGCACGAGCCACAGCTAACTTATCTTCTTCAGATAATTCATCCATACCTAGAATCGCAATAATGTCACGTAACTCTTTATAACGTTGTAATGTGTTTTGTACACCACGAGCAACATCATAATGCTCTTGGCCAACAACCAATGGGTCTAATTGACGACTGGTTGAATCAAGTGGGTCAATCGCAGGATACAAACCAAGTTCTGCAATCTGTCTAGACAATACAACGGTCGAATCCAAATGCGCAAATGTAGTTGCTGGAGATGGATCGGTTAAATCATCCGCAGGAACGTATACCGCTTGAATTGAAGTAATCGAACCTGTCTTGGTTGAAGTAATTCGTTCTTGAAGTTTACCCATTTCCTCAGCAAGTGTTGGTTGATAACCCACCGCAGAAGGCATACGACCTAATAGTGCTGAACACTCCACACCCGCCAAGGTAAAACGATAAATGTTATCAATGAACAATAATACGTCACGACCTTCTTCACGGAATTTTTCCGCAAGCGTCAAACCCGTTAACGCAACTCGAAGACGGTTACCAGGTGGTTCATTCATTTGACCATAAACCATCGATACTTTTGAATTTTCAAAATTCTCAACGTCTACAACACCTGATTCCTGCATTTCATAGTAGAAATCATTACCTTCACGAGTACGTTCACCAACACCGGCAAATACAGAAAGACCGGAGTGCTTCGTCGCAATGTTGTTAATCAATTCCATCATGTTGACGGTCTTGCCTACACCAGCACCACCAAACAAACCAACTTTACCACCCTTAGCAAACGGGATAATCAAGTCGATAACCTTAACACCGGTTTCAAGTAATTCAGTAGAAGGACTCAATTCTGTAAATTTTGGCGCATCACGATGAATAACCCAATGTTCATCGGTCTCAATCGGGCCGACTTCATCAATAGGCTCACCTAATACGTTCATGATACGACCCAGGGTCTTGGTTCCGACCGGTATAGATATCGCTTCGCCTGTATTGTTTACCGTCAAACCGCGCTTTAAGCCATCGGTAGAACCCAGAGCAATTGTTCTAACTACTCCGTCTCCCAACTGCTGCTGAACCTCAAGGGTAGTGTGAATACCTTCGCCTTCAACTATCAAAGCGTCATAGATTTTTGGTATTGCATCGCTTGGAAACTCGACGTCCAATACAGCACCAATAATTTGTACGATCTTTCCAGAACTCATCGTTTTCGTTCCTCGTGTATTTTCTCTAAATATCTAAATTAAAAAATCTTTCTTTGTTTATCTATACCGCAGCAGCACCAGCAACAATTTCAGAAAGCTCCTGAGTAATTGCTGCTTGTCTTGCCTTGTTATAGATCAACTCTAATTCATCAATAAGGTCACCGGCATTATCCGATGCACTCTTCATCGCAACCATACGTGCTGACATTTCACAGGCGATATTTTCAACTACACCTGTATAAACTTGTGATTCGATATATCGCGTTAACAATTGATCTAAAACTTCCTCTGCATCGGGTTCATACAAATAATCCCAATGATGACCGTAATCTTCGCTTTCCATTGCCTTACCAGGAATCAATTGTTCCAGATGAGGTTGTTGTACAATAGAGTTTACAAACTTATTAGAAACAAGATGCAACTCATCAATACTGCCTTCTTTAAAATTGTTTAACATGATCATAATCGCACCGATCAATTCATCAAGGCTTGGCTCATCACCAATATGTGTTATCTGGCCAACGATATTGGCACCAATCGAACCAAAGAAGCCAGCCGCCTTACTGCCAATAACACATAATTCAACTTCCTTACCTTCGCCTTCCCAAGCACCAAATTGCTTTATTAACATGCGAAACATATTTGCATTTAAACCACCGCATAAACCGCGATCGCTAGAAACAACTATGACACCGACACGTTTAACTTCATCTCGTGCAACAAGATAAGGATGCCTGTACTCAGGGTTTGCATGAGCCAGATGTGAAATAACATTACGAATTTTTTCAGCGTAAGGACGTGAATCATTCATGCGGTCTTGTGCTTTACGCATCTTGCTCGCTGCAACCATTTCCATCGCTTTGGTGATCTTCTGAGTGTTTTTTACACTCGCAATTTTAGTTCGTATTTCTTTTCCGCCTGCCATTTATCGGTTTACCTATTATTTTCTATAGTTAGCTAAATTATTCTTTATCACCGTTTTTCGAAAACTCGTTCCAGACGTTTTCTACCACCTACATCCATGTAGCCGTCCTGCACATTACCAGGTACCATTCTGTTTGAATTTCGCAATGGCATCTTTCAAGCCACTTTCGATTTCGTCATTATAATTACCTTCAGCGCCAATCTTATCCATTAAGGCAGATTGATCACTCTTCATGTAATCATGCAATGCTTCTTCAAATGCACCAATTTTTTCCAGTTCAATATCATCCATAAAATCATTTTCAACTGCGAATAGACTCACCGCCATTTCCGCAACATTGAGTGGAGAATATTGCTTCTGCTTCATCAACTCCATAACGCGCTGACCACGTTGCAACTGCTTACGTGTTGCTTCGTCAAGATCAGAAGCAAACTGTGAGAAGGCCGCCAACTCACGATACTGCGCCAGTGCTAAACGAATACCACCACCGAGCTTCTTAATAATCTTGGTTTGTGCAGCACCACCTACTCGTGAGACTGACAAACCTGCATTAATAGCTGGACGGAAACCAGAGTTAAACAGGTCAGACTCAAGGAAGATTTGACCATCAGTAATAGAAATCACGTTGGTTGGTACGAATGCTGATACGTCACCGGCTTGTGTTTCAATAATCGGTAATGCGGTTAATGAACCAGATTTACCTTTCACTTTTCCACCAGTTAACTTCTCAACATAATCCGCATTAATACGTGAAGCACGTTCTAATAAACGGGAATGGAGATAGAAAACATCGCCTGGATACGCTTCACGACCTGGTGGGCGTTTTAATAACAATGACATCTGACGATAAGCCCAAGCCTGCTTGGTTAAATCATCATAAATAATAAGGGCATCTTCACCCTTATCACGGAAATATTCGCCCATCGCACAACCTGAATAAGGTGCAGCGTATTGCATTGCGGCGGATTCAGATGCAGTAGCAGCAACAATAATCGTGTGACCCAAAGCACCATGTTCTTCTAGTTTACGGATTACAACGTTAACTGAAGATGCTTTCTGACCGATAGCAACATAGATACATTTAACACCGGTACCTTTCTGATTAATGATGGCATCGATTGCCACCGCAGTTTTACCGGTTTGACGGTCACCAATAATTAATTCACGTTGTCCGCGACCAATTGGCACCATCGAGTCAATTGATTTCAAACCTGTTTGAACAGGTTGGTCAACCGACTTTCTAGCAATAACGCCCGGAGCAATCTTCTCAATCGGTGAAGATTCTGTTGCGCCGATGTCGCCTTTACCATCAATTGGATTTCCTAATGCATCGACGACGCGACCTAATAAGGCTTCACCAACAGGGACTTCAAGAATACGCTTGGTACACTTAACAACATCACCTTCAGAGATGTTTTCGTAACTACCCAGAATTACCGCACCTACAGAATCGCGTTCCAGATTAAGTGCTAAGCCATAGGTGTTTCCAGGGAATTCAATCATCTCCCCTTGCATCACATCACTTAGCCCATGAATTCTGGCTACACCGTCAGCAAGACTTACTACCGTACCTTCGGTACGTGCTTCGGTATCAAGATTCAGATCTTTGATTTTCTTTTTAATCAAATCACTAATTTCAGTTGCACTGATAGACATATGTCTTTCCTCTATTTAATAACTATTGCGCAAATACACTATTTAATTCTTTCAATCGACCTCGAAGAGATGCATCAATCACAGAATCACCCATTCGAATTATTACTCCACCGATCAGATTTTTATCTTCTTCAGTATTTACATCGATTTTCTTGCCTAAGCGTTTTGAAATTGATTCAGAGATGGTATTGATTTGAGCACCATCCAAGGCATAAGCCGAAACGACTTCAACATCACTAATACCTTCCGCAGCAGCGCGTTTTTGCTCGAAAAGTTCAAAGATATCTACCGCCAAATGAATACGCTCAGCATCAATCAAAATTTGGATAAAGTTTTTACCCGTTTGACTTAACTTATCGCCAGCAACATCAACGATAAACTGATGTAACTGTTCATTACTCAATTTCGGATTGTTAATAACAGCATGCATGTTGTTATCAGAAACAATCACACTAAGCAGATTCAGCATGCTTGACCATTCGCTCAGCTTGCCTTCTTCAATCGCTTGATCAAAGGCAGCATTCGCATAAGGTCGGGCAATGGTTGCTTTCTCTAACATCTATTATTTCCTGTCGCTTATAACTGCTGGCTGATTTTCGCTAAAACTTCATTATGAGCCGCTTGATCAACTTCTCGCATCAAGATCTGTTCAGCACCGGCAATTGCCAAGGCGGCAACCTGATTTCTCAGTTCCTGTCTGGCCTTTTCTTTTTCCTGCTCTATCTCACTCAGTGCACTTTCCTTGATACGGGCTGATTCAGCTTTCGCATCATCTTTCGCTTCTTCAACTATTTCATCGTGGCGCTTTTGCGCTTGCGCGATAATAGTTGCTGCCTGCTCTTTACCTTTGTTTATCTCAGCAGATGATTTCTCTTGTGCTTCAGCAAAGTCTTTTTGACCTTGTTCTGCCGCAGCTAAACCATCCGCAATACGTGTTTCACGCTCTTCCATTTGTTTTAGCAGCATTGGCCAAACAAACTTCATCGTGAACCAAACGAAGATAGCAAATGTTACAAGCTGACCTAATAAGGTTGCATTAAAATTCACTTAAATCACCTATATGTCGGATGACTATTAAAGCCGGTTAAAATTAATGAGCAGCTTGTAAAGTAGCAATAAAAGGACTTGCCAGTGTAAACCACATGCCTATACCAATACCGATCATGGTTACCGCGTCAACAAGACCAGCAACTAGAAACATCTTACCTTGAAGCATTGGAGCCAACTCAGGTTGACGTGCTGCGCCTTCTAAAAATTTACCACCTAAAAGTCCAAAGCCGATTGCTGTACCAAATGCGCCCATACCTAGAACGATTAAGACACCCAATGATGTAAATGCCAAAATAGTTTCCATCTTTACTCCTCCAAAGGATATTTTACTTAACTACAATTAAAAATTAGTGATGCTCATGTGCCATTGCCATATAAACAATGGTTAACATCATGAAAACAAACGCTTGTAACAAAATGATTAATATATGAAACACTGCCCAAACAAACTGTAATGCGCCACCAAAAAATGTACCTATATAGTATGGCAACGCAGATCCTATTAAAGTAGCAATCAATAAGAAAATCAGTTCGCCGGCATAAAGGTTACCAAATAATCGTAGCGCTAATGATACCGGCTTGGCTAATAAACCAACAAACTCTAAAAGGAAGTTTGCAGGAATAAATATAATTTGGACAATTATGTTTTTTGAAGAAAAAGGATGCAATGTAAGCTCACCAATGAAACCTCCCACACCCTTCATTTTTATACTGTAATAGATTATCAGTATAAACACGCCAAGCGACATACCAAAGGTAATGTTCGGATCAGTTGTTGGGACTACTTTGAAATATAAATGAGGGTCACCCGTTACAAACTGCGCAATTAACGGCAACAAGTCTACTGGTACGATATCCATCGTATTCATCAGGGTAATCCAGATAAAGATGGTCAGCGCCAAAGGCCCAATCAAAGGATTCTTAACTGTCATAATATCGTTAACATTTTTGTTAACGAATTCAACAATCATCTCAATAAGATTCGAGAAACCGGTGGGCGCGCCGCTATGTGATTTCTTCGCAACACGATGAAAAAGAAAGCAAAAAACAATTCCCAGAAAAATCGACCAACCCATGGTGTCGACATTGAGTGACCAGAATCCCATATCAAGGGCTTCTTGCGGACTATGAGCGAAGGTCCAATTAGATGATTCCAAAACCTTACCATCAGCTCTTTCATAGCCTTGTGGCAACTGTCCAAACACCAAATTTTGCAAATGATGCTGGAGGTATGAATTCGAAGTGAGTTCTGTTCCGGATGACATTTCTTTAAATCGTTCTCAATTATTATTTATTCAGTAAAATTGCCAAACCTGCCAGATTCATTAATAAAACGAAACCGTAGCTGACAAACATCAATCCAATATTCAAAGGTGCAACCAATATTATTGAGGCTGCAAATACTACTATTGTCGTGACTATCTTTATTGCCTCGCCAACAAAAAACCAGGCTAATGTGCTCTTGCCGTTTGAATTCGCCGCAGGTATTCTCAATGAAAACCAGACAAATATTGCGTTTGGCAGAATAAATGCCAAACCACCCAAAATCACTGAGTATGCAAATTCAAGATTAGTAAACACAAAAAAAAGAAGCGTACATAATAGAACTGTAACAGCTTCAATCGATAACATCCTGTAGGCGGCGGAGCGATTTATTATAATTTCTTCCGTTCCGGCCAATTAACCTAACCCCATAAATCGCAATATATTCTAATGGCTAAAATCGATAGCGCCAGCGAAATATTGCTGTTTTTATATCTTCCCCCCGATTAAGGGACGGCAAGTATAATGACCTGCTCGACAATGATCAATCCGTTGCACTGCACAATTTTGAAAAACCTGTAAATATGCTGAATTCTTAGAAACCTTGCCTTGACTTAAGTTATGCAAAGTTTTTACTTAATATGTTTCAATAATCCGTCTAATTCATCAAGAGAATTGTAGCGAATCTCAATTTTTCCACGACCATTGGCTTGATGATTAATATCTACATTGGCTCCCAGTTTCTCTGACAAATCATTTTCCAGACTAGTAATATTAGGGTCTTTGGCCTTATTCGTTGGTTTGCTTTTTTTGTCTTTACTGGATAATTGTTGCACCAAAGCTTCTGTCGCCCTGACAGATAAACCCTGTTTAACAACTTTATTCGCCAATTCAAGCTGTTTGCTCTTGGCTAAACTTAGTAACGCTCTGGCATGCCCCATATCAAGTTGTCGTGATCCCAACAATTTCTTCACGCCATTATCCAGCTCCAACAATCTTAATAAGTTAGTCACAGCTGAACGTGAACGACCGACGGCTTCAGCAGTTTCATCATGGGTCATTTCAAATTCTTTAATTAAACGTTCTAGTGCGCTGGCTTCTTCTAATGGATTTAGATCCTGACGCTGAATATTTTCGATCAATGCCAAACACATTGCTGTTTGGTCGGATACATCTTTAATGATGACCGGAATTTCATATAATTCTGCAATTTGTGCGGCGCGCCAGCGACGTTCGCCAGCAATTATTTCGTATGTTTTTTTATTTGGCAGGAGACGTACGACAATTGGCTGGATCATGCCTTGCGCACGAATTGAATTTGCCAGTTCATTCAAGGCTTCTGGCTCAAAATCCTGCCTTGGTTGATATTGTCCACGTTGAATGAGATCAACGGCGAGCGTTTGCAATGAATCTGAACTAGAGGGTTTCGAAAGGTCTCCATGCGATCCTAATAAAGCATCAAGTCCTTTTCCTAATCCGCGTTTTCTTGCTGCTACCATATTCGTTAATTATTTTAATTCGTTTAAAACCAGATTTATGCGGCCAACCCTTCACGCCTCAACATTTCGCCCGCCAAAGCCAAATAGGCGACAGCACCGCTAGAGGTTTTATCATAGGTCAAAGCAGCCAAACCATGACTAGGCGCTTCAGCTAATCGGACATTACGAGGAATAATAGTGCGATACACTTTTTCACCAAAGTGATCCAATAACTGAGCAGAAACCTGTATCGCCAGATTATTTCGCGGGTCGTACATCGTTCGCAATAAACCTTCAATTTTGAGTTTTGGGTTTAAGTACTTACGTATCTTTTCGATAGTGTCTAGTAACGCACTCAGTCCTTCCAAAGCATAGTACTCACATTGCATTGGAATCATCACAGAATCGGCAGCAACTAATGCATTCACAGTCAGCATATTTAATGAAGGCGGACAATCTATGAAGATAAAATCGTAGTCATCTGCAAGGGGTTCAAGTGCAGTTCGTAATCGAATCTCGCGTGCCATTTCATCTAAAAGCAATACTTCAGCGCCAGTCAGATCAGCATTGGTTGGAATCAAATCGTATTTCGATTCAGGTGATTTTACGATGACTTCTTTAGCCGTTTTATCGCCCATCAACAAATCATAACTGGATATTTCAAGTTGTCGCTTATCGATACCACTACCCATGGTGGCATTGCCCTGCGGGTCAAGGTCGACAAGCAAAACCCTGCGTTTAGCTGCAGCCAAGGATGCCGCAAGATTGACGCCTGTTGTCGTCTTTCCTACACCACCTTTTTGGTTAGAAATTGCAATTATCCGAGCCATTAAACTTTTAAATTACCGTCTTATTAAAATTATTATGGATGTACTCTACCATAGTGAATATACCCGTGATACTTGGAAATGCGTATTCAGAGTGCGTCTGTTTTTATTCAGGGTAAGGCGCGACGATGCCGCATGGCCATTCCCTGCAAAGAGGAGCACCAACAGTAGGCGCTTTAGGCGACGATGCCATGGATGAAAACAGACGCACTCTGAATACGCATTTCCAAGTATCACGGGTATCTACCAAAAATATCATTCTGCTCGTCTTATCTGGATAAGATTTGCAAGTGAAGTGTCAGTTGCATGCTTTAAGCTATTAAGTGTAATCAGGAATTCGTGCTCACCCAATTCCTTAATTTCATCATTTACCTGCTTTCCTTTCATGGCAAGCAATTGATTGTCTTGATTTATTAAGTGCTGACTCAGCTCAAGCATGCGATTTAAAGGTGCAAAAGCCCGACAAATAATCGTGTCGAAATCTTTTGCCGGTTTATAAGATTCTGCTCGTAATTGAACAATATCAACATTAGTAATTCCAAGTTCAGCTTTCACATGCCTTAGAAAGCGGATTTTTTTCTGATTACTATCAAGCAAAACCCAATCCGTATCAGGCAGAGCCAAAGCTAAAATCATTCCTGGTAATCCAGGACCGGTTCCTATATCGAGACAATGCTGACCTTTAATAAAAGACAGGACAGATAAGGAATCCAGAACATGTCGCGACAACATTTGTTCGGGATCATTGATAGCAGTCAGGTTATAAGCCTGATTCCACTTATGTAATAAGGCGATATAAGCTAAATATTGATCGCACGGATGTTGTTCAGGATCGAGACTTAGCCTGTGCAGACCGGCCTTTAACTTATCTTTCATTAAGTAAAGAGTGCCTCTGAAAATAGGATTATTTTTGTGAGAGCAAGGAGCTGACGCCGCTTACCATGAACAACTTATATGGAACGGCATATTAATCGCAAAAAAAAGACATTTTTAGAGGTGCTCTCTAAAATCAGGCGCTTTGCTGAAGCATCAACGATTGCTTCTTCAAATGGATGCGTAACAAAGAAATTGCCGCTGGAGTAATACCTTGAATTCGTCCCGCTTGTCCCAAATTGACTGGACGATGTTTAGATAGCTTCTCTACCACTTCGGTCGATAAACCGCGTACGTCTTGATAATCAAGACTCTCAGGTAAAACGGTTTCTTCATGGCGTCGGTTGCGATCAACTTCCTCTTCCTGTCGCACAATATAACCGGAATACTTCGCTTGTATTTCAACTTGTTCAGCGACGATAGGATCAATATCAGTAAAATCAAGATTTGGTAGTTTTGAAATATCGCTATAACTAATCTCAGGACGTTTTAATAACTGCAGTAAACTTTGCTCTTTACTTATAGTATAACCAAGCACACTTTCTGCATCTTCAACAGAAAGCAATTTCGAACCCACACAAATTTTATCCAGACGTTTTGACTCTTTTGTTATTGCGTCTCGTTTTTCATTAAACAAACGCCAACGCTTTTCGTCAATCAAACCAAATTCATGTGCTTGTTCAGTTAATCGTAAATCCGCATTGTCTTCGCGCAACATCAATCTATATTCAGCACGACTGGTAAACATACGGTACGGTTCATTTGTACCCATGGTTATCAAATCATCAACCAATACACCAAGATAAGCTTCATCACGACGTGGGAACCAGGGCTCTTTATCCTGAACACGAAGCGCCGCATTTAAACCAGCGAGTAAACCTTGCGCAGCCGCTTCTTCATAACCGGTCGTACCGTTAATCTGTCCAGCAAAATATAAGCCTTTTATAAATCGTGTTTCTAACCACGGTGATAATTCACGTGGATCAAAAAAATCATATTCGATGGCATAACCCGGACGAATAATGTGCGCATTTTCGAAACCTTTTATCGACCGGACTAATTCAACCTGCGCATCGTAAGGTAAGGAGGTCGAAATTCCATTTGGATAGACTTCATTACTGGTTAAACCTTCCGGTTCAATAAATATCTGATGTGCATCTTTGTCAGCAAAGCGCACCACCTTATCTTCAACCGAAGGACAATAACGCGGTCCTATTCCTTCAATCTTGCCAGTAAACAATGGCGAACGATCCAAAGCAGCACGAATAATGTCGTGAGTACGTTCATTGGTATAAGTAATGTGACACGGTACTTGTCGTGGATGTTGGTTTTCATTGCCGATATATGAAAATACTGGCAATGGCACATCACCAGCTTGAATTCCCACCTGACTATAATCGATAGTGTTACCATCAATGCGTGGTGGTGTTCCGGTCTTTAAGCGTCCAACGTTAAATGGTAATTCGCGTAATCTATCTGCCAATGCAATTGAAGGAGGATCACCTGCTCGACCACCTTGATAATTACTATCACCAATATGGATTTTGCCGCCAAGAAAAGTACCCACAGTTAAGACAACTGTCGGCGCCATAAACTTCAAACCCATTTGTGTGACAACACCTAGAACTTGCTCGCCTTCAACAATCAAGTCATCTACCGCTTGTTGAAATATAAATAGGTTCTCCTGGCTTTCTAATGCAGGACGAACAAACTGCTTATATAAAGTACGATCAATCTGCGCACGCGTTGCACGAACCGCTGCGCCTTTTCGGGAATTTAAAATACGAAACTGGATGCCGCTATGATCCGCTGCTGTTGCCATCAAGCCGCCCATGGCATCGATTTCTTTAACAAGATGGCCTTTGCCAATTCCACCTATAGCCGGGTTACAAGACATCTGCCCCAAGGTATCAATATTGTGCGTCAACAATAGAGTACGTACACCCATGCGTGCAGAAGCCAACGCGGCTTCAGTACCGGCATGGCCACCACCTACAATGATGACGTCGAACTTTTCAGTATGGTTAGACATAGGGCGGCTATTGTAGCGATTGCCCCTGAGAATGTAAGCCTGAAATAACAGAAATCATGGCACAAAAGTAACTAAATAGACGCTCAAAAAAAAATTAGTGGGTTTTGAGCTTAAAACGAGATGTTTTATGAAATTTTGTGCTGATCTTTCAGATGAGAATAATGCTTGGCGGAATATTCCAAAAAAGCGAGTTCTTTTTCGTTTAGCTCGCGGATGCGTTTTACCGGGCTTCCAACATACAAATAACCAGATTCCAGTTCTTTACCAGTCGGCACTAAGCTACCCGCACCGACGATAACTTTGTCTGCTAATACAGCACCATCCATAATCGTTGCTGACATACCAATTAAACATAAATTACCAACAGTACAAGCGTGCAAAGTGACACGATGTCCGACTGTTACATCATCGCCCACTGTTAATGGAAAACCACCGGGCGCATATTCACTGTCATGCGAAACATGCAGAATACAGCCATCTTGTATATTGGTCCGCGCACCAATCTTTATAGTTTGTACATCACCTCGGGCTACTGTCATTGGCCAAAGCGAACTATCTTCACCAATGCTGACATCGCCAATCACAACTGCGGTTTCATCAATATACGCCGTTGGATGGATCTGGGGAGATTTATCTTTGAAATTTCTTATAGTCATTACTCTTAACCTATCACTTACAAAACTTCACTTAGCCTTATGATTTACAATTGTATTAGAGATTCGTATTCCTGCGTATTCAAATTTTATATTTTCAGGCCACATAATTTAACTAACACACCCCTAGCGTTTTATTGGATAATATATATGTAAGTAGTTTTTGTCATATATATAGGAAATATTATGGATACATTACTTGGACAAAAAATTGAATTTAGAAAGGTCGATAAAAATGACCCTCTTCAATTGCCGGTTAGTGGAGAAATAATTAAAGATTTTAGCGCTTCCAATAATATCGACGGTTTATTCTTACTCAAACTAGACCGACCTTTTGAACAATTTGGCATCGATAGTCAGCATGTCTTATTCTGGTCACCGCAGATAGAAAACAAAATTAAAGGTCAGGTTCACGCACTTATTTTACTAATTCCAGATATGAACTTGTTAAACCAAACCAATATCGATGAAGACGCTTTTATTCCTTTCGACTGGGCAAACATTTCACAAAACTCAATCGCGGCATAAAGACTTAATAAGCCAAGACAAAGCCAATATGTAAACGGCTGTTAAGGTCGTCGTTAGCTGTAAGTTTTTTCAATTGCCAACCGTAGTCCGCGCGTAAGGTCAGATAAGGCGCGATGGAATAACGTAGACCAACACCGGTCGCGAAGCGATTTCAATAATACGAAAAAAGTTAAGAAGAATCTACCCGCCATTATTATTACCGGCGATACAGCACCCGATCGCCTAAGAGATGCAAAGGCTAGTGATGCTATGTTATTACATAAGCCGGTTGTGGCGAGCGATTTACAACAGACAATGTCGAGTTTATTAAGTTAATCACGATATTTATTTTGTCCATAAAAAAACACTTTTTACTATTTTCCAAATGGCATTTTGATTAGGTTTCCCGGGCCAAGAACATCATCACCACGCGCCATAAAATAAGCATACAGATTATCAAGATTATCCATCACTCGCTTATTGGTTTTGTGTGGTTTCATAAAAGTGCCAGAACGACCATTGGCGACAACATCAACAAATTGTTCTTTCGTTAGATTTTTTGTCACACTTTCACCGAGATTCGGACCAATGGCACCACTACCACCCTGACCATGACAACTACCACAACCGCCACCGTTATAAGTTTTCCAACCTTCAATAGCATTGGCACTGATAGCTCCATCAACAAGTTGATAGGGTTTGTCACCTAAAACAGTTTCTGCCATTGCCGTCGTTTCTTCTTTAACTTCTTTAGCAACTTCAACAACAGTCTCTTCGACTTCTGTTACAACGTCACCTGTAATTTCTTCTACAGGTGTCGTCATTTCTTCTACCATTTCCGATACAGATTCCACAACAGGTATCTCCGCCACTTCAACTGGCAACTGAATCGCCTTTTCTTTGGAAACGGCAGCTACTTTTTCCTGCGGCGCTTCACTGTCACTACAAGCTATCAATAAAACAACAGAAAAAATCAGGAATAAAAAACTTTTAAAAAAATTAAACATTAATAATTTAAATCCTAATTATTCTGCCTTAGTTGTAAGGCCAGTTAGCATAGATTTCATCTTGATAGACAACGCCTTCTGCTTTTTCAATTTTGTCTACTGAAAGTGCCTCACCCTCGCTAGACGCTGCTGGCTCTGACATAGCCGCAGGAGTTGCTGCTGGAGCAGAAGCTGTATCTGAATCATCACCACCACATGCACTCAGTAATAAAAGACTAGAGATTATCATTGATAATAAAATAAACGGTTTTCTTGTACTCATAACATTAGACTCCTTAATATTGCCTAAAAATAAATTTGACGTTTTATGCTAGCAGGGTAATTTATACTGGCAAGCACAAAACTTTTGAATATCACTAAGATACAGCTTAACAGACCTATCAAGTACATGAAAAGCCAAGAAACACAGTCATTTTGTGATGAAACATGGGAAACCAGTATTATTCCCGAGTTAAGCGACTATATTCGCATTCCCAATAAATCTCCGGCCTTTGATCCTGATTGGCAAAAACACGGATATATGGATCAGGTTGTCGAACAATTCGTGTCTTGGTGTAACAAACAAGATATTAGAGGAATGCAACTAGAAGTAGTTCGTTTAGCTGATCGAACACCACTCATTTATATAGAGATAGCTTCTCAAACGCCTTACGACAGTACTGTTCTACTATACGGACATCTGGATAAACAACCTGAAATGTCGGGCTGGCGTGAAGGTCTGGATCCCTGGAAACCTGTGCTTGATGGTGACAAACTCTATGGTCGCGGTGGTGCTGATGATGGCTATGCTATGTTTGCTTCTTTACTCGCAATTAAGGCATTACAACAACAAAATATCCCACATGCCCGCTGCGTCATTATTATTGAAGCCTGTGAAGAAAGTGGAAGTTACGATCTTCCTTTTTATATTGATCATTTATCAGATCGAATTGGCACACCTGAATTAATTGTTTGTCTTGATTCAGGTTGTGGTAATTATGATCAGCTCTGGTCAACAACATCATTACGAGGCTTAATCGGCGGCACATTAAAAGTCGATGTATTAAATGAAGGCATTCATTCCGGTGATGCCAGCGGCATTGTACCTTCAAGTTTTAGAATAGTAAGACAACTACTCGACCGACTTGAAGACTCTGCTACAGGGAAAATTCTTGATGATGCATTCTATGTTGATATTCCGGATAAACGAATAGAGCAAGCGCAACGCGCCGCAGAAATGATGGGCGATGATGTCTTTAAACGTTTCCCAATGAAAGAGGGAATGCAGCCAATGAATATTGATCCGGTTGAATTAATCCTTAATCGAAGTTGGCGACCGGCTTTATCTTATATTGGTGTAGATGGATTACCGAACATTGAATCTGCCGGTAATGTATTACGCCCATCAACTTCGATTAAATTGTCTATGCGATTACCACCAACTTGTGACGCTGAACAAGCCAGTAAAAAACTGGAAGCACTATTAACAAGTAATCCACCGTATGGTGCGAAAGTAACTTTCACTTCTGACTGGGCCGCTAGTGGCTGGATGGCACCTGAAGTAGCAACATGGTTAGAACAAGCTATGGACGAAGCATCAAACAACTATTTTAATCACCCTGCTGTACACATGGGCGAAGGTTGGTCTATTCCTTTCATGGGCATGCTTGGTGAAAAATTTCCTCAAGCACAATTTTTAATTACCGGTGTCCTTGGTCCCGGCTCAAATGCACATGGCCCCAATGAATTTTTACATATACCCACAGCAAAAAAATTAACATGTTGTGTAGCAGAAGTGATTGCAAAACATTATGAACATGCAGGAGATAAATAATGCACTGGCAATTGCTCCTGCATCGCTTAAAGCGCCTACTGTTGGTGCCAGTATTTCCGCCATCCATGGCGGTCAAAACTAAAACAATACTTTTATCATTGGAGTTAACTTATGAAAAGCGGAGTAATAGGCTTAGGTGCAATGGGTGCAAGCATGGCAAAAAATTTGGCTAAAGTAGATTACTTAGAAACTGTTTATAACAGGACATTAGCAACAGCCGAATCAGTTGCAAAAGAATGTGATTGTTCTATTTCAATGACGCCTTCTGATTTAGCTAACCAATGTGAACTTATTATTATTTGTGTTTCGCGTGACGAAGATGTTTTGGAAATGGTTAATGCAATAAAGAATGATATCAATACCGATACTATTGTTGTTGATACTTCTACTGTTAGTTCTGAAACAGCGAAACAAGCCGCTGCCATTTTAAAAGAAGTTAATGCGCATTTTCTTGATTGCCCTGTGTCGGGAGGCACCGAGGGAGCGAAGAATGGTACGTTGGCAATGATGGTTGGTGGTGATGAAAAGATATTAGAAAAAGCGCGTCCTACTTTAAATGCAATTGCCGGAAACATTGTTTACATTGGAGAAAGCGGTTCCGGTCAGGCAACGAAAGCCGTTAATCAAATTATGGCGGCAGGAATTAATCAGGCCGTTACCGAAGCACTCGCCTTTGGTAAAGCAATGGGGCTACCTATGGATAAGGTGGTTGATATTGTTTCAACCGGTGCCGCTGGCAACTGGTTTTTAGATCATCGTGGTAAAACCATGTTAGCAGGGACATATGAACCCGGCTTTAAACTTAGCTTACATCATAAAGACCTGACAATTTGCCAAAGCATGACCAAATCAATCAGCGAGAATGCGTTACCGATTATTGAAATGACGTTAATCCATTATCAACGTTTAATGGATGAAGGTTATGGCGACGAAGATATCTCAGCCTTGTTTCGCTTGAAGGAGAAAAAGTTGAAATAAGTACTTAAACTCCTATCAATGTTGTTATTTTGGAACAATCCAGCCTGAATAAAGTCCATTAAAATTGACGCTACGCTGTTTTTATGGAGAATAGTGCGGCCGTGAGCCACTGAAGCGGAATTGCTGGCTACGATGGCCTTCATATAATAAGAATAATATAAGTATAACTGGTTGTTTTTTAAGGTATCTAATTTCTAAATCATGTCAGAAGCGATCAAAGTACAATCGTTGAGTAAATCTTTCGGCCCGATTCATGCGGTTCGAAATGTGTCTTTTGACGTCAGTCATGGTGAAGTTCTGGGTTTTCTTGGGCCAAATGGCGCAGGAAAATCGACCACCATGAAAATGATCACCGGTTTTCTCGAACCGACTGCCGGAACAGTTATTGTTAATGGCCATGATGTTCTTGAAAATCCTCTAGCAGTAAAAAAATCGATTGGTTATTTACCGGAAGGCGCGCCTGCTTATGGCGAGATGACGGTAAAAAGTTTTTTGAATTTTATTGCTGACATTCGTCAACTCACAGGCAGCAATCGTCAAAAACGAATTGATGAAGTCGTTGACCGAATCAATATCAAAAATGTAATCGATCAAAGTATTGAAACCTTATCTAAAGGTTATAAACGTCGTGTTGGTATAGCGCAGGCTATTTTGCATAATCCGAACACATTAATACTTGATGAACCTACCGATGGCCTTGATCCGAATCAGAAACATGAAGTACGTAATCTGATTAAGGAAATGGCACAGGACAAAGCTATTATTATTTCAACTCATATTCTTGAAGAAGTGGATGCGGTTTGTTCGCGTGCGATTATTATTGCTGCGGGTGAATTATTATTTAATGGCACACCGACTGAACTGATTGCTAAATCAGATCGAAAAGATATTGATCATGCTTTCCGTTTAGTGACTACCGGCAAGTCAGAAGAAAATAGGGAGACAGCAGCACCATGAGCACCTTGTTTTCTATTTATAAACGCGAATTCACCAGCTACTTTGTTACACCTGTGGCTTATGTTTTTATCGTTATCTTTTTATTCATGACCGGAATTTTCACTTTTTATCTCGGCGCTTTTTTTGAAAGCAATCAGGCTGATCTGGAACCGTTCTTCCGTTTTCACCCCTGGTTATATCTATTTTTAATTCCGGCAATTTCAATGCGACTTTGGTCGGATGAACGAAAAAGCGGCACGATTGAATTATTAATGACCTTGCCGGTATCGATTACCGATGCGGTTGTAGGAAAATTTTTGGCAGCATGGAGTTTTACTGCTGTTGCTTTGTTCTTAACATTTCCAATGTGGATTACGGTTAATTATCTGGGCGATCCTGATAACACGGTGATCATGGCAAGTTATATCGGTAGTTTAATTATGGCAGGTGGATTTCTGTCGATAGGTTCTTGCATCTCTGCTTTTACCAAAAGTCAGGTGATTGCATTCGTTATCAGTGTTGTTATTAGTTTTATGTTTATTCTTAGTGGCTTTCCAATGGTACTGGATTTATTTCAGGGCTGGGCACCGCAAGCCATTGTTGATGCAATTGCGTCTTTCAGTTTTTTAACTCACTTCACGTCAATTAAAAAAGGTGTGATTGATATACGCGACATCATTTACTTCAGTGCACTAATTACGTTCTGGTTGTACGTTAACGTCGTTGTTATCGAAGCGAAGAAGGCCAGTTGATATGAAATCATCTGTTAAGAAAAAACTTATTTCAGGTACAGGTTTAATACTGGCAACGTGTTTATTTATTGCGTTGGTAATTCTCGCCAACACTGCATTAACAACTTGGCGTGTTGATTTAACAGAGAACAAATTGTTTACCTTGTCTAAAGGTACAATCAATATTCTCGAGAATCTGGAGGAACCTGTTCAACTCGATTATTATTTCTCACAAAAGGCAATGAGTGATTTTCCATCACTGGCAAATTACGGTGTGCGTGTCAGAGATATGCTTGAAGAGTATTCAGCACATGCTAATGGAAAATTACTTCTAAACATTATTGATCCGGAAACGTTTTCCGAGTCAGAAGATCAAGCTGTCGCAAGCGGACTTAAAACTGTTCAGGCTAACAACGCTAGTGAACGCGCTTACTTCGGTATGGTTGGAACGAATTCAACCGATGATGAAAAGGTGATCCCTTTCTTTCAGACTAATAGAGAATCTGCAATTGAGTATGATATTACCAAACTGATTTATAACCTTGCTTATCCAGACAAACGCGTCGTTGGCGTCATTTCACAACTGCCTATTATGGGGAACGAAAATGATGCAGACCAACCGACATGGACGATCATTAATGCATTAAAAGAATTCTTTGATGTAAAAGACTTGAGTAACAACATTGACGAGCTTGACCAAAAAACGGATGTATTAATGTTGGTGCATCCAAAGAAACTAAAAAATGATGAACTCTACGCCATTGATCAATACTTATTGCGTGGCGGTAAAGCGATTATCTTTTTAGATCCGCTTGCTGAACAGGACAAATCGCAGCCCGATCCTGCGCAACCGAATACCTTGCCTAAGCTCGATTCTTATTTACCCGCTCTACTGGAACAGTGGGGACTTGAAATGAGTAAGGAGAAAATTGTCGGCGATATAAATGCGGCCATGCGCGTTCAGGCAAACAGTCCGCGTGGCCCACAGGAAATAGATTACCTTCCCTGGTTGAGAATGACCCAAAATAATTTTAATGCTGACGATTTTTCTACCAGCGAATTGAATCTGGTGCATATGGGTACAGTTGGATCAATTGAAATTAAAGAAGATAAAGGCATGAGCATCACACCTTTGATTCAAACATCGAAGCAATCAAGCAAACTGGAACGTGACTTAATTCTTTTTCAACGTGACCCAACTGTCATTCTTAATAATTTTATAGCTGGCGACAAACAATTGCTGCTTGCAGCACGTGTAATGGGGAAAGCAGCTTCAGCATTCCTAGATGGCAACCCAGCTGAAGATGAAGGTGGTGAACAAATAGTTGATGAAAATTTTGTCGGCGAAGGTGACATTAATGTCATTCTTGTATCGGATACAGATATCATGGCGGATCATTTCTGGGTGCGCACACAAAAAATGTTCGGAGTTGATGTACCTCAACCAATTGCAAACAACGGTGACTTTGTCATCAACAGTATTGAAAATCTTTCTGGTAATACTGACATGATCAGTTTACGCGGTCGCGGAAAGTACTCGCGTCCCTTTGTAAAAGTAGAGTCCATACGCAAAAAAGCCGAAGAACAATTTCGTCAACGTGAAAAACTATTACAAGCCAGTCTTGATGAAACTGAAAAGAAGATACAAAATCTACAACAAGAACAAGGTAGCGAAAAATCCTATTTGTTAAATAATAAATTGACCGCTGAAATTGAACAATTCAGAAATGAACGACTGGCAACAAGAAAAGAATTGCGTGGTGTTCAACATGAATTGAAAAAGAATATTGAAGCACTGGGCGCGCAATTACGTTTTATTAATATCGGATTGATTCCGCTATTGATAACACTATTGGCATTGATGATCGGAATTTATCGAGCAACTAAACGGACATAAGCTATGTTTAAGAATAAACTCCTTGTCCTTTCTCTTATTACTGTTTGTGCAATTATTGCAGCAACAGTGTTTGTTAATCTACGCGCACCGCAGTCAGAAAAAGACAAACCTGCTTTTTTCCCTAAACTGTCTGAACAAATCGAGTTGGTTAGTCATATTTCTATTAACGGTTACGCTAAATCCATAAACCTGAGTCGCGTTAACAATGCTTGGGTTATTGATGAATTTGATGGTTACCCTGCATTAGCTGATAAAGTAAAAAGTGCGGTACTCGGTGCAATAGACTTGAAAATTAATGCGGCAAAAACAGCTCTGCCACGACTTTATCATCGCCTTGGTGTAGAAGGTCCTGAAGTTGAAGACACAACATCATTATTATTTACTTTAGAAGATGCAGAAAAAAATAAATTAGTTAATATCATCGTCGGCAAACCAAGGCGCAGTAGTGCATCGCAAAGTACTCCTGGTCTTTATGTACGCAAACCGGATGAACCTCTGTCTTATTTGGTCGATGGCGTTATGGACATAAGCGCCATAAAAACAGACTGGATTGAACGTACACTTTTTGATATTCCTGCTGAAGCGATTAAATCGGTGCGCATTGATCATACTGATGGCGATACCTTTACCTTAATTAAAAAAGAAAAAGGACAAGAACAGTTTGAGTTACAAAATTTACCATTCGGTAAAAAACCTGCTTCTGATTTAATCATCAAACGATTTGGCAGTATCTTGCAAGACATGCAAATCAATGGCGCCAGATCACAGGAAAAACTGGAAGTACAAGGTGACAAGATACAGGCTCAGATTGTTACCTTTGAAGGCATTATTGCCAATATCACTACTTTCTTACACGATGATGTGCCCTACGCCTCATTTGAATTTAGATATGATGATGCTCTGCTGGAAGATGACAAAGGCAAGATTGAAGATGTTAAAGCGTTTATCGGCAATTTGAATGCGCGTACATTAGGTTGGTGGTTTGAAATTCCTGAATTTAAATATGATGTACTTAAAAAGCGCTCAAATATTGTTATACGTGATAGCGGCAAAACATTTATAGAAGAAGATACTGAATAAGCTTTATAGTCCTAGCAACCGGCCATTGCTGTTGGCTCGTTTGTGAGCTGATCCGATTCATATTTAATAGCCCACTGATAAAACTCATCCGCAGGTAAAGGCCGCGAATAATAATATCCCTGTATCACATCGCAATGGTGTTCTCTTAGATATTCAAGTTGCTCTTTCTCTTCAACACCTTCTGCAATCACCCGAAAACCAAGGTTATGTGCCAGTGAAATAACAGCATTAACGATAATAGAATCATCTTTATCATGCATCAGATCGCGGATAAAACTTTGATCTATCTTTAATTTTGAAATAGGTAATCGCTTAAGATAACTAAGCGATGAGTAACCTGTACCAAAATCATCTATAGAGATACTGGCGCCCATATCCTTGAATTCATGAAGTATGGGTAATATGACATCAACGTTTTCCATTAATACTGATTCAGTTATTTCAAAATCAAGTCGCGACGCTTCAACACCGGCTAGTCGCAATTGTTTGAAGACATGTTCATTGATATTTTTATCCAATAATGATGCGGGCGTAATATTGATTGCGACTGAATTAAGCTCGAATTTATTTTCACTCCATGTTGAGAGTTGTCTACAAGCTTCCGCAATAACCCAATCTGTCATCGGCACAATTAAACCTGTGCTTTCGGCAAGTGGAATAAAATCTGCGGGCGACACCAAGCCCATATCCGGATGATTCCATCTGATTAATGCCTCTGCGCCGGTAATACTTCCATCGACTAAACTAATCTTGGGTTGATAGTAAAGTGAAAACTCTTCTCGTTCCAAAGCTTTACGTAAGCCTGTTTCCATAGATAAGCGCTGGAAAGACAAAGCATTCATTGAGTCAGTATAAAAACGATAACAATTCCTGCCTGTTTCTTTTGCGTTGTGTAAAGCAGCACTTACTTTTTTTAATAAACTATCAACATCATTTCCATCTTCCGGATAAATACCAATACCAATACTTGTTGTCATATGAATCTCGTCTCCCGAAATTTCAAATGATTTTTCAAAAGCATTATTAATACTACATGCCACCTTAGCTGCGTCATCAGCACTCTTGATATCATTAAGCAAAATAATAAAATCATCACCGCCAAAATGAGAAAGCAAACCCGAACTAAATTGAATTTCATCATGTTCCGTATTAAGGACATCAGAGTCGCGAATAATTTGACTTAACCGCTGGCTCGCTGCCACCAACAATTTATCGCCAACATCATGGCCGAGCGTAGTGTTAATACGCATGAATTTATCCAGATTAATATCCAACAGGGCAAAATGACGATCATGTCGTTTGGATGATGCGATTGTTTTTTTGAGCAGTCGTTTAAAAAACTGACGATTAGGTAAGCCGGTAACACTATCGTATAAAGATAAAGTCTTTACTTTTTTCTCTGCATTTCTTAGATCGGAAATATCCTGAAAAATACCAAATATTTTTCCTTCTTTTATCGCTCCATCAGTGTCCACATCAATAATTTGTCTAATTTGTTTAGTAGAACCATCACTAACCTTTATCGAATACTCAATGCTATGATTCTTTTTTTCTATTGATGCTTTATCCAGAATCTCTCGAACATGACTTACATCATCACCGTCAATACAATTCATTAAATCTTCATGAGACATTATTTTTGAATTTTTTATTTCAAAGATTTTGGAAACTTCATCTGAACAGAGGAACTGTTTCTTCTCAATGTCATAAGTCCATCCACCCATCTTTGCTACTTTTTGCGCTGACAATAATTGTCTTTCTCTGTTTGCCAGTTTTTTAGCTATTTCACTCGCACGTAATGAAAATTGTACACGATGATTTAATTTGGCTTGATTGATTGGTTTTGTAATAAAATCGGTAGCGCCTTTTTCGTAGGCTTTATTAACTGATTCCTGATCATCCTGTGCGGTCATGATCATAATAGGGATGTGTTTCTCGGAGCTGTATATAGAAGCTCTTTCACAAAATTCAAAACCATCCATCCCAGGCATCATTACGTCTGCGATGACCATGTCCGGAGACTCTGATTTCAGCTTTTCAAGCCCCATAATGCCATCAGTGGCTTCGATAATAATATATTGCTGTTTTTGCAGCTTAAGCGCTAATAATTGAAGAATATCTTTATCGTCATCAATAATTAATATTTTTTTACTATTATTAGCTTCCATTTTATTTTTTAGCAACCCAATATCATCTTTTCACATGATGATTACGCTACTTCATCCATATTATCCTGCATACATTTTTTTATTAGAACGTGAGACTGTGCAAAAACATCCTGTAATTCATCAAGTTTACTTTTAGCAGAAGCAATATCCTTGTTAATAAGATTCTCTTCCATTTTTTCTGAAATCATACCCAAGTGCATTGCGCCAACATTTCTACTACAAAATTTAAGCGTATGTACAGCTCTAGTCATGTTATCGGACTCTTCCTCAAAAGCAGTATGTATTTCTGACATCAAGTTCACTGATTCATCCAGAAAGATTTGTAATACATCAGCAAACTCTTCTTCCATGATCGACTTTAATTCATTTAACACATCATTATCTACCAGTGTTGTAATGCTTTTAACCTTATTATGTTTCATTAATACACCTCTTTTTTTGATTATTTTCACTCGTTAAGCCTACTGATTGATTGGATCTGGAAACTAATTTATATAAAACATTTATTTTGTATTGTGCCTGCTAATTCAATACGCGATATGAAATAGGACTACTGAATGAAATATTTTCCACTTTTCTATGTGGCGCTACAAAGTCTTCGCGATCTTCTGCTGTTTTATAAAACTGTCTTTTGACAGTCTTATCGGAAAAACTGTTGATGTGACACAACAAATTAGATACCTGTACAAAATTCTCTGCCAGATATTCAAAAATCATTTCGTTTTCACCATATTCAAGTGAACCTAATTTTTTATACGACTCCATGCCCATTGATATGAATTCATCCATTCCTACGCCATACTCTTCGCTGGCTTCAGGATAAAATCCACACAACATTAAACATTGATCACCGAGTCGCTGTAATTTATTTTCCGTACTTGCCTCAGCTTCCTGATTTTCTTTTTTGCTGAAAACAACAGTTTCTTCCTGTTCAATACGCATAAAAAGCCGGATCAGATAATCTTCAATACCTTGCGGCAATAAATGATGTGCCAAATGCTCAGCCTTACCTATCAGGGCATGCCAATGTGCGGTCTCGGGAACGGTAATTGATATTTGTCTCAAAATATTGCCTTGAATTACTTGTTTCAGATACGACATTTATCGACATTTTGCTAATATTCCTTGAGGACTATATTCATAAAATCACTCCATACACATCGTCAGCGACACACGGTATACTTTCTGCCTCTTAAAACGGTTTAACTAGATGTCTCAAGATAATAAACAAAAAGAAATTTCCGGATCACAAATGAGCTTCCAGCAATTGATCTTTGCATTGCAACAATATTGGTCAGGTCACGGCTGTATTATTGCCCAGCCCTATGACATGGAAATGGGCGCAGGAACTTTTCATCCAGCCACATTTTTGCGTGCAATCGGCCCTGAACCTTGGCGAGCAGCCTATGTACAACCTTGCCGACGCCCAACTGACGGACGTTATGGTGAAAACCCGAATCGGCTGCAGCATTACTATCAGTTTCAAGTATTGTTAAAACCTTCGCCGGATAATATTCAGCAACTCTATCTGGATTCTCTTAAAGCAGTCGGTGTTGATACCGAAGCACACGATATTCGTTTTGTTGAAGACAACTGGGAATCACCCACTTTAGGTGCCTGGGGTCTCGGCTGGGAAGTTTGGCTGGATGGCATGGAAATCAGTCAATTCACCTACTTTCAACAAATTGGTGGTCTGGATTGCAAACCGGTTACCGGTGAAATGACCTATGGCCTGGAACGTATCGCCATGTGTTTACAAGATTGCAGTAATGTTTTTGATCTAATCTGGACAGAAAATGGTGACCGCAAAATAAGCTACGGTGATATCTATCATCAAAACGAAGTTGAGATGTCTCGTTATAATTTTGAATTAGCAAATATAGATTCGCTGTTCGACTGGTTTGATACCTGCGAACAGGAATCACAAAAATTGATTGAAGCAGGTTTGCCATTACCCGCTTATGAAATGACGATGAAAGCTTCACATGCGTTTAATTTATTAGATGCTCGCGGCTCAATATCAGTAACAGAACGCCAGGCATATATATTACGCGTCAGAACACTTTCACGTGCAGTCGCACAAGCTTTTTATGAAAGCCGAGAAGCATTAGGCTTCCCATTATTAAAATAAATAATTGAATCTAAAATGAGTAAGACACAAAATTTATTAATCGAGATTGGAACTGAAGAGTTACCGCCCAAGTCATTAAAAAAACTGGCGACCGCTTTTAAAGAAGAAATTGTTAAATTGCTACATGAAGAAGAGCTGAAGTTCAGCGAAGCAAACTGGTATGCAACACCTCGTCGACTCTCAATTCTAATCAACGATCTTGAAATAACGCAGAAAGATAAAGAACAACAACGTCGAGGACCTGCTGTCGCTGCTGCTTTTGATGATCAAGGAAAACCAACAAAAGCAACTGAAGGTTTTGCCAGATCTTGCGGTGTTGAGGTCGAACAACTTGAAAAACTGGAAACGGATAAAGGCGCATGGTTATCTTTTAATGCTGTTGTTAAAGGAAAAGCAACATCCGAACTCATTCCTGCAATCATTGAATCCGCTTTAGCTCGTTTACCCATTGCCAAACGTATGCGTTGGGGCGACAGCGAGGTTGAATTTGTGCGTCCAATAAAATGGGTATTAATTTTATTTGGAATTGTCACAATTGATTGTGAAATTATGGGAGTAACATCTGGTAAAGAAAGTTTTGGTCATCGTTTTCATCACCCTGATGCCATCACAATTAAAACACCCGAAACCTATATTGAAACCTTAAAACAAGAAGCCCATGTTTTAGCCGATTACAATGAACGCCGTTCTTTAATTGAATCACAGGTTAACGTCATCGCAGAAAAAAATAACGGCAAAGCTATTATCAATCCTGATTTGCTAGATGAAGTGACTGCATTGGTTGAATGGCCTGTCAGTTTCTTAGGTAATTTCAATTCTGATTTTCTCAAGTTACCGAAAGAAGTTTTGATTTCATCAATGCAGGATCATCAAAAATATTTTCCTGTTGTTGATGAGAAGGGAAATTTATTACCCTCTTTCATTAGTGTTGCCAATATCGAAAGTAAGAACCCAGAGTTAATTAAACGTGGTAACGAACGTGTAATACAACCAAGACTCAGTGATGCGGCTTTTTTCTGGGAACGAGATTTAAAACACGGACTGGCAAATCATATTGAATCATTAAAGAAAGTAGTTTATCAAAAGCAACTTGGCACACTTCATGATAAATCAGAACGTTTAATAAAAACTGTTTCAAGTCTGGCAGAATTATTGAGCGTTGATGTTAAAGCCGCTAGACGGTCAGCTGAATTATGCTTATGTGATTTATTGACTGAAATGGTATCCGAGTTTCCTGAGTTACAAGGCACGATGGGGCGTTATTACGCTGAAGCTGATGGTGAAGATACCGATGTCGCAGTGGCTTTAGAAGAATATTATCAACCCCGTTTTGCTGGCGACAAATTACCTGCAACAACATTAGGACAATGTTTGGCTATCAGCGAAAAGATCGATAGCCTGATTGGCATATTTTCTATTGGTAAAGTACCGACCGGAGATAAAGACCCATTTGGTTTGCGCCGCTCAGCGATCGGACTATTACGCATCATTATCGAATGCGAACTGGATATTGATTTAAAAGAATTGATTGTAACGGCTGCATCAAATTATCCCAATGAGATAGATGCCAAAAAAGTCGTTGATGATGTTTATCACTTTTTAATGGAACGTTTGCGCCGCTACTATCTGGATGAAGGCGTCAGTCCTGATACATTTGAGTCCGTACTTGCGGTGAACACAAGCAACCCTTTGGACTTTCATCATAGGCTAACCGCTGTCACTGAGTTTAGAAAACTAACAGAAGCCGAGAGTCTGGCTGCGGCAAATAAACGCATCAGTAATATCCTGAAAAAATCAGATGAGTCTACACTTAAAGAAGTAGATAATAATTTACTTGTCGAAGAGTCAGAGATTACGCTGGCAAAATCATTAACCGATTATCAAAAACGTCTAATGCCTATGATTGAGAATCGTGATTATAAATCAGCATTAACTGAACTAGCGGGCTTACGCGACAATGTCGATAACTTTTTTGATAACGTCATGGTAAATTGTGATGATGATGCAACCAAAATGAATCGGCTGGCATTACTGGGTAACTTGAGTGCATTATTTTTACAAACAGCAGATATTTCCAAACTACAGAGTTAATTATGGCGCTAATTATTCTTGATCGTGATGGTGTAATTAATGAAGATTCGGATGACTACATTAAGTCTCCGGAAGAATGGATTCCTATCGCAGGTAGCTTGGAAGCCATAACCACACTTTCACATAACGGATATCAGGTTATTATTGCAACGAATCAATCCGGTATCGGTAGAAAATTATTCACTATTGAAACACTCAATGCGATTCATGTAAAAATGAAATCGCAACTTGCCGAACTAGGCGGCGTTATTGATGCGATATTCTTCTGTCCTCACTTACCAAAAGATGATTGCAATTGTCGCAAACCCAAACCCGGACTTTATAACGATATTTCAGAACGACTACGTATGTCATTGAATAAAGTATATTGTGTTGGCGATAAAATGACTGACATCAAAGCGATTCAGAGTGCCGGAGGAAACCCTATTCTGGTTCGTACCGGCAAAGGTCAATCCGAAATAGATCAAGGTCTGGTTCCAGAAGGAATTCCTATTTACGATGATCTCGCTGCTTTTGTAACCGATAAGATTATCGAAAACAAATAATGTTGTTTCTCCGTTCCCTGTTTTTCTACATTGGGCAAGTTATTAGTATTCTGGTATTCGCGCCGCTCGGTGTGATTATTTACCCGTTAAAATTCGAAACACGTTATTTTTTAATCTCCCGATGGGCCGCTTTCAATCTTTGGTGGTTAAAGGTTTGTTGTGGCATTAGTTATAAAGTAGAAGGAAAGGACAATATTCCTGATAAAGCATGCATTGTTATGTGCAATCATCAATCGGCTTTTGAAACATTAGCACTACAACTTATCTTTGTTCCGCAAGTCTGGATATTAAAACGTGAGTTATTAAAGATACCTGTTTATGGCTGGGGCTTAGCTTCTATGCAGCCAATTGCAATTGATCGTGGTTCAGCAATAAAATCTTTCAAGCAAATTGTTGAGCAAGGCTGTGAACGCTTAAAACAAAACTTATGGGTCATTATTTTTCCGGAAGGAACAAGAATCGCACCGGGAGAAAAAGGTAAATACCTGCCCGGCGGTGGTTTGTTAGCGGAAAAATCCGGCACTGGCATTATTCCTGTCGCGCACAATGCCGGCTATTTATGGCCTCGCAACAGCATGATAAAAAAGCCTGGCGTCATTACATTTGTCATTGGAACTAAAATTGATACCGCCAATAAAAATGCAAAACAAATTACCAAAGAAGTAGAAAACTGGATTGTAACTACAACTCTATCATTACCTCATCCTGAAACAGCATAAATTTAACAACGTAGCAAACACTCAGATTTCTAATCTGTTGCAATTTGACACAAAATTAATATGTATCAATATGTTACTTATTAATTAATCCCTTAATCTCTCTAATTTTCACTTCAAGTTTCCAACTATCCGCCGTTAATAGCTTGAGGGCTTAGGTTTCTTTGATGCACTCATGGAACCGAGGACAACTTATATCTGCCCTTGAAAGGACACTTTGTGATATGAAGATAAACTTCTCTATTGATAATAAAACACATCAACGCGCCAGCATTTACCTGCTGACAGCGGTTGTTCTATGTTTGCTTTATCCTGTTATATCGAATTTTTCATGGCAGGGAAGCCCCGGGTTACATACCGTCATGGAAGCATTAGCAACAACACTAGCCTTATTAGTGGGTTATTTTGCATTTCGACATTATTCCAAAACAAATGATTATGTCTTACTTATTCTCGGTGCCGGTTTCATTGGCACTGCATTCCTTGATGGATATCATGGAATCGTCAGCTCGTTTTATTTTAAAGAATTATTACCATCAGATCTTCCATCATTAGCTCCATGGAGCTGGTTTGCATCGCGTTTATTTTTATCTAGTATGTTGTTTTTAAGTTGGGTCGCCTGGTATAACCAAAAAACATTGGGTATTTCTGGTCAACTTGGGAAAGAGGTCATTTTTTTAGCGACGACTAGCTTAACATTGCTTAGTTTTTTATTTTTTGCCTTTATTCCTTTACCTCGCGCTTATTACCCCGAATTATTCTTTCATCGTCCCGAAGAGTTTCTGCCTGCTGTTTTTTTCTTAATAGCACTTATTCGATATCTTAAGAAAGGTGATTGGAAAAAGAGTGATTTTGAACATTGGTTAATTATCACGCTAGTCGTAAGCTTTATCTCGCAAACATTATATATGTCATTATCCGGAACATTGTTTGATATTAATTTTGATATAGCACACATTTTAAAAATAAGTAGTTATGTTTGTCTTTTAATTGCACTTATAAAGCACAACCAAAAAATAGATACAACCGAATTACTAACTTATAAACTTTCAAAAGTCGAAACTGAATTAGATAAGTCAAACCATACTTTAACAAAAAATATTGTTATTTTAATTACTGTATTAGTTATTTTTTCAATTGGCTTTATGACTGTGACAGTCCAAGGAAAATTTACTGAAACATTAATAGATAATGAACGTGCAGCTCTCAAACATGAAACAGGATTAATCAGTAACTTATTGAATACATCTATAGATAAACTGGATAATGATGTTATCTATATGAGCTGGGTTCCACCTATTCAAGGTATTATCCGCGCTAAACAAAACAATAATCATGATCCTGTCGATGAATCGACTTATGACCAATGGATAAACCGTCTCATTAATTTGTTTACCCACATGTTGCAAGCAAATAATGATTATCGAACTATCCGTTTTATTGGTGTTGCCGATAATGGTCGAGAACTTCTTCGCATCGATAGAATAAATAACAATATAGTGGTCACCCCTGATAATAAATTACAGGAAAAAGGGCATCATGATTACGTATTTGAAACAATAAAGACCCCGAAAGGAAAAATCTATAATTCAGACATAAACTACAATCGAGAGCGTGGAAAAATAGAAAAACCCTATAGCCCTGTTTTGCGTTCATCAATCTCAATTTATTCAAATGAAGGCACGCTATTTGGTGTAATCGTGATCAATCAGGACATGACCTCTGTGTTTAATACGTTAAGGAAATCTATACATAGTGAATATAATCTCTATGTCACAAATATGAACGGTGATTTTCTTGTACATCCTAATAAAGAATATGAATTCGGTTTTGAATTTGGAAAAAATTATAATATATATAATGAATTTCCTGATTTAATTTTAAACTCGGATACAAACCGTCATCAGGCAGTTATTAGTAAAGAAAATGGTATCAATAAGTTACTTGTTAATTACGTCAGGGAAAAATTAGGTCGATATTCACAAAAACGTGTTGGCATTACTGTTAGTAGTGATTTTGAGCGAATTAATGCTACAGCTAAAAACAATAATGATACATTTTTACTGATTGCGCTAATTATTATTGGTTTTACTTTGGTTATTGGTTGGCTATTTTCGACTTCACTTGCTGCGCCATTAACTTACATTGCAAAACGGGTTAGTCATTTTTCAACAGGTGAGTCCGTTTCAAACCTGCCCGTTAACGCCAGTGGAGAAATTGGTGTTTTAGCAAGAGCGTTTAACAATCTGATTTTTGATGTCAATGAACGAACTAAACGACTTGAGAATGAAATTTCAGAAAGAAATAAAACTCAAGAGGTATTAGCTGAACAATCTTTAAAATTTAAACATACAAGCGATCATTTAAGCGGCATTCTCGAAAACGCTGTAGATGGAATCATCAGTATTGAAAGTAATGGGAATATTTTAACTTTCAATCCGGCAGCAGTTGCTATGTTTGGTTATGAATCGGCGGAAGTAATTGGCAATAATGTAAAAATGCTAATACCATCACCATTTCATGATGAACACGATGGTTACTTGTCGAATTTTCATGCTACTGGAAAGAAAAAAATCATTGGTATTGGCCGGGAAGTCGTAGGTAAACGGAAAGATGGTAGTACCTTTCCTATGGAACTATCGGTCAGTGAAATTGTGGCCGGGAACAAACGCAGCTTCACCGGCATTGTACGCGACATATCAGACCGAAAAAATTCAGAACAAGCTCTTATTAACGCCAAAGTACAGGCAGAAATCGCTAACAAATCTAAAAGTGAGTTTCTGGCAACAATGAGTCATGAAATACGCACACCGATGAATGGCGTATTGGGAATGTCGCATATATTACTTGATACAAACTTAACAAACGAACAACGCGATTATGTAAACAGTATTAATACTTCCGGCAATGCGCTGTTAACAATTATTAATGACATTCTTGATTTTTCCAAAATAGAGGCCGGCAAACTCGAGATTGAACCTATTACATTTGATTTAAAATCTACTATATTTGAGATGGCCGATTTATTATCTGTTGCTACAGAAAATAAAAAACTCGAGCTCATTATGCATTTTCCGCCAAACATACGTCCTTCAGTCATTGGTGACCCCGGTAGAATCAGACAAATATTGATGAACCTTGCCGGCAATGCTATCAAGTTTACAGAAGCTGGGCATATACTCATCAACATAGAATGTACCCAGCAAACTGATAAAGAATTAACGGTTAAATTTTCTGTTGAAGATACGGGTATTGGTTTATCAGAGGAGGCTCAAGCCAAATTGTTTCAAGCATTTACTCAAGCTGATGCATCAACCACACGTAAGTATGGTGGGACTGGCCTGGGTCTGGCTATCAGTAAAAAGCTTGTTGAAATAATGAACGGAAAAATAGATATTGAAAGCGAAGTTGGTAAAGGCTCAACATTCTGGTTTGAGTTAACCTTGCCACTTGCAGAAAATAAAAATACTCCAATATCTACTGTGTCTCCAGATATTAGCCATACACGCGTTCTTATTGTTGATGATAATCATATTAACAGAAAGGTTTTTACCGAATATTTAAAATCATGGAAAATTAAATCAGCTGCAGCTGCATCAGGTATTGAAGCCATTGATATTTTAAAAGAGGCAACTAAAAAAAAGAAGCCTTATCACATTTTACTGACAGATTATAATATGCCGGAGATGAATGGTGAGCAATTAACCAAAGCAATTGTGAATGATCCTGATATTGATAAGCCCGGATTTGCATTATTAACTTCTTCAGGTAATAGAGGAGATAGCAAATATTTTGAAGATGCTGGATTCTCTGCCTATCTAATTAAACCAGTCGATCCTAGTGTTTTACTGGATACATTAATGCAATTAATTCAACGTATAGAAACGAACGACACTGCATCCGGAATAATAACTCGACATTCATTAGAAGAAGCAAAATTCAAACATAAAATTGACGACAGAAAAAAACCAACAGAAAAAACGATTCGTGCCTTACTTGCAGAAGATAATATTGTAAATCAAAAAGTTGCTGTTAAACACTTACAGAAACTAAATTGTACTGTTGATATTGCTTCCAATGGTAAAGAAGCAGTCAACATGGCTAAACGATTCTCATATGACTTAATATTTATGGATTGCCAAATGCCGGAAATGGATGGTTACGAAGCAACACAAGCTATATGCAGTTATTTCAATAGCAAAAATATTCATACTCCGATTATTGCCATGACGGCAAATGCAATTAAGGGTGATAGAGAAAAATGTTTGGCAGTTGGCATGAATGATTACATTTCAAAACCTATCGACAAAAATAAATTACGTGAATTAGTTGATAAGTGGTCAAGCTCACATCTTAAAGATGTCGCTGTTTAGTCGCAATTATTTAAATAATTCCTTTCCTGATTTCCAATAATCATTCAGTCTTAAAGTTGATCATGATAAATTTTAGCCCATTGACGCTTGCTTAAACCTATTTTAAGCACATACTTATACATGAGTTCTTAAAGAGGAAAGAATGATATGTCAATAGATATGATGATTAAGTTTTTTGGCTGGTGTGCTGTCTTAAATTTCTCATTACTATTATGGTGGGCATTTTTCATGATCTTTGCCCATGATTGGGTATATCGCATGCATACCAAATGGTTTTATTTAAACAATGAACGTTTTGATGCTATACATTATGCAGGCATCGCCTTTTATAAATTAAGTATTATTATTTTTAATGTAGCACCGTATCTGGCATTAAGAATTATCGCTTAATCTTACGGAGGTCATTATGAGATTATCAATCAAAAAATTTGCGTTAAGCTGTAGCGTTCTTTGGGGGCTGGCCATACTGATTGTCAGTACAGCGAATATGATTTGGCCGAGTTATGGTGGTGTATTTCTAACCGTTGTCGCTTCAATCTATCCTGGCTATGAAGCAATGCAAGGTATAGGCAGTATTATTATTGGAACCTTATATGCGTTAGTCGATGCGGGCATTGGCGGCGCTATCTTCGCATGGTTATATAACTTTATTCCCGATTAACAGTGTTTTGATCGAGCCGATATAAATTAAGAATTAGAATATTTAGGAAGAACTTGAAGAATACCTTCACTCTTCTCATCTTTCGCAAGATCATAAACACTCTTACCCTCATTGTCTTTTAATTCAGTTTTTGCGCCTCGCTTTAACAAAGCTTCAACTAGAACTACATCGCCCGATTTTACCGCCATCATTAAAGCAGTCTTACCGCGATCATCTTGAAGATTTACATCAGCACCTGAATCTAATAACAAATTTGCAGCATCATGTTGTCCATAGCCAGCGGCCCACATTAAAACAGTTAAGTCATGACCAAACTTCTGATTAACATCATCAGTCTTTGTTAAAAGAAGTTTAATAATATCTATATTCCCATTTGCAGCCGCATAGATAAGTGCTGTCTTACCTGTGTTATCGACAACATCAACCTTTGCATTATGCTCCAATAATAATTCAACAATTTCAAGATACCCACCATAAGCAGCCTCTGATAAAGCTGTTATGTTTTTCAAACTAAGCTGGTTTACCTTAGCGCCTTGTTCTATTAAATATTGAACAACGTCAATGTAACCACCTTTTGAGGCTGCCATTAGCGCAGTTCTTCCTCTTGTATTAATCAGGTTAACCTCGGATTTTTTATTAATAAGATATTTTACGAGCTCAAGATTCCCTACCTCTGCTGCATAAACAAGTGCTGAATTACCAATACGATTACGTGCTTTAACAGATGCGCCCTGTTCAATGAGTAGCTTGACCTGTTGTATATCACCCGCTTTGGCTGCATCAAACAGTTTAAAGTTAAGCTCTCGAAATTCTTCCGCATATACCGAAGTAAAATTTAGACACAAAATGAAGATAACGAAACTTAAGATATTATTTTTAATTTTCATAACACTACCCATTTTAATATGATTTGTTATTTAATAGAAGAAAGATATTTTGCAACCGCATTAATTTGTTCTTCACTATATGTTGCAAATAATGAATTCATCGGCTGTGCGTTTTTACGTGTTTTATTTTTAAACGCGAGCATCGTATTTTTAAGATAATCAAAATGTTGATTTGCTAATTTTGGATTACGACTGTCGCCACTAAAATCACCTAAATGACAAGCAGGACACTGTCCCGAATCGACAACTTTTTTTCCCACAGCTGTTTCATCAGCACTCGCCTTATAATCAAGTTCAGGCCATTTTTGTTCAGAAAAATATTCTGCCATTAAACTTAAGTCAGCTTTTTCCATATTAGCGACAAGAGGTGACATGATTGGGCTTTCACGCAAACCAGATTTAAAATCTTTAAGCTGAACATATATATAATAAAATTGTTGGCCTGCTAATACTGGGTTGGTACTAATTTGTGAGGCTCCATTCTCACCATGACATGCAAAGCATGTTTGCAATGTATCTTTAACCGAAGCGTACTTGTCTTCTTCCGCCATGGCACTACTGGCCATGACATTACTGCAAAAGAACATTGCTATAATTGTTATTAGATATTTTATATTTGAATAATGCATTTTAATAAACCATTAATTTTTTGGATGAATATTAATATACTAAGTTCATTTTATCACTTCTTTAAAAGATGGCCGCCTTCACGGAGGGGGATGAAGACGGCCAAACTTACCTTTACTACATAGCAAGTAAACTTGCCGGAGGAGTCTTACTTCTTGCCTAATTTATAGGCAATAATCTCATTACCACGTTTATAGTTCATCTGTGCATTACCACCAGAACCTACAACGACGTATTGAGTGCCAGCAACGTTATAAGAAGAAGGAGGTGCGTTAACACCTGCATTGGTTTGATCCTGCCACATTAATTCACCGGTAGATGAATTGAAGGCCTTGAACAGTCCATTACCTTCTCCGGTAAATACCAGACCACCACCTGTTGCCAGAACCCCACCGATCATCGGTTGTTGGGTCTTGACCTGCCATTCGATCTTGCCCGTGTTGTAATTGACTGCCGTCACATTACCCCATTGTTCTTCTGACTCAATCACTTTGAAAGCACCACCAAGCCACAGTTTGCCACCAGGATAAGGTGTTGCTTCGACATGGTAGGTCATAGGTTGATGGATATTCATAACATAAGACAGACTCTGAGCTGGATCGATTGCCATTGGTGACCATTCAACACCGCCATTAGCACCAGGCAACATCCGCGCACCATCTTTTGTTGGTAATACCCACATATTTTCCTGAGGCACCATCGCTTCAGAAAAACGAATCAAGCTACAATCACTTGCATTATGAACATAGACATGACCGGTTTTGCCACCATGTAAGACGCCTTTGACCATTTTGCCATTTTTATCTTTGACATCGGTCAAAATCGGTGGACTCACTGCATCCAGATCCCATACATCATGTGCGATGTACTGGAAGTGACAAACATATTTACCTGTAGCCAAATCGACTGATATTAGTGAGTTGGTGTAGAGGTTGTCCCCTGGACGGATTGCACCGTAAAGATCAGGAGATGGGTTACCCGCCATGAAATAGATACGGCCTGAGTCTTTGTCAACCGCCATATTCTGCCAGGTACCACCACCCAGTGTTTTGTACGGGTCGCCATTTTTCTCGTAGGCAGCTTTTTCAGCTTTGATATCTCTCAGCATATCGCGACCAGTTGCATCATGCGTTGCCCAGACACCAACTGAGTCTTCTGGAACGGTATAGAAATTCCAGACTAATTTACCTGTTTTCGCATCAAACGCTTTAACGAAACCACGAATACCATATTCACCACCGTTGGTGCCGATTAGGACTTTACCATCGACCACAGTCGGTGCCATGGTTTCGCTATAACCCAATTCAGGATCTGCAATTTGGGTTTCCCAAACTTTTTTCCCTGTGCTCGCATCAAGTGCAACTAATTTAGCATCCAATGTTCCCATATAAAGCATGCCTTCATAAGGGAAAACACCTCGGTTATTTGGTCCACAGCAATAGGTCGTGATTGGACCCATTTTGTGTTTGAAATGCCATTTCTGCTTGCCCGTTTCTGCATCTAGCGCATAGACGTGGTTGAAAGAAGACGTAACATACATGGTGCCATCAACAATGATTGGTGACGTTTCCAATGAATCGGTCACTTCCATCTTAAAGCTCCATGCACGCTTCAGATCACTTACATTTTCACGGTTGATTTGTTCGGCAGGATAAAATCGTGTTTGGGCATAATTGCCGTTGGTATGTAAAAAATTATTGGAGTCACTACCAGCTCGATCCAGCATCCTTTGCGTTACTGTACTCATATTGCCATACAACGTGCCGCCTCCAGAAACTTCTTCTCCGGCTATGACATTATGCGAAGCTAGTGTTGCTATCAGAGATGCAACACCAACAGCACTGCAAAGCCCGCCAAGCGTATTTTCTCCTCTCTTTCTATGGTTAAACATTTGTTTTCTCCTCTTGTTATTTCAAGTTTGCAACATTTTAAGTTTTAACAACTGAGCCTCTTGCTGCTGCTGACAAGGGACTAGTTTTCTTTTGATTTTTTTAACTGGCATTATTTATAGCCAACTCTGGGTGTGTGTTTTGTACATAATGCTTACCATCTACTTTCCTTATTGTTAGATTGGATAAAAATGCGACAAACAATAACAACGCCATTGCATACATCGTTGTGTTGTAAAGACTAGGAGTTGGATCGATTGTGCCAGCAGGAACAATCTCCATTAATTTTGGTATTGAAACTGTTTTAGCCTCTATCAATACTTGTAGATTACTGATGCTTGAGCCGAATTTTTGTTGAAAAATAACAGGATCAATTTTCTGTGTTAAAGATAAAATTGCATTATCAATTGACTGTTGTCTTAGATAGGTAATTGCAAATGGCCCCAATACGCCAGCTGTACTCCATGCAGTTAGTAAGCGTCCATGTATTCCGCCTACATGTAACGTACCAAAAATGTCTGCCAGGTAGGCTGGTATTGTTGCAAAGCCACCACCGTACATGGTGAAAATAACCATCGTTGCAGCGTAGAACATGATCAGCCATGTTATTCCTGGGTTAACGCTAACTTGAGTTGCAAAGTATGGGATAGAAACATAAAGCAACATGCCCAACACAAAGAAGACATGGTAAGTATTTTTACGTCCTAAATAATCTGATAACGATGCCCACATAAAGCGACCACCCATGTTAAACACGCTGATCATCAAGACGTAGGTTGCTGCAAAACTGGCATCGACAATATCAGGTAAGCTGGGGCTAAAAATATCAGTGATCATGGTTTTTGCTACGCCAATCACTCCAATGCCTGCCGTGACATTAAAACAAAGCACGATCCATAAACGATAAAATTGTGGTGTCTTTAATGCTTGATCTATATGTACATGATCATCAGTGATTAAACTCTTACTTGAATCATCTGCTTTAGGTGCTTCCCATCCTTTTGGCTTCCAGTTTTTTGGAGGAACACGAAAAGAAAAAGCAGCTATCGTCATTACGATAAAATAAACAATCCCGAGGGTAATAAAGGCACTAGCTACACCTGTATCACCTGTCCCCACAACATAAACACCTTCAGGTCCGGGCATTGATACTTTTGCCATATCTGATGCTGATGCAATAACAACTTCTGTTTTTACTGACAAAATTTCAGCGTAACGTCTGCCACCTTCAGTAATTAAATTTATGTCACTAACTTTTCCTAAATATTCGGGTGCCTTATAAAACAAACTTAATAAATATGTTTTTAATGGTGCGCCTATCATTGCGCCACCACCAAAACCCATAATGGCAATACCCGTTGCCATACCTCGACGGTCAGGAAACCATCTTATTAAGGTACTGACAGGCGTCACATAGGCTAGTCCTAATCCACAACCTCCAACTGCTCCATAACCTAAGTAGATCAACCAAAGCTGATGCGTTTCAATACCAACACTGCCAATCAGAAACCCACCACCCCATAAACATGCAGCTAAAAATCCAGTCGTTCTTGGCCCTACTTCTTCTAACCATTTGCCACCAATTGCTGCAGCTAGACCAAGAAAAACAATGGCCGTTGAAAAAATCCAAACAACCGAAGAAAAACTCCAGTCATCGGCAGCACTAGTCACGACGCCTAACTGTTTTACTAACGCAGGATTAAATATGCTCCATGCATAGACAGAACCGATACATAAATGAATTGCAACTGATGCAGGAGCAATCAGCCACCGATTGAAATTTGATTTTGCAACAATACGATCTTTCGATAACAAGCCTATAAGGCCAGAAGACTTAAACATTTATATTGAGACCCCACCCATATAATTATTATTATTTCTTGCTACGCTCTGTCGAGTTTCTAATAGAGAGTTAACAACGATGAAATGTCATTGAGTGTTTATTGTTATTTTTATCTCAATCGACGCACTTCTATCAGCAAGTACTATTCCAACTCTTAACTTGCTGTATTAATTAGATTAATTTGAAATGGATAGCGAAAAACAGGACAAAAAGTCCCATTTTAAGTTTCTTTATGAGTCATTTTGTCTATTACCTATTAGCATTCAGTCTGATGAACATCGAAGCTGTGTTCTCGTATTTTGAAACTTATTCAAACTCCTGAGAAAAATATTTCATAGCACAACGCATTGGATTTGGTGCTGCTTGACCAAGGCCACATATAGAAGCATCTTCCATAGCTTGCGCCAGCTCTTCCAATAATGGCTGATTCCAATCTTTCTTCTCCATCAGTGTAACCGCCTTACTTGTACCTACTCTACATGGTGTACACTGCCCACAAGATTCATGTTCAAAGAAACGCATCGCATTCAGTGCCATGTTCCTTGCACTGTCTTTATCAGATAAAACAATGATGGCCGCTGAACCTATAAAACATCCATACGGTTGTAAGGTATCAAAATCTAGCGGTACATCAGCTAAAGAAACGGGAAGAATTCCACCGGATGCACCCCCCGGGAAATATCCATAAAATTCATGCCCGGGTAACATACCGTCACAATAATCATTAATTAACTCATTCATTGTTATGCCTGCCGGAGCCAAATGAACGCCTGCTTTGTTAACTCGTCCACTTACAGAGAATGAACGCAATCCTTTCCGTCCGTTGCACCCATGTGAAACAAACCATTCAGCGCCTTCTTCAATTATTTTTCTTACCCAATACATCGTTTCCATGTTTTGTTCTAATGTCGGTCTACCAAATAAACCTACTTGTGCGACATAAGGCGGTCTTAATCTGGGCATGCCTCTTTTACCTTCTATTGATTCAATCATGGCAGATTCTTCGCCACAAATATAAGCACCGGCGCCTCGTCGTAAATAAATGTTAGGAAGTTTAAATGGTGGATTATTTTTTAAGGATTGCAATTCTCGTTCTAGCATTATTCGACAACCTGCATATTCATCACGTAAATATATGTAGATGTCTTCCGCCTCGATTGCCCAATGTGCAATCAATAAACCTTCTATAAAGCGATGAGGATCTTTTTCAAGATAGATTCGATCCTTAAATGTTCCTGGCTCTCCTTCATCAATATTAATAGCAATTAATTTTGGCTGAGGTTGGTCCTTAAGAATTCTCCACTTTTTACCCGTGGGAAAGCCCGCACCTCCGAGACCTCGTAAGGCAGAGTTCTCCATTATTTTAATAATGTCTTCTCTGTCATACTCACCATTAATACATCTCATTAACGTTTTATACCCGCCTTGCTTTGTGTATTCCTCGTACGTAATACAATTTGGCATGTGAGCACTAAGTTTATTATTAGTTATTGCTGAATATATTTTTTCTTTGTTTGCAAACTCGATAGGGTTAGTACCAACAATGGCAACAGGTGCTGCCTGGCATCTCCCTACGCAAGGCACTGCTTGAATTCGAACCTGTGAATCATACTTTACCTTTAATTCTTTAATGAGATGCTTTGCTCCAAACATTTCACAACTTAATGATTCACAAACACGAATAGTTTTAGGAGGAGGAGGCTTATTACCGGCTCTCACCAAATCAAAATGATGGTAAAAACTTGCAGTTTCATATACATCTGCCATTGGCAAATGCATTTCAGTTGCCAATGCAATAATATGATTATTAGATATGTGATGAAAACGATCTTGAATTCTATGAAGGTACTCAATCAGCATATCTCGCGCCCGAGAAGACTCACCAATTAATTCTTGCACTTCTCCCAATGCCTTAATTGGCGTTGTACGACCTTGAGTACGACCTTTTATTCCACGTGTCCGCTTCATACTATTCTCTTATCGCCCAATAACAATACGACCTTTATTTACTGTTTCAGTACGTTCAGCCGCTCTTATTGTATTGACGATTAGCATCGTTATTGTCATTGGACCAACACCACCAGGAACAGGCGTGATTAAACTTGCCTTCTTAGAAACAGCATCAAAATCAACATCGCCAACTAAGCGACCATCGTCAAGTCGATTGATACCGACATCAATCACTACAGCATCTTTTTTAACCATCCCCGCCGTAATCATTTTTGGCCTTCCCGTAGCGACTATTAGAATGTCTGCCTGTTTGGTAATATCTTTTAGGTTTTTAGTTTTCGATGTGCATATACTCACTGTAGCATTCATGTGCAATAACAACATGGCCATCGGTTTTCCAACGATATTGCTTCTACCAACTACAACAGCATGTTGACCTTCAACAGGTACATTAAGAGTTTCCAATAAATATTGAACACCATAAGGAGTACAAGGCGGAAAAATCATATTGCCCGTAACTAATGCACCTACATTATATAAATGAAAACCATCAACATCTTTATCAACAGAGATTTTCTCTAGAACCTTTTTTTCATCAATATGATCTGGTAATGGTAGTTGAACCAAAATACCGTGAATGTCAGTATCATCATTTAATTCTTGAATTTTATTTAATAGCGATCGTTCACTTACTTCAGCATCTAATCTATACGCTTCTGAATACAAGCCTACTTCTTCACAAGCCTTAATCTTATTATTCACATACACTTTTGACGCTGGATCATCTCCAACAATAATTACTGCTAGCCCAGGAAACACACCTTGTCGTTTTAACTTATTGACACGCGATTTCCATACATTACGCACTTGCTTTGCTATTTTATTTCCATCAATTAATTTTGCTGTCATTGTTAATATTTCCTGTTAAGTATACCTCCTCCTCTGTCAATGTAAGGAGGAGGTATTGAGGGGAGGAAAACTATAAAACCATTTTGCAGATAAATATTATAATTAAATATCAAAATGATATTCTGCTAAGGCAATTACTGTTCCATATCAGATAAAGGTGTTTTTATTAAGGAAACAGCAATTAAATATAATTGTCATTGGACAAATTGACTCGTTTAGAAGAGTTCAGTGTGACATTATGACCTGACTATCGTGTCATATAATCCCTACACAGTAAGTCGATGTAATTTGTATTGAAGAAATTAAAAACTTGCTTGGAAAATTTAGTAGGGAGTTAACAATCTTTTAAATTTACTTAAATGATATTTTTCATAACATCATTTTTAAGCTGCTGTGATAGTTCGCTGTAAAACCAGATAAAGAAACTACTGCCTATGCCAACACGTGAACGCACCATGATTTCAGCACCAAAGTGGTTTAAAATTCCACTTGTAACATAAAGACCAAGACCCGTTCCACTTTTTGTTTGAGTATAGAATGGATCAAAAATTCTTGGCATTATTTCAGGACTTATTCCGCAACCCGTATCACGAACCACCATTAACACTCCTTCCTCACGCCAGTTTCGAGTACGAATTGTAATTTTTCCATCCGTATCAAGCGCATGTATCGCATTAACAATCAGATTAATTAATACCTGTTGAAATTGCTGGTGGTTCCCACAAATATTTTTTGTTGCTTTAAGGTCGAAATTCATTTTTATATTACGTTGATCTAAATCATGATGTATTAGAACCATGGTATCTTTAATAACATCGTTAATATTTACATCAGACCATAATGTCTGGTAGTCAGCAGGACGAGAATAATGCAATAGATTATTAATGATTGACCGTATTCTATAAACTTGCTGAATAATTAAATCTGTTTCTTGTTTAACAATATCTCCTTCACTTCCAAGTTCTTGAATTAATAAATCCATATTGCCCAGTATTACAGCTGTAGGGTTATTAATTTCATGTGCAATGCCTGCCGTCAACTCGCCAATTGCAGCTAACTTTTCACTTCCTATTAATCGTTCACGTGTCTGCTTAAGTAAATTTATATTGTGTTGCAAATCAAGTTTTTGACTTTGCAATTGACGAGTACGATCTTCAACCTTAATTTCTAATTGATCTGCTGCACTTTGAATTTGCATTCGTTGCTCTTGTAATTTGTCAAGCATGTCATCAAATTGTTTGGCCAGTCTGGCTAATTCATCTTCAGACTCAAGTTTGCCTATACGTACTTCATCACCATGGCGAATATTATCAACCACTCTTGCTATTGCGCCTATTGGCTTATAAATAGACTTTGCACCTAATACCGCTAATAAGACTGCAAAAATTATCACTACCGTAAACATCAACAACAAAACCGTTAAGCCTGTAAAATAAGTGTCTCTGAATGGCGTTTCCAAAAAACCAGTGTAGAGCATACCAACACGATTTCCATAAACGTCTATAATTGGTTCATAAGCTGAGATATACCACTCACTTACCACAAAAGCGCGGTCAACCCATTTCACACCTTGTGTAAGCACTTTTTCTCGAACTTCTTCTGAAACCCTTGTTCCTAGAGCACGTTGTTTCGGTAACTGACCGGGAACATTCGTACTGATACGAACATCTTCAAGAAAAATTGTGACGGTACCAAGTCCGCCTTCGGCCAGACTGCCTTTGCTGTAAACAAGATCACGGAGCGTATCAACAACTTCAAAGTTTTTATTAAGCAATACACCGCCAGTTAGAATTGCTTTTATATTGTTATCAGGATCTTCCAAATCAATAATGGGGTAATAACTTAGTAAGACCATTCCCCTTGCTTCGGTGATGACTTCTGATGGATGTTCTCGTGGCGTCCTTATAACAGGTAAATATGCTTTGGCCACTAAGCCCGGACTAATCTTTCTTAGTTCAGTTGAAGAAAATATCTCAACACCTGTTGCAGGTGTTTCCTTAACAGCTTTTTCAAACAGTGGGCCTTTCTTGATATTACATATGCTGTTATCCCAATAATCACAACCATCAATATTAATCAGTTCAACATAATCAAAACCTTTTTCTTTTTGTAAAGATTCAATTAACGATCTCATTTTGAGATTTTCTTGAGATTGAGTAGTTTCTAATTCCATGGAAGCTCGAAATTGATAAGACTCGGCCAGTAGAACTAACTCGGAAAGGTATTTGTTTTGAGTATCGATAAAAGCTTCGTGTGCAATATTTAGATCTGTATTTACTTTCAATAATAACTGTCGATAACTTACTTCGTTAACCCAAAAATAAGCCATAGTAATAACAGCGATCATTATTAACATCACCGGGATCAACACCAGTGCTAACAACTTATACTTAAGACTGCTCGTTACAAAAACGTGTAGCTTCTTAATCATCAAGCTGTTCTTGATTCCATGCCTGGAATTTTCTGTCCAGTGTTTTACGAGATACACCTAATAACTTAGATGCTTGCGTTTTATTGCCTTCCATATTATCCAGAACCTTCAAGATATGCTCTTGCTCAACCTTTTCAAGTGGCCATGAATCAGGATAACCAACATCTTGCGCATCACCATTAATACTAAGAGCCAACATTTCATTAGGTAATCTACCGACTAACAAACAGCGTTCTATTAGATTTTTTAGCTCTCTAACATTTCCAGGCCAGTCATACCCTTCCAATTGCTGTATATCTTTATGACTAAATGGGATTTCAGGTAACGATAATTGTTTTGATAGTTCTGTCGAATAGTATTGCACCAATGCAACAATATCCTGCTTTCTATCTCGTAATGGTGGAACATGTAACGTCATTACATTAAGTCGATAATACAAATCTTCTCTGAACTTACCATCTACTACATCTTGTTTTAAATTACGATTAGTTGCCGCTACTATGCGTACATTAACTGGCATCTCACGTTCACTGCCAATAGGTCGTATGGACTGCTCCTCTATTACGCGTAAAAATTTAGCTTGCATAACTAGTGGCATCTCGCCAATTTCATCGAGAAACAAAGTCCCGCCATCTGCGTAGGAGAAAAGTCCTTCACGTGCCTGCCCTGCTCCAGTAAAAGCACCTTTCTTATGTCCAAAAAATTCGGATTCAATTAACTCTGGTGCAATAGCACCGCAATTCACCGGCACAAATGGTCCTTTACATTTGCTCTCTTTGTGAATAGCGTTAGCCACTAATTCTTTCCCTGTACCTGATTCGCCATCAATTAATACAAGGGACGGTGTAGGCGCAACACGTTTAATCAACCGACACATTTCCTGTACTAATGCGCTACTACCGATCATTCCTTCAAAAGAATAAAGCTCATCAACTTGTCGTCTTAAAACAAAATTTTCTCGCTCCAGACGACGTCGATCTAAACAACGATCAACAGAAGCAATCATTTCTTCTAATCTAAATGGCTTTAATATGAAGTCGAAGGCTCCTATGCGCAGTGCCTCAATAGCATTATCAATATTAGAAAATGCGGTCATGAATATGAAATCTGATTGGCAATGTTGATCAGATATTGATTTTAACCAATCAACACCGGATAAACCGGGCAAACAGATATCAATGATTAACAAATCAAAATGATTCTCTGTTCTCAGTTTTTCTGCTTCTTCAGCGGAGGATGCAACTTCGACAAGGCCATAAACTTTTGTTAAGGCACGTTTAAGGAATTCCTGTATCCCTGGTTCATCATCGACTATCAGGATAGAAAATGCCTTTTTCCCATCTGGCTTCGTTATTGTTCTCATTTATTAAATCCAGAGATAAATTAACTACATATATTCAATTTCGAATTAACCCGCAGTCCCCTCCAAACTATAAATAATTAAAGTCAGAATTGAACATTATATAAATAATATATCAATCCAATGATTTAATCTCACTCTAGAGTTCTTTGATTACTAATATGAAACTCATAATTAGATAAGCATTAATCAATATAGATGTAATTAAGAACTGATAAGCATCGACAGGTAGCAAAAATGTAGTCAGTACTATTGTACTAACTACATTGTTGACTAAATCTGAAAAAACACGAAAAGATCAATCTGTTGGAACAAGATCGCTGTCCCTTTCTGCAGCCATAACCGTATTCGCGACCAGCATAGTAATCGTCATAGGGCCGACTCCTCCTGGAACAGGTGTAATATAACTGGCCACTTCTTTAACGTCATCAAAATCAACATCACCTACTAATTTTCCATCGTCACGCCGATTAATCCCAACATCAATAACCACAGCACCTTGTTTAACGTGCTCAGCTTTAATCATTTCAGGTCGCCCGGTTGCAACCACTAATATATCTGCTTGCTTGGTATGACTAATCAGATCTTTCGTTTTCGATGTACATATCGTCACTGTTGCATCTTCTTGCAATAACAACATCGCCATCGGTTTACCGACGATATTACTCCTGCCGACAACAACTGCATTTTGCCCAGAAATCGGAATTTCGCAATAACTTAACATACGCATCACACCAAAAGGTGTGCAAGGTGGAAACACTGTATTACCTGTCATTAAAGCACCCACATTGTATAGATGAAAACCATCAACATCTTTATCCTGCTTAATTGCTTCAAGAACTTTACTTTCATCAATGTGTTTTGGTAACGGCAGTTGCACCAGTATTCCATTTATTTTTTTTGCCTGATTTAATTCTTCAATTAATTTAAGCAACATTTTTTCCGATACATCTTCAGGAAGATCATGTACCTCGGAATGCAAGCCAACATAATGGCAAGCTTTGATTTTATTATTTACATAAAGTTTTGATGCCGGATTATCTCCAACAATAATGACAGCAAGACCCGGAAGCACTCCTTTTGTTTTTAGTCTATCAGTGCGCTTTTTCCATTCTTCCCTGACAATCTCAGAGATCTTTTTTCCATCTATTATTGTTGCTGTCATGATTTCACCTTTATTTGTTTAACAACAAGCAGAACCTTCTGTGTTGATAGTATGCATGCCACCTTTGGTTTCTGCAGCAGGTCTTTTTGTACCGGCTGGTGCGCACCAAACTTTAGGCTCTTTTTCAACCGCTGGAATGATACCAATGAAATTATCTTTATAGGGTTCATTACTCAATACATTAAATGTACGTTCACACACCGCCATTCTCTCACCTCGTGGAAATTCATGACCTTCATCATCAATAACAAAACTATACGGACCGCGGTAAATCACTGCATGTCCTTTATCTATACAGTCTGTCTGCTCACGTTTAATCGCTGTTAATGTTGCAGAACGAAACTCAATCCCTTCAACCACCTGCCAGGGAGCATCTGCCCACTTATCGTAGGATACCGCAATAAAGCCGGCCTCATGGAACATTTGCAATATCTCCTGCTCCTGAAATGCACCAGAGATACAACCGCTCCATAAATCTTTATCGGCTTTCAAATGTTCAGGAATAAATTCATCACTAATAATATCTGAAATGGCAATACGTCCACCCGGTTTTACCACGCGAAATATTTCATTTACTAACTGTTGCTTCTCAGCATCACTGACTAAATTTAAAACACAGTTAGAAATAACCAGATCAATTGAGTTATCTGCTATTAGTGGACTTTCTTTACATTGGTTCAATTTCCAGCCTTCAAGTTTTGATAAATCATCTGCTGTTGTTACAGGATTTGATTTCAAGCATGCTTCCATAGCATCAACATCCAATGCCAAATCCTGTATCTTGCCTTTTAAAAACTGAACACGATCACTACCAATTTTATCCGCCATCTCCTTCTGATATTTTCGCGCAAGAAATAACATGTCATTGTTCATATCAACGCCAATGATCTTGCCGCTATCACCAACTAGTTGCGCTGCCATATAACAAATCTTTCCACTACCGCTTCCCAGATCGAGCACCACATCACCTTCCCGAACATATCGCGATGGATCACCACACCCGTAATCTTTTTCAATAATTTCATCCGGTAATATTTTTAATAAATCTGTCTGATAATCGACAGGGCAGCACAGTGCCTCCTGACGTTCATTTGCACCCTCAGAATATCTTTCCAGAACAGCATTTTCTTGATTCATTGTTATCTACCCGTTGTAAATGGATTTTTTAATAATTGTAGTACTTGTCCAGATGAAGCATCACGAAATTCATCAAGCCCGATCACCATGCCATCATACCCTGCTTCGGGCAAAGGCCGATATGTTTTAAAAACTTTATCCCAAATTGAAAAGATATTGCCGTAATTACTGTCCGTTTCTTTTCTCAGCACTGAATGATGTATTCGATGCATATCCGGTGTGACAAATAATTTTCTTAAAATACGGTCGAGCTTAGCATTAAGTAAAATATTACTATGCCCAAATAGTGCTGCTGCATTCAAAATTATTTCATACAAAATAATTGAGAATGCCAATGGCCCAATTAAATACACAGCTAATAATTTATAAAACATCGACAAAATAATTTCGATGGGATGAAAACGAATGCCAGTCGTTACATCAAATTCCAGATCGGAATGATGCACACGATGTACTCGCCAAAGAAAATTAATTTTGTGAGAAACAACATGCTGTATATAAATAAGAAAATCAAAAATGAGAATGGTTAACAATACACTTAAAATCATCGGCACAGAAATAACATTAAACAAACCAAATTCTCTTTCGGCAGAAATTAAGGCGACTTGAAATGTCGCTAATGGGACTAAAAATCGAACGGCGATAAAATTAACGCTCAATAATAAAATATTATTCAAACGTCTGAATTTAGAGTTTTTATCTGCAACGCGTCTGGGCCAGATTAATTCAAGCCCGGCGAACATTAATATCAATGCCACAAAACTAGTCATTCTCAGTTCAGCTTGATTTTCTATAAAAAATGTCTGCAAATATTCCATGCGATGCGTGTGTCTTTATTATGTAGCATTATCTATTTTGGGTTAAACTAGAGTCTATTGACCTTAGCTAGACTATAAACACAACTATAAATTCAGCAACAAATGACTGAAAATTCAAAAAAAACAGCATTCCCCTCATCGCGCCCAAGGAGGATGCGTAGTGACGATTTTTCTCGTCGACTGATGCGAGAATCTTCCATTTCTGTCAATGACCTGATTTACCCAATGTTTATTATTGAGGGGGAAAATAAACGATCTTCAATCGATTCAATGCCTGATATAGAACGTCTGAGTATTGATTTGTTGCTCGAAGAAGCCAAAACACTATTAGAACTAGGCATTCCTGCTATCGCTCTATTTCCAGTTATATCTGATAACAAAAAAAGTAACGATGCAGCAGAAGCATGGAATCCAGAAGGTTTGCTACAAAATGCAGTTCGCCAGTTAAAACAACATTATCCTGATCTTGGTCTGATTACCGATGTCGCACTTGACCCTTTCACGCTATCTGGGCAGGACGGACTAACGGATGAAAATGGATATGTTATTAACGATGAAACTGTCGAGGTTTTAGTAAAACAGGCACTGTCTCATGCTGAAGCCGGTGCAGATATAGTTGCACCATCCGATATGATGGATGGTCGTATTGGTCGTATTCGTGATGCGCTTGAATCAGCTAAGTTTATTAACACCAAGATTCTCGCTTACTCAGCTAAATACGCATCTAGTTTTTACGGACCTTTTCGTGATGCAGTAGGTTCAGCGGGTAATTTAAGCGGAAGTAATAAATATACTTATCAAATGGATCCAGCCAATTCAGATGAAGCAATAACAGAAGTTGAACTGGATTTAAGTGAAGGCGCCGATATGGTTATGGTTAAACCGGGCTTGCCTTATCTTGATATTGTCTATCGCGTTAAAACAACTTACGGTCGACCAACCTACGTCTATCATGTCAGCGGTGAATATGCGATGTTAAAGGCAGCAGCTAACAATGGCTGGTTAGATGAAAAGAGTACTGTTATGGAGTCTTTACTTTCATGTAAGCGTGCGGGTGCTGATGGCATTTTAACTTACTACGCAAAACAAGTAGCTGAGTGGCTTAAAGATCCTTAGCTATGGCCAAGGTTTTATTTTTGGCCAAAGGGGAGAAAGCGCAGCTCTCTCCTTTGGTCGGTTGCGGCGTGTATACGCCACATCGAAAATTATTTAATCACAAATCAAGTTCCAACTGTTTTATCTTTCGCGTTAAGGTATTTCTTCCCCAACCTAAAAGTTTTGCTGCATCCTGACGACGACCACCTGATTTTTTTAATGCTTCTTCAATTAAGATAGTTTCAAATCGAGGCACTGCATTTCTTAGCAACTCAGTATCGCCCATTGATAAACTGGACTCTGCCCATTTACGAAAAGTTGATTCCCATTCATCGGAGACTTCAACAGCATCTGTATCTTGCCTTAATTCTGGCGGAAGATCGTCTATGTAAATTTCTCCACCCGACGCCATTACCGTTACCCATCGACAAAAGTTTTCAAGCTGCCTGACATTTCCCGGCCAAGGTAAACATGTAAGGTAGTGTTCCGTCTCGGATGTTAACTGTTTAACTTCTTCGCCTAATTCAATAGCAGCTGATTTTAGAAAATATTTTGTTAGCTCCACAATATCGGTTTTTCTTTCACGTAATGAAGGTACGTGTACTCTTATTACATTCAATCGATGTAACAAATCTTCACGAAACTTCCCTTCTTTAACAAGCTGTTCCAGATTTTGATGTGTTGCGGCTATCACTCGCACATTAACTTTAATCGGAATGTGTCCCCCAACACGATAAAATTCACCTTCAGCCAAAATACGTAACAAGCGTGTTTGTAATTCCGCAGGCATATCACCTATTTCATCGAGAAAGAGTGTGCCACTATTGGCTTGTTCAAAACGACCTAATCGTTGTGCTGTAGCACCGGTAAACGCACCTTTCTCATGACCAAATAATTCTGATTCAAGTAAATCTTTAGGTATTGCAGCCGTGTTAATCGCGATAAAAGGATGATTCGATCTTGGGCTATGCATATGTAATGCACTTGCTACTAACTCTTTACCTGTACCAGACTCACCTGTTATTAAAACAGTAAAGTTAGAATTTGAAAGTCGACCAATTGCTTTAAATACTTCTTGCATCGCCGGCGCAGAACCAATGATCGATGTACTTTCTTCCAGGGAATCGACAACTGGAGGAGTAGTATTTTTTTGTTTATGCGTAATAGCGCGTTTAACCAGACTAACTACTTCGTCAACATCAAATGGCTTAGATAAATACTCATATGCACCACCTTGAAATGCTGACACAGCTCTATCAAGATCAGAATACGCGGTCATAATAATGACCGGTATATCGGGAGACTGTTGTTTAATTTGTTCCAGCAATGTAATGCCATCCATCCCAGGCATACGAATGTCGGAGATAATCACATCCGGTTCTTCATGACGTATTTTTTTTAAAACTTCTTCCGGATTGGAAAAACTCTGAATTTCAACATCCGTTTTTTGCAAAGCTTTTTCAAGAACCCAACGAATAGATTTATCATCATCAACTATCCATACTTTTTGTTTTTCACTCATGTCATTATTCCATTGGGAGTAAGATGCTGAAATAGGTATCACTTTCTTTTCGTTCATAATTAATTAAACCACCATGAGATTGAACAAGTTGTTGAGCAATTGATAAGCCAAGACCGGTGCCTTCTGCACGTCCTGTGACCAAAGGGAAAAATACACCTGATTCGATTTCAGGCGGAACACCAGGGCCATCATCAATAATATCGATCTCAATAATATGTCGATTTAATCGATGCTGAATGGTGACCTGACGTTGTATACGCGTTCTTAATGTAATGATGCCATTATCATCTATTGCCTGAACGGCATTGCGAATGAGGTTTAACACGGCTTGTATAATTTGTTCGCGGTCAGCACTAATACTAGGAATACTTGGATCGTAATCTTTTATGAAATTTAAAGGATGTGAGTTCTCTGCACGAACAACAGAAATAACATATTCTAGAACTTCATGAATATTCATATCTGATTTCACAGGTTGATTACTTGTTGTGAGCATACGATCAATAAAATTTCCTAAACGATCAGACTCATTAATAATTAGTTGGGTATATTCAAGCAGCTCCTTATTATCTAGCTCACGCTCTAACAACTGAGCCGCGCCGCGAATTCCGCCCAGAGGATTTTTAATTTCATGAGCCATCCCTTGCACTGATTCTTTTGCTGCTTCTTGTACCGTTTGTTGATTGACTTCCTGCATGACACGAACAAATGCATCTGCATCTACTAATTCGACCAGAATTTCTTCTGCTACTTCATTCACCATGATCGGCGTAATCATGCAATCCACTTTAATTTTTTGATCCATATTAAGGTTAAGATCCACGCCTCGTTCTATACAAGTACTACCTGAAAGCAGAGCACGTTGAATCGCTTCATAGAAAAATGATGAATTTGGCCAGATCTGTTTCGGTGTCATACCTGAAACACGATTATTACTAACAGACAGAAGTCCCTCGCCCGCACTGTTAATAAAAACCAACTGCAGATCTTTACCAAATAACATCACAGCGGTTGCTAGATTTTCAACAATCCGTATTGGTGTTTCAGATGATGGACTCATAATCTGCTCATTATTGCACTATTTTAGTGCGTATTTCACGTATCAATTCCTGCAATTAATCTATAGATAATTTTTATATAAATAAAAACAATGAGTTACAACTTAATAAAAAAATAATTATTTAGTTCTAACTGACTAGAGCAAGAAGCAGACCACTTACATTCTTAAGAGATAGCGAAGGTAAAAGTTTGTTCCAGGTTTTTTGAGAGTTTATTTACTGGCTCGAAGTATGGAGAACGTACTCGAAGTTGAAATTAATGTTTTGCCATTTCCATCGACAACGCTGGCACTGATGCTATGTGTACCACGTTCAACGTTCTGCAACGAAACACTGCTACCAGAACCCACTTCCTTACCATCCATAGAGATTATAATTTTATGTCCAGCTTTTAATGTCGGCTCAAGTGTGAGTGAAATACTGATATTACCGTTATTACTTCTTATACCAGCCCCATTCTCCGGACTAGAGACAACAAAGCTTTTATAGTGATTACTTTCTTCAGGTTGCTTCGAACTAGGCGCATATCTGCCCGGGTTAGGGTTTTTTATAGTATCTAACTTCTGAATCTTAATCTCTTCAGCCTCTTCGGAAGGCTTGTCCGTGAAAATAATATTACCATCTTCATCCGTTGCTTTATAAACCGTTTCAGCACTTAAAGAGCAAACAAAGAAAAAAATTATTAAAGATAGTATTAATCGCATTTGCTTAGCATACATTTTAATTTCTCCCTTAAACCATTACAAAGCAGGAACTTCTGGAGTAGCGGGAACAGCGCCACCTTCTGGAGATGCAGGCGCTGTACTTCCATCAGGTGTGTTTTCACTTGTTCTATTTTTAGATAATTTCGATTCTTTTCGAAGATGAAAAACCAGTTTTCCTGACTGTTTTAATACTTTATCTTTTTCATTCTTCACTAATGCATTAACAGTATGCGTACCTCGGTCAAGACCTGTTAATGAGTACTGTAAAGACTTTCCTGAACTAACTTCCTCGCCATCCATTAATAAAACGAGAATATGTTTCTCATCGAGTTCCGGTGCCATCTCAATACTGACACTAACAATGCCCTCATTACTACGAATGGTAGCGTCATTTTCAGGGCTGGTAATTACAAGCTGTGAATAGACTGTTTCTTCGGGTGTTAATTTTGTTGTCGGCCTGTTATCAAACCCTTTTGCTTTAGGAGTATTGAGCGTCTGAACTTCTTTAATTTCTATTATTTCCGCACCTTCGCTTTGAACATCAGAAAATATGACATTCCCCTCTGCATCGCGTGTTTTATAAATCGTTTCAGCAGAAACAAATGCAACTAATGCAAAATTCAGAAGCAACAGTATTATTATTTTCATACTAAATAGACTAGCACTAGTGTTATGTAGTTCATAAGAATTTATCCTAAAATAAAGTATTTTATGCCTACTCTATCCCAATTATTTTCAATAATTCCAAAAACTGAATCTCGTCAAACTGTATACTTTATCAACGTATATGCCCGGTCCATAACAAGCATTCCTTGTGACAATATATAAATTAATTGTTTGTTGCTACCTATAAATTTGTCTAGCTTATAATAAACAATATGGAATTTTGTTATTTTCAAAGTATCAATTTTAGGAAGATTGGTTCAGTATTAAAAAAGCCGAAAAATAAACATGGGCACTAACACATGACCTCGTTTCCGGAACCACCAAAAGATGAATACGCTATTATTTATCTGGAAAATACTGACAAAGAACTTCCTGCCAAACTTAACCAGAATACCCGTTACGCATATTTCAAAACCATTGCCACAGGTGGTAAAGCGATTGTTCAATCATGCAAGGATTTACATCTATCACGCGTCATTTGTTACAAAAAACTTCGTCCTGAGTTTGCTGATGATCCGATAGAACAAAAACGTTTCCTGCGCGAAGCTCGAGTGAGTGCCCTGCTACAGCATCCAAATACAATTCCCATGTATGAACTTGGACGAGAATCAAGCGGGCAATATTACTTCACGATGAAGCTCGTGCATGGCTACACATTACGTGAAGTTCTCGACTATCGAGAAAGATACGATCTGACACAGTTGATCAATGTAATGATCCAGGTCGCTCATGCTTTGGAATACGCACATACTCATCATGTTATTCATCGTGATATTAAACCGGAAAATATTCTGGTTGGCCCCTATGGTGAAGTACTTCTAATGGATTGGGGTCTGGCAAAAGTCTGGAACCCGGATGGCAGTAGTGAAGAAGTAATAGATAAACCAAAAATAATATCTAAAAAGAAAGTGTCATCGTTCACTGATTTAGAACAATTGCAGGGTACTATTTCCTATATGTCGCCAGAACAGATACAAAGAGATCCAAATATCGACTACAGAACAGACATCTATAGTCTAGGTGCGGTATTGTTCGAGATACTTGCAGGCCGGCCTCCTTCAATAAAAGAAACTATCGATGAATTGCTTCAGGAAACACTAAATGAAATACCGCCCAAACCTTCGACTTTGACACAAATCCATATTCCAAGATTACTGGAAAAAGTAGCCATGCAATGTATTGCTAAAAATGCCGACCAGAGAATACAAAGTTGTGCAGAGTTAATACGATTTTTAGAAGAAGATTGGAGCTAATCATCTCGAAAATTATTCGCACCAATATGTAGCATAGAACAAGCTTTAATAGTCAATTTCGCACTATTATTGTGCGTTTAAAAAATACTTTAATTGCAGCGTTACTTATAAGCTTCAATATTTGAGATCTAAAAATTCAACCCAAAGCCTTAATAAACCCTTCATTTTAAGCCAAAATTAGTATTTGAATGTTTTCTAAAAAATCCGTAAAACAACGTTCGGAGTTATTGCCCAGGATTGGAACACATATTGCAATTTGAAGATTCTACGAATAGGGTTAAGTCTAGTAACTAAATATAAAAATGGTGGGAGAGAAAGAAATCATGAAAAGTAAGTTGGAATATATTTGGCTTGACGGATCACAGCCAACTCAAGGTCTACGTAGTAAGACAATGGTTAGATCTGATTTTAGCGGCAACTTGGAAGATTGCCCGATGTGGTGTTTTGATGGCAGTTCCACACTACAAGCGGAAGGCAATGCCTCAGACTGTTTATTAAAACCAGTTGCGGTTTTTCCAGATCCAGATCGAAGAAATGGCTATCTGGTAATGACAGAAGTATTGAATGCAGATGGAACACCACACGTAAGTAATGGTCGTGCAACTATTGACGAAGACGACAGTGATGATGATTTCTGGTTCGGTTTTGAACAAGAATACTTCCTATGGGATCCAGATACTGACTTACCTCCAGGCTTTCCACATCGCGGCTTTCCAAGGCCTCAAGGTCCTTACTATTGCTCAGTCGGTGCTGAAAATGCGTATGCCAGAGAAGTCATCGAAGAACATCTTGATTTCTGTATGGACGCAGGTATCAACATTGAAGGTATCAATGCTGAAGTTGCAGCAGGTCAGTGGGAATTTCAAGTATTTGCAAAAGGTGCCAAACGTGCCGGCGATGAAATCTGGGTAGCCAGATACATTCTCGAACGTACCGCTGAGAAATTTAATTTAGGTGTTGAATGGCATCCAAAACCACTAGGTGATACCGACTGGAATGGTTCAGGTATGCACGCTAACTTTTCAAACAGTGCTATGCGTGACTTAGGTAAAGAAGAGGTCTTTACCAAGATTTGTGAGTCGTTTGGTAAAAACATCCAACGTCACATCAGTGTATACGGTGCTCACAATGATCAACGTCTGACTGGTAAACATGAAACTCAGTCAATTAATGAGTTCAGTTATGGCGTTTCTGACCGTGGTGCATCTATTCGTATTCCTATTGGCACTGTAGAAGATGGTTGGAAAGGACGCTTGGAAGATCGTCGTCCATCTTCAAATGCTGATCCTTATAAAGTTGCGGCAGCAATCGTAAAAACAACGAAAGAAGCCGGCTAAATAAAGATTAAGTAGAGTAAAAACAAAACCGGAGTTAGGAAACTAACTCCGGTTTTTGTGTGTATGGGATGTAATGGTCGAAAATTGCTCCTGCATTTTCGACACTTCCGCCATCCATGGCGGTCGTATACTGTTGGCGTATGGATACACAGTAGCGACGACGAAGTCATCTATGTATAAATCACGAGATGTCGATCAGAAACTACGGAAACACTGAGATTATCGAGTCCTGCAGTACTTAATTGAAAAAAAACTTCCTCAGGCGTAAATGCCGCTTTTAAAGAATTGCCAAAATCCCTTTTTAAAACTTCTGGTTCATCCTTCGCGTACTCTTCAACAAACTCATCAACTTCTTCGTCTGTTTCAGGTCGCATCAAGTCCATAATAAAGATCGCAGGATTATTCGTTGCTGTTTTAATTAAATTCCATAACACAGATGGATCATGCAAGTGATGCAACATCGCATTACAAAAAATAATAGAATAATTTTTATCTTCTAATGTCGCATCCTGTAAGTTAGTTTTAATAAGAGTAATACGTTCTGACAAACCGGCTTTGTTAATTGCCTTCACTCCTTCCGCTAACATTGCAGCAGACCCATCTAAACCATCAATTTGATAATCAGGAAACGCCCTGGCAAAACGAATACTAATATCTGCCGCACCACAACCTAGATCAACAGCTAAACCTGATCCAGGAATAACATCGCCAATGGCTTCTTTTAACAACTCAATAAAATGATTATGCGGTTCCTCAAAATCAGCATTCGCATAAGCAATGGCTTGCTCTTCATCAGTCATTAACTCTGGTTCAGGGGTACGTTGCATGATTTTTCATTATTTAAATCGAGATTAATTGAACATTATAATTATTTTTTAAGATTGGTCTCGCTTAAACAGCGAGGCACTTCTTTTTATAAAGAAGTGCCCAAGAAAACCTTCTCCTGTTGCCTTGCCCTACGGGTTCCCGAGTTATGCAATATCGATTACGGGTCGCGCATACATTCGTCCCTGAATGAATGCACTAAAACAGACGTCCTCGACTCTGTCTCCTGATTCGTTCTACCTCCTGCTTCCATGCAGTCGTGTCTGTTTTCCCCTATCAATATTACATAACTCGGCAAGACATCACGGAATAAAAACCGTCAACGGAATTGTTCTTCTATTTCAGAAAATACGTCCTCAGCAGAACGTGCGACAGTCTTCCCTAAACGATAATCAGCTAATCGACGTTCAGCTTCATCCAACCATTGTTGTTCAATATCTTCGATTTCATTATCCATAACAAAACCCTAGTGTTTATATAACTAATCGTCAATTACTTAACTTAATATTGATTAAAAACTTCAACATCACCACCTTTGCCAATGGCAATAACGGAATAACGATCTACCCGATCCCCCATTTCCATACCTGGTGAACCTACGGGCATACCCGGCACAGACAAACCAAGTACATCAGGTTTTTCAGATAATAAACGCTTCACATCAACAGCAGGCACATGTCCTTCAACCACATAACCATCTATCACAGCAGTATGACAACTCGCTAACTCACGATTAATGCCATACTTTTCCTTAACAATATTCATTTCAAGTACATCAACCGCGTTGATTTTAAAACCATTCTCTTCCATATGGTTAATCCATTTAGTACAACAACCACAGGTCGCAGATTTATACACAGTCATCTCTGGTTCTGCGCTTACACTCTGCATTAAAATAAACCCGCCAAATGCAGATATAGCAATCGAGAAAACAATTCCAATTAATGTTTTTTTATTTTTAATCATATCGAAAACCTTAATTCCTATGAACGGATACGTTTGAAGATATTATTTATTGACTGCACTATTAATAATAGGTTCTGAAATAGGTTTGCCTGCATCATCAAAGAAAGCATTCGGTTTATTTTGTCCACGTATTTTTGCAACTAACATTTTAGAAATTGCACGTAACATAAACTTAATTGGAAACCCCTTATTATTTTTATCATCGGGTGGCGTCTTAGTCGCAGATTTACCAAAGGCATAAAAAAGAACTGGCCCAAGATTTACATCTCGCACACCTTCATCATCCATAAAATTATGAACCATACCAATAAACGGCATACCCGCAGACATCATATTTCCAATCGGTGTTTTACAACACTCCGTATACCAGCGATATAAACTTTTGGGAGTTAAACGCATACAACGAATCTGATCTTTTCCCTGATGAATCTGAATCTGCGCAGGTGTAATTTGAAAGAGATCAGTTCCGCCAAATTCATCAAGAATATCATCTTCGTGTTCAAGATAACGAGCAAAGTCCTGACAGTCTTTACAATAACAAACAATATGATTACCCGTGTCGGATGAAATATTTATAGCAACACCACTAACGATACCGCAATCACATCTTAATGGGACATCAACAGCCATGTATTTACTCTCCTGATTATTTATTATTTTATTCTAGATTGGATATTATAAATTCTTTTCTTGAAGTAGCCTTGTTATTTCAAAATGTTCTTTTGTAAGCCAAAAGAGTCCATTCCGTATAACTAACCAAGAGGACTCGGAAATTTCAAGATCCAATGCAGATTTAGGATGCATTAAAGCACCGCGTTTAGTTATTGCAACTTTTGCATTTTCCCAGTTATTGCCTCCAAAGTCTGGAACCGGAACTAACTCAAACATTTTATAAGTTGCTTTAAGTGTTAATTTAATTCTATCTGCTGCACCGAATTTAGATTCTTCTTTTAATACCTGTCTTTCCTTGTTAGATATAACAGGCGAATTACATTCTAAACCTATGGAAGCTATTTCTCTAAAACAACTACTATACCCTTCAATTAAAGGGGTCAGTGTTCTGATATAATTCCTTCTCCCACTGTTGTTATCATCATCTAATTCAATTAAAAAAAGGATATCGGATTTCAAGATTTCTGTAATAGTAAAATAATTATCAAACGCCTTATCCATTTTTTTTTGAAGACTCATAACTTTTCACCCTTGATATTCTTTTAAAGCATTTTATCCCCGTATGTCATGCTGAGGAAGCGAACAATAACGAGGGGCAATTGTGCATGGACGGACGCATACCCGCGCACTCATGGACGACCGCCATGGATGGCGGAAGTGTCGATTATGCAGGAGCAATAATCGACCGAATGTATGCGCGACCCTCATTATTGTTTACTTCCGAAGGTAGCCGTAGGCCATGACATTAGGGAAAGGTTCTTTTGCTTACTTCTTTTTGAGAAAAGTTTTGTACATGGATGTACTTATGCTGCGATCGCATGGATGCGAAGGAGCAGCGGACTCGCCGTAAAAGGCGAAACCAAATTTAAAAAATTACGATAAATTTAAATTTCAGTGTTTCCTGCTGAGTTTGGCACGGACAGATTCCCAACTAACTAACTCTGTCGCACCCGCATCCATTTCTGAGATTCGTTTTTCAATTTCCTCTAACCAAGCTTGTTCAACATCAGTATCGATTGGTTCCAGATTCTCAAGTATTAGACCTGCGAGCACAGTCCTCTCTTGTTCATCAAGTTCCATGGACTGCTCATATAAATCTTTTGCTGATATTGCCATAACATTAAGTCTAGCACTTATTTAATGCATTATTAATTCTAACCAAAAAAATCATTGATAAAATTTATCAACTATTCAGGAAGTAATGTTTCACCATTCATTAATTCATCAACCGTCTCTCGTTTCCGAATTTCATGAACCTGATCACCATCAACCATAATCTCTGCAACACGTGGTCTCGAATTATAATTCGATGCCATGGTAAAACCATAAGCACCGGCTGAACAAACTGCTAATAAATCGCCATGCTCCAATCGAAGCGCGCGATCTTTACCAAGAAAGTCTCCAGTTTCACAAACGGGACCAACAACGTCGTAATTAATTTCTTCTGCGTTGGATGCTTCTTCAACACGTTTAATATCATGCCAACCATCGTATAACGATGGACGGATCAGATCATTCATTGCTGCATCGACAATGGCAAAATTATGGTCTTCTGATTTATTCAGGTATTCAACTTGCGTTAACAAAACGCCTGCGTTACCAACAATACTACGGCCCGGTTCGATAATCAGTTCGATCTTAGTATTGTTTAAGGTTTTAATAATCGTCTGAATATAATCACTTCTTGCAGGTGGTTCTTCGTCTTGATAATTAATACCTAATCCACCGCCCAGATCGATATGCTCAAATGTAATTTCTAATTGTTTCAATTCATTTACTAATTCCAAAACTTTCAACAACGCACCTTTGAAAGGTTCCAGCGTTGTAATTTGCGATCCGATATGGCAATCAATGCCTTTAATCGTGATATGAGGCAATGCCGAAGCAAGTTCATATGCAGCGACTGCATTTTCGAATGCAATACCAAATTTGTTGTCTTTTAAACCGGTAGCAATATATGGATGAGTTTTCGCATCGACATCTGGATTAACCCGCAGTGATACCGGCGCATGTATATGCATTTCTTCCGCAACCTCATTGAGCCGGACTAATTCATTAACTGACTCAACATTGAAACATTTTATGCCCTCTCTTAGCGCAGCTTTCATTTCATCTTTTCGTTTTCCGACTCCAGAAAAAACAATTTTATCCGGTCTACCACCAGCACGAAGCACACGCTCCATTTCACCAATAGAGACAATATCAAAACCCGCGCCGAGTTTTGCCAAAATATTTAGCACCGCAATATTTGAATTAGCTTTCACGGCATAACACACAAGGTGCTTCTGTGATTTCAAAGCACGATCAAATTCAAGCCAACTATTTTCTATGGCTTTACGTGAATAAACATAACAAGGCGTACCAAACTGTTTTGCAATTTTTGCCAAAGAAACTCCTTCGGCATGCAAAAGGCCGTCCTGATAATTAAAATTGGACATGACTAAATCAGACAGTATTGGAAAAATCGGCGACAGAAATAATACTGGCGTTGTCAGGAGGCAAATAAAGAGGCCCTTTTTGACCGCATGCAGAGACACAAGACAAAACTGACAGTATTATCCCGATTTTAAATAATGTAATTTTATTAACCCTGCTCATCTCGGTGTCCCCCTTGAGACATATGATACCTGCGTGTGTAGTATTGAGCATAACAAATAATCTGTAGCTAAAAAATAAATAAACTGACAAAGAACGAGAAGAAACATGCCTTTTGAACAAGATGCCGTCATTATTGAACCCAAGAGCGAACATAAAGCTAGTGTCATTTGGCTACATGGATTAGGCGCGGATGGACATGATTTTGAATCCATCGTGCCGGAATTGAATTTATCTAATGATTTAGGTATTAGGTTTATCTTCCCCAACGCACCAATACGACCCGTTACAATTAATGGTGGCATGAGCATGCGCGCGTGGTATGACGTTAAATCACCGAATCTTCGCGAAATAGAAGATGTCGAATCGATTATTGAATCATCCAATCTGATTAATCAATATATCGATACGGAAATAGAAAAAGGAATACCAGCGAATAAAATAATACTTGCCGGGTTTTCACAAGGCGGTGCAATTACTTTACATACAGGATTACGTTATCCGGAAAATCTGGCTGGTTTATTGGCATTATCAACTTATTTGCCCGTTCCTGATCAACTTGAAAATGAAGCGTCGAACCATAAGAATTTACCTATCATGATGGCACATGGAATCACTGATCCAGTGATTCCAGTTGATCACGGACGGACATCATGCCAAATGCTAAAAGATCATGGTTATAATGTTGAATGGCATGAATACATGATGCAGCACGCCGTTTGTCTTGAAGAAATCAATGCTATAGCGGCCTGGATTAAGAAGCTACTGACTTAAGAAATTTATTTAAGCTTTTTGCCCACTAGGTTTACCTGAACGGCGTGGCGGTCTTCTTCCTGTTTTTTTCTTATGTGGCTGTTGTGGTTGCGCGTGATGTTTTCTTGTTACCGGCGGCTCCGGCTTTACTAATAAATCTTCGGTTATTTTGGTAGTCGGGATTGGATAGCCAACATACGACTCAATATCCATTAGTGAATAAATATAATTTTCACAACCAAAACTAATAGCATCTCCGCTTGCCCCGGCACGTGCGGTTCTACCAATTCGATGCACATAATCTTCCGCGTTCTGTGGTAGATCATAATTAAACACATGACTCACATCGGGAATATGCAAACCACGAGCAGCAAGATCAGTGGCTACTAATGCCGCCAATTCACCTTTTGAAAACTCATTAAATAATCTTGTTCGTTTATTTTGCGGAACATCACCGGATAATATTGCCGAATGAATTCCGTTACCTTCAAGAAAAGACCAGACCTTTTCTGCAACGCGTTTGGTATTCACAAACACGATCGATCTATTTGGTGCGAATTTTTTCATCAAACCAAGTAACAAGGGAATTTTTTCATCATTTGCAACGTGATAAAGAACCTGCGTCACTTTATCTGCGGTAATCTGCTCAGAGTTGATTTTAACCTGTGTGGGGCTATTCATGTGCTCATAAGCTAATTCCATCACCCGATGCGATAATGTTGCTGAAAACAGCATATTTAAACGTTTTTCAGGTGTAGGCATACGTCGCAACATAAAACGGATATCACTGATAAAACCAAGATCAAACATGCGATCTGCTTCGTCCAGAACAACGATCTCGACATCTTTAAAACTAAATACTTTTTGTTTGGAATAATCGATCAACCGTCCCGGAGTTCCAACTAAGATATCAACACCACCAGCTAATGAGGCTCGTTGTTTCTCATAATCAACACCACCATAGACAAGCGCCAATTTTAAACCACAATGTTTATTAAATTTTTCCGCATCATTGAAAATCTGAATTGCAAGTTCACGTGTCGGCGCAATGATTAATGCTCTTAGATTGCTATTTTTTGGTGCGGGTTTAGAAAGTAAGAAATGAAATGTAGAAAGTAAAAATGCTGCGGTCTTGCCTGTGCCCGTTTGTGCCTGCCCTGCAATATCATGACCATCCAATATCAGCGGCAAACACTCTGCCTGAATCGGTGTGCAATTTTTAAATCCTATTTCGTCAAGCGCGGTAAGTAAGCGCTTATCCAGAGCGAACTGCTTGAATTCAGGCGTGTTTGTAGTTTGTGAGGTCAATATATTAGCCTTGTTTTAGCTCGGGAATTTATAGTGTGTAAATATCCAGCTTGCAATTAGTCTTTAATTTCGTTGAAATTGCACCTCAGACACTATAAGGATTACGAAATAAATGAGCGACAGTATATTGCATGTTACAGATTCGAGCTTTGAAGATGAAGTTTTAAAATCAGATCAGGCTGTAATTTTGGACTTTTGGGCTGAATGGTGTGGCCCTTGTAAAATGATTGCACCCATTCTTGATGAACTGGCCGAACAATATAAGGGTAAATTGACAGTCGCTAAAATTAATATCGATGAAAATCAAAGTACACCTTCAACTTATGGCGTAAGAGGTATACCAACGCTCATATTGTTTAAAGATGGTGACGCTGTTGCAACAAAAGTTGGAGCTGCATCTAAATCTCAGCTGGAAGCTTTTATTGATACCAATATATAAATTCTCAATTAAATAAATAAAACTGGACGTATATCTAAACGCATGCTACTTTTATTATTAAGTTATATGTAGTTTTTCAACCGAATAACCAAACCCCCAAAGAAATAGTTAAAACTAAAACCTTTTTACTTCGCAAACGATCCCGTTTGCCAACACATAAAATCCATTCCAATCTAATATTCTAAGCCTATGAACCTTACAGAACTCAAACAAAAACCACCCTCAGAACTTATCACCATCTCATCCGAACTTGGCCTCAACAATCTGGCCCGCTCCCGAAAACAGGACGTCATATTTGAAATATTAAAGGCTCATGCCAAGAAAGGGGAAGATATTCATGGCGATGGTGTATTGGAAATTCTTCAAGATGGTTTTGGTTTCTTACGTTCTGCGGGTAGTTCATACCTTGCTGGCCCGGATGATATTTACGTTTCACCTAGCCAGATAAGACGCTTTAACCTTAGAACTGGCGATAATATTTCTGGCAAAATCAGACCGCCGAAAGATGGCGAACGTTACTTTGCCCTACTCAAAATTAATGAAATCAATTTTGAGCCACTTGAAAAAGCCAAAGGAAAGATTTTATTTGAAAACCTGACACCACTATTCGCAAATGAGCGACTGACGCTTGAATTAGGTAATGGCAGTACAGAAGATCTAACACCAAGAATTATTGACCTTGCTTCACCAATAGGAAAAGGCCAACGTGGTTTGATTGTATCGCCACCAAAAGCAGGTAAAACAATGATCCTGCAAAGTATTGCCCAGTCTATTGCACATAATCATCCGGAAGTTCATCTCATTGTATTGTTAATTGACGAACGTCCTGAAGAAGTAACAGAAATGACGCGTTCGGTACGTGGCGAAGTTATATCCAGTACTTTTGATGAACCTGCCAGCCGACACGTACAAGTTGCAGAAATGGTAATTGAGCGTGCTAAACGCCTCGTAGAACATAAAAGAGATGTTGTCATCCTGCTCGACTCTATTACACGTCTTGCACGCGCTTATAACACTGTTATTCCATCATCTGGCAAGGTACTAACCGGTGGTGTTGATGCTAACGCATTACAACGACCAAAACGTTTCTTTGGTGCTGCTCGTAATATTGAAGAAGGCGGCAGCTTAACCATTATCGCGACCGCTTTGGTCGACACCGGTTCAAGAATGGATGATGTTATCTACGAAGAATTTAAAGGTACAGGTAACATGGAATTACATCTGGATCGATCAATTGCAGAAAAACGTATTTATCCAGCAATCAATATCAACCGTTCCGGTACTCGCCGCGAAGAGCTATTGACCAATGAAAGCGAATTACAAAAAATATGGATATTACGTAAGTTACTTCATCCAATGGAAGAAATCGCTGGCATGGAATTCTTGCTAGAACGTTTAAAAGCAACTAAAAACAACGCTGAATTTTTTGATGCAATGAAAAGATAATGACGAAGCTAACAGCTTTTCATTAATTCAACTTGTTTATATAACGAATTTTATCCTGTTGCCCCAGTCGATAAAGCCGGCGCAAATCATTCAGTAAATTTTTATTCAATCCGGATAATTTGTACTTCTGTTGCAACGCCATGCAGTATTTACCGGCGTAATAATTAGCGAGTTCATACCGTTCCAGTTCATTTGAATTTAATTGTGAATTGTAAGTATTATTTTCGAATAGCCAAATTCTTAAGCTATTAATAATGTCATTATCCTGATTATTATCAATTAGCGATTGCATCAAAATAAACTTATCTATCTCTGCTTGTAACTCCATTTCCAGTAATGTCACCTGACGTTGATGACTTGCATTCCAAACGACATATAAAAAATGACTGACTCCTTCAATCATCAAGCAAAACTCTGAATGCTTGCCCTGTTCAATTAAATCGATTGGATGGATATTTTCAAGTTGATTAAATATATCAGACGAAATATACAAAGACAGATCCAGGCCGTCTTCATATTCAGATATTAGAAGTCGTTCATCATTATCATGTGTATCAATAGCGGGAGATAAACTTTCAGCGAGTAATTTATCTGTAATTAAAAAATTATTTACAGAATGATCAACATCAATTTCATAAATTGACTGTAATTGTTCCTGAAAATAATGAAGTGAGATCGTAATACTCCTGATTAATGCTCTTTCTTATTAGCAGGAAAAGTAAGAATGCCATTCTCTTGTAAGCGTTGTCGGGCGTAATCACTTCCAGTATCTAACCATGATTCATACAAACTCAAAACGTCGCGATCATCAACTAACTCACTGCTTTCACTTACTTCTGTTAGCACATCAACATAGTTCATAAAATGTTCAGCAAGATCGGTAAATACTTCCGCTAAATTTTTGTCCGAGATTGTACGTGGTATTCTGTCAGCCAATGAACCGTATGCATTACCACCCATAGAAATGTAGTAATCGATGCTGACTGCACTTCGTTCAAGACTGCCCGCAAAAAAACCGGAAGTGAAAAGCGCCGTATCACCCAATTTTCTAAGATGCGTACTCCTCTCTTTATTTGAGCTTGCTTCGACTGCATCTTTATAAATGAATGCCAGAGGTTTTGAGGAAAGTCCTTCAGAACTTGCTTCAAATATATTTTCAGAAAGCGTGTAATACGTTAGCAGGTTAACTATATAAACGACTGTTTCTTCTTTTGAACCAACACGTTGATGAGAGAGTGCGTCATGAATAGCATCATTAAAGTATTCATTCACATTAAGATTAGTAATTAACTTAACATCATTAACTGAGTGAGACATAAAACCTCCTGTTAATACACACATTCGTATTTAACTGCTCTGTTAATACTTATATCGGTTAAAAGTCCAATACGCTTTAGAACATATCAGACTTTTCTACACAAAGGGAAGTTAGCACTCTACTGATGATGCTGATAATCAGGAAAGATTATCGAAATAAATGCTTGTTATTAATTAAATTTAGTTCTGGTTCTGCTTCCTATAATGATGTATTAACTTTTTCACTTTCTTTAAATGATTTTTTAAAATAATTTTCCCATTTCTTTGAAGTCAGCTCCGGCGACTTAAAAAGCACATAACCTTTTTTAAAATTACCATTAGGGAAATATTTTAAAGGGTGTGCTTTACCACTTTTAATTAACTTATTAACTTCCGCTTCTGATAGTTTGAATGCTAAACCCATTGGAGAGAGAGAACTACATATGACTCCATTTAAATACAACGCAGCTCCACTAAAAAAATGCTTTATTTCAATTGAACTTTCAACAATTTCTGAAAGTTTCAAATCACCAATAAGATCATTCAGTTGTTCATAATATACTTTTGCCATTTATTTATAATACAGATAAACAATATTTATAAAAGTTTACATCGTTCACTTTGATCGTTAAATATTTTTATCATACATAAAAAAACCGACCTACAAGTTAATGTAGACCGGTTTCTTTAACACTTTGACTTAAGCCTTAATCAAATCAAGACTTAATAGGTGCGTGATGGAATTACATCATTCCGCCCATACCACCCATGTCAGACATACCACCGCCATGACCGTGATCATCCTTCGGAATCTCGGCAATCATTACTTCAGTGGTTAACAGCAAGCTGGCAACAGAAGCTGCGTTTTGAAGCGCTGAACGAGAAACTTTAGCTGGGTCAAGAATACCCATCTCGATCATGTCACCAAATTCACCATTCGCAGCGTTGTAACCGAAGTTACCTTTACCTTCAGCAACCCTGTTCAAGATTACAGAAGCTTCTTCACCTGCGTTGGTTACGATTTGACGTAGTGGCTCTTCAAGTGCGCGTTTCAAAATGTTGATACCAATTTGTTGTTCTTCGTTATCACCTTTAACCTTGGCAACAGCAGCAATACAACGAATAAATACAACACCACCGCCAGGAACAACACCTTCTTCTACCGCTGCTCTGGTTGAGTGTAATGCATCTTCAACACGTGCTTTCTTTTCTTTCATTTCAATTTCGGTAGCAGCACCAACTTTGATAACCGCAACACCACCAGCAAGTTTTGCAACACGCTCTTGTAGTTTTTCACGATCGTAATCAGAAGTTGAATCTTCAATCTGTTGACGAATTTGAGTTACACGACCTTCGATGTCTGCAGTCTTACCGCCGCCATCAATAATCGTGGTGTTTTCTTTAGTAATCTGAATACGCTTAGCACTACCTAAATCTTCAAGCGTTGCTTTTTCAAGACTCAGACCAATTTCTTCAGAGATAACGGTAGCAGATGTCAAGACAGCAAGATCTTCTAACATTTGTTTACGACGATCACCAAAACCGGGTGCTTTAACCGCAGCAACCTTAACAATACCGCGCATGTTGTTAACAACCAACGTTGCTAATGCTTCGCCTTCGATATCTTCAGCAATAATCAATAAAGGCTTACCTGCTTTCGCAACACCTTCAAGGATAGGAAGTAAATCACGAACATTTGAGATTTTCTTATCGTATAAAAGAATGTATGGGCTTTCTAATTCAACACCCATGGTTTGCTGGTCATTGATGAAGTAAGGAGAAAGGTAACCGCGATCAAACTGCATACCTTCAACAACATCAAGTTCATTTTCAAGACCTGAACCTTCTTCAACAGTGATAACGCCTTCTTTACCAACTTTTTCCATTGCTTCAGCAATGATATCGCCGATAGCATGATCAGAGTTTGCAGAAATGGTACCAACCTGTGCAATAGATTTACTATCTTCACAAGGCTTAGCCAATTTTTTTAGTTCTGCAACTGCAGCTGCTACACCTTTATCGATACCACGTTTGATATCCATAGGATTGGTGCCAGCGGTTACTGCTTTCAAACCTTCGCGAACGATAGCTTGAGCTAATACAGTAGCAGTAGTAGTTCCGTCACCAGCGACATCAGAGGTCTTGGAAGCAACTTCCTTAACCATTTGTGCGCCCATGTTTTCGAACTTGTCTTCAAGTTCAATTTCTTTTGCAACTGAAACACCATCTTTGGTTACTGTTGGAGCACCAAAGCTTTTGTCTAAAATAACGTTGCGACCCTTAGGGCCAAGCGTTTGCTTTACCGCATTCGCCAGGACGTTTACACCTCTCGCCATGCGAGTACGAGCGTCGTCCGAAAATATAACTTCTTTTGCAGTCATGATTGTTTCCTCCTAAAAAGGGATCTGACTAATTAATAGTTGTGTTTACTCGATGATGCCCATGATGTCGTCTTCGCGAAGAACTAGAAGATCTTCACCGCCGACTTTGACTTCAGTACCGGAATACTTGCCAAATAACACCTTGTCACCCTTTTTAAGATCTAATGCCCGTAGCTCACCGTTTTCCAGTAATTTGCCATTGCCTACGGCAATAACTTCACCTTCGATTGGTTTTTCTGTAGCTGAATCGGGGATAGCGATTCCGCCTGGTGACATTTTGTCTTCTTCCACGCGTTTCACAATCACACGATCATGTAATGGTCGGATATTCATAATGAAGCTAACCTCCGTAATTCCTAACCTATTGATTTATAAGTACCAACAAAATTGTTAGCACTCCCATATAGTGAGTGCTAAATATAGTCTAAAATTTAGCTATGTCAACATTGCTGTATGAAATTAATCAAGAAGCCACGACGACTATTTTTACGAATTAGTTTAACTACCATTTTGCCGCTCATTATTTTTCTGTGTATTCAGGATAATTCTCAACTAAATAGTCTTTGTATAATTACCAGCTTGTTTACGTTTTTTATTTTCATAATCCATTATCACTCGCAAAGGATTAGCAACCAGCTGCTGTTAATTAAGTTTGATAATAAAATCTTGCTCGAGCATTACGAAAAAGATCAGGATAAAATTAGCATTCTTGAAAGGTTACATAGAACTCGGACAGAACAACTAGAAAAAGCGCGCCTTGAATTGAATTATTATATAAAAAATAAAGACCTATAAATCGAAAATTAATTTTATAGAATATCGACTAAAATAATGTCGAATAGGACAGTAATATTGAGAATACGCTAGCCCCAAGCCGCTCTTCTGCTATAATGCCCTCGCATTTTAGAGTTCAGGAATAAGCTTAAGTCATTATCCCCGTGTTTCTTTCCCTTAAAAATAAACGTTTACAGGCATGACCGATTACAAATTAACACATCTCAAACAACTTGAAGCGGAGAGTATCCATATCATCCGTGAAGTCGCCGCTGAATTTGAAAAACCGGTTATGCTTTACTCCATCGGCAAAGATTCTGCCGTCATGCTGCAATTGGCACTAAAAGCATTTGCCCCGGGTAAACCACCCTTTCCACTATTGCACATTGATACCACCTGGAAGTTTAGGGAAATGATCACGTTTCGTGATGAATTAGCAAAAAATCTTGGATTGGATCTTCTGGTTTATACCAATCAGGATGGAGTTGATGCTGGTATTGGCCCTTTCACTCATGGAAGCAAAAAACATACTGACGTGATGAAAACCGAAGCATTAAAACAAGCTCTAAATAAATATAAATTTGATGCTGCTTTTGGTGGTGCGCGCCGTGATGAAGAAAAGTCACGTGCTAAAGAACGAATTTATTCTTTCCGTGATAAAAATCATCGTTGGGATCCAAAGAATCAACGCCCTGAATTATGGAATATCTATAACGGTAAAATAGATAAAGGCGAAAGTATTCGAGTTTTTCCTTTATCAAACTGGACTGAACTCGATATCTGGCAATATATTCATCTGGAAAATATACCTATTGTTCCGTTGTACTTCGCCAAAGAACGTCCTGTAGTCAATCGAGACGGCGTAGACATTATGGTTGATGATGATCGTATGCCACTTCAGCCCGGAGAAACACCTGAAATGAAAATGGTACGTTTTCGTACACTGGGTTGTTATCCATTAACCGGTGCCGTTGAATCAACCGCGACAACCTTGCCGGAAATTATCCAGGAAATGTTATTAACCAAAACATCTGAACGTCAGGGTCGTGTTATCGATCACGATCAAGCTGGTTCAATGGAGGAAAAAAAACGTGAAGGATATTTCTAAGGATGCTTTTATGCGCACACTATCGAGCGCCTTGCTGCGTTGTTTCCTCACTCGCCCCTCGCCTATCAATCGATATGTCTCGGGTTCTCGTTGTGGGACGCCTTGCAATGCATCTCGATATCGCACACATAAAAACATCCTTCTATAAAATGTATTATTAAGAATATGTCACATCAATCCGAACTCATTAGTACAGACATCAATGCTTATCTTGAACAGCATGAAAACAAGCAACTATTACGTTTACTGACCTGCGGCAGTGTTGATGATGGCAAAAGTACATTGATTGGGCGTTTATTACACGATTCAAAAATGATCTATGAAGATCAACTGGCAGCCATTACTGCTGATAGTGTTAAGTCTGGTACTACAGGAGATAACGTCGATTTAGCTTTGCTGGTTGATGGCTTACAGGCAGAACGCGAACAAGGCATTACCATTGATGTTGCGTATCGTTATTTTTCTACTTCCAATCGCAAATTTATTATTGCGGACACACCGGGGCACGAACAATATACGCGCAACATGGCTACAGGTGCTTCAACCAGTGACCTTGCTATCATTCTTATCGATGCCCGTTACGGTGTACAAACCCAAACTCGACGTCACAGCATCATTGCTTCACTATTAGGATTAAAGCACATCGTAGTTGCGATAAATAAAATGGATTTGGTTAAGCATGATGAAACTGTTTTCAACAAAATAAAAAGTGATTATCTTAATTTCGCAGCGAAATTGGAAAAAACGGATCTCCGTTTCATTCCTATCTCGGCACTAAATGGTGATAACGTGGTTAACTTAAGTACGCAGATGCCTTGGTACGATGGACAACCATTAATGGAAATTCTGGAATCAGTTGAAATTGCCTCTGATCGAAATTACACAAATATGCGTTTCCCGGTACAGTATGTAAATAGACCTAATCTAGACTTTCGTGGTTATTGCGGAACGATTGCGGCAGGAGTAGTTCGCAAAGGCGACAACATCACCGTACTTCCATCAGGCAAAACCAGCACCATACAATCTATTGTCACCAGCGATGGAGAATTGGATGAAGCATTTCCACCTATGGCTATTACCCTGACACTCGAAGATGAGATTGATGTCAGTCGTGGAGATATGATTACGCGTAGTGATGATCTCCCTCAAATCAGCAACAAATTCAATGCGAAAATTGTCTGGATGGCAGAACGAGCCATGACCTTAGGCAAACAATATTATATTAAGCTTGGCACTAAACTGGTAAATGGTTCTGTATCAAAAATAAATCACCTGATTGATGTTAATACTCTAGAAGTGTCTGATACAGATAAACTTAATCTGAATGAGATTGGTCATTGTGATGTAACACTGACTGCATCAGTTCCGTTTGATTCATACAGTACATGTAAAGGCTCGGGTTCATTCATCATTATTGATCGCTTAACTAATGTTACCGTCGCTGCCGGCATGATCATCGGCGCAATAGAAAATGATGAATTATTACCAGTGACTCAGGATGAACGTATCGCTCGTTATGGCCAACAGTCATTCACCGCATGGTTAACCGGCAAAACTAATTTACAAACAGCTCGTGAACTTGAACGTCTGCTATTTGATATGGGTCATGCTTGTATCGTTCTCGACCAAAATGAGATCGAAGGAAATATTGGTGAAACCAGTAAGCTACTCAATCAAGCAGGTTTTATCTGTTTATCTGTCGTGGATAAAAACTCTATAGATAAGACGGAAAACAGCGCCGTGTTCGATTGTGATGAAGACTCAACGAATGACATCCTGAATGCCATTAGCAATAAAGCAAAACTGCGATAAGGCCACAATTTTCAGATGATTGCTGGAAGAATTCTTATTCAGGGATTAATATAGAGAAGAATTCAAAAAGGAGGAAGTCATGTCCGATCCAAAACCAGTTGAAGCAGCAGACCCCGCAAAAAAGACATCAAAAATTACTGGCCCAGTTGACAATGATGCCACCGTCTTAACGACGGAATTTGATCTTAAGTGTTATTGGAATGATGCAGAGTTTGAAAATGGTGATCGCGTTACTTGTGAAGGCAAGTCTTACGAAGCCAACAATGGAATGTGGATCGAAGTATAAAACTTCTAGATTAGTGTTGGTACAAAATCATAACCGGTCTCTGTTTTAACAACATCTCCGGTATGTAAAGAAAACGTTCCCCGTTTTCTATCTTCAAAATAGTGCTTCAATGTTTCTCGTATTGTTGTAAATGCGAGTTCGTCCCAGGGAATATCTTCTTCTTTAAACAATTGAACTTCCTGACTTTCAACACCAGGCGAAAAGTCTAAATCCACCAACCTTGAACGAAACATCATATATACCTGACCCACTTGCGGCAGATTAAAAACAGCAAAGAGGTCTTCAACGTCAATTCGCGCATTAGCTTCTTCCAGTGTTTCTCGTACCCCTGCTTCTAAACTTGTTTCACCCAATTCCATAAAACCGGCAGGTAAAGTCCAATATCCAAGCCGCGGTGCTATCGCACGTTTGCACAATAAAACCTGCTCTTCCCAAACGGGGATACAACCTGCGACTATTTTAGGATTTTGATAATGGATGGTGTCACAACTCTGACAAATAAAACGATGCCGATTATCATCATCGGGAATAGCGTAAATTAATTCTGCGCGGCAATAACAACAATATTTCATTAGTTTAATTTTCTTTGTTTATTAACCTGGACAAACTTGGCCAAATATTATCCAACATGATGATCTGAGCTGACTCTACCGGATGAATTCCATCAGCCTGCATCAGTTCAGGGTTCTCGGCAATATTTAGGAAAATAAATTCTGAGACAGACACGTTCATAGCTTCGGAAACATTTTTATAAATAGATGCAAAACCTTCTCTGTACGTTAAGCCATAATTTGGTGGCATCTCCATAGGTACAAGCAAGGCTTCGCTATTAACTTCATTTATCATGCTAATTATTTCAATAAAATTATTTTCAATTTCCTTGAGCGTAAAACCACGAAGACCATCATTGCCACCAAGTTCTACCACAACAATTTCAGGTTGATAATTTTCTAACAACGCAGCTAAACGACTTTTTGCACCTAAGGTAGTTTCACCAACAATACTGGCATTCACAACTTTATAGTCATAGTTTTGTCCAACTAATCGTTGTTCCAGCAAAGAGACCCAACCTTTTTCTACTGGAATACCATAAGCTGCGCTTATACTATCGCCAACAATAAGTAAGGTCTTTGCCTGTACACAGACAGGAAAAGATAAAATGCAACCAATTAATAATAAAGATCGGTAATTCATATATGGTTCCAACTAATATTGTGCAAGCTGAAGCACTTGGAAAGCAAGTCATGAGTCCAGAAGGCACGTTGACTATTCTCAGCAATATTAATTTGTCTATTAAACAAGGCGAAAGTTTAGCAATTATTGGTGTTTCCGGCTCCGGTAAATCAACCTTACTCGGTTTGCTCGCGGGTTTGGATACGCCAACTTCAGGCAAAATCACACTTGATGGAACAGATTTATCACAATGTGATGAAGATGGTAGAGCCAAAATTCGCGCGCAATCGGTAGGATTTGTTTTTCAATCATTTCATTTATTACCCGGTTTAACTGCTTTGGAAAATACGTCCTTACCACTTGAGTTAGCTAATATTGATGATGCAGAAAAACAAGCGAAACAAAAACTGGAAGAAGTAGGTTTAGCTGAACGTATTCATCATTATCCAAATCAGCTCTCAGGCGGCGAACAACAACGTGTCGCTATTGCACGTGCATTTGCCGGTAATCCGAAAATTTTATTTGCCGATGAACCAACCGGTAATCTCGATCAAAAAACAGCGCAGCGAATTATCGACTTATTATTCAAGATGAATAAAGAGAATGGCACAACGCTGGTTATGGTCACACATGATAATGAAATAGCTAGTCACTGCGACCGACAAGTTGTCATTGCTGGCGGAGAACTCAGCGAAAGCTAATGAATACATTTAAGTTTGCATTAACTTCATTAAAACGAGACTGGGCTTCCGGTGAACTTAGACTGATGGGTATTTCTATTATTCTTGCTGTTGCCTGCTTAACCTCGGTTAGTTTTTTTATTGATCGTGTACATCGTGCAACAGAACAACAAGCCACTGAATTACTTGCCGCCGATCTCTTACTAATATCTTCATCAAAAATTGATGAAGATATTGTCAAACAAGCCACAGATACAAATTTAACCTACTCACTTAACGAAAGTTTTCGTAGTGTTGTTGTTAAAGATAACTCGCTTGAATTGGCCGAAGTCAAAGCAGTTGATTCAAACTATCCGATCCGTGGCAAATTAAAAATCAGCGATAGCTTATTTGGCGAAGAACAAATAACCAATTCAATTCCTGAAAAAGGCACTGTCTGGATAGACAGTCGTTTAATGCAAGTTTTACAAGTCAATATTGGAGATACTGTTAATCTTGGCGCAAGTGAACTGTCAATATCAAAAAGATTAACCTATGAACCTGACCGTGGCGGCGATCTTTTTAATATTGCACCACGTTTATTAATGAATCGGGATGATTTAGATGCCACCGGTTTGATACTGCCCGGCAGTCGCGTTCAATATAGGTTATTGCTTGGTGGTAATAGCGAAACAATAAATAAGTTTCGCGAAAACATTGACCAACTTCAGAATGACAATGAAAACAATCTTCGTATTCAAGGTATTAGAGATGCACGTCCGGAAATTAATTCTGCACTTGAACGAGCAGAACAGTTTTTAGGACTGGCTACCTTGGTTAGTATTGCTTTGGCAGGACTTGCTATCGCCATGTCAGCGCAGCGTTATGCTACTCGGCATTATGATACTTGCGCCATATTACGTTGCCTTGGTTTACAACAAAAACAAATTTCTCAAATCTATTTATTGCAGTTACTTATTCTTGGCCTACTATGCAGTTTAATTGGATGTGCCTTCGGTTATATCGCTCAGGAAGGTTTAAATAAGTTGATGACCGGGATGACACAAGTGAGTTTACCCGAGCCATCATTATTGCCATTGTTCAAAGGAATACTCTCCGGCTTATTAACTTTACTTGCTTTTGCGCTTCCTCAACTAATGAGTTTAAGGGCGGTATCACCGTTACGTGTATTACGACGTGACTTAAATCCGTTGCCACTTAATAGTTATATTATCTATCTCGTCGCCATATTGACATTAATATTCTTAAGTCCATGGCAATCAGGCAGCATTAAAATTACGTTTCATACTTTACTTGGCTTATTTATCACTGCGATTGTATTAGCTGTTTCCGCTAAACAGATACTGCGTTTGCTGAAGCGTATTCAACCAAAACTTAAGATGGCGGCTCGTTATGGTTTAGCCAATGTTACACGTCGTGCAAATCAAAGTACGGTGCAAATTATTGGTATCGGTCTAGGTATTACTGTCATGCTATTGCTAACCTTGATACGCACTGACTTACTTGAGAACTGGAAAAATCGTTTGCCTGACAATGCACCGAATTATTTCTTAATCAATATTCAACCAAATCAAATTGATGATATTAAGACGTTAATATCTGCTTCATTAGACAAAGAAATAGCGCTTCACCCAATGATCCGAGGTCGGTTAACAAAGATTAATGATGAAGCTATTAATATTGAAAACTACAATAATCCGCGTGCTAAACGTTTAGCAACGCGCGAATTTAATCTTTCTTTTGCCGAAACCATGCAAGAAGATAATCGGCTTGTTGCAGGCTCATGGTGGCCAAAAGAAAATCGGGATAAAAATTATTTTTCTGTAGAAGAAGGTATTGCTGAAACGTTAGGAATAAAACTAGGAGATGACTTAACTTATTCTATCGCCGGAGAAAAAATTACAGGCAACGTCACTAATTTTCGTTGGTTAGAGTGGGACTCGTTCAATGTTAATTTTTTTGTTGTCTCTAATCCCGAAGCTATGAAATCTTACCCAAGCACTTTTATCACCAGTTTCTATCTTCCAGAATCAAAACGTTCATTACTTGTCGAGCTGGTTAAAAATTTCCCGAGCATCACTGTACTCGATATGGATGCAATCCTGACGCAAGTAAAAACAATTATGCAACAAGTCATACGTGCTGTTGAATTTGTATTTATCTTTACCTTATTAACCGGACTTACCGTTTTATTTGCTGCAATACAAAGCACACATGATGAACGAACCAGTGAAGCAGCTTTGATGAGCGCATTAGGAGCAAGCCGTAAACAAATTGTTTCCGGATTAGTTGCTGAATTTCTATTATTGGGATTAATTACAGGAATTCTATCTGCTATTGCAGCTTCAATTATTGAACTAGTACTGGCGGAATATGTTTTTAAAATTGATATCGCAATCAATCCCTTCATTTGGGTTATTGCTCCCGCAGCATGTTGCCTGATTATTGTGTCGACCGGTTTGTATGGCACACGAAAAGTACTATCTACACCGCCTATGGCCGTATTAAGAAAGATTTAATATCTTGAACTTAACTATTCCGCCACAATCTATATAGTCTGATTTTATACTGAGGTTGAAATAACATGTTACGAATACTGCTTTTCCTGGGAACCAACATAGCAATCATGCTAGTTTTGAGTATTAGTATGCGCTTACTCGGCGTAGACACTATGCTTGAGCAGCAGGGCGGCGGATTGAATTTGACCGGCTTGATTATCTTCGCAGGTATTTTTGGTATGGGTGGTTCGTTTATCTCTCTTGCCATATCCAAATGGATGGCAAAGAAATCCATGGGCGTTCAAGTAATCGAAACGCCAACTACTCAACAAGAACAATGGTTAGTATCAACCGTTGAAATGCAGGCAAGAGAAGCGGGCATCGATATGCCGGAAGTAGGCATCTTTAATTCTCCACAACCCAACGCCTTTGCCACTGGCATGAATAAAAATTCGGCTTTGGTCGCTGTGAGTACCGGTTTATTAGAAAACATGACACAAGGTGAAGTTGAAGCGGTTTTGGGACATGAAGTTAGCCACGTTGCTAACGGCGACATGATCACACTGACGTTAATACAAGGTGTTGTTAATACTTTTGTTATCTTCTTCTCTCGTATTATTGGTCAATTACTTGATCGTGTTGTCTTTAAAGTTGAACGTGGCTACGGTCCCGGTTACTGGATTGGTGTCATTTTCGTGCAAATGATTTTGTCTGTATTAGCTAGCATGATAGTTATGTGGTTTTCACGCCGACGCGAATTCAAAGCAGACTCCGGTGGCGCTTATTTAGCCGGGCGTGAAAAAATGATTTCTGCCTTACGCCGTTTACAACAAGGCGGTAATGTTCAATCACTCCCTGATGATATGGCGGCATTTGGTATTGCCGGAGGAAGTCCTGGTGGCTTCAAACGTTTATTTATGAGCCATCCGCCATTGGAAGAACGAATAGCAGCGCTTGAAAATAGCCTCGACAATAACAGCATGTGATAATCACATGCTGTTACTTAAATAAATGGTGCAATGAAAGAAATATACTTCGGTGATTTTCATGACTATGTCTTGGAACATATTAGAGATATTGAAGGCCCCGATCTCGAATCGTATACGACTGAATGGTTCTTCATTCGTTATTTAAAAAAAATAACAAAAATAACTATCGAGGGTAATCTGAAATACACACGCGTCGAAGGTCCGATGCGTTCATTGATCCGCTTCTATGTCGATAACATCGAAGAACAATCGGAACTCGGAGAACGTTTCATCAAAATCCATAACAAATACCGCGCATTGCTACTTAGAAAGCAATCTTCAAAATATTCATGAGATGTTGTAAATGAATCTTGAACAAGTACCAAGCGATCTACCAATCCCCAAAGATGATGGTGCATGCGATCACTTAACAGAAATGAAAATCCCGGAACTTGAACTTGCTTGTACTAATGAAAAAAGCTTCAATATTGGTAAACAAACAGGATTTATTGTTCTTTATATCTACCCAATGACTGGCCAGCCTAATGTAGCTTTACCAAAAGGTTGGGATTCAATCCCTGGAGCCAGAGGTTGTACACCACAGTCTTGTAGTTTTCGTGATTTACATGGCGATTTAAAAAAGTATGCGACGATATATGGCTTGAGTAGTCAACCTACAGACTATCAACTGGAAGCAAAAAACCGATTGCATCTTTCTTTTGAATTATTAAGCGATACTGATTTTTTACTTAAACAAAAACTATCATTACCTACGTTTACTCTTGAAGGAGTAGAAAGATACAAAAGAATCACCTTAATTATTAAAGATAATGTGATTAAAAAAGTGTTTTATCCTGTATTCCCGCCAGATCAAAATGCAGCTGATGTTCTAAAATGGTTTGAGGAACAATCATAAGCGAATATCTTTCTCGTCGCTCCACGGTGGGTTTACTATTGCCGTAAAACATAAAACTTCATCTGCAATATTTTCAATCCATTGTGTACGTGAAGGTTCGATATAAATTGCATCGCCTGCTTTTACTTCTCGTTCTTCATCATCAATATGCATCAAGCCTCGACCAGTAGTAATAAGATAAACTTCGGCTTGTTTTAGTTTATGTTTATAACTTTGTTGTCCGACATCAACGGTTGCTATAGCGACTGAATACGGCAAATCGATTGCGTCATTTTTAGGATGCAGCCATTCCCGTATCTGGCAACCATCATTCGCGGTAAATTCAGCACAATTATCAATATTTTTTACAAACACGTCCTACTCCTATATTTGAGGGTAACTTCCTCTATTATTTATGATATGCGTTGTGTATAAAACCTTTGAATTACACAACCCTTCGGGACGGGATTTATTTCCCCCATTACATCGTTGCTCCACCTTGCTGTACAATGAGTAAAGCTTCGGTCTCGCGCCTCGTACTGGGAGAAATAAACCACCGTCGCAATCACAAATAATAGAGGAAGCTACCCTTAGCAATCATGAAGTATAAAGGCAATCCAGAATATAAACATGACAGCGAAAGCTGTACCGGTGTCCTGATCACAAACCTCGGTACGCCTGATGCACCAACAACTGCTTCGGTACGACAATATCTGGCTGAATTCCTTTTCGACCCACGTGTTATAGAAGTACCAAAACTAATTTGGTGGTTTATTTTACATGGCGTCATTTTGCGTACTCGTCCGAAACGTTCAGCCGAGGCTTATGCAAAAGTATGGACGAAAAATGGTTCTCCCCTGCTCGATATTTCTATTAAACAGACCAATGCGATTAGGACTGAAATTGAAAGTCGATTTTCTGGAAATGTAAAAGTGGAACTAGCGATGCGATATGGTAATCCATCAATAGAGTCTGGTTTGGAAAAATTACGAGACGCGAATGCAAATCGAATTTTAATCTTTCCGCTTTATCCGCAATATTCAGCAGCAACGACAGCATCAACATTCGATGCCGTTGCTGATGTTTTAAAAACATGGCGCTGGATTCCTGAACTCAGAATGATTAATCATTACCACGACAATCCAGATTATATTAATGCACTAGCAAATAGCATTCAGAAACATTGGCAAACAAACCCAAAACCTGAGAAATTATTATTTTCTTTTCATGGAATGCCGCAACATTATATTGATGCTGGCGATCCTTACTTTTGTGAATGTCATAAAACTGCGCGTTTGGTAACAGAAAAACTCGAATTGAAAGAAGACGAATGGCAACTCACCTTTCAATCACGTTTTGGCCCGCGAAAATGGTTACAACCTTATACTGACATCACGTTAAAAGAACTTGCCAAGAATGGCACAAAACATGTGCAAATCGTTTGCCCCGGTTTTTCTGCAGACTGCCTGGAAACAATAGAAGAAATTGATATGCAAAACAGAGTATTTTTCACCGAAGCTGGTGGCGAAACATTTTCCTATATCCCCGCACTGAATGATGATGATGAACACATTCAAACCTTAAGTAATATCATCATGACACATTGCCAAGGCTGGGATGAAAAACAAAATGATCTGGGTAAAAGAAAAGAAAGAGCACTTCAATTAGGCTCAAAACAGTAATGAATGTTCTGCTTTCGACTGCCATTTCAATCTGACTTAAATTCACATTTACCTATTGTCTTTACTATGAGTTTCGCGATATAACGATAACTATGCTTTATTCACTTGTATACACAAGCAAGGCAATAAGAGATTATGGTCAGGATGATCTTCTTTCATTATTGCTGCAAGCGCGAAACAGGAATGAGCATTTAGAAATTACAGGGATGTTGTTGTATACGGATTGTCGGTTTGTACAGGTACTTGAAGGGGAAGAGGAAACCGTATTATCTCTCTATAATGAAATTAGAGAAGATTCACGACACATAAACGTAACCTCATTAGCACAGAATAATATCGATAAAAGAATGTTTCCTGATTGGACAATGGGTTACAAAAATATAGACTTAAATCATTATCGCAATATTCCCGGCTTAAATTTATTTTTGGATAATGATGCTATTTCTGAACCTTACCGATTACTCTTACATTTCAAAGATGACTCTAGCTGCTTTCAACGCGGGACAATATAATTTTTGTTATTCATTAGCGGCAACTATTTTATTACCTCTACCCCTTTCCAAAAAGCCACATAGCCTTTGATATTCTCTGCTTTTGATTTTGGAACTGGGTAATACCAGGCCGCATCTTTATTTTCTTTACCATCAACAATGATCGTGTAATAACTCGCTAAACCTTTCCAGCCGCAAGTCGTATGTGTTTCAGTTTCTTTAAAATACTCTTTCTTTATTGAATCGATTGGAAAGTAGACATTGCCTTCCACTTTTTCATAAACATCACTTTCTGCGATTACTACATTATTCCAGATTGCTTTAGCCATAATTATCTCCATGGAAGGAGTGTATGTTGCGAGAGGACACGATTACAGGACGTAATCGGTAGTGTCGAGTCTGGAACAGAGACCGAGGAAGTCCGAAGCAACGATTTATTCTCCCTGCAGTGTCACGATGACATTACGTCTATGTGATGATGTTCGATGTTCCCATAAATAGATTCCTTGCCATGTACCAAGCTGACAGCGTGACAAGGTAATTGGAATGGTTAAACTGACATTCGTTATCAAGGTTCGAATATGTGCGGGCATATCATCTGCGCCTTCGGTTGTATGACAGAACATGGGATTGCCATCAGGAGCGACGCTTTGCATGAATGTTTCCAGATCGATTCGTACATCTGGATCGGCATTTTCGCAGAGCATTAACGAGGCACTGGTATGTTGAATAAACAAATGGCATAAGCCTTTATTAATGCCACTGCCTATGACAAGACCCTGAACTTCTTTTGTTATTTCATGTGCCTGACGCGGCAGCGTATTAATACTTAGTGTTTCTTGAATTATTGTCATGATAATTAGGTTGTATATACTATAGTTATTAAACCATAAGATTATTGTGAATCAAGCAAAACAATTAAACGATACGAATATTAAGACTAATACCAAGGTATTTTGGATAGCTATGCAATCCAGTGTTCCGATGTTACTTGTCTTAGTTTATTTCATGAACAAACTATCCCTGCTTGATCCTGTTTTGCCGGAGCTGAGAAATATATTTATTGGCCTTTGCGTTATTAACATTGCTGCGCCTTTTACCTTTCTTGCTTACTTTAGACGAGTACAAAACAAAGTTCGCGACAACTTGCGATTAGGCATGGATAACGAACCAGCCGAGTTACAACGCTATTTTTCTTTTCTTCTGGTTGGCATGTCGCTTTGCAATTTGTCCAGCATGTTTGGCCTCATACTTTATATTATTTCTGGCGATTATTTTTATTCTTTGTTTTTTATTGCTGTCTCTTTTCTGCTTGGTTTCTTATACAAACCGGAACTGAAATAAGTTTTAGTGTTTTTGACCTGGAGACTTGCCCTAGTCATGCATTAGTCGATCTGCTATCAACGCATAAAAATCTGTTTCATTACTAAACAGCCAACCTAATTGTTCTCGACAAGAATTACAGAAAGCAATCTGCCAATCATAATTTTTAAACCAGCTAAATTCATTTGTTCTCTCACTTTCTACCAGACAACCAGGAGCCGTTTGATAGCAATTGATCGTGTAAACATAACCCGCTGGATTTGAAAATGTATGTGTATGAGCAGCTTCTACTGAAATGGCGTCATCTGCATTGGTAATATGATTTTTACAAAACTTGCATATTAGCTTTTTATTTTCTTCAACTGCGTATTCCTGTTTTTCATGACGCAATAACTTATCTGTCTCAAATTCATTTTTCTTAAACCAGTAATAGTTTAAACCAAGTTGCATCGTCTTACATTTGAACAAGCATGCGTATTCCAACAATCGCAAGTACGACTGCAAAAATACGTTTTAACGTAATAACGGGAAGATAATGCGCTAGACGCGCACCTAAAGGCGCAAAGAAAATTGTCATCGCAACAATAATAAGTGCTGCCGGCCAATATAAATAACTCAATGAATTTTCCGGTACACTGGCATTATTCCATCCAGCGATAACCATTGCTGTAGTGCCCGCAACGGCAATCGGGAAACCACTAGCCGAAGATACGGCAACTGCATTTCTTATATTCACATTACACCATAATAGGAAAGGTACTGTTAGCGATCCACCGCCAATGCCCAACAAAGTTGAAAGCAACCCTATGCCTACACCAGAACCGATCAATCCAGCCGTCTCTGGTAATTTAGCTTTCGCTTTGGGCTTAAGTTCCAAACCTATCTGAATCGCGACTAAAATTTCAAACACACCAAAAATAATTCGTAGTGCATTGCTTGACAATGAGTCTGCCAATACTGCACCCAGAAAAGCTCCAACGAGTGTTCCCGGAACTAAGCGATTAACAACTGGCCATAGAACAACATCTTTTAGATGATGTGTATAAGTAGCAGATAGAGATGTAATAATAATTGTTGCTAGTGACGTCGTAACCGCCAAATGCATGATAATTGATGGCGAAAAACCCTGCTGAATGAACAAGAAATGCAATACGGGCACAATGATAATACCACCACCTAAACCCAGCATGCCGCCTACGACACCGGCAAAAATACCTGTTAGTGCATAAATTGCAATAATTTGTAATGTTATTTCAGAAAACATGGCACATCGCACCGTGAATATTTTATAAAGAACGGCACATCGTCAACAATGATCAATTACTTGTCAACGTTATCGCCATTCAGACAAATAAAAGTTGCGGAAAGTGAGGCAAATAAGGACAATTGCGCAACTTTTTAGGTTATATTGATTTACATGTATTTAGCGGTCGATTCTAGAGTTTCCAACACATCCTTGAAAACAGCAAACAAGCACTATCAAGCTTCGCTTCTGCTGTTATTATTTATTTTTACTTTAGTTTTAACGCTAACTAGCGCTTCGGTTTTTGCAACATCTATTGAAGAACAGCGTAAAGATTATCTCGCTGCAAAAAAAGCATTAGATACGAAGCAATATAAAACCTTCGCTAAAATTGCTAATACACTCAAAGACTACCCACTCTACCCTTACTTACGCTACGACTATATTCTAAAACGTTTATGGAAAATCGATGATGCAGAAGTTATTGATTTTCTGAATCGTTATAGCGATTTACCCGTAGCAAATTATTTACGTACCTCCTGGTTAAAACTTTTAGTCAAACGTGGGCATTGGCAAACTTTTTTAGATAACTATCTGCCGCAGTCAGATGTCACTATGCAGTGTTATCAACTACAAGCCAGAATCAAAACCAATAACGATGTATTCCTTCTGGAAGATACACGTTCAATCTGGCTTACCGGAAAATCGATTCCATCACAATGCGACCCAGCATTTGAACTTTTCTATAAAAGTGATTTGATGACTAATGAATTAGTTTGGGAACGTGTTCGTTTGTCTATGCAAAATAATGAAGTCAGTCTGGTTAACTTTTTATCCAAACGCCTTAATTCCGAATATAAAGCCCTTGCAAAACAATGGGTGCAAATTCATAACAACCCTTATCAATATACGAATAAACCTAAACTTGAAGACACTCTAATTTCAAGAGAAATGCTGGTTCATGGAATTTTACGTTTAGCACGACAAGATGTTGATAAAGCCGTAAAACGATTAGAAGCTTTAAAAAATGATTTCTCATTCACACCAGGTGAAATTGCAGAAGTTGAACGCACACTCGCCGTTCGTGCGGCAAAGAGTAAAAGTAAATTAGCATCGCAATTGCTTGATCAAATCGACAATTATCATGTTAACGATGAAGTATTTCATTATCGTCTACGTACTGCATTAGCAAATCAAAACTGGGCTATTTTAAAAAAATGGACTACCGGTCAAGCTCCCAATGTTGAGTTTGAACTTCGCTGGCGTTACTGGCATGCACGTGCGCTTGAAGAAACAGGAGAGCAAGAAAAAGCTAACGAAATATTTACTGAGCTTGCTAAAGAGCGGGATTATTATGGTTTTCTCTCTGCTGATAAAGTTAACTTGCCCTATCGCATGAATAATTATCCCCTACCAGAAAATAAAGAAGAATTAGCGCGTGTAGAATCATTACCTGCGATTCAACGTGCTTATGAATTTTTTAAACTTAATACCGGCTATCAGGCGCGACGCGAGTGGTATCACGCTGAAAAACAAATGACCACATATCAAATGCAAATGGCGGCAAAATTGGCATCACAATGGGGTTGGCATGATCGAGCGATTTTCACCATGACCGCAGCAGGAGCATATGACAATCTGGAAATTCGTTTCCCCATTCTGTTTGAAGACATATTCGATAAATATGCAAAAAAACGAAATCTTGATCGAAGCTGGATCTATGGGCTGGCTCGTGCAGAAAGCGCTTTTATTGAAGACGTGAAATCACCGGCCGGTGCATTAGGTTTGATGCAGGTCATGCCTAAAACAGGCGAACAAACTGCAAAGAGTATCGGCATGAAGGGCTTTAAGGTTCATAAACTAACGCAAGCTGAAACGAATATTCCAATAGGCACGGCTTATATGAGGCAGATGCTGGATAAGTTTGATGGCAATATCGTTTTGGCTACCGCCGCTTATAATGCCGGGCCGCATCGTGTTACTCAGTGGTTACCTAAACAAGGTTGCGAAGCACCTGATGTATGGGTAGAACAAATCCCTTTTACTGAAACTAACAAGTACGTTAAACGAGTACTTGCCTTTGCTAATGTTTATGACTGGCGATTGGGTGGTGAAATTAAACCGATAAAAGAACGCATGGCGCTTGTCACTCCTAATAAAAAAAATCAAAAAGTTGCTGATCTGAGTTGTACTGCAGTTAAAATTTCGGATAATCGACGTATTAATTAATCGTGTCGCAATACTGATGAACAATTGTTATTGTTCATATCTAATAAGGGCATGATGTCCCTGTTTTACTAATAAGATAAATCTCATGCAAACATATCTGGTTGGTGGCGCTGTCCGAGACAAACTACTTGGTATTCCGGTTAAAGATCGGGACTGGGTTGTTGTGGGCACCACTCCGGAAGAAATGATTGAGCAAGGCTTTAAAGCAGTCGGCAAAGACTTCCCTGTTTTTCTTCATCCTGAAACTAAAGAAGAATATGCGCTCGCACGTACTGAACGTAAATCTGGAAAAGGTTATAAAGGTTTTACTTTCCATACTTCACCTGACGTTACGCTTGAAGATGATCTACAACGCAGAGATTTAACTGTTAATGCTATTGCCGAAGATGTAGCAGGCAATCTTATCGATCCCTATGGTGGTGAAGAAGATTTAAAACAAGGCATGCTACGCCATGTCTCTGATGCATTCACCGAAGATCCTTTACGTGTTTTACGTATTGCACGTTTTGCAGCAACACTTGGTTTTAAGATTGCTCCAGAAACTACACGTCTGTTAAAAGAAATTTCTGCATCCGATGAACTCGATGCGTTGGTTCCCGAACGTGTCTGGACTGAAATGGAAAAAGCCTTATCCGGAAAATATCCTGCACGTTTTATATTGGTATTACGTTCATGTAATGCATTGGCAAAACTCTTCCCTGAAATTGAAGCGCTTTTTGGTGTACCGCAACCAAAAGAATATCATCCTGAAGTCGATACTGGCTTACACACCATCATGAGTTTGAATCAGTCTGTGCGTCTGTCAGATAACCCTATGATACGTTTTGCTGCATTAGTACATGATCTGGGTAAAGCAACAACACCTAAACATGAATTACCCCATCATCGTGGTCACGAAGTTCGTGGCGTGAAGATCATAGATAAACTTTGTAAACGTTATCGTATTCCAAACAAATATCACGAACTTGCCAGCTGCGCTTCAAAGTTTCATCTTGATTGTCATCGTATTCAGGAAATGAAACCTGCAACCGTGTTAAAAAAGCTGGAACAACTTGATGCTTTTAGAAGACCGGAACGTTTTGAACAATTTTTGATCGTTTGTGAAGCTGATGCGCGAGGTCGCGCTAATTTTGAAGATCGCGATTATCCTCAAGCAGAATATTTCATGAATGCATTAAAAACCGCTAATGAAGTTGATGCTAAAATTCTGCAAGAACAAGGTATTGAAGGAAAAGCGCTAGGAGAAGAAATTAAGAAACAACGCGTTGAGAATATTAAACAGATGATTGCTCAGTCATCTTAAATTGACCAGATTAGCTGTACCTGACACGGGTGCCGTGTTCCAACGAAAATAAAATCTCGTCCGCCCGTAATTCTTTAGGAAAGAAACATCCCGATATATTCGCTCCTGCAAAACTTGCACCTTCCATTTTCGCATTACGAAAATCTACACCACGTAAGTCCGTCATACGAAAATAAGCATCACTAAAATTGATATTGTCGGTAATTAACCCACGTAAATCGATACGACTTAAATCCGTATCAGTAAGATCATATTCTACTGAAATGTCACGTTCCGCATTAAACTTATCAATTTCTCCCATACGAAGTAATTGATACATTTCATCATCTAATACTTTAGGCTTAGCCATGTGTTTCTCCTGAATAAAGTTACCGCTTAGTTGATATCGACCAACATCAAACTGACTTTAATTTAGATGAATATTAAAATCAACACAACTCCTAGCAGTACTCGATAAATCACAAACGGTAACATGCCGATTTTATCCAGAAACTTCAAAAAAACATGAATAGATAAAAACGCACTTATTGCCGAAAGAAATGCTGTAATCAAAAAACTTTCTATATCGAAGACAGCATTCATTTTAATCAATTTTAATAATTCGTAACCGCCCGCGGCAAGAATGATAGGAACAGCCATTAGAAAGGAAAATCGCGCGGCACTTGTTCTGTCTAGCCCCAACATTAATGCAGCTGTCATTGTTATGCCCGAACGTGATGTACCGGGAACCAAAGCCAAAGCTTGTGCCAAGCCAACGATGATTGCATCACGTAGACCAATAGAATTTATTTGTCGATTTCGTTTTCCTGTTACATCGGCATACCAGAGTAACAAACCAAAACCAATTGAGGCTGCTGCAATGATTAATGGATCGCGTAAATAAGTTGAAACTATATCGTGTAACAAAAAACCAGACACCAAAACGGGAAAACTGGCGAGGGCCAGATACCAAAACAATTTACTGTCAGTGTCAATGATGTCTTTTTTTAAAATTGAGTTTATGCCGGCAAATAAAATACGCGAAATATCTTTTCTAAAATAAATCACGACAGCAAGCAAACTTCCTAAATGCGCAGCAACATCAATAGCTAAACCTTGATCCTGCCATTCTGTAAGCAAGGGGACTAATATTAAATGGGCAGAACTGGAAACAGGTAAAAATTCAGTAATGCCCTGAATAAGCGAAAGAACAATGAGTTGTATTAAGTCCAATGTTTATCTCAAATGAAAATAGGTTTTTAGATTGGTAAAAAGACGGCTGTAGCCATCTTCTGAATCACCGTCTTTACTGTACGGTTATTTTTACCGGCCATAATTGTCGTAATATTATCTTGCGTCGCGATTAGTTTACCAAACAAGCGTTCATAACTTAAATTCCTCACTTTGCTATCTGGCAGCGAATTGCTATATAAAAAAGGTTTGCCATTAGACTTCAGATTATTACTCAATTTCCAAACAGCGATTTCTATATTACGGGCACAGTTATATAATTTTTGTGGCTCTACAGTATCAAACATATAAAATTCTGATTGGTAATTATAGGACTTCATGATCATTGACATTAGTCCGGCTATAAAGCCAAAAACACGATCACCTTTGTAATCTTCATCAAACGCCAGATTAATCAGTTCTACATCGTATTTCCCTTCCAACTCAGGAAAATCCCAGGTATGTTTGAGGTCGAACAACTTGACCAATTGTTCTTCTATTAATTTAAGTTCTGATTTCTTTAGCTGACGTGGATTACGCTTATAAAGTTTAACCATCAATTCACGCAATAATTTTTGTGACTCCATGATATGAACATCCAGCACATTATCAATATCCGACTTTGCTATTTGAGAAATACCTATTCCCTCGGTAACAGGTTTGTTCTCTCTAACAACCTCCTTGTTACAAGCACACAATATTAATAGCGCACATAAAATAATTGTCCGTTTAATAGCAAACATATTAAAGTCTGATCCGCTGATCCATGATAGAGAATCCGATCAAGCTCTGGTCGTAATCTTTTGTTAAAGCTATCACTTTAAAACGCTCACCCATCTCTTCTGGCATAGTTAGTTTTCTTACTTGTTGAGTCGTTTCTGTATGTAACTTGATATTTTGCGATGCAATATCTGCAATGATGTTTTCCAATCCACAACCAAAAAGAAAGTAAGCCTGATTAGTATAACCATTAACATGCAAACCTAAGCTGTCAGCACATTCAGCTACATCAGTAAAATTTACAGATGTCGTAATATCTTGTAGTCCAGGATAGAAAAATGGATCGGCATGTACGCGATGTCGATAATGACACAATAAAGTGCCATCGACTCTATCTGGATGATAATAGTCTGATGTTGAATAACCATAATCAATAAAAAGCATCACACCACGTTGTAACACCGACTCTAAACCACTTAACCATTTTTTGGTATTTGTATTAATTTCTGAAACATATCCTTCAGGCAAAGGATTTGGCAAATCATGTTCAAGTTGTATTAATGCTTTTTCCAACTCGGCATTTGCGTCATCCTCCGCCCAGATAAACTCATCATTATCCAAAGCTACTTTTAATTCCTTAAATGATCCTGAACCTTTTTTAAATCGTCTCGCTGCTAAGGCATCTAATATTTCATTCGCCAATATCAAACCGGCAAATGATTCTTGCGGCAATGAATCTAACCAAATAACTCGTTCAATAAGATGAGGAATTGATTCGTTTAATAATTCTTGTTGACGTTGTTTCAGATCAGCACTGACTTCAAGAATAAAATAGGATTCGGGAAGTAATCCCAGTTTTTCTAATTCAAGCAATATGTCTCGAGCCATAATACCTGTACCGGCACCCAGTTCCAGAATCACGCTCGAGCCAAGTTCATTTAAAACTTGTGCACATTGAAATGCCAGGCACTGAGAAAACAAAGGTGAGATTTCCGGTGCAGTAACAAAGTCACCTTCGGCACCGAATTTACGACTACCGGCACTGTAATAACCCAAACCCGGCTCATATAAAACAGTCGACATATATTGATCAAAACCAATCACACCACCCTGCTCTTTTATTAAATCTTTAACATGTACTATCAATTTTTCACTTTGCAGCAAGGCATCTTCTTCCGGAACGGGTAATGCTGGTTCAATATTTGATGGTTTCGATTGTGTCATGGTGTGCCCATGTTATTCTGTTTTAAAAATCATTCAATACAACAATTTAGCAGGAATGAATTTTGGAATGAATAATGTAATCAATAAAACAGCTTTAATAACCGGTGCGGCAAAACGCATAGGTGCGGCCATCGCAGAACATCTACACCAGACCGGTATGAACATCATCATTCATCATAATACCTCTGAAAAAGAAGCACATGAACTGGTTAGGAAATTAAACAAATCCAGAGCCGGTTCTGCTACGACTGTACAGGCAAATCTTCAACATAAAGAATCGTACTCTGCCTTGATCGATAGCTCACTGAAATTTAAAGGAGAGATAGATGTATTAATCAATAATGCATCCGCTTTCTATCCAACTCCTGTTGATGTCTTAAATGATGTTCAATGGGATGAAATAATTAATATCAACCTGAAAGCGCCTTTATTTCTTTCTCAACTTGCGGCTGCATCATTGCGTAAAAATAATGGCTGTATCATTAATATCGCGGACATTCATGCAAACCGACCATTAAAAGATCATTCTATTTACAGTGTGTCAAAAGCGGGACTTATCATGCTAACTCAATCACTGGCTAAAGAATTGGCACCCGCAATTCGTGTTAATGCAATATCTCCAGGCGCAATAACCTGGCCTGAGGGCATGGATGAAGAATCGAAAAGAATAATACTGGAGCATACTGCTATGAAAACAACAGGCAGCATGAAAGACATTAGTAACGCGGTACTTTTTTTAATTAACGATGCCAACTATATAACGGGGCAAGTACTTAATATTGATGGAGGAAGAACATTATACTAAAGAGTGTTAAAAGCGCTTATGAAAATAGGATTTTTTGTGAGAGTAAGGAAGCATCGCGCGCAAAACCAGAATGTATATTTATACATGAGGAGATCCTACTCTGCGAGTATTTGAGCACGGAGCTGACGCGACTTACCATTAATAATTTATAAGGAACGACATATTAATCGCGGAAAAAGACATTTCTAGAAATGCCTTTTAAAATTTTGGGAATTCTCCATCTATATACCACTGTTTGTTTGGTTCGTTATACCACCAATTCTGATCCAACTTTAAGGTTTTAACACTACCTTCCGACTTTAAATAATATTTAACTTCGGTTTTAATATTCGCTTCGGTCTGCTCCTCGTTAATAGTTTTTTCTTTTACATCGACTCCGGTCACACTGATTTCCTGAAGCCTCTCTATATCAGCAGGAGGCTGAGTACCATTTGGTGAAACATAGTAACTATAGAGAGTTTGATGCTCAGCCCACCGTAAAGCGACATTATAACTAGTCAACGTACTTTCCAGACTGTTTGCCCTTTTTTTAGTCTGATAGGCATTACATGCGGTTAAGAAACTTAATAATATGATCAAGAATACTTTGGAAGTGGTGCTGAAATTCATATTGTCAGGACTCCAGTAATAGTAGATTCTATTATCACAGTCTCAGAAAAAATTTCCATCTATGAATGTGTGTCACAGTTCAATTTGATTCAATGCTATGTAAATAATATCAACGTAAACGTGATTTGCAGATAACGATAAATGGATTTTATCACCCGCAACAAAATCATTCACATTAATATCTCTAATAGACATTTGTAGGGGTATATCAATAAGCTCTGCACTCAACTCAGTGGCAATATTACGAATTGCATTATTATAAGGTATTATATTTTCATTATAAGTTTTACCATTCCCCTGTTTACCATCAACCTTACCAATGGTGTGATTAAGAACAAAAACAGGAACGCTGTTATGTTCCTTTGCAATACGTTGAAATTCTTTTAAGTTTTTTTCAAATTCAGACAGCCCTACTCGCGGCACTATTGAAAAATCCTTTACATTTGCATCATTAAAACCAAACTGAATTAATAATACGCCAGGCAATAAAGGCATAACATCAGACCAGAATCGGTCAAAACCTTGTGCACTAGTGTTGCCACCAATACCGCGATTATGTACCTCAAACATATCCGGCTTAGCAGCGTCCAGTTTCTTTTGTAACAAACTTGTCCAACGTGCATTAACAGGAAATTCGGCTCCCTCAGTAATCGAATCACCAAAGCAAATAATATTAATCATGAACTGAACGTTTGAGGTATTTTATTTATTTCTTGATTAGTTTCTTTAAAATTACCCCACAATTCACTCATCTTTTTGTTCTCGACAGGATGCATTAAATCAGGCGCAATATCGCAAAGCGGCTTTAAGACAAAAGCATATTTAATAATACCAACTCTAGGTAATTCATGCTTATCGCAAATCAAATCACCATATAACAACAAATCAATATCTAGCGTTCGTGGAGAATAACTTAATTCGCCTTGCTTTCGACCAGATTGATGTTCGATCTCTTTTAACTGTGTTTCCATTTTATCAATATCAACATCTGTTTCGAAACCGACAACCAAATTATAAAAATCATCGCCATCAAATCCAAAGGCTTTACTTTCATAAACAGGAGAAACTTGAAGTTCGCCATATAGTGATTTGAGTGTCGTTAAGCCATTACGCACACTTGCTTCTCGGTCAATATTGCTACCGATACCGAGATATACCTGCGTCATTCTTTGCTGCCACGTTCAATGATGACCCCCACATCACGAACTCCACGAACCGCACCTTTCTTGTTTAACGATAATCGTAACCAAGGCACCTTAAATTCTGTCATGATAATTTCAGCTATTTTTTCAGCAAGTGTTTCGACCAATTCAAATTCACTATCACCAACATAGCTCATCAAACGTTTTGCCACTGCCTTATAATTTAACGTGTCTTCAATGTTATCGCTATTCGCCGCCTTACGAATATCCGTTCCCATTTCCAAATCAATAATAATGGTTTGTTTCATACGACGTTCCCAATCGTATATGCCGATAATCGTATCTATTCTGAGATCTCTGAGATAAATAATGTCCATAGCGCCTTACTTTTAAAGTATTCTTGGTTATTCTGCCAAGTATACCTTTTTGAAACAAAACAACTTAGCAAGAATTTTGTTCTGATACCGTCTGAGCTTATAATCGATAAAGAATTATGGAAACTGTCAATATCACAAACTGCGCAATTGGCACTGGACTAGTTGTAACAGCATACCTACTCGGCTCTATCGCTTCGGCTATTTTGATCTGTCGATTATTTGGTTTATCTGATCCGCGAGTTGGTGGTTCAGGCAATCCCGGTGCAACCAATGTCATGCGCTTACACGGTAAAAAAGCGGCGATCCTGACGCTTGCCGGAGATGTATTAAAAGGTGTTATTCCAGTATTACTAGCTAAAGCGGTTGGTAGCTCTGAATTGATCATTGCTCTTTGTGGTCTGGCAGCTTTTTTTGGACACCTGTTCCCCATCTTCTTTAAATTCAAAGGTGGAAAAGGTGTTGCAACGTTAATCGGTGTGCTATTCGCTACACATTGGATGTTGGGACTCGCTTATATTGCGACTTGGGGTATTACCGCGTTGTTGTTTCGTTATTCTTCATTAGCGGCACTTATTGCTGCAGCACTGACACCAATATATTCCTGGCTCATTTTGCAGAATATCGGCTTTGTAACCTGTCATATTGTCATGGTGTTTATTTTATTCTGGCGACATCGCTCAAATATACAAAATCTAATCGCTGGTACTGAAGGTAAGCTTGGTAAGAAAAAAACCTACGAACACTTTTCCGATTAGTCTTAAGCTATTTCCATTTCATCCAGCGGCCATCGTGGCTTTGCCTGAAAATTTAATGATTCAGTCTGCCCTGCCTTAAGTCTTAAGTAGCCCGCGTAGGCAATCATTGCGCCGTTATCGGTACAAAATTCGGCACGTGGAAAATACACCTTTCCGTTTACCTCTTTCATTAAACCATAGAGGCCTATTCGTAATTGTTTATTGGCACTTACTCCACCAGCGACTACGAGTTCGTTCAGTCCTGTTTCCTTAATTGCCCGACGACATTTAATAATGAACGTGTCGACTACGGCATCAACAAAAGCACGTGCTATATCAGCTCTTGTTTGATCATCATCAGACTCTGCATTTATCGTATTTAATGCAAAGGTTTTCAAACCACTAAAACTGAAATCGAGTCCAGGACGATCCGTCATCGGTCGAGGGAAACGGAAGCGCTTACTATCACCTTTTTCCGCTAATGCAGAGAGTGCTGGACCGCCGGGGTAGGATAGACCCAACAATTTAGCTGTTTTATCAAAAGCCTCGCCGGCAGCATCATCGACAGATTCGCCGAGAATTTTGTAATCCCCAGGCTTGGCAACTTGAACAAGTTGCGTGTGTCCGCCCGATACCAGTAACGCCAAAAACGGATATTCGGGTACATCCTCTTCCAGCATCGGCACTAATAAATGTGCTTCCATGTGATGAACACCAATAGCAGGTATCGATAAGGAATAAGCCAAACTACGTCCCATTGCCGTACCAACAAGCAAAGCACCCATCAATCCGGGACCAGCAGTATAGGCAATCGCATCTAGAGATTTAAGCTCTGAGTCTGCTTCTAATAGTGTCTTCTTAATTAAAGGCAATAATCGACGAACATGATCGCGCGAAGCCAGTTCCGGCACGACACCACCGTAGTCTTTATGTAAATCAATCTGACTATATAAATTATGCGCAAGTAACCCTTTCTCAGAGTCATATATCGCTATGCCCGTCTCATCACACGAGGTTTCTATTCCTAATACTTGCATTTATCTCAATGTTTTCCTGATATTCCTGTTATTTGCATTGCAATTTCACCCATTCTCACTAAAATACCCGCCTTTTCTCAATCCAAGTAAAGAAGTTAAGGAAATAAGTACTATGCCCTCAGTTAAGGTAAGAGACAACGAACCGTTTGATATTGCAATGCGTCGCTTCAAGCGCGCCTGTGAAAAAGCTGGAACACTGGCTGACGTCCACATGCATGAGTTTTATGAAAAACCAACTCAAGTGCGTAAACGTAAAGCAGCAGCAGCAGTCAAGCGTTCACAAAAGCAGGCATCTAGAAACGTTCTGCACCGTATACGTCCATTCTAAGTCCCGTTTCGAGTTCTTAATTTCATCAGCCATGGCTGATATCAAAAATAAAATTAGCGACGATGTGAAGGCTGCTATGCGCAGCAAAGATAAGAAGCTACTTGGGGCTCTACGTTTGATTCAGGCGGCGTTCAAACAAAAAGAAGTCGATGAACGTATCGAGCTCGATGATGAACAAACCATCGTCATTCTCGATAAAATGGCCAAACAACACCGTGATTCCATATCTCAATTCAAAGATGCAAACCGTGATGATTTGGTAGAAATAGAAGAATTTGAGCTAAACATCATTGAAGCTTATTTGCCTGCTCAATTATCTGACGATGAGATAAACGGCTTAATCGATAATGCTATTTCCAAAACCGGCGCCGAATCAATTAAAGACATGGGCAAGGTTATGGGCATTTTAAAAGGTGAGCTTCAAGGTCGCGCTGATATGGGAAAAGTCAGTGGTTTAATTAAATCTCGACTTAATTTGTAATTATCTAGCGAGCAAACACCTTAAGATTTACCGGTTTTATTAGCGACTAAAGTCGCTGTTTTCTCTCTCTTTCGCAGTATACTATTTCCACATGGCCGGCCGAATCCCACAACATTTTATCGATGAACTACTTGCTCGAATTGACATTGTCGATATCGTCGATAGCTACGTGCCGCTTAAAAAAGGTGGCAAAAATCATCAAGCCTGTTGTCCATTTCATGACGAAAAAACACCTTCATTTACTGTAAGCCAACAAAAACAGTTCTACCATTGCTTTGGCTGTGGTGCGAATGGAACGGCAATTAGCTTCCTTATGGAATATCTGCATATGGGTTTTGTTGAAGCAATTGAAGATCTCGCCTCTCGTGCGGGAATGGAAATTCCTCGCGAAGTACTACAAACATCACAATCAAATAACAAATCCACTGAGTTCTATGAATTAATGGAACTCGTTACACAATTCTATTGCCGTCAGTTACGCCAGCACCCAGAAGCAAATAAGGCGATTGAATACCTGAAAAACCGGGGTATCAGTGGTGAAATAGCCGCTGAATATGAATTGGGATATGCCCCATCAGGTTGGGACAATTTGATGAAAGAATTGGGCCGTTCGGATGAATCTTCCAAGCGACTTGCTAGTATCGGCGCGGTGATAGAAAAAGAACAAGGCGGTTACTACGATCGTTTTCGAGATCGCATCACGTTTCCGATTCGCGATCAGCGTGGCCGAGCGATAGGTCTTGGCGGCAGAGTATTGGGCGACGACAAACCAAAATATTTAAATTCTCCTGAGACCCCGATTTTCCATAAAGGTCGTGAACTGTATGGTTTATATCAAGCCAGAAAATCACTGAAGGATATCGATAGTCTGTTCGTCGTTGAAGGTTATATGGATGTGATAGCCTTAGCACAATACGGCATCAGAAATTCGGTCGCTAGTTTAGGTACTGCTGCTACGCCAGAACATATTGAAAAAATGTTTCGAGTAACGAACAAAGTCGTGTTTTGTTTTGATGGTGATGAAGCAGGGGAAAAAGCCGCCTGGCGCGGTTTGGAAAACTCACTACCTTTATTAAAAGATGATAAACAAGTCTACTTCATGTTCTTACCCGAAGGAGAAGATCCAGATACCTATGTTCGCGATAAAGGCAAAGGTGCATTTCTCGATAGTCACCTGCAAACACCTTTATCAGAATTTCTATTTAATTCTATCAGTGAAGGTGTTGACCTAAACTCTCCTGAAGGCCAAGCATCAATAACAAAAGCGATTTTGCCCTATGTCAGTAAACTTGTATCGGCACCTGCTCTGACATCCATTTTGATTAGAAAACTAAGTGGTATCAGTAGAATTCCTAATGAAGAACTCATGAGCCAATTAGATGAATATAAAAAAACAGGTTCTGTGAATGCGCCCGTGCAAAGTCGTAAAAACACAACTTATCGAAATACTGGCCAACAGAGTCTATTGACCGAATCAATTAAACTATTACTAAGAAAACCTGAATTGGCTCTTGATAAATCTTTAGATGAAAGGCTTTCAGGAATAGAGATTAGAGGAATTGAATTTCTAAGCGAAATAGTAAAATACATACAGAGTAATCCAAACACGACAATGGCAGGCATTACCGAAAACTACCGTGAGAGAGAAAAAATCAGACAACGATTAATTGAACTAGCACCTTCAGATTCTCAGTATGCCGCAGATGATAATTTTTCTGATGAAGATATCCGAGATAGCTTTATTAAATCTCTCGAAAAACTAAAAGAAATGACAAACCAGTCGAAACTTCGAGCTTTCGGAAATATAAATAGCACGGAAGAATTAACTGATGAAATGAAAACCGAATTACGCTCTTTAGTCGAGAGCAGGAAGACGTCAGGTAACGAGACTTCCAACAATTGACCTAGCGGATTTTCGACCTATGTGCTAGACTTGACCGTTTTAGCCTAGACAAATGTTTTTATATTAATCAAGCAGTTATAAGCTATTTTACCTGAAACTTTACAGCAATTTTCGAGCCAATTTATCTATTATGGAACAAGCAGAACAAAAAGAGCCAACAATAAAAGAAGACGATAAGTCATTACTTAAAGTACTTATTGCCAAAGGCAAAGAACAGGGTTTCTTGACCTATGGTGAAGTCAATGATCATCTTCCAAATGACATTGTTGAGCCTGAGCAAATTGAAGACATTGTTAATATGATCAATGACATGGGGATTACGGTTCACGAGTCTCCACCTGATCTTGACGGACAAATAACAGATAATTCAAATGAGCCTGATGAGGATGCGGCTGCAGAAGCGGCTGCAGCATTGGCGAGCCTGGAAAATGAATTTGGCCGAACGACTGATCCGGTCAGAATGTATATGCGCGAAATGGGTACGGTTGATCTTCTCACTCGCAAAGGCGAAATCAAGATTGCCAAACGTATTGAAGAAGGCATTGGCCAGGTATTAAGCGCTTTATCAAGTTATCCAGGCACAGTAAAAACGCTGCTTAGTGCATTCGATATGATTGTAAAAGAGGAGATGAAACTTAGCGATGTTATCGTTGGTTTCAATGACACGTCTCATTATCCGGATGAAGGGATACAAGTTATTAATCCTACACAAATCGCAGAATCCAAAAAAGATGACGATAGTGATGACGACGATGATGAAGAGGAAGAAGTAGTCGCTCTTACAGCTGAAGATGTACGAGAACACGTTGAAAAACTGGAAAAACTTCATCTTAAATATGTCAAATCCGTTAAGCGTTATGGGAAAGAAGACAATAAAACCAAGGTGCATGAACTAGAACTCTCACAGTGGTTTCTGGAACTCAAACTTGCTCCAAAATTTATCATTTTATTGACTGACAATTTACGAGATTTAATTGATCGTATTCGTTTCACCGAACGACGTGTTATGGAGCTTTGCGTAAAAGAAGCAAGAATGCCACGTAAGGAATTCATTGCTGATTTCCCCAGTAACGAAATCAATTTTAAATGGATAAAAGGCATTATAAAAAAGAAAGCCCCCTATGTAGAAAAGCTTAAAGAACAGGAAGAAGAAATCCTTAAAGTACAGGGAAAATTAGCACTTATTTTTGAAGATGCCTTATTAGATATCGGAGAAATCAAAGAGATTAATCGCACCATTTCTATCGGTGAAGCGAAAGCACGTCGAGCTAAAAAAGAAATGGTTGAAGCAAACTTGAGACTCGTTATTTCTATTGCAAAGAAATACACCAACCGTGGTTTACTTTTTCTTGACCTGATTCAAGAAGGTAATATCGGTTTAATGAAAGCGGTTGATAAGTTTGAATATCGTCGCGGTTATAAATTTTCGACTTATGCTACATGGTGGATTCGTCAGGCGATTACTCGATCAATTGCAGATCAGGCTCGCACCATTCGTATTCCGGTACATATGATTGAAACGATTAATAAACTTAATCGTATTTCAAGACAAGTACTTCAGGAAATGGGACGAGAACCAACGCCGGAAGAATTGGCGGAACGTATGGAAATGCCGGAAGAAAAAGTGCGCAAGGTTCTTAAGATTGCAAAAGAACCTATTTCAATGGAAACACCGATTGGTGATGATGAAGATTCACATTTGGGCGACTTTATTGAAGACGCGAACATACAGGCACCTGGCGATTCGGCTAGCTTTGAAGGTTTGCGTCGAACAACACGAGATGCGTTGGAAGGTTTGACGCCACGTGAAGCAAAAGTACTCAGAATGCGTTTTGGTATTGATATGAATACTGACCATACACTTGAAGAAGTGGGGAAACAATTTGATGTGACGCGTGAACGTATTCGTCAGATTGAAGCTAAAGCATTGCGTAAACTTCGTCACCCTTCTCGTTCGGACGAGCTTAAGACGTTTCTTGATACCTGATTTAATATTATAATTTCAAGAATTAGTTTTAGGGCCCGTAGCTCAGTTGGTTAGAGCATCCGACTCATAATCGGCAGGTCGAGTGTTCGAGTCACTCCGGGCCCACCATATTTTTCAATAACTTAGATTAAAACTACACCAACATAATCCAGAGCACCTGGATTTGTTGGCTGTACTGTTGGCAGTTATAACTTAGTTATGCGTAAGCTGAGATAGGCGGAGCTGTTTGAACACGGCGAATTACGACATGTTTGACTAATGTAGAAACATTAGGAGTAACATTAATCAACTTTACTTTCTTTTTAAAATTTTCTAGACCAAATGATTCAGCAATTACACCAAAACATTCATCCGCAAACGATGGTGTAAGTTTTTCATTATTTATATCGACTAATACAACCCCATGCTTTTTAATAACATCGAGTATCAAATCACGAGCATTTGCGCCTTCTGAACGAGAGGTCAAACCACCCATATCTGAAAAATTCAATTTAAAATTCGAAGTCTTCATGACTGTATCCTTCTGGCATTGGCCAGTTATCATATACCTCTTTTAATCTTAATGGCCTATCGGTACGCCACTCTATTAATATTAACGTACCGGGCCAAGGATTTCTTAACAGTTTATTCTGGCTATCTGCTTCTTCACTATCAATAATTTCATTTTGTGATGCAATTATAATTTTACCTCCGTTGTCTAGTACAATATCTCTAGCAAGGGTCAGGCCATACCCAGAATGTTTTCCTTCAGGCTTACTTGTGACACCGTAATGCATTGCGAGTTCACATGAATTGGCTGTTTCTAAGGCCTGTTTATACATCCCCTGGACTTCCCATACTTTACTAGACACTTTCTAGCCTCGTAAAATAATCTTCTTCAAACTTAGCAGAAGTCTCTCTTAATATTTAGCTCAATTCTGTCTCATATGTTCTGACGGGGTACAGTAAAAACGGACCAAAACGGGAAAAACAGGAAAGCACTCATTCATGGGCTTTGTTTGTATGAGGTAAGCGAAAATTAAATCACCACCTTCCTCAATGAGCCTCTCAGGCAAATAATATGCCTCTTCCCAGTGTGCGTCTCTATGGCGCAAAACAATGCAGTGCGCGTTCTAAGCGCTCAAAGCAAAGATGCCTCAACCCTTCGGCATTTTTTATGAGAGTCTGCCGCATGCATGGAGCAAGGGAAAAAAATACAGTTTTGAAAGGCAAAGACCATCCCAACTACCGGCATGGAGAACAGACACACGCCTCTAAAAAATATAGGCACGATATGGCTCTTGAATTAGCTGAACTAGAAGAGATTGGGTTTGCTATCGGGATGTTAAAAGGTAATCGAACTCGGGGACGCAAACCCGTGTAATGATGATTGAATGACTATAGATTTATTATTAATTTTTGTCTATATTCATAGTCGTAAGCATCCCAAAGGAAGATTGGAAAAGTTTCGTACTATCCGTACCTCGTTCTTTTGGGCGTCTACGGGCTCCGGACGCACCACAACGGGAGCCCTACTTTACCTTGCTCCTGGCAATCTATAGCTTAGTTTCATCGGTCTTCCTCCTGATTTCACACCTTCTTTTGGAATTACAAATCTAGATGTTTCATTAAGTAGATAACTTCTCAATGCTAAAATAATTCCATGTAGTAAATTTTTTCTAGCAACCTTCATTCTTGACGAAGGAACATAAACGATTTCATCAAGGTCGTCTTTAAGTTGGGCAATTGAAGCTCCTGTAATATTTTTATCGGTGAAATCACCATCTAAATTCTGAATTACTTTGCTAGTAGCATGCTCTAATATATATCTATAAGGTTCAATTAAGTCATAGCATAGACTTGAGTACGTAGTAGGCTCATGTAAATAACCATGACAAGGTGATAGTTTATGAAAAAGTATCCATCTTAATATTACTCCATACATGAAGTATGACGTTGCATCTAGTGCAGTATTTACAGGATGCTTGCTATCTCTTCTGGCTAAACCGCTAAAACCAATTTCTTTGTAGTAAGAAGCCCAATATCTTTTTGTAGTTCTGGCTTCTATACACCTGATTGCCTCGATGCTTCTAGCAGATGACAATTTATTAAAATCACTTTGTGAAATATTGATAGTATTTTGAAAGCCACGCATGCGTTCCCTTATTAAGGTTCTAGCTATATAGGTTCTTTTAATTTGATTCTCTCTATACAATATTTGAGATGTCAGAATATCGTTGTTGTCCGAATCAATACTTGGAAAGAAAACATAAGGTCTAGGCATATTACGCCTGTGTATCATGAGGGGAATTTTGTAGGCAGCTAGTTTATCTAACAACTCAATTGGCAAATCACCTGTTGCCCCGTATATCATTAGAAAATCTATTTCTTTTAGATGACAGGTAACCTCGCCTCCGTTAAATTTGAAGCAGTACCTGTCTGACTTCCCTTTTGGTAGGCGTTCTACTTTTTGGAAATATGGCAACCACAGGCTTGCTCTTTTGCTGCGTTTGGATGATTTCCATGTCCAAATGAAATCGGGGTGCTGAAAGGAGTTAATTTCCATATCAATTTACCTACATTATATTTAGATAATCTGTACTACAATTAATAGTATAGGCAGTGTCCTATCAGTTTTGTGGTGATGTTTGAGGATAAGCCCATCTAAAATAATCAGTTTTGTGGTGATGTTTGAGGAGAGTCAAGGCTAAGTCCATCAGTTTTGTGGTGATGTTTGAGGGAATTAAAAAAGCCCCCGATCAGTTTTGTGGTGATGTTTGAGGATATGGAATACGTCCTCGATCAGTTTTGTGGTGATGTTTGAGGAAAAAAGGGCGACAAGTGATCAGTTTTGTGGTGATGTTTGAGGAAAAGTATTAAAGAAAAAATCAGTTTTGTGGTGATGTTTGAGGTACGGAAAGTCGCGTAAAATCAGTTTTGTGGTGATGTTTGAGGATACTTTTAAAGAGTGCGATCAGTTTTGTGGTGATGTTTGAGGCCTCAGCAAATTCTTTATATCAGTTTTGTGGTGATGTTTGAGGATTACGAAGCAGTGACTAAATCAGTTTTGTGGTGATGTTTGAGGCATTTGAAACTTTCTCCCATCAGTTTTGTGGTGATGTTTGAGGACTAGGAGTATATAAACAATCAGTTTTGTGGTGATGTTTGAGGATTACGAAGCAGTGACTAAATCAGTTTTGTGGTGATGTTTGAGGGTCGATAGTTATAGCCGCATCAGTTTTGTGGTGATGTTTGAGGGAGACGCTGAGAATTGGTATCAGTTTTGTGGTGATGCATATAGAATGATTAATCTTTATTCGAGTACATCTAAATCATTATTGCTTATTGATTTTGCAAGCGCTAGGAATAACGATGCACTTGTATTCGGTCTGGAAAATAACTAACAACAACATCGAATAAAGGACAGGGGATGAAAGCAATTGGGGGCGAGAAAGCTCGCAAGTGGCGAAGGCGTGTCGCTAAGGCAGCCGTTCGCAACGATAAATATGTTCGTACTTTAAAATTTCCATTAGAACCAGCCGAAGGTGTCTCATTAGACTTCGATAAGTTTGCTGAGCTATACGATAGAACACAAGGTCTCGGCAAAGGAACATTAACGGGGCTTCTATGTGCCACACACTTATCAGGCTTTCATCTATTTGGCAGCGCATCTGAAACAGAACTCTTTAGAAACGAGAAGCGCCTTCCATTAAAAGAATTCCAATCTACATGGGAAGCAGATTTCTTATGCTCACCTAACGACTTATCTCCATCATCTTTAATTTCATATCTATCCAGAGGACGAAGAAATCTAGGTAAAGAGGCAGACTTCACGCCTGCTAAGATAGCTGACGAGCTATACAGGATGGTTACTGGCAAATTGCCAGACAAAGAAAAAGAGATTAATGAAAAAGTCTTCAAGTTCCTAAGTTTCTTTGGCAATGAAGTATGTAGTGACTTCATTAGCTGGCCTGAGTTAAATAGCGGTGTTGGCAAGGCATTAAGAATCTTTGACGCGTCATCAGCAACTCTTGGACTGTCGCTACCCGAGCTCGAAAGTGCCTTTAGCAAAATTGAGTCATTAACTCCTGAGAAATCAAGCATAGACTTCGATGTCAATTTGCCAGTATTGCCGCTAAACGAATTAGATGAAACTGCTTTACATGCTGTAGTAGCTCAAAAATTAAGATGGCTTAAGCAGACAACAGGTAAGCCAACAAAAAAGCTAAAGACGGTACTGCAAAAAACAATATCAGACAGAAACGCCCTTAGTTGGCTCTTTGGCTCCGGTTATCTTTACTGGAGAGAAAGCTCATTAGATAAGTTAGTCGAAGAATACGGTGCGTCTACTAAACATAAGCAAAAAATTGAATCACTTAAGGAATGGTTCGATGCAATTCCAGAAGAAAGTCTGTTTGGGCATAAGAGCTACTCTAAATTTAGGTCTGAGCTTTGCGGCAAGATTGATTCTTGGGTTGCAAATTACTTATCACGGCTTGAAGAGTTAAATGAGCTGATAGATAAAATCAATATTGACTATCAGTTACCCAAACTCTTAAAAGAAGCAGTATGCGCCGATTTATTTAGCGGAATTAGTCTTACAGCAGAGCAACTCGAAAACATCACCAAAAATATTGCGGGTGGAGCTAAATCATCTAAAGCATCACTTGATGTTCTTCTTGGCGAAACAGACGCACTACCAACTGAAGCAGATATATCTGTCATTGATGAATTTAGCTCAAAGATAGATGGACTGTTTGGACTGTTTGAAATATTAAGCAATAGGATAGAACAAGAAAAGAACTTTGAAGGAAGTAAGATTAAAGGGCTTGAAGATGTTGAATTGAAAATGCCGCCTTGGCTAAAGTCATTACCAAAGGTTAATAGAGTTTCTGGTGGCATACCTAAAGTACGGGAAGAACTCGATGACATAGTTGCCGGGTTCAATAAATACACAGAACTTTACCAAGAACATGTAGCAGCAATTCAAGACTGGCTTGGGAAATCAAAAGAAACACTAGACCCATTAGCCGAGCTTGCTAAAAAAGAACTTGAACTTCTCAAGAAACACAGCAACGATAAAAAGGAACATGGCAAGGCAAACATTCAGGGCAGAAGAAAATTATTAAACGCAATCTCTCGGATTGCCGTCTCTGGTACTGATGAAACAAAAATCATAGTAAAAGAGCAACTGCTGTCTTGCGGGATAAGTCGAAAAGACTTAAATAAATTAATAGACAACAACCAAGGCTCGTTATATAGAAATCCATTCAGTAGAGGTAGGCATGAGGCTTATGGAGTAAGCGAAGGAATAGTAAGCGGGCTAGACATGCTTGCATTCATAAAGAAGATTGCGAGCGAATTAGAAGAGCAGAAAAATGAGTATGCCGACTTAAAACATTACCGTGACTGGCTCAAGATGGAAAGTCTCTATAATACAACCGGACTCTACTGTATTCCTGAGCAAGTCCCAGCATCACTAGCTAACAAAGAAAGTATCGAGGAACATCTAACGATACCAAAAACAATCCTTCCGTTAATCACGCAGTCAACTATAAGCAGAGGATTATTGATTCGAATAATCAATCTCTATCAATCTGAGATTAGTGGCGCATTGTCACAATTGTTCCGCGAGTCCTTTATTGTTAAAACAAAATTCCAGCGAGTCGATTTCAATGAGCTACTGTACACGCCTAAAGAAGTCGAATGGAATCCTCCCCAGCAATACCTGACATCAAAAAAACCGTTAGGTGAGCTACTAAGAAATATTAGTTCGGATAAAGAAGGAAAAAGTGGAACTATAAGATTTCATGAGAACTCTAGCGAATTAATAAAAGAAAACATTAAAAAACAATCATGGCCAGTAGATGGCTTTGCAACGCTTTTAACGCAAGCGCCTCATGATTGGTATGTGGACTTAAATATTAATGACTGTAATTCAAAAAAAGAAATAAAAGGTTACCGAGTTGGGAAAAAAGGCCTGATAAATAAGGAATGCGTCTTAACCACTCCATTTCGATTGATAGGCGCATCATCATTCAAGAATAAGCTGGACGCATGGGTTCAATATAAAAATATAAAAATTGGGGAACATAATCTTATTGTTTGTCAGGAATATTCACAGAAGACTATATACGAAGATGGAAAACTTAGTGCTGAGATAAAGCCCATTAAAACATCAACTGAACTTGCTGTAACAATCTCTGAAGAGAAAATTGAGGTCGAGACATCTTTTAACCCAATACAAGAAACGGTGATTGGTATTGACCTCGGCGAAGCAGGTATTGGCTATGCAGTGTTTGATGCTCAAGAAATTAGCAAATTAAATGCAAACACTATTGAACCTATATGTTCTGGTGCGATAGCAATACCTTCAATTAGAAATTTAATTAAACGTGTAAATCATTACCGTAACAAAACTCAGCCAAAACAGAAGTTTCAACAACGCTTCAATAATTCACTGCAGATGCTGCGTGAGAACGCGATTGGTGACGTATGCCATGCTATTGATAACTTAAGTATGAAGCATAAAGGTATGCCTGTGCTTGAGAGTTCTGTTAGGAATCTTGCTACAGGAGCTAACCAGTTAAAATTAATTTATGACAGAATCCTGAATATATACATCTACTCAGATATTGATGCACACAAGTCCGAAAGAAAGCATCATTGGTGCGGGAGTGAAAGATGGATTCATCCAATTATCTTGAAGCAAGAAAGAAAACAGAACGCCAAAGGTGAATGGGTAAGCACTGGAAAACATGCTCCACTAAACCATTTTCCTGCAGTTAGCGTTCATCCTGCTGGAACAAGTCAAGTTTGCTCAAGCTGCAAAAGAAACCCGTACGAGTTGATTGCAAGCATTGGTGGTAATGGAGCAGGTAAAAGCATAGTAGTTGAGGCAGGAGGCAAAGTGACTATTGGTGAAGACATGTTATTACTGAAGAGTAAAATAAATCCAAAACAATCATCTGTTGAGAGACATAGAGAAATCAAGAAACATCGTCAACTAAAGAAAAACACTCCCTTCTCGTATCCTGCTGAACAAGGAAAGATTTCAGTCAAAGAGTTAATGAAGCATGTCTCCAAGCAGTTACGGCAACCACAAGAATCAACACGCTCTAGAGATACAACTCAGAGCGTCTACCAATGCGTATTCAAAGACTGTGGCAACAGAATGCATGCCGATGAGAACGCAGGAATAAATATTGTAAGGAAGTGGGCATTAAGAAATGTTTACATATGTGATAAGAAATGAAATATATATTATTTATAGTGAGACTGTAATGTCTTTGCTTGGAGAGAAACATAAGCTAATTCAAACAGAGAGTTGTCTTTATCTGTGAATTCTGTTTTACCCATTTCAGCTACAACTCGGAGATAATCATTTATGATAAGTTTGACTATGTAATCCCCCCATTAATAACCGAAGTTAAAAGTAGAGATTAAGCCGCATTCAGTCATTGTCTGGGTGGTATCCCACCAATTGCTGTATGTGGACGTTCATTATTGTAAGACCTGTACGTCGTCAAAAGATTTGGCACAGATGGCCTAAAAAGTTAAGAGAGACTTTCATCTATTATAGCTCTGTTTCATTGGTTTACACATAACTCTAAATTTTCCTTTCTCCTCTGTTGTAATGCTTCATATTTAATCACGGCACGACGCTCCATAATTTCATGGTAGCGGCCAAAATACATATCAGCCGGAGTGATATTATCCAGTGACTCATGGTAGCGTTCGTGATTGTAGTAATGAACAAACTGTGTGAGCGCATTTTCCAATTCTGATGGATAATAATAATGCTCTAGTTTGACGACATTCTTCATAGAACGATGGTAACGTTCAATCTTTCCCTGTGTCATCGGATGATACGGTGCGCCGCGAGTATGTTTCATCTGATGCTTGCCCAGATAATCCTTTAATTCAGATGATAAATAACACGGACCATTATCACTGAGTAAACGAGGACGGTGGTTGACCTTAACTTCATTCACTCCGGTGGTTTCAATGGCAAGATCTAGGGTCTGCTTCACATCATCAGCCGCCATGTTCGTGGTCAGCTTCCAGGCAATGATATAGCGAGAGTAATCATCTAGTACGGTAGACAGATAATACCAACCCCAACCAACGATACGGAAGTAAGTGAAGTCCGTTTGCCAGAGTTCGTTAATACGCTTGGTGGGATTCTGGAAATGATCACCTGCCTGCATCAGGATATAGGCAGGACTGGTAATGAGGTCGTATTGCTTCAATAGCCGATAAACGCTGGACTCCGAGATAAAGTAGTGATGTTTATCAGTAATGTGCCAAGCTAATTCCCGTGGCGATTGCTCTGGGTATTGCAATGCAATCTCCAGACATTGTTCCTTTACGGACTCAGGGAGCTTATTCCAGAAACGACGTGGCGTACGACTTGTCGGCTCAAGACCGTCTGGACCCTCATCAAGGTATTGTCGATACCCTCGATAGAAACTGCTGCGACTCACGCCTCATTCGGCCAAAGTGCGTTTAACAGGAAGTTCCGAGCCTTCCACCAGGCGAATGACTTCCAACTTCTCTGCACCTGATAAACTCATTCGTCTTCCGAGGTCAAGTCCAAGCCAAGTACACTTTTGCCTACAGGATGTAGGTAAGGGGCGAGAGCAGGAGCGGTAGCTTTTTTAAGCACATCATTCTTTAACATGATATCGGCTAACAGGCGTTTGAGTTGGTCGTTCTCTTTCTTAAGATCAGTGACTTCGATGCTGCTGGCTTCCCGTTTAATGTCGCCAGCTAATCGTTGTTTCCCGGCTTCCAGAAATTCTTTGCTCCAACGGTAATACACATTTTGATTGATACCTTCTCTGCGACAGAGTTCGGCTATGCTACCTTCGCCGCGCAGACCTTCAAGGACAACCCGGATCTTTTCTTCTGCAGAATACTTCTTGCGGGTACGACGACGTATCTCTTTAATGTGTTTCTCGGTACTATTGCTCATAGTGAGACTCCTCTTTATAAGTTTAACTTATCAGAAGTCTCTCTTAATATTGAGCTCAATTCTGTCTCATATGTTCTGACGAGGTACATACCTTACTTGTCTTCCTTTCATATATTAATCAATTTCTGACTTGCAAATAAATAGTATAAGACTAATATATAAATACGCCGATTTGAGAACTCAGCTTTCAGGGCGTTTAATAAATACTGCTAAAGAGAGGGCAACCTACTTTAGCAAATGCTGAGTGGGTTTTTTTGTGGCTGCCGTTCCCATTAACGGCTTGGTATTTGATATTCAGCTTGTACACCAAGGCATCGTGCCGAAGTACTAAAGAGGAGACAACACATGAGTTTTACTCGCAGACAGTTCCTGTTAACAACAGCTGGAAGTGGCATTGGATTTATTCTTCTATCCTTCTATGAGAAATCGCTTAGCTTCTGGGTAAATTATAGAGGCAAATTGGTCCTTCCGGCAGAAAATCCCGATTCTACTTTGTACTCTGGGGAGGTGTGAGATGCCTCAATTACCTAGTGGAAGACATATAGGGATCGGTGCTGATCCACTGCTTGATTTGGTTGAAGACTTTGATTCAGGAAAAATCATTTCATGCTGGCGATTTTTAGCCATAGAAGAATTGAAAGATCTATATCCTTATATAGAAATATTCTATCTTGAAGATAAAGAGGAAGGTAAAAAGCCAAGGCTAATGGAAAATTCGTTACCCCCTCATGCTGAATTAAAGCAATTTGAAACCGGACTCCGAGTAACCGATGTATTTAAATCTAACTCGGATTGGAGTGAAGAAGACAAAATAGCATTTCAGGAGTTTCTAGAAAGCGAGCGTTTTGTGAAAGGCTTTAAAGCGAAGCTGGAGGGGATTCAACGAGTCAAGAAATACATTGAAAAGAATGGCACTGAACTTCAAAAAGCTGAAATAGCATTATGGAAAGATAAGGTTCGCATTACTCAGGAAGAACTTGATGATTATTAATAAAGCAGATTTAAGTAGCAACTTGCGGGCGATAAAGAAATACAGCTAAAGCGTCGAACTCCAAATTCCTTGGTCTTCTTCGTAAATATTTAACATGGATTATGGAGTAATGTTTATGAAAATTACCGAAGAACAAGCCGTTGCGTATCATTCGACCAAGTATTCAGTTTTTTTAAATGCGGACGAAGAGTTAACACTATTTGCTTCGGAAACATCTGAAAACGTCAGAGATTTTTTGCTATCTCATCAAGCGAAGTCCTGCGCATTTATCACCGCATATAATCCCGAAAGCAAAATGCTCAGTGAATCAGAAAATATACGTCGACAGGCGGATTTGATTTGCAGTGTTGGTGGAAAGTGGGTTTTCTATCCTGGCGAAGGCGTCAGCACAAAAGGGAACTGGCCAGCC
>JBDNFW010000013.1:0-15751 GCA_041689615.1 Gammaproteobacteria bacterium | reverse complement strand
CATAGTCCTTAAACGTGCCACCATGCGCTTCTGCCATTACCTTGGTGATCGCCGCCGTTAACGTCGTCTTACCATGGTCTACGTGACCAATTGTGCCCACATTCACATGCGGCTTCGTGCGTTCAAATTTTTCTTTGGACACGGCTAATCACCTCTTCTATATCTATCTGGTTATTAATAAAGTTTATTGGTTTCTACTGATAATACTTTCAGCAATACTTGCTGGCACTTCATTATATTTTTCAAATTCCATTGTATAAACTGCGCGACCTTGAGTAGCCGAACGAAGATCAGTCGCATACCCAAACATCTCTTTCAATGGCACTTCAGCTTTAATCACTTTTCCAGAAGGTGATTCCTCTGTCCCTTGCAAAATTCCACGGCGACGATTTAAATCACCATTAACAGTTCCCATATATTCTTCTGGAGTAACAATTTCTACTTTCATAACAGGTTCAAGCAAAACAGGTTTCGCCTGACTTGCACCTTCTCTGAATCCCATAGAGCCGGCGATTTTAAACGCCATTTCGTTAGAGTCAACCTCATGATAAGAACCATCGTATAAAGTGACCTTAACATCGACCACAGGATACCCAGCAACAATGCCGTTTGCCATCTGTTCAACGACACCTTTTTCAACGGCAGCGATATATTCTTTTGGTACCGCACCACCGACAACTTCGTTAACAAACTCAAAGCCTTCACCTGCTTTCTTTGGCTCAAGTCTGAAAACAACATGACCATATTGGCCACGTCCACCAGATTGACGCACAAATTTACCTTCCGCTTTTTCTAGCGTTGAACGAATCGTTTCCCGGTATGCTACTTGAGGCTTACCTACATTAGCTTCAACTTTAAATTCACGCTTCATGCGATCAACAATAATCTCTAAATGAAGCTCACCCATACCTGAAATAATGGTTTGACCAGATTCTTCATCGGTATGAACACGAAAAGAAGGATCTTCCTGAGCTAATTTACTCAACGCTATACCCATCTTTTCTTGATCCGGTTTAGTTTTTGGCTCAACCGCAACAGCAATAACTGGTTCAGGAAATTCCATACGCTCTAAGGTAATAACATTATTAACATCACAAAGCGTATCGCCAGTAGTGACGTCTTTTAAACCAACTGCAGCCGCTATATCACCTGCACGAACCTCTTTTAATTCTTCGCGACTATTAGCATGCATTTGTAATAATCGACCAATACGTTCTTTTTTTCCTTTAACTGGATTAAACACAGCATCTCCAGACTTAAGTACGCCAGAATAAGCACGTAAAAAAGTTAAGGTTCCAACAAAAGGATCTGTTGCAATTTTAAAAGCTAGTGCTGCAAATGGTTCATCATCTGAAGCATGTCTTTCACCTTCAGATTTATTTTTATCGTTAAGTATTCCTTTAATAGCAGGAACATCAACTGGAGACGGCATATATTCAACAATCGCGTCCAACATAGTTTGCACGCCTTTGTTCTTGAATGCAGAACCACAAAACACAGGGACTATTTCATTAACCAAGGTTTGCGCACGAATACCTTCCTTTACTTGCTCTTGAGTCAGCTTACCGTTCTCAAGATAGGCTTCCATCAAATCTTCATTTGCTTCTGCGGCACTTTCAATCAATTGTTCGTGCCACTTTTGTGCTTCATTTAATAACGCTTCAGGAATTTCTTTTTCTTCAAATTTAACTCCCATGTTCTCTTCTTCCCAGTAAATCGCTTTCATTTTTACCAGGTCAATAATGCCTTCAAACTTATCTTCGGCACCAATAGGTAATTGCATAGGAATAGCTTTACTACCTAAACGTTTACGAATCTGTTCAACAACACGAATAAAATTTGCACCTGAACGATCCATCTTATTAATGAATGCCATCCGCGGTACCGAATACTTAGTTGCTTGTCGCCATACTGTCTCAGACTGAGGTTCAACACCACCAACCGCACAGAACACAGCACAAGCACCGTCTAAAACACGTAATGAACGCTCTACTTCAATGGTAAAATCAACGTGCCCGGGGGTATCAATAATGTTAATGCGATGTTCTTCAAACTGTGAGGATGTGCCCTTCCAGAAACAGGTCGTGGCAGCAGAGGTAATGGTTATACCGCGTTCTTGTTCTTGTTCCATCCAATCCATGACTGCGGCACCGTCATGAACTTCACCTATCTTATGAGACACACCCGTATAAAACAGCACGCGCTCAGTCGTGGTAGTTTTACCAGCATCAATATGAGCCATAATCCCGATGTTTCGGTAGCGCTCGATTGGTGTATTGCGTGCCATGTTTTTAAATAATTTATCTGTCTATTACCAACGGTAATGTGAAAATGCTTTGTTCGCTTCAGCCATACGATGCGTATCTTCACGTTTCTTAATCGCATTACCACGATTTTCAGAAGCATCCAGTAACTCACCGGCCAAACGTAAACCCATATTCTTTTCGCCGCGCTTTTTAGAAGCATCTACTATCCAACGCATAGCCAGCGTAATGCTGCGATCCGTTCTGACTTCAATAGGAATCTGATAAGTTGCTCCACCGACTCGACGTGATTTCACTTCAACAACAGGGCGAATATTTTCCAGTGCTTTATTAAAAACTTCGAGTGGCTCAGGGTTACCCTTTTCACCAATCTGCTCTAATGCACCATAAACTATTTTTTCAGCAATAGATTTCTTGCCACTACGCATAATAATGTTGATGAATTTTGCTAATACCTTATCTCCGTATTTCGGATCAGGCAGAATTTCTGTTCTCTCAGCTACGCGTCTTCTGGACATGATTCAAACTATTCCTGTATCTATTCTATATATATAATGTATTTGTCAAGACTTAGGTCGCTTCGCACCGTATTTAGAACGACCTTGACGTCTGTCGGCCACACCCGAAGTATCCAAAGTACCTCGAACAGTGTGATATCGAACACCCGGTAAATCTTTTACACGACCACCTCTGATTAAAATAACAGAGTGCTCCTGTAAATTATGGCCTTCACCGCCGATGTAAGTGGTTACTTCTTGACCATTAGTCAATCGAACACGAGCTACTTTTCGTAGTGCAGAGTTCGGCTTCTTTGGTGTCGTCGTATATACACGTGTACACACACCTCGTTTTTGAGGACACGCCTCCAATGCAGGCACTTTGCTCTTTACTATTTGTCGCTTACGCGGGTTTCTGACTAATTGGTTAATTGTTGGCATAAAATTATCTTATTTTTCAATTTGTTAAGTGCGCAGACTACCTCACCTATCCGAACTGTGGCATTCAATATCATGAACACATCACTTCTTCAGTACGGACTGGCGCAGAATTCCTTCGGAATATCCTAGAGGTTTTATCTGATTCATCGCCGAATTATCCAAAATTCGCCGAAATTTCCAGTACTTAAAATAAAATGACAGACTGAGAAAACTGACCCCGTCTGTCAAAGAGGCGGGATTTTATGTCCTTGGCGATGATCAGTCAAGGAAGATCACACCTTATTTTTTAAGTTCCTGTCGTAGTCTCAACCGCTTCAGAATCTGAGTCTACGTGCGGAATCTCTACATCTTCAATTTCCACGCTTTCTGTTACTGTTTCTGGCGCATTTCTAGCTTCCAAACGTTTTTTACGCTCAGCATGATAAGCCAGACCGGTACCGGCAGGGATAAGACGACCAACGATGACATTTTCCTTCAATCCTCGTAAATCATCACGTTTACCACAAACACTTGCTTCAGTCAGAACACGTGTAGTCTCCTGGAATGATGCCGCTGAGATAAACGATTCCGTAGAAAGTGATGCTTTAGTGATACCAAGTAAAATAGGCACCCATTCTGCAGGTTTTTTACCCGCAGCTTCAATACGCTCATTCTCTTCCAATACTCTGTAACGTTCCATTTGTTCACCTTTCAGGAATGTCGTATCACCTGAGTCAGTAATTTCTGCCTTACGTAGCATTTGGCGCACAATAACTTCAATATGCTTATCATTAATTTTCACACCCTGAAGACGGTAAACTTCCTGTATCTCGCTACTGATAAAGTCATATAAAGCACGAACACCTTTCAGTCGGAGAATGTCATGTGGTGTAGGAGGTCCATCAACAATATTTTCACCTTTAACAACATGCTCACCTTCAAACACACTAATATGACGCCATTTTGGAATTAGTTCTTCATAAACGTTGTCTTCACCTTGACCTGTGATAACAATTCTTTGCTTACCTTTTGTTTCTTTACCGAAAGAAATAATGCCGGAGATTTCTGCTAATACAGCAGGTTCTTTTGGTTTGCGAGCTTCAAACAAGTCAGCAACTCTTGGTAAACCACCAGTAATATCGCGGGTTTTCGAAGATTCCTGCGGAAGACGCGCAATGATTTCACCAATGTTAACCTCTTTGCCATCACTAACATTAATAAGTGCTCTCGCTGGCAATAAATAATGAGCGAGTTGTTCCGTGCCAGGAATTTTAAGATCGTCACCATTTTCATCAACGAGCTTAACTGTAGGACGCAAATCTTTTGCACTAGCTGCACGTTGCTTTGGATCCATAATAACGATATTAGTCAAACCAGTAATCTCATCGGTATGACGGGTAACCGTGACACCATCAACGATATCGGAAAATTGAACACGCCCTTTAACTTCGGTTATCACAGGATGTGTATGAGGATCCCATGATGCTATTTGTTGACCAGGTTTAACCTTATCACCATCACCGGCAGTTAAAACTGCACCATAAGGAATTTTGTAGTGCTCACGTTCACGACCTGTTTCATCACGAAGCAAAATTTCACCTGAACGGGAAATAACCACTTTGTTGCCACTTTCCTGTTGCAGTGTTTTAACATTTTCTAAATATACAGTTCCACCATTCTTAACTTCAATGCTGCTGACTGCAGCTGCACGTGACGCCGCACCACCAATATGGAAAGTACGCATGGTCAACTGTGTTCCAGGTTCACCAATTGATTGAGCCGCAATAACACCAACCGCTTCACCTATATTAACCAGATGTCCTCGACCCAAATCTCGACCATAACAAAGACGACATGTGCCATAACGGGTTTCACATGTAATAGTTGAACGAACAACAACCTGATCAACACCTTTTTCATCAAGCACATCAACCCACTGTTCATCAAGTAAGGTTCCTGCTTTCGCAATAACTTCACCATCGACGTTTGCAGCATCTCTTAATAGCACTCTTCCTAGCACAAGTTCTCTCAAAGGCTCGATAACATCGCCGCCTTCAATAATTGGACTCATCTCCAAACCTTTTGTAGTACCACAATCTTCTTCAGCAACTACTAAATCCTGTGAAACATCGACCAAACGACGTGTCAGATAACCAGAGTTCGCTGTTTTTAACGCCGTATCGGCAAGCCCTTTACGCGCTCCATGTGTTGAAATGAAGTACTGAAGTACATCAAGTCCTTCACGGAAATTAGCCGTAATCGGTGTTTCAATAATGGAACCATCTGGTTTCGCCATCAAACCACGCATACCCGCTAGCTGTCTGATCTGCGCTGCTGAACCTCGAGCACCTGAGTCAGCCATCATATAAATTGAGTTAAAGGAATCTTCTTCTACTTCTTTGCCGTTTACATCAGTTTTGATATCGACACCCAATTTATCCATCATGGCTTTGGCAACTAGATCATTAGTGCGCGACCAGATATCAACAACTTTATTGTAACGTTCACCATCAGTGATTAAACCGGAAGCATATTGTTCCTGAAAACTTTTCACCTGATCTTCTGCTTTGCCGATAATTTCATCTTTATCATCTGGCACAACCATGTCTTCAATACCAATAGAGACACCTGCACGAGTTGAATATTTAAAACCGGTGTACATCAACTGATCGGAAAAGATGACTGTTTCTTTTAATTCCAGTTTTCTATAACAAGTGTTAACCAATTGAGAAATGGTTTTTTTCGTCATGACCTTATCGATCAATTCAAAAGGTATTCCATCAGGCAAGATACGTGATAACAGTGCACGTCCCGCTGTCGTTTCATAACGTTTTAAAGAAATCTGCTTTTCACCATTCTCATCAATCGTTACTTCGCGTATACGTGCTTTGATTCTTGCATGCAAAGCAACCGCACCACTTTCGTATGCACGGTTTACTTCATTTACATTAGCGAAAGCCATACCTGTGCCTTTCGCTTCGACAGACTCACGAGTCAAATAATAAAGACCAAGTACAACGTCTTGTGTCGGAACAATAATAGGCTCACCGTTCGCAGGCGATAAAATATTATTGGTCGACATCATTAATGTACGAGCTTCAAGCTGTGCTTCAATAGACAAAGGCACGTGTACTGCCATCTGATCACCATCAAAGTCAGCGTTAAACGCAGTACAAACTAATGGGTGTAATTGAATCGCTTTACCTTCAATCAGTATTGGTTCAAATGCTTGAATACCTAATCTATGTAATGTCGGTGCACGGTTAAGCAGGATTGGATGTTCACGAATCACTTCTTCGAGCACATCCCACACTTCAGAACCTTCACGTTCAACTAATTTTTTAGCTGCTTTGATAGTCGTGGCCAAACCACGTCTTTCCAATTTACTAAAAATAAATGGCTTAAATAATTCCAACGCCATCTTCTTAGGAATACCACATTGATGTAAACGTAAAGTAGGACCTACAACAATTACTGAACGACCGGAATAATCAACACGCTTACCTAACAAGTTTTGACGGAAACGACCTTGCTTGCCCTTGATCATATCTGCCAATGATTTCAATGGCAGCTTGTTGGTACCGGTTATTGCACGGCCACGTCGTCCATTATCAAGCAAGGCATCAACTGACTCTTGCAACATACGTTTTTCATTACGTACGATAATGTCTGGTGCATTAAGATCTAATAAACGTTTCAAACGATTATTTCTGTTAATAACACGACGATACAGATCATTAAGATCAGAAGTTGCAAAACGACCACCATCCAATGGAACCAAAGGACGTAACTCTGGTGGTAGCACAGGCAGAACTAATAGAACCATCCATTCAGGTTTGTTGCCAGAATCTTTAAATGCTTCAAGTAACTTCAAGCGTTTGGTTAATTTACGTAATTTTGTTTCCGAATTTGTATTAGGAATTTCTTCTCTTAGTACGGTAATTTCTTCATCAAGGTCGATAGACTTAAGTAGAGAACGAATTGCTTCTGCACCCATCTTCGCTTCGAACTCATCACCGTATTGTTCAATCGCTTCAAGATAATTTTCTTCCGTTAACATTTGACCTTTTTCAAGGTCAGTCATACCAGGTTCAATCACAGCGTAAGCTTCAAAATAGAGAATGCGTTCTATTTCACGTAAGGTCATATCCAACATCAAACCCATTCTGGATGGCAATGATTTTAAAAACCAGATATGAGCAACAGGGCTAGCCAAGTCGATATGCCCCATACGTTCGCGTCTTACTTTTGAAAGAGTAACTTCAACGCCACACTTCTCACAAACAACACCGCGATGCTTCAGTCTTTTATATTTTCCACATAAACATTCGTAATCTTTAACCGGGCCAAATATTTTGGCGCAGAAAAGACCATCGCGTTCAGGTTTGAACGTACGATAATTTATCGTTTCAGGTTTTTTAACTTCTCCAAAAGACCAGGATCGAATTTTTTCAGGTGACGCTAAGCCAATTGCGATAGCGTCAAATTCTTCAACCTGTCCCTGTTGCTTTAAAAGCTTGAGTAAGTCTTTCAAGGTTTGCCTCCTATGGAGATTTGTTCGGGACTATGCCCAAAAATCGAATCATTAATATTCATTTTCTTTCATATGCTCAGTTATTAGGTATCAAGCTCAATATCGATACCAAGCGATCGAATTTCTTTAACCAATACATTAAAAGATTCTGGCATGCCTGCTTCCATTTGATGATCACCATCAACAATGTTTTTATACATTTTGGTACGACCATTCACATCATCTGATTTGACGGTAAGCATTTCTTGCAAGGTATAAGCTGCGCCATACGCTTCAAGCGCCCACACTTCCATTTCACCAAAACGTTGTCCACCAAACTGCGCTTTACCACCTAGTGGTTGTTGTGTGACCAGACTGTATGGGCCGGTTGAACGTGCATGCATTTTGTCATCAACCAGGTGATTCAATTTCAGCATGTACATATAACCAACAGTAACTTTACGTTCAAAGGTTTCACCTGTTCGACCATCAAATAAGGTCACTTGACCATCTTCTGGAAGATCAGCAAGTCTCAACATTGCCTTGATTTCTTCTTCGGTGGCACCATCAAAAACCGGTGTCGCCATCGGCACACCGCCCTTCAAGTTATGCGCCAACTCATTAATTTCTTCATCAGAAAATGAGTTCAAATCTTCTTGCTTACCGCTGGTGTTGTAAACTTTTTCCAGGAACTGTCGAACTTCAGCAGTTTGGGCATGTTGTTCAAGCATCTTACCGATTTTGATGCCAACACCTTTAGCCGCCCAACCTAAATGCGTCTCCAAAATCTGACCGACATTCATTCGAGAAGGTACGCCTAATGGATTCAAGACAACATCAACTGGCGTTCCATCTGCCATATGCGGCATATCTTCAACAGGAACAATCGTTGAGATAACACCTTTGTTACCATGACGTCCTGCCATCTTATCGCCCGATTGAACACGGCGTTTAACAGCAAGATAAACCTTAACCATTTTCAATACGCCTGGAGCAAGATCATCGCCCGAAGTAATCTTTGCACGTTTCTCTTCAAAACGTCTGTCAAAGTCTTCTTTTAATGCGGTGAATTGTTCAGCGGCATCTTCCAATTGTTTATTGGCTTTATCATCTTTAAGACGAATTTCGAACCACTTCTCGCGTGTCGTTTCTTCCATATAATCTTTTGTAATTTTGTCATTTGCATTAAGTCCTGAAGGACCACCTGCAGCAACTTTTCCGATTAACAGTTTTTCGATACGCTGATAAACACCAGCTTCCATAATTCTGAGCTGATCATTTAAATCTTTTCTTACACTGTTTAATTCTGATTCTTCAATTTCCAGCGCACGCGCATCTTTCTCGACACCATCACGAGTAAAAACTTGCACATCTATAACGGTACCATTCATACCTGAAGGAACGCGTAAAGAAGTATCTTTCACATCGGATGCTTTCTCACCAAAGATAGCCCTAAGTAGTTTTTCTTCCGGAGTAAGTTGTGTCTCACCTTTAGGTGTAACTTTACCCACCAGAATATCGCCAACGTTGACTTCAGCACCGATATAAACAACACCGGATTCATCCAATTTGTTTAATGCACTTTCACTAACGTTAGGAATATCAGAAGAAATTTCTTCTGAACCTAATTTGGTATCGCGTGCAACACAGGTCAATTCTTCTATGTGGATTGAGGTATAACGATCTTCTTTAACCAGTTTCTCGGATAAAAGAATCGAATCCTCAAAGTTGTAGCCATTCCAAGGCATAAAGGCAACTAGCATGTTTTGTCCTAATGCCAATTCGCCCATATCTGTAGATGGACCGTCTGCCAGCACATCACCTTTAGAAATTTGATCGCCGGTTTTCACCAATGGTTTTTGGTTAATACAGGTATTTTGGTTAGAACGCGTATATTTAGTCAGGTTATAAATATCTACACCTGGCTCACCAGCGACAACTTCATCATCATTAACACGTATGACAATTCGACTTGCGTCAACTGAGTCAACTACACCACCACGATCGGAGACAACAGTCACACCTGAGTCAATCGCGACGCGTCTTTCCATACCCGTACCGACCAAAGGCTTATCTGCTCTTAAGGTTGGTACAGCCTGACGTTGCATATTGGAACCCATCAATGCGCGGTTCGCATCATCATGCTCTAAAAATGGAATCAATGATGACGCAACAGAAACGATTTGTCTTGGAGACACGTCCATGTAATTAATCTTGTCTGGTGTAGACATAGTAAATTCATTTTGATGTCGGCAAGAAACAAGTTCATCAAGCAATTTACCTTTTGCATCCAGAGTCGCACTGGCTTGCGCAATCACATAGTCGCCTTCTTCTATGGCAGATAAATATTCGATTTCATCTGTTGCTTTTCCATCTTTAACCTTACGATAAGGTGTTTCAAGAAAACCATAGGAATTGGTTCTTGCGTAAATAGCCAAGGAATTAATCAAGCCAATGTTTGGACCTTCCGGCGTTTCAATAGGACAAACACGACCATAATGCGTTGGGTGTACGTCACGCACTTCAAAACCGGCACGCTCACGAGTCAAACCACCAGGGCCTAATGCAGAAATACGTCGTTTATGAGTAATTTCCGATAGAGGATTATTTTGATCCATAAATTGAGATAACTGACTTGATCCAAAAAATTCTTTTATCACAGCTGAGACAGGCTTCGCGTTGATAATTTCTTGCGGCATCAACCCTTCTGATTCAGCCAAACTCAAACGCTCCTTAACAGCCCGCTCAACTCTAACAAGACCAACACGGAATTGGTTTTCAGCCATCTCACCAACACTACGAATACGTCGGTTACCGAGGTGATCAATATCATCAACGATGCCCTTACCATTACGTATATCAAGCAGCACTTTCATTACGGCAACAATGTCATCGTCCGAAAGAACGCCTTCACCTTCAACTTCTTTACGGCCTACTCGACGGTTAAACTTCATTCGCCCAACAGCAGACAAGTCATATCGATCAGGACTAAAAAATAAATTCTTGAATAAATTTTCAGCAGCATCTTTTGTTGGTGGTTCACCAGGACGCATCATACGATAAATTTCAACCTGAGCTTCTAATTGGTTGTTACTTGGATCAGCTCGCAAAGTATCCGCTATAAAAGAACCGCTATCTAACTCATTGGTATAAATAGTATGTAGCTCAAGACTCTTGCCTTTATGTTCAGCAATTTTTTCAAGCAATTCTTCTGTAATTTCAGTATTTGCCGGAAATAAGATTTCGCCAGTTTCTTCATCAACTATATCAACGATATCTTTAGCAACAACTTTACCAATCAGGAATTCGGCTGGAACAGTTAATGATTTCAAACTTGCTGCTTCTATTTCTCTAATATGGCGAGCAGTAATACGACGTTCTGTTTCAACAATGACTTTGCCACTTTTCGTTTTTATATCAAAAGAAGCAGTTTCGCCTCGCAGACGTTCTGGAACCAAATCTAAAGTAATACCCTTACTTGTAACTTTGAACGTGTCTGTATCAAAGAAAATATCGAGTATTTCTTCAGTGCTATAACCTAAGGCACGCAACAAAATAGTGGCATGAATTTTACGTCGACGATCAATACGACAATAAACCAGATCTTTTGCATCAAATTCAAAGTCTAACCAGGAACCACGGTAAGGAATAACACGTGCAGAATAGAGTAATTTTCCAGATGAATGCGTTTTGCCTTTGTCATGCTCAAAAAATACACCCGGAGAACGATGCATTTGCGAAACGATAACTCGCTCTGTGCCATTGATAACAAAAGTGCCTGTTCGAGTCATTAATGGCATCTCGCCCATATACACTTCTTGCTCTTTAATATCTTTTACAACTTTGTTGTTAAGTCCGGCATCCTTATCATAAATAATCAGACGAACCTTAACACGCAAAGAGGAAGCATAAGTCAAACCTCTAAGCTGACATTCTTTAACATCGAATACCGGAGTACCTAGCTTATAGCTAACATATTCCAGACCAGCATTACCTGAAAAACTAACGATAGGAAAAACAGACTTGAATGCTGCCTGCAATCCAATATCAGTTCTATCTTCTGGACTCGTGTCTACTTGAATAAATCGTGCAAACGACTCAATCTGAGTCGCAACCAGATATGGTATCTCCATGATGCTGGTACGCTTCCCAAAATCCTTTCGGATACGTTTCTTTTCAGTATAGGAATAGGCCATTACAATTCCTCAATAATAGTGTTTGTTATGTCGTGAATATTCAGATTTTGATGAACATTCAACTGATACCGATTTACGCAAAATAATGTAACCCGGCAATATCAATAAGCGCAGCAAAACTACAGGCAACAGTCGCTGCCTGTAGACTTTGCTTTCTTATTAAACGCTGCAAATGAAATTATTTAATTTCAACTGCTGCGCCAGCTTCTTCAAGCTGCTTTTTTATATCTTCAGACTCGTCTTTATTAACATCTTCTTTAATAGTTACAGGTGCACTCTCAACCATATCTTTTGCTTCTTTCAGACCAAGGCCAGTTATAGTACGAACCGCTTTAATAACAGCAACCTTGTTTTCACCAAAGCTCGACATAACAACATCAAACTCGGTCTTTTCTTCTGCAGCAGCACCAGCGTCTCCGCCAGCCGCAGCCGCAACCGCAACAGGAGCTGCTGCAGATACACCCCATTCATCTTCTAACTCTTTGATTAAATCAACTAGCTCAAGCACAGGCATCTGACCTAACGCTTCTTTGATTTCGTCTTTTGAAACTGCCATTTTAAAATCCTCCAAAAATAAATACTAAACTGATATTGATTGTTATTGCTTAAGCTGCTTTATCTCGCTGTGCAGCTAGAACTCTAGCTAATTTAGCTGGTGGTTCTGCCAAGGTACGAACAAACATACCCAGCGGTGCAGTTAACAATCCAAGTAACATAGCGCGTGCTTCATCAAGCGATGGCATACTAGCGAGCTTCTCAAGTTGAGAGGGATCTAAAAGCTCACCCTCTAAAACAACAAGTTTGACTACTAGTTTGTCATTGCCCTTCGCAAAATCACGAACGACTCGTGCAGCACTTCCTGGTTCTTCATTAGAAAATGCCAACACTAATGGCCCGACTAATCCATCACGCATACATTCGAATTTAGTGTTCTCGAATGCCTTACGCGCTAGGGTGTTACGTACTACTTTTAAATACACACCCGCTTCACGCGCAGAATTACGCAGTTCAGTCATTTCAGCCACCGTTAAACCGATATACTCGGCCGCGATTGCAGAAGGAGCCTCAGCCGCAACATTGGCAACATCTTCAACTATTGCCTTTTTTGCATCTAAATTAAGACTCACTCTTCGCCTCCTATTAAGTTAAATACGGTGTAACACCATATTTCTACTAAAAAGCCTGTCTTTAAAAACAACTTATCGACAGACCGGTCTACGGTGACCTTATACAGGTTGCCCTGTGTTATTGATTACACCGTCTGCGTAGGTAAATATTAATTACATTAAGACTCTCAAAAGAGAATCACCTACGGTCTTTGACATCTGGCTCATATAAAAGCCAGTAACAAAGTCTTTCAACGTTATTAGAAATAACTACTCTAATATCGCTGTTGTTCTATATAAAAATATTCTATTTAAGATCATTCAGACAAACTGGACTGGTCAACCAATACACTAGGACCCATTGTTGTCGAGAGACTTATTTTTTTCAGATAAATACCTTTAGCCGCACTCGGTTTTGCTTTCTTCAAATCATTTAATAATGAAACCAAGTTTTCAATTAATGAATCAGCATCAAATGACACTTTACCGATAGCGCAATGAATAATGCCGTTTTTATCTGTTCGATAACGCACTTGACCACCTTTTGCATTTTCAACAGCTTGTTTAACATCATTACTTACTGTGCCCACTTTTGGGTTTGGCATCAAACCACGAGGACCTAAAATTTGACCAAGCTTACCTACAACAGGCATTGCATCAGGTGTAGCAATAACAACATCATAATTGATATCGCCTTTTTTCATCGCCTCAGCTAAATCTTCAAAACCAACGGTGTCGGCTCCAGCTTCTTCAGCGATTTTTGCATTCTCGCCTTGTGTAAATACTGCAACTCTGACGGTTTTACCGGTGCCTTTAGGCAACACAGTTGAACCACGAACTTGTTGATCAGATTTACGCGCATCAACACCCAGATTTATGGCCACTTCAACAGACTCATCAAACTTGACTGATGAAACTTCTTTTAATAATTCAAATGCTTCTTTGACAAGATAAGCTTTACCTAGCTCGATCTTGTCCTGATATGCTTTTGTTCGTTTGGATAATTTTGCCATGATTACGCCACCCCTTCTGTATCAATACCCATACTACGGGCAGTACCGGCAATAGTCCGAACAGCCGCATCTAGATTCGCCGCTGTTAAATCAGGTTCTTTAGTCTTGGCAATTTCTTCTAATTGAGCACGAGTCACTTTGCCAACCTTATTAGTATTGGGTGTACCGCTACCACTTTTGATACCCGCTGCTTTTTTTAATAAAATTGCAGCTGGAGTAGTCTTACTAACAAAAGTAAAACTCTTATCACTATATACAGTAATAATTACGGGAACAGGCAAGCCTGGTTCGAGGCTCTGTGTTTGCGCATTGAACGCCTTACAGAACTCCATAATATTGACACCTTTTTGACCCAATGCAGGACCAACAGGTGGACTTGGATTAGCCTGTCCAGCAGGCACTTGCAGTTTGATATAACCGTCTATTTTCTTGGCCACAGCCTTTCTCCTTGGGTACGAACGCTTTTCAGCTCCCCTTAATAAATTAACTGATGTGATTTATTCACATCAACAACTCTTTACTCTTTTTCTACTTGTCCAAACTCAAGTTCAACAGGTGTAGATCGCCCGAAAATCAAAACCGACACTCGCAAACGGCTTTTTTCGTAATTCACTTCTTCAACAACACCATTAAAATCAGTAAAAGGACCATCTTTAACTCGAACCACTTCACCTGCTTCGAAAAGTATTTTCGGCCTTGGTTTATCAACGCCTTCTTCAACACGTTGTAATATCGCATCCGCTTCTTTATCTGTTATTGGTGCAGGTCTATCACTCGTTCCACCAATAAAACCTAATACTTTTGGCGCTTCTTTAACTAAATGCCAGGTATCGTCATTCATTTCCATTTTCACCAGAACATAGCCTGGGAAAAATTTACGTTCACTTTTGCGCTTTTTACCGTCACGCATTTCAACCACTTCTTCTATCGGAACCAGAATCTCACCGAACATATCATCGAGTCCACTACGCTCTATTCTTTCATGTAACGAGCGCATAACCTGACTTTCAAAACCAGAGTAGGCGTGAACAACATACCATTGCATCGCCATACTTAAGCCCCATGCCCCATTAATGCGCCTATTGACCAACCGAGAAACATATCCAATAACCATAAAATGATTGCAACAATGATCACCATGCCAATTACGAGCAAGGTTGTATTAATCGTTTCTTTTCTTGTCGGCCAGACAACTTTACGGACTTCTATTTGAGCATCATGAAAATAACCCCATATTTCTCGTCCTTTTTCAGTTTGTAGTGCTATTGCTACACTAATACCGACTGCCACCAATAAACCAATAACCCGATACAACAAATCTTGATCAGCATAAAAATAAAAACCGACCAAAGCAGCTATTAATATTAATAGCGCTACGCCAAGTTTAAATGTATCCAGTTTTCCACCGGTTGTTTCTACAGTTGAATTCATATTTACGTATTTAGTCCAAGGCCAGATTTCTCTAAATGGCAGGCCAGGAGGGAATCGAACCCCCAACCTACGGTTTTGGAGACCGTCGCTCTGCCAATTGAGCTACTGGCCTAATTTACTATTTCAAAGAATCTGCCTATTATTTTTTTAAATAATGTTTAATTGTTAAGAATTACTCAATAATTTTAGAGACCACACCCGCACCGACGGTACGGCCACCTTCTCGTATTGCAAATCGCAATCCTTCTTCCATCGCAATCGGGTTAATCAACTTCACCTTTACTTTGATGTTGTCGCCCGGCATCACCATT
>JBDNFW010000012.1:0-5486 GCA_041689615.1 Gammaproteobacteria bacterium | reverse complement strand
GGCGTATATCTATGAAGCTGTATAAGCTTTTCGGTGTCAAGGACACCACGACCACCAGTGTTTATCAGAAGGATAAAAAGACTGGTGCAAAGTTCGAGATGATAACCATCGTCTCCTACATTTCGTTCATGGGAAGGACCTATGAACATAAACACGAGAGAACGGTCCATCGCCTATTGGATAGGGATGAAGCGTTGTCCGTTAAAACCTTTGAGCTATGTTAAACTTAGCGATGAAAAATAAGAGGGAGCTGGGCGTAGTCCTGGTCATCCTTCTTATCATGTACGTGAGCAGTATAATGTTCGTGTACATAATGAGCGGCATCATACTCTTTACGGGTATCGTTGCGCTTATCGAAACGATTCCACCTATCAAGTGGTTCGCCAGCAGAACGGGAAATCTTATAGATGTCCTGTTGTTCTGCGTTGGTGCGTACACCTTGGTAAGCAGTGGTCCTACTATCGCCATTGGCGTAGGTGTATGCGGTGTACTTTACTCCGTAGTCTATAAGCCAAGGCTTATGAGATCTGTTATCAAGTCCGAGCTTGAAAAGCGTAAGGCCAACAGATAAATTAGTATTAATCTTTAACAAAGTCCATTAATAGGGCATTATGATTATGAGCAGATTTAACGGTAAGGATATCAAGGAGGGACAGAAGTTCCTCCTTGGTATGGTAATGGGAGGTGGACTGTTCTTAGTACATCCCACCATTGGAAGGATAGTCATAGGACTATCCATAGCGGGCCTGTCCGGACACATGATAGATCGTGTGGTCGAGGACAAGTTCAGCAGCGCTGAAAGCAACAAGGCTACCGATGTACGGTAGCCCTGATTGGTAAAACGCAATTATAGTTATGCACATAGTGTGCGTGACTTTCTATGGCGGCTTGTCAGGCCACCCGATTGAATGAATTATTAATCCATTAACACTTTAGACATGACAAATATAGTCAAAACTTCAGTATTACCAAATGCGCCCAAGAAAACCGTGTCGCGCGTTGTAGACAGATCACGGTTCATGAAGCGTGCACATGCAGTTGCACGTACGTATGAAGGCGATTACATCGCCTGTCTGGCACTGGCCATGAGAAAGCTCTATGCAAGCATAGGCGGACCCAAGCTAGTGGCTAGCTATAAGGCGGAAGAGGACAAGCTCGGTCTTGCCATCGAGGTCGTATCGATAATGAACGATAACGGCACATGGTCGCATACCAAGATAGTCCACGAGCCTATCAATATCCATGGTAGACCTACTAGGTTTACCAAGGAGATACATAACAAGGCAAGGGCCTTGAACAATGGCATCAAGCACCTTAAACTTGAGTACGAACGCAAGTTCAACAAACTCGACAATGCCGTAAAGGTTTCGCTTATCCAAGGACCTAAACAGGTGCTTGCGAACAAGATGGCGAACTACCTTATGAAAGAGTGCAACGAATTGCTCCTGGATATAAAAATAGCCGAAGCGTTCGTGCCAACGAACGTACATTGTGACGTTCCAAGGAACAAGGTACTCGATACCCGTGCTCGTAACTTCAGCGATATGCTGATAGGCACCTATGACGAGATCGACTCGTCCGGTATCGCACGATTTGCCAAGGTATCAGTATGAACAGGGACAAAGCCTTGAAGTATGCCGTTGCCATTATCATAGGGATAATGGCATTGGTATTCTTTGTGCTTGCCGTAATATGGTGACCTGGAGGATATTCAAACAAGGTATATGTGGCATCTAAAAAACAGATAGCAATGGAAATATCAAAAATAATATGCTTAATGAACATGTCCCTTGCTATAGGGATATTCATCTACCTGTTGGCAACGAGCCAACGGGTGAACAATTTTATTAACAAGTTAAAATCAAGATTATGAGTAGAGGTAAGAGAAGCGCTAAGACCGCTAAGAAATCAACGTTGCGTGCCAATATGGTAACGCTCGGAACACAGACGGCGGGTGTCGTATTCGGCATCCCGCATTTGGCCATATACCTTATCGGTCGTGAGATAGCACGTACCGAGGGAGTGGTGGTAAGCCTTATCCATTGGAAGGATAGGATAGACAGCGTGGCCGACATGCGTGCCATGAGGTCTTCCGCGAACATAGAGACCATGGAGAACTTCATGGACGATGCCTTCGAGAAGGTAAATCATACCGTTACGGATATGTTCTCCAGAAAAGAGAAAATTACCAAGGCTTAGGAATGAAAGTAAGCTTTAAGGAAGTTTTTGAAAGCGATAGCTGGTTGATTACAAAGGTTATGCAGGGCTATGGAGTACATATGATAAGTGCAAAAAGAAGGTTTCCCGTTGCGGATAAGAGTAGCTTTTTCTGCAAATGGGGATCTAATGCTTATTTGGAAAGATTGGCACGTTCAAATTATGGCAAGAAATTAAGGGATTTTTCTAACTACCAATATTAATTGGTCAAAACAATGAATGTTATGAATACAAATGCGACAGCGACGGCAAGACCGTCGAACCTATTGGCGAACCTCAACAACGATAACCTTGTAAAATGGATGAACAGTCCAAACGTAGAGGTTACCATGAGGTTGATGCGGATAGACAGTGATTACAAAAATAGGACCGTGATTATAGAATTGAGCCTGTTCACAAGAACGACGGAGCGCGATTACTACAACACATACCTGGTACAGGCAAAGCTTACCAGACATCTTTACAATTGGTTCCATGACAATAGGTCCAAGGATTCCAAGGGCGAATACACTATACCGTGCTTGACGCCTTATCAGAAATATCTTCAATCAAGGGATTTGCCCGTGAATACGAAGGTACAGGACATAGAGTTCAATTGCACCAACGGTTCCAAGGAATATAAGGACATGCCTTTCAGGCTAAAGGTCAACAAATCCTATGGTACCGCTACGCTTTACAACGTACAGGAGCCGAACTATTACAAGAGTATAAAGTTCGACCCTAATAATCCGGATACGCCCATCGAGAGACTGTATCAACCGAAGGACCCTGAGACAGGGTACGTAAAGGGACGTAGCAAGGCTAACTATAGGCGTTTGGAAGTATCGTAATGGGTATGGAAGATCGTATGCTGTTGAAGTTGGGATTAAGAGGGACGGGATATTTCCTGTTCCTCCTGTCCTTTCTTAACATATTGGCGTCCATTTATGTGGACGGTATCGATGGTGTCATAGATTTTTGTATAACGTCCATCATATTGAGTATAATCGCAGCTGTATGCTGCATAATATCGATAAGGTTATGAGCGAGATGTATAAATTTACGTCCGACGAAAAAGTAAATATCCTTACAAAGGTTTTAAATAGGTATCTGAGGGCAAAGACCGATCCTGGTCTTTGTTATTCTTCTTTTATAACTTTAGACTATGGTGATTCTTTAGACTGGTTCCTTTCATACATGAGAAGCAAGGCGATGTGCTTTGATTGTTGGTATAATCGTTATTATAAAGAATATCCACCTGGATCTCATGAAAGTCTTTATTATTGGCCTTGGCCAAACAGAAAAGTCAGGGTCCAATGGCTTGAGGAACAGATTAATGAATTAAACAAGATGAAGGATGAACAGGAAAAATAAATTCTATTACGCACATTTTGGTAATGGCGTAAGCATATGGAGACCGGGCGCAGAAAACTATTGCGCCCACATCTCCGTTGACAGGACATTGACATATAAAAAGGGCTTTAGGTTCTCTGAAAAGGATAGGGCCCGACTTGAGGAAATGCGCGATACCATAGAGATGAGCGTATCACATACACAACCCGAAATGGTATTGGCGCCTCCCCCCATCCTTGATGATCCGGGCATGGGCAGGGCCATAGGCTACAACAAGATATTGTATCGAAGCAAGATATATACTTTTAACGGCAAAAACTGGACTCTGGATGCATAGATTCGATAAACCGGAGTTCGGCCGAAAGAGCTATCGCTCAAGTTTGGCGGGAATAGCAAATTACATACAGCGTTTTCATAATGATCTACTTCTGAAGAAGATAGATCCTAAACATTACGCAACGTACTTGAACCTTATCATGATAGATTTTCTGTCCGATAAGGATATCGAGCACAGAAAACAGACTGAACCGAGATCGGATATGTACAATGCCAATGTGGTACAGGAACATTTTCCGAGGTTCAGGAGACACCTTAAACGATTATCTAAAGATTTGAGAAATGAAAAAAACTAAAAAAGTACTATTTATATTGGCGGTCGGCATAAGCCTTTCGTTTATGCCCGAAACAAACATAGGTTCGGCAAACAGCGAAACCGAACAAAGTGCCTTTTGCGAAGGTTGGGAAGAAGGTTATAAAAGCGGTTGGTGCTATGAAATTGTCAACTGTTACGAACCTTACGTTCCCATGTGCCCTTATCCCGATTGGGGAGAGGACCACTGGAAAGGTGGTTACAACAGGGGATTCGTTCAAGGTATGGAGGATAGGAATTAATGTTTTATATAACTGAATTACAACTGAAGGCGCAATATAGAGTTTTGTCAGAAGTGCGGGAATGTTTCCCTCGCACTTCTAATCACAAAGCTGCTAAGCACGTCGATCGGAAGATGGGCGAAATATTAAAATTATTGGAACTTAATAATAAATAAATTGTATGGATACATTAAATCATATTAAAGACGAACTGAAACAATATTACGGTAGTGAAAAAATGTACAGGGGCATTCTAAAGAGTTCGGTGTACAGTGTTGGAATGCAAGCGTTAATGGACTTGGCAGAATGCTATTGGCTATACGACATCATCCAGACGGAAGTACTGTACGTTCTTAAAAAGAAGAACGTTCCGGGCACGTATTACTTTACGATAACTGCGGCGGACAGCGAATGTACGCTTACATTATCCGATTATAACAATGATGAACTATGGAACAGGAAGATTGGTTTTACCACTTTTCCCGACGGTATCATGAACCTACATATTGGTTACGGGAACCACGGTCCCGTTACCCACGGCATAGGTATCATAACCTGTTTGCCGAGCGAAAATTAAATAATTAAAGAATTAAATAATTAAAGAATTAAATCATGGTAAGGATTATTAGAAGTAAAGTATACAACACGGAAACTGCAACGAAAGTAGAATCATATTCTAACTTTTTGGGATCATCAGATTTTAATTGTATCGAGGAGACATTGTACATCACTAAAAAAGGAAACTGGTTTTTGGAATATTTTGGTGGGGCTGGCACTCGCTACTCTGAACCGGTTGGAAATATGACCGGTTCAGGAGAGGGAATTTTAGCTCTATCGGAAAATGAAGCTTATGATTTTTTAGAAAAGCATCATTTAACAGAGGCTATTCTAAAATACTTTCGAAGCTGGACAGAAGAAGCTTGAAAATGACAAAAGGAATGTTGATGAAGCTTGTCTATACTTTTGAAGAGCTCAGGAATATAGACACAGGATTGCCGATAAGTTTGTGGAAAAAAGTGGACAATACGTATTACTACGTAATGAACTACAATGACCGCGGCGTAGGT
>JBDNFW010000011.1:0-88089 GCA_041689615.1 Gammaproteobacteria bacterium | reverse complement strand
CGCCTTTCTCTTTCTTTTCCTTCTTCTCTTTGTCGCCTTTATCCTTGTCGCCCTTCTCTTTCTTTTCCTTCTTCTCTTTGTCGCCTTTATCCTTGTCGCCCTTCTCTTTCTTTTCCTTCTTCTCTTTGTCGCCTTTATCCTTGTCGCCCTTCTCTTTCTTTTCCTTCTTCTCTTTGTCGCCGGCATAAGCCTTTCCATGCTCTAAACCTTGGTCACTTTTTTGTTCCGTTGATGTTTCTACTCCTTTGTTATGATCGTCATCGTCTGCATAAACACTGGTTAAAGACCCCAATATGAATAGTAGTAAACTTGAAATGAATAGATTGCGCATGATGTTTTTATCCTAATGATTATTAATACGGTTCACAGTGCTAATTCGTATAGTGTATTACAACAAGTTGAAATATGTATCACAGTAATATCGTGATTTCTGTCACATTAGCATTCTATGATTTTACTTAAAGAGTTTTTTATATAACAAATACTTCATGTTTTTGTACAACATTAGAGACTGGATAAACACCAATTCAACCCCAATTGAATAAGATTTTGGCACAGAGCATGTACCCCCTGAGGCAGCGAGGATCCTGAGGCCGCCAGATTTTCAGGTTTTCAGGTTTTTTGGCCCGCCCGCGGGGCATCCCCCTCACCTATCGGTAGAGGAAAACGGCGCAAAATGCTGTTTTTCTGAGTTTTTGAGAGGATTACATACTGCTGGGCGGGTAAGTTCGGGGGTATTTCGGAGTTTGGTCTCAGTAACCCATTAATTTTCATGAGGTTAGATGGGCGTTTTACATAAACTGACCGATTTTAGTTCGGCATAGGATCGGTTTGGAGGGAATCGCTTGGGAGTCCTTACTCAACAGGGCTGTATCTAGTTCTGTTAATCACTAGGTCGGCAGTTCGAGCCTGTCCCGGGGAGCCAAAACAAAAAAGACCTTAGAGAGTTTTCTTTAAGGTCTTTTTTATAAGACTCAATTTAAAAAATATCTCGCGCTAAGTTTCCCTTTATATAACCAGACACATTGCTAAAAAAACATTAATATTTATTGAATCACAGCAATTATATTTATACTTGATTCTTCATCAACAAAATTCTTAAGTATATTTACATTATTAGGTAATTTTTTATAGTTGCTTTCTCTGTATAATTGATAACCATATGAAGTAATTTTATTTATTAGCATTTCAACTGACTTCCCTCTTTCCTTAATAACATGGGGCGCTAACTCAAAACATAGGATGGGTTTCATAGATGACAATATATGTTCCGCTCCACAGAATATATCATACTCATAACCATCAACGTCGATTTTTACAAAATCAACTTTATTAACATTTATACTCTTTAAGAAGCTATCAAGTGTGCAAGCTATAGCACTAGATGTTGTTTTATATTCACCCTTATGAATTGGATGCAATTTGTTTTTGTTACCATCAACTGGCCAACTTGAATAGATTAACTCATCGACTATTGATTCATTATCATTAGTTAACATTATTTGTTGTGGATTAATATTATTTTTCAATTTTGAATTTAACTCAATATTTTTAATTAATTTGTGATATGCATAATCGGTAGGCTCAAACGCAATGACACTTCCGTTAGGCCCAACAATATCAGCCATAATCAGTGTATGGGCTCCAATATTAGCCCCTATATCTAAAACGACATGGCCTGGTTTTAATAATTCACGATATGTTTTAACCGTACTTCTTTCAAAACTACCAAATATATAGATAGAAAGATCTATCCCTTCTCTAATATCTAGTTCCCAACGTAAATTACTCCTTACTACTTCAACAATATCGTTACGACCAATAAAAATATGTATAAAACTAATAATTCGATAGGTTATTTTTGCAATCAGCATTTTTTTTGCTGTCTTCATAGAATCACCATGCCTTTTATATTCACCTATTAATACCTTTTAAGTATTTTCGATGATTCAACATTTGCAAAACCAGGCAAATACTCATTTGCATTCAACTTAACGCACAAGTGTACTACGTCACCTTTTTCAATTATTTGTTTCATGTTTGGCCAAATTATCATTGACTGCTTTCCATATTCCTTTTCAGACCGTTGATAACCCCACAAAAGATATGTTTCTTCTGGTAGGGCAGCAAACTCTTTATATAAATAAATGGATCTATCATTTAGTCCTTTTCTAAAGTTAATTAAAGGAACACGTAACGGGTATAGGTTAGTATTTTTTTCTGTACCAATTATTCCCAACATAGGAGATTCTAAACCAGGACGAAGAATTATTGATTCGAATTCATCGGTACATTGTTCATCAGGAAGTGCGGGGAGAGCAGCCCATGATTTAACAATCCATGGTCCAGGTAACAGAATAACTACTATTATTGCTGTAAAAATATTTATCCAAAATAGATTTGTACGTTGTATACGATCTTCAAAACTAGACGAGGAAAAATAAAGTTGAGAAAAATATTTACGTATAGTTACAAAACCTATCCCGATCATGACAGAGTCAATAGGTAGTGTTGCAGCATAAATCCTACTCCGACCATCAAATGTAATGAAGGGTGCAGACAGGATTACCCCCATAGCCAAAAATGCAATAAGCGAATAACCTCGATCACGACGAATATTGAGAACTGCTGTGCTCAAACCAACAAACCATAGAACCGTAAAAAATATCCATAACACACTTATTCTGTAAGGTTTAACTCTTACAAAACGTATGATTTTATCAAAATAATTTTTAAACCCTAGATAATAAGCACTGATAAAAAGATTAGGTTTATCTATTAAATTATTTAAAGCAGCTTTATATATTTTCTGTGAAGTAATAACTTCACCGCCGCCTTCAGAAAATATTTCAGGCTCAGCTTCATAGACATGCCTCCAGCCTTTTCCTCCAGCTGTCACGCCATATATCACATAGGAAAAATTTGCATTATTCATTTTTTGTTCCCCACCAAGAACCATGAGTAAACCTGAGTTAACTAAAAATCCAGCACAAATTGCAGATAAAACAATCAAAGCTGTTATAGCTTTCTTGCGTCTTTTATTTAAAATAAACAACATGCTCCAAACTATGATAGCTGGAAGCACAAAGTAAGCTCCAGATCTAGCATTGAGTGCTAACGTTAACAACAAGGTTCCTACCGAAATTGAAAATAAGCTATTTCTTTTGGCTCCATTCCATAAATACGTTAGTCCTAATAATCCAAAAAGAAATCCAGTATTTTCCGTCAAGGTGGTATTACTTGTTTCGACTGAAAACAGAAAGAGAAATGAAAAAATTATTAATGCAGCAGCTATCCCTAACGAACGTTCCAATTGTCGAGAAAATAGATAAACGGCACTACCAAGTAATATAGCCTGAATAATTAATACAATTTGCAAATCACGGCCAGCTAAACCCAGTAAACTTGCAAGAAAAAGGCTATAAATTGGTCTTCTCTGGCAAAAATCACTAATTTCCCCTCTATCTAAAAAATTGTGCGCGCAATGAAAATATCCATTTGCATCATTCCATGGAAGAAAAGCACTAATGGCAACGTGACTACTATCTGCGCTATGCCACACAGCTAGAACGGATAGTATGAATAAAATAATTGTGACAAATGGGCAGGAGTAAATAATTAGAGAATAGTTCGGGAAGATAAATAGAAAACGCTTTTGATAACTTATAAAAAGAGCGAATATAACTATAGTAATAGAAATGATATGACTAAAATCATTTACAATATCGCTAAAAATATAAATCATGTGTATTTCACATATGAAAGCATTTTACTTTTAAGCGTAAATTTACAGTCAATAAAATAATGCATCTATATTTCAACATTAAATTTTAGAAACACCTTCCATTTCTCTGCAATTTTACTTGTCTCATAATTCTTAATTATATATTTTTTAGCTTGCTTGCCATATTCAACACGTAATTGAGGATCGCAGATTAATTTCTCTAGTGCTTTTGACAAGTTCAAGTTATTGCCTTCGTCATTAGCAGACTCTTTAATTAACAATCCATTTTCACCATCATGCAAGAGCTCTTTTGCACCATATGAACTTGAAAAACAAATTAATGCACATTCAAAAAGCATTGCTTCCGCAATAGCCAAACCAAAACTTTCTCGCAGTGATGCCGATACAAATATATTTGATTTAGCATAATAATCTTCAACATTCTTGACAACTCCTGGTAACAAAATTCTTTCACCCATCGATTTATCATTAACAAATTTAATTAAATTATTTCGTAGTGGACCATCACCTAAAATTATCAAACGCCAACTAGAATATTCTTTCGAAATACTCATAAAGGCATCTATTAACAAAGCATGTCTTTTATTATTGTCAAAGGTTCCAACAGACAAAATAATGTTCTCTTTTCCGACAGATTCTGTCACCCCCCCTTGAAAGTCATTATTGACAGGATTTGATATGACAAACCCTTTTGACCGCAATGGTTTAGGGTACGCAGCCATAATCTCTTCAGATAAAAATACTATTTTTGATAATAGAGGTGTAACAATTCTTATTAACCAAATCTCTAGTTTCTTTTTATCATAATACTCAAAAGTTGCATGTTCACTTGCAATTACTTTTATATCTAAAAATAGAGAAGCTAGTGCTAAGGGTACATACATACTGTGCATGAATGCGACTATTACATCGGGTTTATCCTTAACAAGGACTTTTCTTATTAAATAGATGCTTATGAAAAAGCTGATAATTGATGCATGTCTAAAAACACTCCCATGATTTAATGAAATCTTTTTTATTAAACTATTCAGAGAATAAAAAGGCTCATATCCTGGCCTATCAAATGTTAATACACTTAAGTCTTTATTATCCTTATAAATTTCATTACATATTTCAGTAAACACCCTCTCTGAACCACCTGATGATTTTTCAAGTCCTTTAGTTGCAAATAATATTTTCATAACTAATTAATATTATTTTTTACGATTTTCAAAAATAATTCTTCCCATTGATTTGATATGTTATTTATTTCATATTTTTTAGCATCTAGGGTTGCAGCAATACCCATGTCGTTCCTCATTTTATTATTCGTAATTAATAGTTCCATTGATTTTCCAAATTGTTTTTCATTATTCACAGATAACAGTCCATTTTGACCATGTACAATTAACTCATTAACACCTGACGTTGATTCAAATCCAATAGCAGGCAAACTATGAGCAAATGCTTCCAACAAAACGTTTGGAAACCCTTCCCATAATGATGGCAGCACAAGAAAAGAAGATTTCTTATACCATTCTGATACATTTTTAGTCTTTCCTAAAAATTGACATTGCTCACCCAATAATAACTTATTTTTCAAAGTCATTAATTTTTCATGACATTCACCATCACCAATAATAATCAGCCGCCAATCAGGATATTTTGATGATATTAAAGAAAAAGAGCTCAATAAAAACTCATGATTTTTCTGATATGAAAGTCGCCCTAAGCATAATATAATTTTTTGCCGTTTCTTTGATTCAGTACATTTTTCTGTCTCTTGAGAATAGATTGCAGGGTTTGGTATTACCGATATTCTAGATCTTAAATATAATGGGTATTTACCAACATAACTAGGTAATTGCACTGTGATACGTGTTGAAAATATTAAAAAAATACTGCTTATAAGTTTATGGAAACATCCATTTCTAATATATTTATACATATCAGTAGAGTTACGTTCAGCTGCAACAATAGGATAGTTACAGCCTATAATTGCAAGCCTTACTGCTAAAAATGCACCTACTTGAAAAGCAATGATCACATCAGGGTTGAATTCTTTTGTAAGCTGTCTAATCTTACGCTGACGTTTTATTCGTTCTGTCCATGTTGCTTGACAATCAGGATCACCTATATTCAACTTATTCCATAGTATATTTTTTGATAGAAAATAATGTGACACCGCATCATCATGATCCCATGTTATTAAACCAATCTGATGATTTCTTGCATCTAATTCGTTCATCATCCATATGGCCATTCTTTCTATGCCGCCTGCCATATCATGAAAACTTCTACAAACAAACAAAATTCGCATATACTATATAATTAAGTTATGAAGCTTTACAATTGTCATGACGATCTATATCAGGCAATAAATTATATGTTTTATTGAAGATATAAGAACCACAAAAAGAAAGCACAATTAATTCCAGATTATAAGCTTGTATGTACTGCTGGCTTTGATTAAATATTGTAATGACAATAAAGTATGAAAAACATACATTATAAAAATAAGAATCATTTTTATTCTTCCATGATATTACAATTATAAAAGCAATAAATATCACTAGCATTGCTAAGGCTATTGGCCCATAACTAGAACCTATGCCTAAATATGAATTATGAACGCCACTAACAATCAACCAGTCATCATATGTCAAATTTAATCTGTCATTGATGTTATACGGGTTAGCATTATAAATTAAATCTGCAAATTCTTCTGGTGAACTTACTGCTTGCTCTCTGGGAAAACCTCCTTGCGCAGTCATCCATGCACCAGCTATCATTGATAACATCCTTATTCTAAATGGACTTGTAATAAAACACACATCACAATCATTATACGCCGGCGCTGAATACTTATATGAACCTAGGTTATTTTTCAAATCACCACCAATCATTGAACGAGCCTGAAAGACCCCCCCATAATCATTATCGTACAAATGAAATGTTAATTTCCCAGAAGAAAATATAAATAATATTGCAATAAAAAATGTCGTCAAAAATCGTATTAATATTTTTTTTCTATTGTCTTTATTATTAATCAACAAGAATGCTAAACATATCATTATTAATATTATTGCCATTTTCCCAAGAGCCATGAGAAATGCAATCAATGCTATTTGCGAGTAAATAATATTTTTATTTAGCAACAATATATAATATAGAAATATTAACGAAATATTAATGCCGTCATCAAATACAAAAAATGCTCTTTTATAATATTTAAAAATATATACAACATCTCCAATATTAAATATATATGAATAAATAATAAGCACTGATATTAAAACTGAAAGTATTTTAAATAGATTGATTAAAATATACTTTGGAACAAATGAAACTCCGTAAGCAAACAAACAAGTAATTAAAATATTTATAATATTAGAAGAAAATATTGGCATTTAAAAAAATTTTATTTATTTTCATATCGTGAGCCATTCTTTTTGTGCCTGATACAAAAAAATGCCCTGCAAATTTAACAGGATGATTTATTAACATGTAAAATATTACAGGAAGAGCTTTAAATATCCGATTACTATGATAATAATGTCTTAATTTTATCCACTTCATCATATAATCATATAGCCCGCATCCTTCAAGATAAATTTTGTTTTTAATATTAATATTTAATGATGATTCATATTCTATTAATGATGTTTTGTCATGACTTATTGTTGCATACTGCTCTATTAAGAATTCTGCTGTACCTATAAAATGGCCGCCCATAAATGCCAAACGAATTGCAAAATCAGCATCTTCCTGACGTTTTAACACTATATCAAAATCACCTACTTTCTTAAAAATGTCGAGTCGTGCCATCATGGAGTTGGCGGGTGTCCCACCACCATAAAAAACACCATTTCTTTTTTTGAACATCAGTAGATAATCTACAACCATCAAACCTTTAGGTATTATTGTTTGTGATCCAATAGCTCGAAAAGGCATTTTATAACCGTTTGGGTAATATCTAATACCAGAGCAATAACACGCTACCATATCTACATGATATTTATTTTCATATTCCAATATCCTTTGATACTGCGTTTTAAGACGATCTTCATGGCTAGAATCGTCATCATCAAAAAAAGCTATAAACTCACCTTTAGATTCATGAGTTATGCGATTGCGTGAAGCGGCACATCCTTTATTAACTTCATGATTAATCACTATTAGATTTCTATGCTTATCAACACATTTAGAGATAGCTTTCAAACTATTGTCTGTCGAACAGTCATTGATAATGATTATTTCAATATTTGGCCAGCTTTGATTTAAAGCACTTTTTATAGCTCGCTTAATCGTTTTTTCTGCATTGAAGCAAGTTATTCCAACTGTTATAAGCGAAAATACATCACTTTTTTTATTATGTTCAGTCATAATCACCATTGTGCCATTTATTAAAGTTACGTCGTGTTCTTAACGCCGGCAACGACCATCTTATTCGTGTAATTGTTTTCCCTGGAAATAATACAAAAATAATAAAGATTGAATATAAAAAAAACATCTTCTTTTTACTCATATAGCTCATTTGTACCGCTTGCCATTTTGTATTGAAACCGAGCCAACCACATTCTTTTAAATAACCTGAATGCTTTCTGGTAAGTAATGCATGATAATCAATAACTTCAAATAGATTTTTGTGTGCTGCCATAGTCATATTTTGTATTACTAATGGTTCCGCAATACCAACAAAATATGTGCCAGCAAGAGCTAATCGAACATTGAATTCTGTATCCTCAATTCTTCTAAAGGATTCATCAAAACCATTTAAATCCTGATACAATGATTTACGTCCCATCTGGGAACAAGTTGCACAAGACCCAATTACTCCTGGACTTAAACGACCATATAATATTCTATCGGCAACCATTTTGCCTGAAGGTATTTCCTTGCTATCACTACCTATGGTAGCTTCATATTGTTGATAACCATTTGGATATATTTGTTGGCGGGCGGTATGACATATAATCAAATCTGAATTAAATTCTTTTTCAGCCGAGATAATTGCTTCATATTGAGTACGGATACGATTAGGCAAGCTGATATCATCGTCATCAAAGAAAGCTATGAATTCTCCTTTTGCATGATTTATAAGTTGATTTCGCGCATAAGCAACACCTTTATTTTCTTTTCCATATAAAACCTTAATTTGTGGCTCTAACTTCTCAATCTTTTTTAGAATCTCCACCGTGTCATCCGTTGAAAAATCATCATATATGATGATTTCTTTATTCGGCCATTCTTGATTAATAGCCGATTTAATTGCATCCTCGATAGTTTCACATGCATTATATGAAGTAATTGAAATAGAAATAATTGACAAAATTTTTACTTTTAACTCAGACGGTATAGATTTTTATAATTATTGTTTTCACTTTATATAAAATGGCGTGAAGTGATTTTGCATGAGTTCGTAAATATATTTTTATATATATCTCAAATCGCTTTATCATCGCTGAAAATGAATAGTATTCTTTATAAAAATATTTCGCAGCTTTTATAATGTTACTAATGTCATTGCTGCATGCAGCATTATGATGGTTTTCAGTAATGTTTATACTAAACAACCCGTCTTTAATATATTTTTCTGTAATATTGATATTTTCTTTCAAATAAAACTCTTGAATTTCTCGATGCAGTTCAGTCGAAACTTTATATTTTTCACCATTGCTATTTTTAGCATTTGCCTTATTTAAACAATAAATTCTCAGCCATTCTTCTGTTTTACTGAGAGGTTCTTTATTGAGTACTTTTTTTAATTCTATATATTCTCTGGATAGAGAATCATGTTCCTTATAAGAAATAGCCTTTCTAGTCAGGTATTCATCATTTATGCCGAGTCGCCATATAAAGTCACTAACAGAACTGTTCCCATAAAGACTATCTCTTTGGTACGGGATACAAATAAGTTTTTCTGGTTTTAAAATATCAAACCATTGATCTAATAGATTCTCATAATCAAGCACCGGCTTCATTAATTCAAAAAATTGATTGTCATCTTTATATATTTTTTTACCAATCAAGCCTTCATAACGTATGACTTGACTTATTGCAGACTCTATCCATTCTATCTGAGATCTTAAATATATTATTATCGTAAGTGTATATTCCTGCAAAAATAATTGAAGAGTTTGTAACTTTTCTCTATATACCGCAATGTACTCTTCCTTTGACTGCACATCCCATACACGAGGTTCTCCACCAAAGAAATGTTCACCACTTATCACCATTGTTTGACAATCATCATTTATTAATTGTTCGGAAAACTGTCTAAAATATTCGTCAGCTTCAATTTCAGGATATCTTCTTAGACCTGATAATGAATCAGCGACAGAATTATGATTAATTAAATCAAGTGTCACTCCATGGAATTTAACTCCAGGGTACAATATTCCCTTGTTTTGCAGCTTTTTTTTATTTAAATTTAAAAATCCTTGAATTGCAGAGGTTCCCGTTTTGGATTGGCCAATGTGCAAAATACAGCGCTTCATCCTCCCTTCCTGGCAGTTATGAAGTAAGCTAAAGGAGCATTACAAATGCTGACATCTTGTACTTCACTATAAGTTTTAAGGTCTGAATAGCGGAATACTGCATATAGAATATCAGCCAACAGGTTTACATGAAGTCGAATACGTTTAAAAGGACCAGGCATTCCTGAAATTGTTGAAGCTGTTGTGAAAGGCCCCCAATTCAATGCTTCAATTTCAATATAATTAAATCCAGTTTGATTGAGAATTTTGCTCCACCAACTAGCGGTGCCCCTTAAATAATCATCGGGATGACCATGCACACGGAAAATAAATGGAACACTTAAAACAATTTCTCCATTCGGTTTTAAAACACGATGTATTTCCTTTAAAGCGAAGTGAATATCATATATATGTTCTAATGTATTAAGACTCAATACATGTTCGTATTGGTTATCAGATACAGGAATCTGAGTAGACTCATCGATAATGTAAGTAGGATTAATCTCTTTATTAATGTTAACTGACTCATAGAAATAGTCATGTGCCCATTTACAGATTAAGCTACGATAACGTGAATTTTCACCCCCTCCATAGTCCAGTATCTTTCCTGATAGGTTATGTTTTTCAAGTCGTTCATATTCTAAAATTCTTAACACGCTCAAACTAGATACATTAACAAATAATTTACAATATCGATTAAAGCTTGGGAAGAGACCTTTGACGAGTGCCTTCAATTGTTGTTCAGCGTCTTGATGATTTGGTTTATTAGTTAGCAATTTTTATTGTTCTGTTCCATTCAATTTCATTATTTAGAAAAATTTACTGATCGACAAATTTATTACTGAGAGGTAATCAATACGCCATCAATAGGATAATTCTTTTTAATTACAACATTGACTACTAAAGCATGAATAATACGGTATAAAAATACGGATATGACAGCACCCAAAATACCTAACCAAGGGATAAGGGTTAAAGATATGATAATGCGTCCTAAAGATGTGAATACGGTAATATCACGAAAACTGGTAGCATCTATTTTTGATCGGATGAATCTGAATTTAATTGTTGCCATATTGCCAATCGTTACCGAACAGAGTAATGCTTGTGCATAGGGTATTGAATCAATGTAATTTTCTCCGAAAAGAAAAATCATTAACCAGGGAAGAATAGTAAATGCAAAAATAATAATTGTAGCACCATAAACCAATACAAATATTTTCAAATAGCGATCCAATTTACTTGTGTAGTTGTCATAATTAGCAAATTTTGGGGCAAGAACAACACTTAAATCCTGTGTTATATTTCTAAATAAATCGGCTATGCGGTCAGCTACGACATACGTTGCCAGTATGGCTGGGGAAAGAAAAAAGAATAGTAATAATCTATCAACATGCATGGAAATGATATAGAAAGAAGTATAGAAAGTGGTTTTTATCCCGTAAGCAATATTTCCATCTTCAATTGCAGCATCGGCCTGTATTTTTCTATAATTAAGTATTGTAAGCCATAGATTTATTATTGAAGGTACAATTAGAATAAGCGTTAATGGAACCAGCAATGTACCTGGAACAAATAAAACAGTTATAATAATCAGCGGATACATGATCAGCATACCTAGACTATTATAAAGAAAATAGGAACCAAATTTTTCTTTTCCCATATGAATACTTTTCCATTGCATCAAACCATGAACAAAAGGAGATAGTATCGCTGCAATAGTAAATCCATAAGCCATTTCACTACTGCCATGAAAATAATACCAAACGGCCATAATGCCAAGTATAAAACTACTAACAAAACTGGCAACAAATGCAATCTTAACGGCTTTACGATAAGTGCCAGGATAACCGCGAGCAATAGACTGCATAACAGAATTATTCAGGCCTTTTAAACTAAATATGGCAAGAATGCCTATGCAACTCAAAATAAAGTGATATTCACCAAAGGTTTCCTTGCTTAGTGCACGAACCACAAAATAAGTTGTGGCAAAACCAAAAAATATTTCTATCCCTCGTAAAGCAATAATGTACAACGTATCTTTTGCAAGTTTATTATGCGTTTTATATTCGTTATAAAACGTATTTTTAAGATTTAATATTATGTTTGAAATAACAGGCTACCCATCAACGGCAATATAATAACGGCTTTGATGAAGCCCTGCCTTTAATTTCAATAACATTTTTAAAATATTGATTAACCACTTTAATAATACGACCCGTATTACAAAGATAAGGATGTAATTCTATAATCAAACATTTAACCTTACTTAGAACATCAGGATTATTGCATATAAACTCTTCTTCACTTCCTTCAATATCTATTTTTAAAATATCCACTTTATTATTTATTAATGAAGAAATATTTAAAACATGAGGAAAGTCAATCGTTTTCACAAGAATGTTTCCACTAGCATCTGCTCTATGACTCATACTTGGACCATTTTGAGAAAACTTCACAAGTTGATCATTGCTACTCCATGCTAATAAATTATGTGCTTCCCATATAACCTCTGGCATTGCGATTGAAGAAGATAATATATTTTCGAATAAAATATTAAAGGTATCTGGATCTGCTTCGATACTTATCACTTTTGCTGAGCGATTTTTATTCAACGCCCATATTGAAAATGCGCCTATATGAGCACCTAGGTCAAGCACTATGGGGGCATCAACTGATCTAATAAATTCTTTTAAAAAATCATATTCTTTATTAACAAATATTTCTTCAATTATATTCGCATCAGTCACCCTAAACTTAATTCGTATTCCATTTAAAGTGAACGCAAATTGGCTATGTATATTTTTTGTACTTTTAATCAAAAAGCTAATTGCTTTTAACGGTGTTCTACTTAGTATTGACAACCAGTAAGTTCGGTATAGAAAACTTAATGCTCTACTATAAAAGAACAGAATACTGTTTTTAATTTTGACCATGTATTTTTCTATTTAATTGTAAAGTCGATTGCTTAGAACATAGTGATTATGTTGAGAAAAATATAGATCGTCGCCAGATTTATGATATGGCTTTGATTATTTGAGACTATTTAAATAGTCAGAAAATTCATTCTTTATCTCAATATCTTTAAGTGCATATTGTACTGAGGCCTGCATATAACCAAGCTTAGAACCACAATCATATCTTTTCCCTTCAAATTCGTACGCATAAACTGATTCTTTACCTAATAACATACTGATTGCATCAGTAAGTTGAATCTCATTGCCTGCTCCCTTAGGCGTTTCTTCAAGACAAGAAAATACTTCAGGATTAAGTACATAGCGACCAACGACGCCTAATGTTGATGGCGCATCTTCTGGCAAAGGCTTTTCAACAATACTACTAATTTTAAAAAGTGAATCATGTTTCGATTCAGAAGTATCAACAATACCATATTTTGATGTATCTTCTTTAGGAACATTTTCTACTGCAATAACACTTTTTCTTTCCTTTTGATATTGTTCGACAAGTTGACTGGTTACACCACGAGTTCCATCATCAATTAAATCATCTGGAAGAATAACGACAAAGGGTTGATCCCCGATAACAGGTTTTGCACAAAGAACTGCATGTCCTAAACCCAAGGGTTCTGCTTGCCGAATATAAATACAAGTAACACCTTCTGGGATGATGTTTCTAACAATTTCAAGTCTTTCTAATTTCCCATGCTTCTCAAGTTCTGTTTCGAGCTCATAAGCTTTATCAAAATGGTCCGTTATTGAACGCTTAGTTCTTCCCGTAATAAAGACAAGCTCTGTTATACCCGCAGCAATCGCTTCTTCAACTGCATATTGAATTAAGGGCTTATCTACAATAGGTAACATTTCCTTTGGGTTTGCTTTCGTAGCAGGTAAAAAACGTGTGCCCATTCCAGCCACAGGAAATACGGCTTTAGTGACTTTTTTCATGTTTGTTGTTGGTTAAATGAAATAATATTATCTTTTTTATTATCTATAGATGGGGCAATATTTTTTAATAACGTCTTCAGCTTGTCATTATCAAATTCTTTAATTGCTTCAATAATCTCATCTATCTTATCGTTTAAATCTTTCAAGTCTGTTACAGAATGCTTCGCTAATAAAATCTTATTATGAGAAGTTTTTTCTCTTATTTCATTTTCATAAAATAATTCTTCATACATTTTCTCGCCTGGACGCAAGCCAGAATATTCTATATTAATATCTTTATTTGGAATCAATCCCGAAAGTCGGATCATTTGTTCCGCAAGGTAATTAATTTTTACAGGTTCACCCATATCTAGTACAAATATTTCACCCCCTTTGCCCATCTTACTCGCTTGCAAAATCAATTGGCATGCTTCGCGAATAGTCATGAAATACCGCGTTACTTCCGAGTGTGTAACAGTAACTGGACCGCCTTTATTTATTTGTTCTTTAAAAAGAGGAACAACACTGCCATCTGATCCTAAAACGTTACCAAACCTGACTGTTATATAATTTGTAGTACTGATCTTATTTATATTCTCAATATATTGCTCAGCAATTCGCTTAGTTGCACCTAAGACGTTAGTAGGATTAACTGCTTTGTCCGTTGATATTAGAATAAAACGATCACAGCCATACTGGTTCGCAGCGTCCGCGATATTTTTTGTGCCGACAACATTATTGCGAATACCTTCTCGTGCATCTCTTTCTAGTATAGGTACGTGTTTATAAGCTGCCGCATGAAATATTATATCTGGAGAATGTTCACTTAAAACGTGCTCTACTTTATCGAGATCACACAGATCACCTAAGATGAATTCTACTGTTACAGGAGATTTAGATAATGCCAGTTCAATTTTATATAAATTAAACTCGCTCCTTTCAAATATTATTAATTTTGATGGGCCTAGTTTTGAAATTTGATTGCATAACTCAGAGCCTATAGAACCGCCACCACCCGTTACCAGAACAGTTTTATTCGCAAGCTCTTTCTGAACTTCTTTCCAGTCTAATTCAATCTTTTCTCTACCTAATAAATCTTCAATCGATACCTCTCTTAATTTCGACAGACTAACCTTGTCTGAAAGCATATCCTGAATGCCAGGCAACGTTTTTATAGGTAAACCAGTTAGCTCACATTTTTCAACAATAGCTCTCATTTGAGAACCATTTGCAGAGGGAATAGAAATCAAGATGATATCAACATCATGTTTGATACAGACTTCATTTACTTCTTCAATCTTTCCAAGAACTCTAATCCCATGCATCTCTGAACTTTCTAGTTGAGAGTTATCATCTAACAATCCTATAGGGATATAACTGCCCTCTCTAATTATTTCTCGAACAAGCATCTCAGCGGCTCTGCCTGCACCAATAACAAGTGCTCTTTTACTATTAGGTTTTGTATTAATATTTAATGAATGATCTTTCCAAACTCGATAGCCCAGTCGTGGCGCCCCAAGGAAAAACATTAAGAAAAAGGGATACAGTATCAATATAGAACGAGGAATGCCTTCAAGTCTAAACACAATAAAACAAAATAACGTAATTGATAAGGCACCAAAAATTGATGCTCTAAAAATATTCCAAAGATCAGGGATACTGGCAAATCGCCAAATACCTCGATATAAACGAAACCTACTAAAAACCGCCATTTGAATTAACACAATAACAGGTATTAATAAAAAGCTTTTTTCCCAATTTTCAAACGGAAAATCAAAATTAAACCGAGCCCACCATGAAAACTGCCAAGCTAATACTGACATCATTAGATCATGAAAAATAACTTGTGCTTTTTTATTTATGCTCATAGAAACTGCAATCTAATTTTTTGATATTTTTTTTGCACCACTAACCAGATAATACCGATTGTACAATAAGATAATATTAACATTATAAATTCAAGACTTTCATGTGAATAGGCAAAATAAGCAGAGGGCCAAATAATGATTATATTAATAATAAGTAAACCTTGAGCTAATTTACTATGCGATATCCCTAACTGATGAAGTTTTTGATAAGCATGTGATTTATGTGCTTCATACCATTTTTCTTTATTAATTATACGTTCAAAGAGTGTAAACGTAGCATCTCCAATGAATGGAGCCAACAATATAAGCCACACGCTTATAGATATAATTCCCGTTTTTTCAGTGTAAATTGATAACAATCCAAAAAGAAAACCGATTGTACAGCTACCGACATCGCCCATAAATATTTTCGCTGGAGCCCAATTCCAATATAAAAAACCGAGAGTAGATGAGACAAGACAAAAGAGGATGATTCCATATGAAACATTGCCTGACATATACAATAAGGAACCAGAAAATAAGCCTACACATATGGTCTGTATTGCAGCAAAACCATCAGTACCGTCCATAAAGTTATAAAGATTCGTCAACCAAACCACAAATAGCACACTTAAAAGAAAACCGAAATAGCCTAAATTCAAGTTATAATTATCAATAGATAGATAAGAGAATCCTCCGATCAAATAAACAGAAAAAATTGATGCAAGCACATATGAAACAGCCCTTGTTAAAATTGGTAAACTTTTATAATCATCATACAGGCCAATTGCAGCAACAATACTTAAGCCCGCTAATAAGCTTTTAGATAAATCTGGATCAATCAGGTTATAAAAAGACAATATAACAATTGTTCCTAAAAGGATTATTACGATAGATATTCCACCACCTTTAGGTTTAGGAATGTCATGAGAACTACGACTATTAGGAATATCATATAATTTATTTTTTATTGAAAAATAACGAACGAAATTAGTAATAAAACTTGAAATAATTCCAAGAAATATTAATAACGGTACAAGTTTTAAAACATTCATCTATATTCGTGAAGTAATATTATTATGAGCTACTTTATACAACGCTAATGTCTGTGCGTTAATAATATCTGTAGACAATTCTGACTCAACTATTTTCCGGCCATTTCTGCCCATTAATTCTCTCATTTCTTTGTCCAAGATAAGCATATTTATAGCGTCATATAAAGAATCAACATCTTTTAATTTAACAAGTATTCCATTCTCACCATTTTTTACAATTTCACGACAACCTGGCACGTCTGTGGCTATTAAAGGTCGCCCAATTGCTGCAGCTTCGAGCAATACTTTTGGCAATCCTTCACGATATGATGGCAAACAAACAATACTGGCTAAACTTAATGTTTCGGGCATATTGTCACTATGACCTTCCCAACTAACACAACCTTCACTTGTCCATTGTTTGAGTGTTGGAACAGGAATAGACATGGGATTAGATGTATCGACATCACCAACGAGAATAAATTTTGCTTTTACTTTTTCTTTATTAATTCTTTTAGCAACTTCAACGAACTCACCTATGCCTTTATCCCACAACATTCGGCTGGCTAACATAACAACGGGGATATCGTTTCTATCTGTTGTTTGTTTGTAATCATTTGTATCGACACCTGATCCACGTATAAGCATACTGCGTTCAGGCACAATCATTTTTAAGTTCTCGAATGTACTCATATCATCTGGGTTTTGGAATATCGTCCAATAATTACGCTTCAGCATTAATAACCGAAATATCGGTTTAAGAAAAAAGCGTATGCCTCTTGCTTGTAATTGTTGCGAACTAAACACGTAACCCAATCCAGTGAAGGCATTAACAATGACTGATTTTTTACTAAACATCCCCGCTATAGAACTTATTAAAATAACTTTCAGCGCTACATTATGAATTAAATCTGGTTTTTCTTTTCTGAAGATACGCGCAAGCTTAATAACATTTAAAATATCTGTTAAAGGCGAACGGGATGATCTAACAAAATCAATATTAATAACATTGATGCCTTTTTCTTTTATTTTTTCTTCAAGCGTATTTACTTTGGTCAATAACGTAACTTCAAAACCTGCGTCAATTGCAGATTGAGCTAATGAAAGACGGTGCGACCAGAACGACCAATCTTCAGAAACTATCAGAAACAACTTTTTATTTTTACATCCTGACATTAATTTTTATAGCCACTTAATATTAGATCGTATATTTTTTCATATTCAGAAACACATTGCGTTAAACTGAACTTTGTTTCCACAATTTTTTTTCCTAATGAACCAAATTCTTTTCTTAATTCAGGATTATTAATTAATCTAGATATCTTATCTGCCAACTCATGTTCATTATGAGGCGGCACTACATAGCCTGTTTTTGAATCAATAACAGCTTCTGGGTTCCCACCAACATTTGTCACCACCATTGGCAACCCCGCTAACATACTTTCTAATAAGGCATTGGAAAAGCCTTCTTGATGGGAAGCTAGCACCCCAATATCAGAAGCGGCTAAGTAATATGAGACATCATCTCTTTTACCTAGAAAACTTATTTTACCCTCAACGCCCTGCTTTTTCCCAAGCTCAATTAACGATTGTTTTATATTTGTAAAATCCTCGCCAATAAAAATCATATGCCAGTTATTCTTACTTTCTATTAATGCAGCCGCTTTTATTAAATCAGAATGACCTTTATAAGGAATTAAGTTTGCAACAACACAAATAAGCACCGTATCAGGAGAAACATCTAATTTTTCTCTATAGTCTTTCTTTTTAAGAAATATATCTTCAGAATGATTTTTTATACCATTATAAATGAGGAATGTTTTATCTGCAGGGGTGAACTCTTCATCAATTAATTGAGTCACTACTGCTTTTGAATTTCCAAGTAGTGCACTCATACGTAGATGAAGCCACCTTTCGTATTTTATAATGAGAGCAGGCTGCCCTTTTTGGTAATCATTTAAGCTGCGCCGACTTACTATATGCTTTCTAACGCCCGCTATGTAGGCAATGGGATAACAAAACAAATAACTTCCCGGTAGAAAATAATGCGTAAGATCTGGCTTATGCTTAATGTTGTATATTAAAAATTGCAATCCCACTAAAACAAGCCGAGACACTCTAAACAATATATTTTTTTTATTTCCCCTAGATGCTACCCATGGAGCAATAATGTTTACTCCTTTTGATCTTACTTCTTCTGCTAACTCGCCATCCTCTGAAAGAGTAAAGACGGTTACCTTAAATTTTTCTTTATTTAATTCTGGCAGATAGTATGACAAATGCTTTTCACAGCCACCAAGGTTAAGAGTGCCGACGACAATACATAGATGTTTAGACATGTTTAATATTAAACTTAATAAAACTCTATTTTATAACCACTGATCTTGCCAGGCTTGATACATCAAGATAACCCACAAACGATATTGATGATTTCTACTTCCTGACATATGTTCCTGCAAACATTTTTGAACAACGTCTACATTAAACAAGCCACCATTGCGAAGCCTTTCAACAGAGAGTAAATCATGCGCCCAATCTTTTAAAGGCCCTCGTAACCATTGGTCAATAGGAACACCAAAGCCCATTTTAGGTCTATCAACTAACTTCTGGGGCACATAACGATATAATAGCTGTCTTAGTAACCATTTCCCTTGTCCATTACGCATCTTTCTATTAAAAGGTTGCGACCATGTAAATTCAACGACTCTATGATCAAGCAAGGGCACTCGAACTTCTAGACCAACAGCCATACTCGCTCTGTCAACTTTCACTAAAATATCATCAGGCAAATACGTTACTAAATCCATGTATTGCATACGCGATACATATTTAGGAATAAGGTTATTTAACTTTTCATTAGATAATACGGTTTCCATCTCATATCCGTTATTCATTACAGAATTCGGATCTGGCCACTGGCTAACAAGACGTTTATAGATATCTTGTTCATTATTTAAAGGCAAGATAGATGCGATTTTATATAATTTGTCACCTACGTGATTCGGTCGTATCTTTTCAGGAATATTTTTTAGAAGTTGATTCCATTGTTGAGGAGGATAATGTTTAATCACGCTTACAACATAACTTCGTAACTGTGCCGGCAAATATTTTGCTACAGTTGCACACTTTCCTGCCCATTGATAACGCGTGTATCCAGCAAACAACTCATCTCCACCATCGCCTGACAAAGCAACAGTGACATGGTTCTTAATTAATTTACTAATCAAAAAAGTGGGAATCTGAGAAGCATCTGCAAATGGCTCATCATACATCGTTGGAATTTTTTCAATAACATCGAGAGAATGTTTCGACTCTACATATAACTCAGTATGTTCAGTACCCAGATGCTTTGCTACCTCCGATGCGTACATGGCCTCATTATAATCAGATTCATTAAATCCAATTGAAAATGTTTTAACTGGACGGTCGCTATGCTTCTGCATTAATGCTGTTACAACAGAGCTATCAATACCTCCAGATAACATTGCTCCAAAAGGCACATCGGATATCATACGCCTTTGAACAGCATCACCAAGCAAATTATCTAGCTGATCAATAGCTTCGTTGTCACTTATAGAATGATGAACTTGTTCATTCATACTTGCCAAAGCTAATGGATCCCAATATTGATTGATCTCTGGCGACTCTCCTGCTTTCCACGTGAGTATATTTCCAGGAGGTAATTTGAATACATCACTATAAATCGTTGCAGGAGCAGGAACATAAGCATGTCTCAAATAACTACCAAGCGCATGCTTATCGACTTCAGGCTTCCAATCAGGCATAACTCGCAGTGCTTTTAGTTCTGATGCAAAAGCAATGCGCCCTGAAGTAAATTGCCAGTATAGCGGCTTTATACCAATACGATCTCGAACCAGACTCAATTTACGTTCATGGCGATCCCAAAGCGAAAAAGCAAACATACCAATCAACTCATTGACGGCATTATCTACCCCCCATTTCGCACAAGCTTCTAAAATAACTTCTGTATCGGTATGTGTTTTAAAAGAAAAATCAAACTCTGCTTCAAGTTTCTTTTTAATATCTTGAAAATTATAAACTTCACCATTATAGGTAATGACATAACGACCACATGCAGATTCCATGGGCTGTTTACCTGCTGTACTCAGATCTAAAATTGACAAGCGTCTATGACCAAAATACACCCCAGAAACATCATCACACCATGTCCCTGCATTATCAGGTCCTCTATGGGCTAAAATATTTGTCATTTTTTCAATGAGCTTTTCAGGAGCATATCCATTAACACGCCCTGACTCCATTAAAAATCCTGCTATACCGCACATATATTATTTTAATTTAAAAGAAGCATAGGAATAATTTGAGGTGAATAATACTAAGCTGATACCTCAGGAAAATATCTCATTAATATGGGCCACATATCATGCGTATACATTCTATGCCCACCCTCACCTATCACTATTTGTAAATTATCTGAAGCATTACGTTCGTCATAAATTATTTTTGCCTTATCGATAACTTGCTTCATTCCTTCACTTGGAAAAATATGATCCGTTTTTCCTCCAACCGCAATAAAAGGTCTTGGTGCACATAAACAAAGGAGATCGTGATACTCAAACCATTTTAAAAACCCAGGAAGTATTGCATCGCCTTCTGGATTTCGTCTTTTTAAAAGCGTTTCTGCGATAGGACTGAGGCAACCACTTCCTACCACGCCATTGATACGCTCATCGATTGCTGCGGCATAAACAGCATGGGTACCACCTGTTGAATGTCCATAGAGCCATACGTTTTTTTTGTTCTTTACTTCAATAGGTAAAGAACAAGCCTCAAGCCATGATATTACAGTAGAGATGTCTGTAACATTTTCACCTATTAATGTCCTTCCAATTAATAATGAATGCATGAAAGCATCAACACACCGAGCATTTGATCTAGGAATTAACTTTCTCTCCTCTCTTTCACCAAAGCAACGTTGCTCAACACAGACCACAAGAAAACCACGCTCTGCTGCCTGAATCCCTACATCGGCACCGGTTAATAGTCGAGCAGGGTCAGAAGGCATTAATAATTCGCCCCATAAAAGATGAACCCCAGTAGCCGAACCAGCTAAACAAATCAATATTGAATGGACATTAACTTTATCAGACCATAATAATGTTACGGGAATATCATTGCCATCAAATCCTTCTAAATAATATCGAAGACGTTTAATCTCTCCTACAGAAGAAAGTTTCTTTTTATATTTTTCATTAATTTTTATTAACGTTTTATCATAAGACATTAATTCGGCTAGCTTATGCCGAGCCTTTATTTGCCAACCACTTACGTCGCCTAAATTAGTTTTATTAAATGACATTTCATGTGTAGTCACTTTGCCTTCTTTATAGTGACTATTAAATGAGCTCAGACTAACGCCTTCAGGATATTCTACATAGGGATTAATATCGCGATTAACCATTAAGTTAATGCATTTTTTTATTTTATAAATGTAACCAAACAAAATATTTTTTTATTCATTAATAAATATTTTCACTGCTTATTCACATGAAAATAAAATAACAAGCTGTCGTCAAAGCTAGAAATAAATTTATTCGAAGGGAAAGACAGTTTAGATTTTACTTTAAAGGGATTCAATGAGATTGACGTTGGCAAAAAGACTGGGGTTAATTTTTTTCCACCAAATAACTTTACTATATCTTTTTTTCTATAAAAAGAAACATGAGTTTTATCCGCCGCTATCGCTACTGGAAGCAAACCAAACAACATTCTAACTCTTGATATCAACGAAGTTATATTAGGGAGACTTACTAGCACTAAGGCTCCATTCTTAGCTACTCTAATTATTTCGGACATATAGTTATCCGGTTCTCTAAGATGTTCCAACACTTCAAATGAAATAATAACATCAAATGAATTATCATCGAATTGTAACGGCTCATATTCAATGTCAATTTTTTGAGATTCATCTATATACTTTTCACAACATTTCAACGCTTCAGTAGATATATCTGCTGCACAAATTAAATTTGCATTCTCGCTTTTTAAAAACCGTACAAATCGACCTGTGCCAGGCCCTATATCTAGGCAATTTTTGCCTTTAATTCCATATTTTTTTAAAGTGCTTATTATTTGCCTGTCTTTCCCACGTAATAAATCAAGATCAAAAATATATTGTTCTTTTACATTCTCAGCGACAATATGATCAAATTGATCTTCAACGGCATTTTTATTTTTCATTAATGAACTATCTCAATTTGCTTCGTAAACCAGTTACAAAAAGCATTCATCCCTTCTTCAGAAATACTCGCTTTATAAGCATCTTGCCCGGCGATAGAAATTTCAATGCGATAAGTTTCATCTGACAAAACTTTGTCCATTTTTTCTGCCAAATCAGAAAAACTCCAATTCAATGGAACAAATGTCTTTTCAGGTACAAATAAATTTGGCCATGTTTCCATATGTGACATATCTGGCTTAAGAAGTAGAGCGCCATATTTGAATGCCTCATAATCACGTACACCTAATTCCCCCCAACCAAAGGGACTGGGCATGACTTTAGTCATCTCCATTATTTTTCTTATTTTCTTTGTGGGGATTCTCTTTGAATTAGACTCTAATAAAAAATCGAGCGAGTGATTAGAATTCTTTACATTAGAGCCAACCATACCAATAATTTTATGATTGTTTTGGTAGCCAGTTAATTTCCTTAACAACTCCTGCCTATGAAATGCGACTGAGGGCCTTGCCAAATTTGCAGAAGTTCGTATATATAAATCTATTGGTTTTTTATCATTAGGATTTACAAACTTTTGATTATAATTTGGCTTACTTGAAACTAAGGGGACAATTCTTTTTATATATGATTTTAAGGTAAACGATTCATGCATATTGCCCAAACCTATATTCCATGAAAGAGCTACTTTTTCTTCATGTTTTTTCTCTAATGGATAATGCTGCTGAAACACGTCAACATCATTTACATCAAAGTTCTCATGATAGTAATCACTAAATATTCGACCGCCATAATAGTCTTTTCTATATAAACTTTTATCTTTGAATAATTGTTTTTTCAAATACTTGTCTACATAAGACAAAACTTCAAAATGTGTAACGCTTGTACTATCTGAATCATCCATCCAGATCAAGTTATCGACCTTCTCACGAGCTTCCTGCAGAAAATTCAACACCGATCCTTCTAAATTAAAAATTCGTGATTTTTCCTTTAAAATTCGTATTGCGGATTTAGAAATGACACATAATGTATTACATTCAAAAAGAGAGTCATTTACTTTATATTTAATACGAACGTCAAAGCCCATTTCAAACAACGTTTTCTTATTAAAGATTAGCGGCGCTAATGCATAGTTAGCAATACTATCCCTGTCTGCTAAAACATTTATGACTTTCATACTAAATTTACAAAAATTAAGTGCTTAATTAAGCACTCTTTATTGATTCAATAACAAATTCTTGTTCTTCATCCGTTAAATATGGGTGCATAGGAAGACTTAAACATTTTTTTGAAAGTTTTTCCGACACGTCCATTCCATTAACAGAACTCAGGAATGATTGGTATGCTGTCTGCAAGTGAAGTGGCTTTGGATAATACACTGCAAAAGGTATCCCCTTCTCTTTTAAACTACCTATCACAGCTTCTCTTTGTTTTTCTTCTAATTGTATAGTGTATTGTGCCCAAACAGAGGTTAAACCTTCAGGAACAAAAGGAGCAACAACGTCATCACAAAGAGCAGAACTATATGTGCTCGCAATTTTATTTCTACTTTTTATTTCGTCCGCGTATATCTTAAGTTTTTCAATTAAAATAGCCGCTTGAATAGTATCAAGCCTGCTATTCATACCTATATGAATATTATCATATTTATCCGTACCCTTTCCATGAACACTTAAACTACGAAGTTTATCCGCAACATCATCATCATTTGTAAGAATTGCACCGCCATCTCCATAACAACCTAGTGGTTTTGCCGGGAAAAAACTTGTCGTCGTAATATCACCTAATGCTCCGGTCTTTCGTTCTTTATAGATAGAACCGAAACTTTGCGCTGCATCGACTATAAGTAATAAGCCATATTCTTTACAAATATTCTCCAGACGGTCGTAATCCGCAGGTAAGCCAAATAAATCAACCGCAATAACGGCCTTAGCATTTAAACCCTTTCTTTCCGCTTCTTTAATATTTTCAATTAGATCTTCAACATCAATATTGTAAGTATCTTCTGTTACATCAATAAAATAAGGATCTGCGCCAGCAAGGCAGACTACTTCCGCTGTAGACGTAAAAGTAAAAGAGGGAACAAAAACAACATCACCTTGTTTGATGTTATTTGCCATCAACGCTAACGAAAGAGCATCCGTCCCATTTGCACATGCAACAACATTACTTACATCGCAAAAATCTTTAACATCTTCCTCAAACTGGCTAACCTCAGGTCCTTGAATATATTTTCCATGCTCTAAGACATTGCTGATTGCTTTTTCTATCGCACCATCAAGTCTTAAACGTTGTCGTGATAAATCAACGAAATTTACATTTATATTTTTATTCATATTTCAATTAAGTTTCCATTTTCAACTTTGTATTTTTTTCCTGTTGCTGGACACGTTAAATTTTCATTCAATCGTTCTCCATTATGACCCACCCATCCAATTTGTTTTGCCGGACAACCTGCCATTAGCGCAAAGTCAGGCACATTCTTAGTAACAACAGCACCTGCGGCTATAAATGAATAAGCGCCTAAAGTAGTACCACAAACAATTGTGGCATTTGCACCAATCGTGACGTGGAGACCCACTAAGGTTTTTTTAAACTCATCTTTCTTTTCAACTCCTGCTCGAGGAAAAGAGACATTAGTAAAAACACAGGAAGGGCCACAAAAGACATAATCCGATAAGGTTACGCCTTTATATATGCTGACATTATTCTGTATTTTACAATAATTCCCTACATTTACATCTGGGCCAACCACCACATTTTGTCCCAAAATGCAGTTACTACCAATAGACGTATTTTTTAACACATGGGAAAAATGCCAGATTTTCGTATTTTCGCCAATTGACGAAGGTTCATCGACATATGAGGATTCATGTACAAATACGTTTTTCATCGTGCGTTCTCATCAAGTGATTTTTGAGCCTGGTTTAAAACTTTTAAAACTCTAAGCCCCTCATATCCATCGGTAATACATTTTGTCTTACCTTGAATACAATCAATGAAATGCTGACATTCATTTTTCAAGGGCTCTGTCTCTTCAAAATCCAGGCTGATTGCTTCAGATTTTTCTGCTAAAGGTTGGTTATTCTGCCAAGTTACTTTATGCGGATAAACCAGTACTTTTTCATCTTTTGTCTTTTGATCATCAAAAACAGCCATTCCTTCTGACCCTATGATAACCATTTTTTGTTCCTTGTGAGGATGCAACCATGAAACAAGTACATGAGCATTGATATTATCGGCAAACTTCATATGTGTCGTCGTTACATCCGCTATATCATTATTAATATATGAGGAACCAACGGCACTAACTTCGGTTGGTTCGGAATTAACAACAGAAAGTATCATTGATATATCATGCGGAGCAAAACTCCATAAAATATTTTCTTCTTTTCGTAACTTTCCAAAACTCAATCTATTGGAGTAAATATATTGTAGGTCACCTAGCTTTCCTTCTTTAACATAATCACGCATTCTCATAAATGCGGGGTGATATTGCAGCAAATGCCCCACCATCAATACGAGTCCTTTAGACTCTGCTAACTTAACTAATTCTGAGGCTTCTTCATAATTTAATGAAAGTGGTTTCTCAACAAACACATGCTTATCATTCTGAAGTACTTCAAGTGCTAATTTATAATGCGTTTCTGCCGGGGTTGAAATAACAACACCATCGATATCACTCGACTTTAATACTTCATTAAATTCGCGTGAATCAACCACATACTTATCCGTAATCGCTTTAATGTTATTGCTGTCCGAATCGCAAACACAAGCAAGAGAATCTAATTCATAATAATTTCTTACTAAGTTTTTTCCCCAGTAACCACATCCTACGACCGCCATTTTCGGATTTTTATTCTCCGTCATTATTAATACCTTACAATTTATATTTTATAAATTATTATTCGTTGAAATTAATTCTCTATATAACTCACAATATTTATCGATGACATTATCCCAATCATATTCTAGCGCACGCTTTTTAGATTGATTTGAATATTTTTCAAACACTATTTTGTCACTCATTAATAAATGCATAGCATCAGAAAAGGCATCGTCATTTTTTTCTGGAACCACCATTCCATCCAAGTCCTTACGTACAATATCTTTACAACCTGGAACATCTGTTACTATCACAGGCAAACCTGCGGACATCGCTTCTATAATTACAATTCCAAAAGTTTCAATTAATGTAGGGAAGACAAAGGCATCTGCAATTTTATAAAACGAAACTAAATCATCCGAAGGTAACTTTGGCACTTCTTTAATATTTTCTTCCCATTCACTTCCAATTTGTTCTTTTAAGATAATCACATCAGCTAAATTAGATTTAACAACTAAATCATTTAATTCAGATACTTTGTTGCCCACAATTAGTATTTGAAACTTTAGATCAGTCTTTAACTTTAACTTCTTAGCTATATTAATAAGGCTAGCCATATTCTTTTTCGGATGATTTCTTCCTACGCTAATAAAAAGAAATGAATCTTGGTCTAAACCCAAATTACTTTTGATACTTTCTTTATCTACCGAAATCTCAAACCTTTTATTAGACACACCATTGGGCACATTCTTGATGTTTGATTTATTTACTCCGATAGATTTATATTCCTGCGCAACGCTGTCGGTAATAGCTATCAACATTGGGCATTTTGGCAAATACAACTTCATAAGCTTATCTATAGCAGGGTCAAGCCGATAGCCATAATTAATTTCTGGCATCATTTGAATATCTTCACCAGCACAACGTATAAGATGCAATATACCTTTGTTTTTTTCTGCAAAATGAGTGACCGCAACACCTGTCGGGTATCCCATGGTTACATGCCATACATCAAATTTATATTTGTATTGAAGAAATTTAAAGTACTGGTCTAATATAAAAAATCCTAACGAGGGAAAACAATATAATATTGTCCATATTTTTGGAGGGAAAGAAACAACCTCATAAGACAAAGGAAGCTTTAATTTACGTAATTGACTCACATAAGTAGCGGAACTAATGACGACAGGCTCATGCCCTCTATCTTTTAGACCACAAGCAATATTATGCAGCCCTACTTCCATTCCACCTAAACTCGGTAAGAATGATGAAATTGGTAATGCGATTCGCAAAGAAGAACTATTCACCTTATTTTGTAATTATTAATTTAGAAGTAAGTTGGAAATTTTTGAACAGGCTTTACCACTCCCATACAAACCACTCCATACATCTTGTTCTAGCAAGATATCGATATTGTCCAAATATTCATTTATTTTCTTCAACATTGTCTCTTTATCAGTGGGTGGAACCAAAAGATTACATCCCCTTTCCATAAGCTCAACCCATTCGGTTTCATCGCGCAAAGTCACACAAGGCGTTTTTATAAAAAAGGCTTCTTTTTGTATACCGCCAGAATCAGTAATAATTAAACGAGCATTTTTTTCATAATTTAATAATTCAAGATAACTAACAGGTGGTTTAATGGTTAAATGCTTTTCAACTTTTGATATTAAGCCCAGATTATCTAATGCGGATCGCGTTCTAGGATGCAATGGAATTATAACGGGCATTTTCTTTGACAAATCAATTAGCATCTCAAATATGCTACTTAGTCTTTCTTTATCATCTGTATTTTCAGCTCTATGCACAGTGGCCAAAAGATACGGTTCACTTGAGTTATCCGATTTAATAAAATCTTTATAATGCAGCACCGAGTCATACATCACATCACCTACTAAATGTATATATTTTTCACTAAAACCTTCTCGAAGAAGATTATTAACTGCCGTCTCGGTAGGGACCAATAACATACTCGATAAATGGTCAACAAGAACTCTGTTGATTTCCTCAGGCATCGTCTTGTTATATGAACGCAATCCTGCTTCAACATGTGCAATAGGAATATGTAATTTTGATGCCGCTAGTGCTGCAGCAAGTGTAGAGTTTGTATCTCCATAAACTATAACCCAGTCTGGTTTTTCATCTAGAAAAACATCTTCTAATTTTTCAATCATTTGTCCAGTTTGAGCACCGTGTCTTCCAGAGCCTACTTCTAGATTATAATCTGGCGACTGGATACCTAATTCATCAAAAAATATCTTGGACATATTTTGGTCATAATGTTGCCCAGTATGAATGAGAATATGTTCGCAATTGTCTTTTTTTTGTAATTCTTTTATTAAGATTGACGCTTTAATAAACTGTGGTCTTGCGCCAACGACACTAATTAATTTAGTCAAGATATTTCCTATAACAATAAACTTAAATTCATATTATTTTTTGCAACAGTTCCATTTCTTCGTTAATTCTTTCATCCCATGTCTTGAGAATCACTCTAGACACTTTTTTTATTCTCTCCCCATATTGAGCGCATAATTCACGTTCATTAAGAATCATTTTTATTTTATTTGCTAAAGCATCCGATTGATTTTCCCATGGGACACGAATTACAGCATCTTCCGGGACAATCAAATCTGTCGACACATCAACCCCTTTATCGGGTTGTGACTCAGGCATTATCACGCACATCCCATCATAAAAGCATTCCAAATTAGCATTACTTAAATTACCCAAATTATTTAGAGAAACGTAAACATCTGCATATTGATGAACTGCATGGATCGTTGAATGTGAGACCCTATCAATAAATAAAAACATTGAATCTGCACCTGCATTTTCAATTTTTTTCTTTAAATTATCTTTTTCTATACCTGTGCCTATGACTATCGCATTAATATTATTTTTATGCTCTGCATATAGTTTTATCAAGGCTTCAACAAACTGAACGCATCCTTTTGTTTTCTCTAATCGCCCTATAAACATGATATTTAATTTTGACTGTGATATTTCTTTTAATTCCGCAGGTAATTCACTATCTGCATTACTTACAGCAATTCCATTTAACATCATAGTTCGTGAAACATTAGAAGATAACGCGTTCTGCATCCATTTTTCACCTCCCGAACCATCTTCTGTGCAAACAACAAGTTTAAATGGTGAGCGAAAAGCCCATCGATCTATCTTATTTCTTAAACTAGCACCTTTCAATATTTCCCACATTGAAGGGTAAACACCCATTACCCTTAACACGACTGGATATTTTAAAAAACGAGAAATCATTGCAGCTGACAAAAGATTGCTTCGATCGACATAGACAAGTTCAGGTTTAAATAAATAAACTTGTTTTAACACCACCCATACGCGCCGCACCTCCGCCAATTTAGCACGTAAACGGCCCAGTATTTTAGGGTGACGGTTTTCGCCGGCAATATAATGTATGGAATTATTTAAGCCTTTTAATACAATCTCGTGATCATTTTTATCAGCTATAAATGATTCGTAATTACTACCCACACCCCAATTAGTCATAATAAAGTGCAATTCATGCTCGCTTTTATCAAAAGCTTCTATCATCTTATATATAGTCGGAACCCCTGTAGGCTTCCACTCTTTATTTACTAGACTCGTTTCAAAACCAGAAAATACACGGCAAAGGTATAAAACTCTCATTATGAACTAAGCTTGTTTATCAAAAAGAGGATCTAGACCAAATTCGTCTATATAGGAGGACAAACCTTGTTCACATAACCACGACAGTGTGTAAAGTGAGAACGGATTTTTTATTTCATGGATATTTTCTGAAAATGTCTTAAAGCCAAATGAGTGGTAATGATTTCCATAGCGAGAAATATAATCAAAATATTTTATTAAATAATTTCGTCGTCGACGCCCAAGAGTAACTCTTAATAACAATGATAACGGAACAATGGCGCAAGAGGCTTTTTTACTCCACGCGCTAATAGGAGGATTAAACTCTTTAAACAACTCTTTGTAATTCCAGGATGACAGATATTTCCGATAAAGTTTTTGTTTATAACGTAATTCAACCGGCACGTGACACCAAAACCTTACAAACTCTCCATCCCATAAAGGTAACCGCCAATCCAAGGAGAAATAATCATAGACACGTTGTCCATTAACGATATATTTAATTTGACGCTCTTCAAACTCCCAGCGCTCGTATAAATTCGCCAATTCATTACTCGTCAATTCATCATGTATCGATTTTTCATCAGAATTTATTAAGTGTTGGATGATATTTTCATTTATTTTTTTTATATTATTTTCAGTTAATAATTTTCCCCAGAGACTATAATGTTTTTTTATTAACTCTGACACCAAATCATCTAATGTTGCCTCGTGACTCATTAAGCTCTCAGGGAGATGCCCACCACTATTAAAATCTCCACTTTGGCCATTTACAATTAAAGTGTCTGTAGATAAGCGCCCTGCTTTTTTTAATTTATATATGGGTAATAGATCTTGATAGTTTGGAATAACATTTAAGCCATCAGCAAAGGCACTGTATTCTTTTCTTGTTTCTGACTGGTAAAATGACTTCGTTTCCTTAGTACTAATAGAAACAAATTCCCATGGAACACCAAGTTGCGCCGAAACATCTTTCCCTATTCTCGCATCAGCATTGCCCTTTGGCCCATATGAAAAAGAACTTAAATTTTTATATCCATGTTCAACTAATTTTGCCAACACTAACCTTGAATCAAGCCCGCCACTAATAGGAACAACAATAGCAGCATTATTTGCGCTGTTTATAAGACGTTGGATTGAGCCATCTATAACTTCGCCTAATTTAGCTACAAAATAATCTTCTGAACCTTCAATTTCATCGCGTCTACTGTGATACAAATAATATTTTCCAAATTCTGGGGAAGATGAATCATGATTAAGCAATAAATATTCACAGACACTTAATTGCTTGAGATTTGAATACAACGTCTTATTCCCAGTAACATAGCCAAGAGCAAGACAATCAAAAACTGATTCGCTAATTACATTTGTATATTTTAAATTATCCTTAAGCTTATTCGCATCATTACTAATTAGTATTTCATTCTCTTGAATAGAGTAAAAAATAGGATAACTTCGACAATAATCAGTAAACGCAAATATTGTTTTTTCAATTTTAGCTATAACAGAAAATGACGCATTACTTTTAGAAAGTAATTTCATTAGTGATTCAGTACTTATTCCTACATCTAACAGAGATTTGACAATATTCTGAACAGCTTTTTTATTGCCTGCATACCATATTTCAACAGATGAATATTCCATATATTTCCATACTGTTGATTCTCCAATAAGAATTTGCGACACAAAATAATTATTCTTTATATGACGTCCAAATTTATTTCGCTCAATATTAATTATACTTAATTATCTCCCCAAAAATACTTATCAGCAAACCAGTCTGGGCATCCTTCGCTTTCCATAGCTTTTTCTACAGCATCTTTCAATTCATTAATGTCAAAACGAATCCGATTAAACTGATCCGGCTTTGCAGAAACTATTTGACACCGTTGATTTAAGTCTGCGAATGCATCTATGTTAAATGGTCTGTTTTTCAAATCTAATAAAACTACCCCTTTATCTGAAGCAAGAGCGTCAAAAAATGCTGTGCCTGCAAAATCAAATACATATACATTTGCACTATTTGCATAGTCATCAAACCTCCCCTTTAAAACAGGTACCCCCCATTGCTCCTGGATCTTTAAATTATGATAATGACCACCGGGATGAACTTTTATAGATACATTATATTTCATTGCCTTTAAAGTTTTGATAACCCATGCTTGAGTATCGGCAATCAAAGGATCCGGCATCTTAAATTCAAATGGCCCCATATCTTTTTCTCCAAGAAACGAACCTGCAACAAGAACGATATTTTTTTTATTTCTTAATCTATTGTGCTTGCTTTCTTCTAATGTTGATTTATTCCAAATTAATTGGTTTTTAACAGAACCAACTGCAACAATTTCTGGTTTATATTCCGGCATATAAAATGTCGCCTGACGTTCAAGCTTAGACGTCAACGCCGATGATTCGCCTTTACCATGCACATGGTATACCCCACAATACGGTAATTCTGAAAGCCCCCAATGCACATCATCATAAAACGCACGATCTCCACCATGTGCAAATCGCCACACTTTACGACCCATCATTTGATATTTCCAGTTTAACAAGCGTCCATTTTGCTGTGGCGTGCCACCGACTAACACTTCCCCTGCAACATTGTCAAACTTTACACCTTTAATAAATAATGCTTTATCTAAGGCCTGCTTTAATCTTTCAACTAAAAATATCCGGGCAATAATTTTTGCTTTATTTATAATTCTATGCGTAATGTTTTGCTTGATTAGTATTTTCTCAAACTCACTTATGATTACTGAGACAAGTTCATATACCTCGTCATTTTTTGTATTATTTGAAGTCCACGACCAGAGTTCAGGGCGTATATTTACAGGTTCTATACCAATAGCTAACATATGTTGACGAAGCAAGGGGCATTCATTTTGAAGATCGTAACGCTTAAATTTACTTTTTATATTTACATCTAATTTTGTTTTGCTTCGACGAGCGACATTAATTAGCTTTTGTTTTATAGAAACAGACTTTGTAGTTGTGGGGTAAATTTCGCTTATGCACTTTAATTCATTGAGAACGCTTTCATCTTCGTTAAGAATACAGAATGATACAGGGTAATCATAAGTGTCAATATTTATTGATTGATTTTTTATTGATGCATAATAATCATCGATAACAGCTTTTGCTATTCTAATTAGATCAATATTTATTACTGATAAAATCGAAACTGAACCTAGCTTCATGTTTTCAGACAAGCCTTCACCATATATTATCTTTACAAGTGCTGCTGTTATACTTGCAGATATATTAAGATATGATAAATACGGCGTTGGCCAAATAAATTCTTCATTATCATCACCTAGATTTTTATGTGGCAATGTATTTAGAGAAAGGTGTAGTTCTGATTTCGACAAAATATAGAGTAATTCAATTGCGCATACTTGATGCGTTATCACGCAACTAGTAAAATAGATTATTTAATGTTTTAAAATATTTCTAATCATCATCATTAGTTGATAACAAGTGAAGTCTTTTCAATATATTTATTAACATTGAAAAATAGACGAGGCCTATACTGTTTAGTTGCCTACTTTAATCAACCATTTCACAAGCTTTATTAGCCCTATTCTCTTTGCTAAATTATAAGTTGAATCAACGCAGCTACAAACAAAGTGAACTATCATAAGCTTTATCCGATCAATGGGAGAATTAAATCGAGACATTTGATTATAAGGATATTCTTTCTCAAATTCATAAGTTATTGATGTGCGTTTTTTCGCTTCAACAACTAATTGCCTTGTAGATGTTTTATCAAAACCACTTACATAACTATTCATTCCCGGCTCTATGTATTTTTTTTCACGAACAAATGAGTCACTCATAGCATAACGCTTTGCATCACACACAACATGTTGGTGATCTCGCAACTCTTCAATTGCAGATTGCCCAGGAGAACACTCTTTTATTTCACCGAAACCCCATTTTTCCAATACTCTACTGAGCATTTCAAAATCAAACGAATAGAGATGCGCATAACCACCAAGTATTTCATCCATCTCTCTGCTAATAGCTAATGTTTGGCCTCCAGGAGAAATTAAAAGCCTCATAAAGCTGGCCCCTATTCCCATATGATCACTGTAGTGCTTAGAACCGCTAAAAAATGTTACATCATTGTTTACATATGCCTCGGCTGCTTTTTTTAAACTCGGCACAAGTATTCTAAGCGTGCCACCTACTTTCATTATTCGATTAAATTCAGAAATTGTTTTCTCAAGCCTGAAGTGAGGTACGTGTTCTAACATATGGCTTGAAAAGACAATATCATAAGTGTCATTCGGTAAATTAGAATCCCAACATTTTCCTTTATGTTGCCATGGTTTACCATATTCAACAGGAGCATTATCGAGAACATCCCACCCTTCTGAAAACCAGATGCTCCCACCACCGATATTGATCTTACGTTTTGTCATTTTTTACCTCATCAAAGTTAAATATTCTGAAGAATTCAGATTTCCTAAAATATTAATCATATTAATATTTGTGTGATCAATTCTTAACTTCTAGTTTAACTTTTGCCACTTCTTCACGTATAAAATTAAAAACATCAGGTTCTATATCTTCAAGAATAATTTCAACAATTTCTTGAGCTATCTCTTTCGGCAATCGACCTGAAACAGAAATTTTCTTTTTTGGCACACCAATACGGTTGATAATATTCTCAATCACTTTTTGATATTGTGTTATTTGATTTAGAGAGAGTTCTTGCTTCCGTTTATATATTTCTGAAGGCTCATCAGTAATAATAAATGCTCTTGTCGGGAGACGAATTATTCTACAGAAAAAATAATGGAGGGGATGAAGGATTTTCAGATAACCTGTCGTTACCTGATGCTTCGCCCATAAATCATATATGTAACGGTCGCAAACAATAACTTTATGATTATAAAAATAATTCAAAATATGACGATTTAGATTGCTCGAATACTTTATGTAATTACTTGAATGAATCCATATTTCTTGTATAGCTGGAGATAGATTACGATATACTAGACGTATCATCTTTCTCCAAAACGTAACAGCTTCAATGTTTGATGGAATATTTAGTTTATTCAAAGACTCTGCATTATCAACTAAATTACCTTTCTTTTTCCAACTTGTAATGTGATGAAAGACCTCATGAGCAAAAGGATATTCATTAATAATATCTGATATTTCTTGAATAACTGTTGTTTTCCCAACACCATCAGGACCATGAAGTGTAAATAACATAGGGCCTTTTGTATTCCAAATATAAAATTTATTTGACAGTTTTTTCTTAAGTTTTGAAATCTTTGAAATAGAAGGTGGTGTTTTACCTACGGCATAGCGAACACCTGTTTTTTCACGCCACCTATCTAAATTTTCTGGTGCTGAAATGATAGATTGAATATCTTCTGTAGATAGGCCAAGACGTTCACAGCAGAGATTTTGAACTTCTGCATCCTCGTCTAGCATTGACGTCAAAAATACTTTATATTTATCAATCTTGCCTTTTCTTAAACCTTGATGGAGGGATAAGAAAAACCGCCAGGATTTTGTTGGTACTGGAAGACCTTCATCTTTCGATAGTTCTATGTCATTCGCAGTTAGAATACATCTTTCACTCAAGTGCAACCTTTTATGAACTTCATAATAAGACCAACAACGCATACCTGTTTCTTGGTTGACATCAAATACAAGAACATAAAGACCTACATGAGATGTTCGATAAAGAAATATTAGATCACAAACTTCAGCAGTCGACTTAAGCACATTAACTAATGCAGGCCAAGCACTTTCATTTGCCATCAAGTCAATATCAAAAGAAGAGCTTATTGGCAGATTTTCATAATCACGGATAAAAACACATTCCGGGATCTTTTTTTTCCATTCATATTCAGTCAGTCTATGATGAAATTCTTTTAGTGCTGGTGTGAATGGGATAGAAACATAATCTTTATCACTACCAAAAGAAGAAGACTCTTTTTTTAAATTACTCAACAATTAAACCCTTAAAAAAACAGATAAATAACAAGATTAAAATAATGAACTCTGTAGAATCAATAAAAATAGCAGATAAAAAATTCTTACTTAAATTTTAACATCAAGAAAAATGCTTTAACTTCTTCCTTTGTATATCTTCAATGTCTAGAATTTCTTTTGGCTTAGACTCTAAAGCCATAGAAACACTATTCAAGTCTCTTACCAGTCTTCTAAAACCATCTGGTTCCAGACTAGCAGCATGATCTGTACCTTTCCACGTCCGATCCAGGGTGAAATGTCTTTCAAAATGAGTCGCCCCTAATGTTAAGGCAGCGATATCAGCAGAAATACCTTTATGGTGACCAGAAAAACCTATGCTCTTAACAATGTCACTGTAATTTTCTATAAGCCGAGATATTTCTAACAGGTATAAGTCTTTAGTTTCAACAGGGTATGATGAAATACAATGATATAAGATAATATCTTTGTTTCTGCCATGTTTAATGGCTGTATCCACAATATCTCTCTCTTCTTTCCGATTAGTCATCCCTAGTGAAATATGTATTTCACCATCATAATTAGAATACAAATAATTTAATACTTCTTTATTCGTATTAATGGCTGAGGGTATTTTAATTTGACTCGGGTTAATAGAAGCAACTTCTTTTGCTGATGTTAGATCCCAAACGGATGTACTATATGCAACACCATATTTTTCACATTCTTGTTTTAATTTTATATTTTCATCAAGCGTAAACTCTAGAAATTCACGATGCTCTCCGTAAGTACTACCATATGAATTATCTGGCACGGGATGAGGAGTATCAAACTCTTCTTCACTTAATAACTCTTTATTAGTTCTTTTTTGAAATTTAATCACATCTACATTACAAAATTCTGCAGCTATTTTTATCATCTCTAGTGCAGTTTTCATATCACCTCTGTGATTACAGCCTATCTCACATATAGTAATAGGTTTATTATCTTTTTTCGTCATCATATTTGACCACCTTAATGTTCATAAATTTCTTAATTTAATTATTGATACTAATATTTGTTTTCTGTTCTGGACACAATAACCAATCAGCTAATTCTCGTACTGCTCCATCACCACCAGACAAGCTTAATATGTAACGACTAACTTCTATTATTTTAGCATGCGAATTTAATACAGCAATTGGATAACCAACATACTCCATACAACTTAGGTCATTCACATCATTACCAACATAGATTACATTTTCACGATTGATGCTTTTTTCAACTAATAATGTTTTTAGGTAATTTAACTTGTCATCAACACCCTGCACGAAGCCTATATTAAGTTTTTCACATCGTTTTTTTACTACTTCATTTTTTTCTGTCGACAATACAAGCATTTTATAATTTGCTTCATTCAAGAGAGAGATCCCCATTCCATCCCCTCTATTAACTTTCACAGACTCCTTTCCTTTATCATCGATATAAGCAGTATTATCCGTCATCACCCCATCAAAATCGAAAACAATTAACTCGATGTTCTTTGGGGACAATAATATTTTTTTTGAATGTTGTTTTTTTGCTAACAACCATTCTATTAACTCTACATCTTCAGGTTCATCTATTTGAAATGAACTCCAATAATTCATTTCGTAGAATTCTATTTTTTTTCCTAACCGATTACTGCTTTCACGTAAAAGCTCACTCTTCATTATATAAATCGAGCCATTTTCCTGAAACTGAGCTCCCATATCTTGTTCTCGTTGACGGTTCATATAATCATAGTTAATTGAAACAGCGTTTTCTTTTTCACGTTTCCATAAAAATCTTTTGTTTTCACAAACAGAAAGTAATGAGTCCGCTTTTGAGTCAATCATCTTTTGAATAGCATTATCAATATCGTCATCTTTCCTTATTGGGGAAGTGCACTGTAAAAATACAATATAATCTGGTTCATCTAAACCTTGAATATCTCTTTCATTTAAAACATGCAACAAGGCACTTTCACTTGAGGCGTAATCATTTGCTAATTCAACAGGCCTTTCAATAACTTTTGCACCATAATTAATACAAACTTCTCTAATTTCATTATCATCAGTAGAGACATAAACTTCATTGATCATTTTTGAACGTAATGCATGTTCTATAGTGTACAAAACCAAAGGCTTCCCATTTATGGGTATTAAATTTTTATTTAAAATTCTTTTGGAATTTCCTCTAGCTGGAATAACAGCAATACATGAAAAAGGCTTATTAATACTCATAAAAAACTCTGATATAGCATGACTATTTTTCTTTAATTATTTTTGCACTGCGCTTTTTAAGCACTCTTTTTTTGGTATGTTCGAACACATGCAATATATAAACTCGTTCATACCATAATTGAGGCCCAATTTGTCTATGTGAATTCCACACACCACGATCTACATCCAACTTTCGTAATTCATGCTCACTATTGAATTCATCAATTGCAAATAGTTCGCCACAAAATTTATTAAAATGAGAGCGATTAGCGCAGTCATCAAAATAACAATATATCATTGGCAAATAAAATTCAGGCTGGTTATTAAACAAATGAAAAGCTAGTTTAGTAGAGCTATATGTGTCTACATCAATAGCGACAAAGCCAACAGGACAATCAACAGTTAATTTGTCACGAAAACCATCAACAGTATCACTAATATTCCCTATGATTAATTCCGCTTGGTCTTTTAAATCTATCTTGAGATTATTATAGTCTATCATCGGAAAATCACCTTCATGGTATTTCTCTGGATGGTCCCTATAGTCAGTTGGAACTGGCATTCCACTTCCAGTATCAAAGCCAGCAACACGGATTTTTATCCCTGTTTCTTTAGAAATCAGCACAGACAATTCACATAAATTACGGAGCCCATTACCTGAGGCAACGCCGAATTCTATAGCCCAAATTTCTTTAAGACCAAGACGGCTAGCATGATCAGCAGCAGAAAGAAGACCGTATGCATACCAAGGTCTTCTAATAAGACCTAATTTTTCTTTAGTCCTGAATTTTGCCGTAAATAAAGCTAATACCTTAAGTAATGAAAAAGGGAAACGATTCCAGACTAATGAATTTATACTCATAATATTCAACTTGAAATATATGGTTTAAGATGAATTGCTAGGACTAACATTTGAAGATATTACTCCTTATTTTTAAAAAATTTATTAATTTAATTATTTTTCAACAACTTGAATGGCAACACCCCCCATATAATTATATGCAATATATTTATAATTGATTCCTTTTTCATCACATATTTCCTTTAAAGCAAGGTATTCGTTACTTTTCCAACCATCATAATTTAAATATTCGTCAAAAGTAATTACAGTGCCATTGATAAAATTAGATGCAAGATTATTTAATATGGTTTTTGTTGAAGAATATATATCGCAGTCAATATGTACAAATGAAATATCTTCATTCTTAGCGTTAATAAACTCAGGCAATGTATCCTCAAACCAGCCTTGGATTAAATGAACATTATTTTCAACATCAGGCAACACTCCATGTCTATTCATTTTCCCATAAAACCACTTAGCACCTCCATCTTTCTTTAAAGGAATAATCCCATCATCTGGCAGACCTTCGAAGCTATCAAACCCATAAATAGTTTTATTAATTATTTTTGCAATAAAATTAATTGAATGGCCATTATTAACACCAAACTCTAACATAAGACCATTATCAGGGGCTCGTTCTATTACATACTTGAACAGACCTTCCCTAGTATGGAAGGGTTGTGCATAAGTCATATTATTTTCAATATAATCTGCAGATGATTCAACCGCGCGTTTCCATAGAATATATTGCAATGATTTTTTATCTACTTTCAACTCAGGCACAAAGTTCCTAACAATTTTCTCAAAGAGTGAAAATATTTTATCTTTCATTATTTTCATCATACTATTCAAGTAGCCTTTTTATATGTTGCATTAATTGTACGTCTGTATTTACCCTTCTTCATTGGCTCAAAGCCATGATAAAATTCTTCACACATATCATATAGCATACAAGTATTAGTTAATTTTTTGGGAATAAATATTTTCTTTTTAAACTCATTGTCTTGCCATATGCCCAACCCGCCATCATTCCCATCAATAAATATAACTAAATTGATATTGCCAATTTCATTATGACTATCAATATGTGGGATTATGCTTGATCCACCGTATGCTCTTGTCATTAATATTTTATAACATACACGCTCAACATCATCACCTACTAAGCTCGTTAATTTATTACAAAATTCTTTAGAACTTAAATAATCATAAGAAAGTTTATATGCGGGAAAGTCTGATAAATACTCTGGATATGTTTTATCTTTATAAGACCACCTGAACCCGATATCATATGATTTAGTTATATACTTAATTGGGTCAAAGAATCGTTTTGGTGGGCATTGACTGACTAATTTTTCATGGAAATGTTTAGTCCAAAAGGAGCCGCAATATGCCCATTGATTTGAGAGAAACTCATCTTTTTCTAAATCAAAACATGGATCAGTAGCAGCAACTATTATTTCATTCGGAAAAGTTGGCGCACCAAATAATTTCCTCATGTATTTACGCCAAATATTGCATAGTCCTGACATCTTAATTTTTAAATGTAAATACGGATGTCTTGGGAACCGATATGATATTTCAAGCTTTTTGTTAATGTTTTTAGCCATTAATTTAATTTAATAGTTATTTAACTAATACAACGCCTTCCTCAGAAGGGTATGTTAATTCTAACAATGGTTTCTTCCTCAACACCAAATCATCTTGATCAATGGAAATTTCAAAACAACCACTTATTTCAATTTTATTATAATTTTGTAATACTCTAGATATTTTCATGCCAACATTTTTAAGATTTAAAGCTGACATATAGTCAAGATCAATGCCTCCTATGGGATATTCTTTTCTGTTTATACCAACAAAATATTTTTTCAATTTCCAGGACAATAACTCCCCCCAAGTTAAAGTATATTTTGTTTCTAGTTTGCTTGAATCGCCAAACGACCAAAACCTAAACTTTGTTTTATCATTACCGCTGAAATCAAAATCCGACAATATTTTTTGTTGAAATTTTTCTTGCATTACTTTCCATTCTGATTCTTTTAATTTTGGCAAATCAAAATTTATATTCACATTGTTTTTTGCTATGACCTTTATATTTCCTTCATCAACAGACATTTCCATCACATCAAACCCGTGTTTTTGCAATAATATTTGCATACTAAACTCGGTAAAATTTCTAATATGTGGCAATGCTTGTGCAATATATAAAAAATGTTCATTTATTGCATTTGGTACTATCAAGATTAACAATCCATCATTTTTTAATATTTTTTTTACATTTTGCATCGACTTATTAATATCATATAAATGCTCAAAAACTGCATTAGAATGAATCACATCATATGGGCCATCAGATAACACCCCTTTGTTTCCGTCAATTTCTTCAGCTGTACAATGCGATATATTCAAATCTAATTCATCATTGCAATATTTCATCCTTTTTATCGAATTCTCAATACCGAATAGATTTTCAAAACCTCTCTTTCGGCACCCCAATAAAAACTCACCATAACCACTCCCCAAATCAAATATAGTTAATGTTTTATCGTTTATATATTTTTCAAACAAACTAAAACTTTCCTTGTATGCTGAATCAATATTTTGTTTTTTAGCTTTAAGTCTTGCTGCATCCCAGACATTTGAGTAAAAATTAGCTATCCATTTATTACTTGGATATTTTGAAAAATAAATATACGTACAGGAAGGACAAATACTTTTTATTAACAAGTCATCTCCTGATCTATTTTTAATAACACTTAAAGAACATGTCGGCGAATTGCACAAAGGACACTCCTCACTCATGACGACCATGTCATCATCTGTTACTTTTACAGCATAATAATGTGTTTTTAAATACTCTAGGTTTAACTTGATTTTCATATCTTACATACTAAATGTGGCAAACTTGCCCATCTTCCAATTTAAATAAGGTGTCTGCAGCATCTTCAAATATCTTTTGATGTGATATCACTATAACCGGCAATTTCTTACTTATATTCACAATAGTATTAAGAATTTCTTTTTCACTATTGGTATCTAAAGCTGATGTCGGTTCATCAAGAATCAATAACTTTGGTCTTTTTGCTAATGCCCTTGCTATGGCTATACGTTGTCTTTCACCACCTGAGAGTTTTGCACCACTTTCACCTGCATTCGTTTCCACCCCATGGACTAACTTTACGATGGTTTTCCAGATACCTGATAATTTAAGCGCGTCTTCGATATCACCTTCAGAAATATCATTATCAAAAGCAGCTACATTTTTGGCAATACTTTGGTGCAATAGATAGGAATCTTGAGTAACATAACCAATGCTTTGCCTCCATTTCCTTATATTTAAGGAATTAATATCATCCTCACCAACATATATATTTCCTTCATTAGGTTTGTAAAACCCACAAATCAAATCAATTATTGTTGTTTTTCCAGATCCACTAGAGCCTATAAATGTAGTCAACCCTTTAGGTGGAATTATGAATGATATTTTTTTCAGTATTGGTCTTTCGTCATAATAAAAAACAACATCGTGAAACTTTATTTCTGATGGGAAATTTGGTTCAGCTTTACCTTTAACGTGCTCTTTATGCGCAACTATCTCTGAATGAAAATCATCAATTTTATCAAGCGCATATTTTGAACTTGATATAGCTTGAAACTTTTTTAATAAATTTGTCATAAAGGTATTTAGCTTTATTAAAATCACGCCCATAAAACCTATTTCAACTAAACTTATATTAAGAATATCTCTAGCTACATAAAGCCCTAAAATCGCAGCAACTATTAAGATAAATTGTTGTGATGCTGCTAAATACCTTTGAGCTCTCACTTTTAGTTGACAAGCATTTACAAAGGCATCATTCGAGCTTGTAAGTGTGGCTAACAGTTCGCGCTCACGAGCCATTGCTTTAAAAACTTTTAATGCTCTAATGCCTTGGATGAGATCGGCAGATATATTACGCATACTATCAATTTGATCCGAACCAGATTGCCTTGCCATTTTAAACATGGGGCCTGATAAAAGAATAGCAAAAAGACCCATTAGCCCGGCAGCTATAAGCAACTCACTTGAAACAGTCATACCAAGAGAAATATATATTAACAACGTGAAGGCAGAAACAACTACTGTTTGCAACATATTGAAAATACCAGTTGCTCGATCTATTTCTTGCGTCATTAAATTAACAAATAGGCCATGAGGTTTCTGTGTAAGATAGCCCCATGACACTGACTTTAATCCACTTATAATTTTTCCTCTAAAATCACGTGCAATTAAAACAGTCGAATAATCTATAAAAATACCTATTATTAATTCTAAAATAATTTTAATTGCATATGCACTAATAAAAACAGAAAAGACAACATTAAAATTAAATTCAATACCTATATTTTCAAATAAGTTTTTTAAATGCGTCAGTAAAGGGTTGTTTATATCCGACCCAACCCCCAATGATATTAAAGGCAAAATCATTGCTGCGCTTATTAGTTCAAATCCTGAAAATATAAATGAAGCAACAAAGGTAGCATATGTTCTACGCTTATAATGCCTCAAAAAATACTTCAGTGACTTCTTGAATTCTGATATGGCTTTATATGAGACAATCATATAGTTAGTACAGAAATAATTATAATGTTAAACCTCATTCAATCTCTTTTTAGATATAATAAAATTAACTAACTCAATATCGTATTCAGTATCAATACTAATCATGACTTCGTCAATTAACACTGCTCCTGTTTTCTCACCCATAATCTCTTTGTTTATCAACAATAAATCTCTCGTGAATGCGTATGCAGCACCATTTCTATGGTAAACAGGATTTAGTTGCTGGCGGGCAATTATACCTTTTCCTCTTTCATCATAATAATCAAGAACATTGTCTTTATATGTTAATTGTTTAAGTGGATGCGATTTTGAGTCACTTTCAGATATTGTCCACACTGCATCTAATGACTCTTCAATTAATTTTTCAATTGTTTTGCTCACATGCTCTGGTTTTCTTAAAGGGGATGTTGGTTGAAGCATAACAATAACATCATACTTTTTATCATCATATTTTTCAGTTTCTAATACTGCATGTGTTAGAACTTGGATGTCACTTATAAGATCACCTGATATATTTTCAGGCCTTAAAAACGGAACAGTTAAGCCATATTCTTTTGCGATATCTGCAATTTTTTCATTATCTGTCGATACTACAGCGCGATCAATAATTGCGACATCTCTAACTATTTCTCCTACTAGCCCAACTAAGGGCTTGTTATTTATCTTTCTCAAATTCTTTAACGGGATTCCTTTTGAACCACCTCTTGCAGGAACTACGGCTAAGATATTTTTTCCTTTGTACATTGAAAAATTAAGAGTTATTTATTCAGTTTTAAATATTTCTATTTAAGAAGATTCGAAATATGACAAATCAATTGTTTTATATAGCAACAAAGATAACCACTAATTAGCTGGCTTCATTTTATCTGGCAATTCATAACGCCCCCAGTGATTCACTACCGTTTTGCGTTCAGAACGTTGCATCGAATTTATTTTTTTATCCTTGTAATAAGAGTCATTATCATAATGTCTTGTTGAAATCTCTTCAAAAACACAACCCGTATCAGTCCAGAAATTATGCCACATTCCTGCCTGAACAAGGCATGTGTCACCAGGATATAAAACACGTTGTCTTCCTTCAACAAAAACATTAAGCACACCGCTCAAGACTTGAAATGTCTCTTCTTTTCTTTTGTGATAGTGAGACGGATGTTTTTGATTTGGCAATTGCACTATAATTTTCTTACAGTATTCACGATTTACAATATCAATCAAAACTGCTCCTGTTTCCCTGAAGTTTTCCACACCATAATGATGTGAGTATTCGATACGAAAATCAGTATTTAAATGAACTCCAGCTACATGAATCATCGCTTTAACTTCATGTATGGCATGTTTTATTACTGCTTCTGGTGGTTCAGGAGGTAAAATAATATCCTCTAATAATAACGCTTTATCAGGTTCTATATCTTTTTCAATGATTATGCCGTTACTAAATAAACCACTAGCTAATTGATTGTCTTGAATAGGCATAGCGAAATAAATTAGATCTTTCGTTATCTCCATCCCTTTTACTAATTGTTCTTTAGCATAAACACCTCTTTGCAACTGTGACAATGCTAGTTTTTCGTTTTCAGATATTTTGTGTCTTCCTGAAGTTGCTCCACACATGTCACGTGCTTCATTTAATGCTTTAAGCCAGTTATCAACTTGTTCAGGCGTAGAAGAATATGCATTTAATGAAACTGTTTCAGTATCAATTCCCACATGACGTTCAAATAATGTAGCTCCCTTCGCTACAGCAATTTGCACCGGCCCTGTAGCATTAGGATCCTCATGTGTTGACCAACCGATAGGAATATCCGGGTATCTGCGTTTATATAAATCTAATTGATTAAGCTCAAGTTGTTCAAAAGGAGTAGGATATATAGAAACACAGTGCATAAATGCAAAATCAACTCCACGGTGCTGAAAAAAACTATACAAATCATCAATTTTTTCTAATTCTAAACCTCCGGTTGAGCAGACAACTGGTTTGCCGCTATCAGCAACTCTTTCTAGTAATGGCCAATCCGTGGAAGAGCAACTTGCAATTTTAATAATATCAATACCCATTTCAATAATTACATCAACAGACTCTTCGTCAAATGGTGTTGACATAGACACTAAACCAGCCGATTTAACTTCCTCATGTAACTTGTCATAATCAGATGGCTCCAATCTTGTAGATAAAAATCGGGGCACATGCTTATTGTCACTATCTTTTTGGTGAGCGGGATGAACAAAAGTATCAAGTTGTCTAAATTGAAATTTTATTGCTGCCCTTACGCCATGTTTTTTAACAACTTGTCCCATAGCCTTAATAATATTAGTGCCATGTTCAATACTCCCTTGATGATTATTGGCCAGGTCGAGCACAACCAATTTATTTAAGTCAATATTTTGATTAGACATCATATGTATTCCAGATTAAAAAAATATAGGTATCGAAAAATATATTATTGCTTTATTTAAGTATCAATGCCTCATTTATATAGCCTTTGCTGTAATCAATTTCTACAACACTCCCACTTTTTGCAGAAAGGTGAGCTGCAGCAATTACAAGCATTGAATCTAAACCTCGCACTATTGAAATCGGCGACTTATTGCTATTCCCCAGATTCGCTTCAAGATGATTTAATTCCTGTATGAAGTCTGCTGGTCTATTTTTTTCAAAAACCTTCTCTTTCTCGTCCTTACCAATCTCTGTCACAATGTCAGAATAAGGCGAAACGCAGCACTGCCATTCTACACCACTATCAACACCTTGAATTCGAGCTGACTTAAGCGAAGGTTTTGTTACCACATCTTGAACAACGCGACCAACTAGTCCAGTTTCTGTTTTTAAATTTAGTAAGGCCAATCTGTCATATTCAACTTTTCCATCAGAAACATAATCTAAACAAGCACTAACTTCTGTTACTCTACCTGCACCAATTTCATGAGCAAAATGCTGCCATAAATTTAAGGCATGTGAATGCTCTCCACAAGCGCCCCCACCTTTCTTCCAATACCCTAAATAAGTATCAGATGGTCCTTCCAACCATGGGTGCGCATTAAAAATACCTTGCCAATGTTCTCTAAATGAAACATCTAACGTTAAAATTTCACCAATAGCCGAAGTTGATTTTATGAAATATGGAATACTCTCGGCTACTACATGGTCATACCCAACAAAAACACTGATATTTTCTTTTATTGCAAGCTCATAGAGTTCCTGGCAACCGGATAAATCTGGTGTGGCAAAAGGTTTTTCTACCAAGATACCTTTTGGTTTTTCTTGAAGTGCCTCAAGTGCCAAATTCATATGACTATCAGGAGGTGTACCAATAAAAATCCAATCATAATCGCCTTTAGGAACATCATTGCAAGAATATAAGGAAATAGAATCATCCCACTTTCCATATCGCATTGGATAAATTTCTTCTTTAGTTCTTTTAAGAGCAGCAGTATCTATATCACACATAATAACGTTCCAGTTCTTGGAACGTGCCGCATTAGCTAAATGATTACCAATAGAGCCTGCGCCTATAATTTTAACATTTGTCATAGCTATCCTTCATTTTAAAAATTGGTATATTATTGAATATTTAATAAGGACCTTTTTATTTACTATAAATATCAATGCTGAATTAAACTTTTTAATCTAGCAAGAAAATTATTTACAGCACGTTTAGGCATATAGAGATTATCTGAAATTAATTTTGCGGCAATAGGATTAAATTTAGCAACTTTCAGCAACCCATTAATCAAAGATATCTCATTATTTAATAAGTTATTATGATTTCCCGACATAAACATATCCTGCCAATATATTTTTTTATACTTATCAATGTAAGTAATTTCGTTTTCATTTAATAATTTGTGCCATGTATTATCAGGGCAATAATGAGTTGACTCAGTGCATTTAAAACTAAAGTAAGGCAATCCTGAGTAATAATTCTCAAGCTCTGCAAACAGAGTTTTGCTTTTAAAATCATCAGGTAGGATTGGCTCGCCGCAAAATAGTTCATCTGTGGAAATTATAAATACATCATCGGGGTATTTTTCTTTTAACATTGAACTTGTTGATGCTGATAAGCACCAGAGAAAAAGAAAATACTCTATTGTTTTTTTTCCACAAACTGATGTGCGCGTTGGATAACTCCTCCAATACATACTCGCAGCAATAGCTTCAATCGGGTCTCTTATAATGATTAGTAACTTTAAGTTATTTAGAGTCGCCTTATACTTTTCGAAATATAATTCTGGGAGCAAATCTAAAACAACCCATGATTCTTTTTTTTTATTTTCTGCCATTACATTTAGCGCACAGAATATAATATCTAGTGGGGTCATCCCTGCTGTAGGGTTTGTTTTAGTAATCACGTTTTCAATAGAATCATTAGCGTCATCAACCGGACATAATTTTTCAGTGCATTCTGGATTCATATATCTTGGTCGTTGCAGATATGTCTTTAAAAAATTATCTGCTTCATGCTTATTTTTAAATCGATTTTTTTTTCGATACTTATGCAAAAGTGCATCAACTCTAAGCGCGGCACTTTTCAAATCATCATCAGCAGAGTTTGCTATTGCATCTGCGAATGTGCTTTTCCCACAACGTGAAGGGCCGCCTATTAACCACGGACTAGACATTATACTTAACAGAAATATAATTAATTAGAATCACTCCTGATAATAGTCTTAGTGATTTCATCTAGGCACTCTACTGATGGATGGAAACCCCGTTTATAATTCAAATTATAGTGGCATGGGTTACGTCGGGATGCTCTAGCAAAACTAATATCATCAATTTTATTAACCAGCCATTTGGGTACGTATATCCTTTTTGCTATATTAGAATTTCTAACACAATTAAAAATTACTTTGGCTGCTCTTAAACAAGAAGACTCGTTATTATTGTAATCACAATATTCAACTAATTGTCTTTCAATATCTTCATTTAGCGTCACAGCAGGGATCTCATTTGATAATATTTTGACGAGTTCATTAATATTTTTAGGCGCTATCCCAGCTGACTGCCAATCTTCAGAAAGATTTTCCTCAAGCTGCTTACAATATTCGTGAGTATCACTAATTAAATCAATATTTATCACGGGAACTTTTAACAAATATGCTTTCATAAAAGATGTCGATGTCGGTGAAAGAATAGCTTGTTGCTTAACAGCCCATTGTGAAAATGATAATGACTCATCAATTGTTATTCTTTTAACATTATCCTTGCCAAACCAGATTTGCAGATACTCTTTATAGCTATTTATTTGCTCTAAAGGGTGAGGTCTAATGCTTATATTGTAGGTTGTTTTTTCGAGCAACTCTTTTATGCAATCAATCATCCCTACAAATGATTTACATTGAAATATAGTGTCATCTAAATTTCCTTTATTAGGCAAATATTTTAATGTTGACCGTCCTTCGTGATCATTTATTGATCTGTACCTTGTTGCAAACCCTATTGAATTATATTTTTCCTTATCCTTTAATTTTTCCGGCATATATTTAACAAAGTCGAAATGAATATTGCCAACCACATGAACCTTTCCAATTTCTCTTCCTCTTAATTTCGCTAATGAGATCACTTCATCATATGCTTTATTTCCCCATAGTAATATTTCATCGCACGCGTCATATACATCCATATTATTATAATAATATTGTGCAATCATATCTTTATCTGGACTCAACCCTTCTCCGTCAATTTGAATTACTTTCATATCTGGAAACAATGACTTTACAGAAATAGGTCCGCTCCTAGTATTTACTACAACCGCATTTGGTCTCCAATACTTTACCGTTCTAAGAAAGTCTCTAGTGCTTGTCACTAAAACTTCACAACCCATTTCCTCTAGTATGTTAGCCAATAATAATGCGCTTGCTGTATCGCGACGACAAGTGAATGCACGTATGACAATTCTTGGTTTATTCATTTCTTGTATTTAATTCTTAAATTTAAGTAAATTAATTTTTATATTTTTAATATTTGTAAAATACAGCATCATCAGATTGAAACTCTTCTATATAGGGTAGAAAGCTTGTTAATGTCTCTTTACCAGATGAGCCAAATAGAGTTAAATTTTGATCTGTTGCCAACTTAGGGAGTCGTGGTGCAAATATTTTCAGACCTAATTCATTTGACAAATTTGAACATATTTTTTCACCTTTTAATTTTATGCTTGAATATTCCTCTAATCCTTCAGGTGCCTTTTCAGTATAAATTGTTGATGGATAGAATATTTTAATCTTTTGATTGGCAGCTATGCATTTACATAAGTTTTCAAAGCAATCTATGTAAAAGATTTTATATTGCTCTGGTGATTGACGAGAAGTTATTTTCGGACTAGCAAAATAAAACAAACTATCAATTTCTTTAAGAGAGTTATTAATAAATTCATTTAAAGAAATATTTTCTGTCACATCAAGAAAAAGGCGCTGCGCTTTAAATCCTAATTCTTTAATTTCTCTTACTACCCTTTCAGCATCGGAAGCTCCTTTATACCAAGTAATAGTTGGCTCTCCACCACCAGATGCTATGATTTTTGCTGTGAGTTCACCTAAACCTCTTGATCCTCCTATAATTAATGCACGCTGTCCATTAAATACATTATTAGGAACTTTTTCACAAACTTCTTTCATTGTCGCTTGGGAAACACCTCGGTGTAAGTAAAAGCTCACAACCTCGCAATTCAGATCATCGTCATCAAGCCTTATGAACACAAGCGGCTTTGATGTTCGTACAACACTCCAACTGACTTGCTTAGCTAAACTTTTAAAACTATTTAGATTTAATTTAAAACTTTTAAACAGTGAATACCTGCCCGGACATTCCATACCAACTAACCATGACAATGACATTAATAATGCTATCCGAGCATTACCTAAAACACGTTTACAATTAGGCAGTCTAGATTGAATCTCATTTTCTTCACTATTAAGAAATAATTTTCCTTTTAATGATGCGATATCTTCAAACTTTAAAGATTTAGCTTCAACAGAAACATTGTTTTTTTTAAACAAATGTTTTTCTTGAATGAAAACTTGATTTAGATGCGGAGTTAATTCAAGTTTTATTTGGATCAACAATCGAGATTCATCGTCAACAACTTTTAAAAGTTGTTTATGTTTCTCAAGATCTATAATAACAAGATTTATCCTCATATCCAAAGATATATAATCTATAAATTCAACAAAAATATTATCTATACCAGAGCATTCTTCGTTCTCATTAAAATATTCTTCTAAAGCCCATAGAACTGCATGAATTCCATGAACAACAACTTCACCAATAACAGTACGACGACACCATTTTTCATCTAAATGTAATGGATTATAATCACCAGAAGCTTTGGCAAAACAGTTTTGATCATGCAATTGAAAGCGTGTATTAATTTTTTTTAAATTCAATTTAAAATACTCGGACGATCTTGATCGCCATCTGCTTTGAAAGCAATAAAATTATCGGCATGATCACCTCTAAAGCAAATAGTAATACCACAATTCTTTCTAACAAAAGGCTCAAAATAGTTTGGAATGACAACGTCACTATCTGGCTCTATTTTTAAAAACCCTTGATTACTTAATTCTGTTTCATTTAATCCTATTTGAAAAAAATCTACATATTCATAATTTGAGTTTTGAATTAACTTGTTCAATGGATTCGCCAAATAAGGGATGCATCTTGGTTCTACAAGAAAGTCAACTAATCGCAATACTTTATATGCATTAACTTGACACTCTCTAGCAACAACAACTCCAAGGTAATCATCAACATCTTTAACCATGTATAATTTATATTTATAAAATAACGAATTAACATATCGATTATAAATATACTTTATAGTTTTTTTGGGTGTGCGCGTTTTATGGAAATCAAAATTTGAATAAATTTTTAGTAAGGATTCACCATCAATCAACTCTAACTCAAGAGTATTTTTATTATTTATTATCGGTATAGTTAAATCTTTAGGGACAACTGCAACATTATAATTATTAATATTTGTATTTAATAAATAATGATGCCGCATATCTTTAACCTTATAACCCATTGCTTTATACATACCTTTGTGAGACGGGTTTATTCCGGCAACTGCAATATGATTATGTGGTCGGTGTTCAATCAAATATTGCAAAAGAATTAATCCTAAAGAAGGTATGCCTGTATCTTGGATAACTTGCCAAAGCGAGAGCCAAAGACAATTATCTGCAGCAAGTTGATTGTCATATTGACTTGTTTCAATAAATCCTAATACACCAATAATGTTTCCACTTAATTTTTCTCTACCTAATACAAAATGACATTTTTCATCTGATGGGGCTAAATATTGCCACTCAAAAAGTTCTTTATTTTTAGATAAAACATGATCTTCTTGATAATAGGTATTAATAAACTTCATAATATCTGGAACAAGATCCGTATCTGCAATCTCAACAAAATATTCCATTATTTTGAATACCGACTAATCAATACTTATACATTCAGGCAAAGAAAAGGAAACCTCACCTTCCCAAACAAATTTATGCTTTGATATTTTTTTGAGAGAACTATCATTCATCATTTTAAGACAAGGAGCATTTTTTTCAGTTGCCTTATACTCCAACATAAGTTCATTTATTTTATTTTGTAGCGCAAACTCAGTTACAACGTGCAGCATTGCATCTTCAATCTTTCTACCCATTACACGACAGCTTAATATCAAATCACATACAACAGTAGTGCCATTTACGGTTTCAATCGAGATTATTCCGGACATACCAGAATCCCCATACTTGTCTTTAACATAAATAACCCATAATTCGTGTCCATCTATCTTTATCCATTCAACTATATCAGACTCGCTAAATCTTCTTGTTGTAAGATTTAATTGATTAGTTTTATTAAAAAGTTGTACTACACGGGTTAAATTTACTTCGGATAATGACTCAACATGTATACTGGTTTCTAGTGTATTTAACCACTCATCTGATGAATTAATTTCATTATCAATACGACTTTTACGACGAAGTCTTTCAGCAACATACATTTTACCTCTATTAAGATCTTCATGAGTAACTTGAGGAGCATCAAAACATCTCAACGACTCTAATGTTTCAGTATAAAGCGCTGGATCATTTGGCCATTCTGGTACTAACACTTCTGGCAGTGCTTCCCTAATCCGCGCACGTTCCACTGGGTTATCATCGATAAAGACCATAGATTGCAATCCTAGATTAAGTTCATCAGCAAGCTCTATCAAATTTTTAGCTTTATCATTCCAATTAATTCTCCATGCAGAAAAATTAATTTCTTTTAATAACATTTCTGGATGCAACTCTATTGCTTTTAAAGCCGTAGACTCATCATTTTTACTAGCTATTGCGAGTAGAATACCTCGTCTATTTAATCCGATTATAGAATTTTGAAATTTTAAAAAAGCTTCACCAACATAATCATGACCACCTATTTTTAGTTTTTCCCATCCTTCATCACCCAAGACACCCCCCCAAAGAGTGTTGTCAAGGTCTAAAACAATCAGTTTTTTAGCTTGTCCAGATATACCGTTTATAGCAGCAGCTATATCTTTTGCAGCTAAAGAGAAAACATCATTTGAAAAAAGTGTTTTAGTCGTAAAATAGAGCTTTGCTGGATATGCTTTTGCACCTGCAGCTTTAAGCCATGCATCAGCATCTAATACAAATAAATTAGGTACATTTAACATTAAATCCATTAACTCAAGATTCATTCTCATTATTAAATGTCTTACGCCAAGTTCTGGCTTAAGATCAATCATGCCGTATGTTCTTCGAGAAAGAGGCATTGTCCAGGTTGGAATAAATAACGTTTTACAATGCTTGGCGGTTGTCAGCATTATATTTTTGTATTCTTTTACTTCATCTAAAACTTCATTATGGCTAACACTCTTTCCACAAAGTAATTGATTAAATTTTGATATTACACCTTCTGGACTCGTCCAAAGAACAACATGTTTATCATATTCAGGTTGTTCTTGAAGGCTTGTAATGGATTGAAAAACTTGCCCATAGGCGGCAACATCGACGATGGAATCTTTAATAGACTTTTTTACGTGAGGCTTAAGTAAATGAATATTAAAGTTTGAAACCAGTTGTATTTCTTCAGAAAGCAATGCGTCTATATCTACTATTATGTTTTTGAATGAATAAATTTAACTAATGAATTTATATTCTTAAAAGGCCCTTCAGGATCAGCGACTAATGATTCATCAAATATCAGCACATCAAGTGATAATTCGCTAGCCAACTTTTCTTCAATTGCTAAAATTAAATTAACAACCGTCAATGAATCTAGCGAACTACCAACTCCAGTTACAAGCATATCTTCTGATACTAATAACTGACCATCTTCTGATAATGATTCATTAATTTGATCTGCAGCTATAGAAACAGCTTTATATATATTATTTTTATCCATGGTAGTTTTGTAACTTTCCAAAATAGTTAATGGGAATAAAATTAATGTGGTTCAACTTTTAAACGCCAACTACCATTTACTTTATGAAATATATCCTTATTGGTCCACTTTTCCATATTGTCCCAAAATCCACCTTCAGTAATTTCATGATAATCAAGAAAGTCTTGCAGGTATTCATGAGGAAACTCATAATTTAATCGATTGACTGTGTCTACCGCTTCTTCTCTTTCCATTCTTCCAGTCCATATCGAATAACAACATTGATCGGTCGGACGCCAAAAACCAAGTTTTAAAAATTTCAACCAAATATGTATTTCACAGAGTTTTTCATCGATATTATCGTAGTTAATAATATTTCCAGAAAGGTTTCCTTCTCTACGCTCAATAAAACCGTAAGATTTAGAAAGTTGATAATTTTCAAATCCATTCCACCACTTGTAATAACTAAGATAAATGCTTTGAATACCATTTTCTTTTAACAATTCTTTATTTGGATACATATAAAAAAACAACTCATCTTCCGGGATTTCATCACCAACAAGATCAACCATCTCTGCTTCTCTAAACAAATCATTTTTATCAATATTTTCTGCTGAAGATTTCGGCTGACTAGCATCAATATTACCTCCAAACTCCTGAGCGATATCCTCACCCCAAACTACCAGTGGTACTTTATATAATAATGAAGCCCTAGCTACTCCAGAAAAAACAATTCGATGCTCACTCCAATTAGGATTACCAATTTTAAAAAAAGCAGTTCTCCTTAATTTTTTATGAATACTCGGTTTTACATTAATCTTAATTAAGTCAACATTAAGTTTTTCAACCAGATTATTTAAATTACATATACCCTCATATGTTTGCATATGAACTTGCATACAAACACAAAGTACTTTCATGTCTAACTCTTGACTCATTATATATGCTTGAAAAAAACTGTCTTTTCCTCCACTGACAGGCACAATACAATCATAACCATTTCCATTTTTACCACGAATACTGTCACAAATTTTAATCAGTTCTTGATTTCTTTCATCCCAGTTTATATTTTTCTTCTGCTCAACATTTCTGCAAGCGCCACAGACACCATCATTATCAAAAGAAATACCAGGTTTAGTGTCAGGCATGACACAATTTTTACAATATTTCATCAACTATATTTCTTTTATAATGGGGATGGTCGATGTTCAAATAATCCAAGGACTTTCTATTTGAAAGGCCTCCATTTTTTGTTTGGCATTCTTGAGAACCATAATTATATTTATCCATATAAGGACGCCCCATCAGCAAATAATTATCATCTTTAATTTCTGGCTCTTGGGATGGAGTTATTATAAAGGAACAATTTTCTTTTTTATCTAATGCAACGTCAGATGTATCTTCATCTATATAGTTTAAAATAGAATCTTTCAGAACCCATTCAGCTCCTTTCATATTCCAAATTCGGGTATCTCTACGATTCCAAATACATTTCATAAATTTCTTTTTTGTTAAATTTGACCATTCAAGAAACATATCTAAATCTTTTGGAATATTTTCTGAATATTGACGTACCATTTCAATACCTTCGGCACGACTCATACGCTTCAACCTAACCTCTCTTGAAGCATGATCCGTTACCTTTCCATATCCAAGTTTTATAAACTTTATATAATCATGAAGACCTGCTGAATGAAAACAATGTACATCTTCATAAGAATTAAATGTCCGTTGTTGTTCTAATGTTTCATAACCATAAAATTCAATCATTTTTTCATGCTGAGCTTTCGAATCCCAACGAATATAATTGCTTAAATATATTCCTCTAACACCAATACGCTCTAGTTCATTTTCATACGGATAAACAAACTGCTGGATATCTGACCGTGTAATACCATCAACATTAGAAACAATTTTATCTGCTGAAATACCCATTAACCCATGTTCTTTTCGACATTTCTCAGTCATTTCCATTTCATCTAAATGTGAATACATTCCAACTTGATCTGACCAAGGATGTATACCCCAGATTATTAACGGTATTTTATAACGCACAGATACTTGCACAGGAAATGTCAAAGAACCACAAAGGCAATGCCAATACATACTGCCGAATTCACTTAAGGTGTATCGACAAATTCTTTTCAATAAATCTGGGCTTACTGTGGAGGTGACCATATCGCAATCAAAAACAGTAGCCAAATTGCCCAGATTCCTGATGCCTACTCTTGTATTATATTCTTGATTAAAATGCACCAACAATGGATTCAGCCCTAATATTTTTTTAACAACATGCAATGTAAAATAACTATCGCCTCCTCCTTTAACAGGAACTATGCAATCATATGTTTTATTATTTCTATATGGTTCAACCAGCTTTCCGAGTTGCTTTAATCGACTTGACCAATCAAGAGAATCTTTTTCTTCGTGAACTCTACAGCCACTACAAACACCCTGATCATCGAATATCAATCCATAAGGATGATTTTCTGGATATAAACATCTACGACAATATTTCATATTACTTCTTTCTCAAAACGGTCAAATTGTAATTCTTGTGTATCAAGAGTTTTAAGTTTAAGGAGGCGACCATTACTGTCAAAGGTATGATGATCATACTGAGCAACACTCTCATGACGAACATCAATATCACTTAATGTTAAATGTGATTTCGCAATAATCGTTGCATGCTCTACAAAATGAAAAATATTACTTGCTGCAATAGCAGATGCTCCACCTTCAAGAACACCAATAGCAAAATCAGAAAATTTTCCTGCGCCACCTAGCGCAATAACTGGTATATTTACAGTTGAACTAACTTTCTTAATGATTTCTATATCAAATCCTTTTTTACTTCCATCCCGGTCAATAGAGTTTAAAAGAATTTCACCTGCACCAAATTCTTCTAATTTTTTAGCCCATTCTTCTGGTTTCTTACTTATAGAATCTTTACCATTATTTGTATAAACATAATATTCACCTTCGCCAGATCGTTTTACATCAATAGAAACAACGATACACTGCGCCCCATAAATCGATGAAGCCTGTTTGATAAAATCAATATTTTGATAAGCCGCGTTATTAATGCAGACTTTATCTGCTCCATTTCGAATAATAGTATATATGTCATCAATTGATTTTATGCCTCCACCAACAGTCAGCGGCACTCGACAATTCTTTGAAATTATTGATAAAGTTTCTAAATCAAAACAACGACACTCTTTTGTGGCATCAATATCAATAATTACTATTTCATCAACATCCCACTTACATAAATATTCGACTGCAATCTCTGGTTTTCCAATCGGCAAATATTTTTTAAAACCAATACTTTGAACAACCAAATTATTTTTAATTACAAGACAACCTATTACTCTTGTTTTCAGCAAATTTGATTCTCCGAAATTGAGTCTAAGCTTGGAATTATTTTTTCCTTCATTTACTGTGATTGTTCAACAAACTCTGTGAATCGACGTAATAATCGCAAACCATTGAGTTGGCTTTTTTCAGGGTGAAATTGAGTCGCAAAAATATTATCTTTCTGAACAGCTGCAACAACTTCGATTCCACCGTAATTCACAGTTGCAGCAATATACTTCTCTTCACATTCGAGATGGTAACTATGAACGAAATAGAAACAACCATCTCCTTGTACATTATTTAAAAATGGTTCTGTTATTTTTATAGTAATATTATTCCAGCCAATATGCGGCAACCTAAATTCTGATGTAACTGGAATCCTAGTAACTTTGCCTGGGAATAAAGCAAGACCATCACTAGTATAAGAATTATTGCGTTCACCTTCTTCTGAAGTTTCTGCTATCAACTGCATGCCTAAGCAGATGCCTAAAAATGGTTTTTTATCTTCTAACACAACTTGTCTACAGACATCAAAAAGATTATTTTCTTTAAGCTTACTTACAGCTTCAGCGAAAGCACCAACACCAGGCAAGACCACAGCATCTGAACTTTTAATATCCTTTTCACAGTTAGATATTTCAGCGTTGTAGCCAAGCTGTGAAAAAGAAGTAGCAACAGACTTAATATTTCCTATGCCATAATCGACTATAACTATTTTAATTCTATCAACCATATTTTTTATAATAATTGTCTTTTAATTATCAGATACATCTAAACAATCACAATTAATTAATCGCTTTCAAATGATTAATGTTTTTTATTCTCCATCTCTCTCAATACATCAATATGGTCACGCCTAGGATTTTCTAAATAAGAGTAATTCGATAATGCCATGTTACTTCTAAAACCCAATTTAATATAAATCTCTTTAGCTATTTCAAGAGTAGCTTTATTATAAGAATTACAGGGATGCGACATTGTAAGTTCAAACCCACCAAGCAAAGAGCTTAATATATCGGCATTTTTTCTATATTCATTTTTTTGCTCAGAAGCAGGCAGTGTGCTTATTTCCGTAGGATGAGAGTGACTATGCAAACCGATTATATGTCCGTCATCATGTAATTCTTTTATGTTTTTTGAATTCATCCATAGAAAGTCCAATAAATTATTTATATTAAATTTAGACTTTTGAAGCATTGCATCCATAATACGAAAGTATCTTTCTGGCCCTAATATCTTATCTCTGACAAAACGAAATTTCCTATCTTCGTTTGTATAAAACTTAAATTCGCTAAGGTAATCCTCAACTTTAAAAGACCTTAATTTATCAGCAGAAAGTGATCCATATATTGACTCACTGCAATTTATAAAAAATTCATTATAGAAATCGCTTATATCAACATAGTTAACTGTCCGAAAATATCTATATAATTCTAACTTTTCTGGCTCTCCAATTAGTGGAGTTGAATACACAAACCAAAATGCTCTAATCTCATATTTATCTAAAATAGGCTTTGCAATGTCATATTGGCAACGAAGGCCATCATCAAATGTAAAACATAGTTCATTGGGTTCTAATATCCCTTTAAGGGCTTTGATCTTCCATTGCTCTGCATTAAGTATATTTTCTCTGCCGATATATTTAATAATACTTTCTAATTGAGCTCCGCTAATAGCGCCCTGTCCCTTGGGATGTTTCATACCATAGAAATGATGAAACATAATTCCATGAGAGACAGATGATTTGTATCTATGAAATGTCAACTATATACAGTTCTTATAAAATGAGAATCTAATATAAAACAGTACTTTTTTATAAGATAATTAATCATATTTATAGCTAAAAATTAATCTTTTAAGAAAACTCAATATCGACCCATGTCCAAGGCATTAAAATAAGGCCACTAATTTGTTTCCCATTGACAACAGATGTTGCATCTGAAGTTTCAAGTATATTCTTTGTGTCTTCAACCGCACTTGAATCGAAATCCTTATCTATCTCAAATTTAATCTTCTTGATATTTCCAATATTTGACAAAATTTTCTTTAAATAATTTTCACTATATATATTCAGATAGTGAAAATTATTCGGCTCTTCATCTTCATCAAATTCATCATCAACGTCCGAACACATAATGTCTTTTATGATATACGATGAGTCTGATATCAATGTACGCAACATAAGTCTCTTGCTGGCTACTCGGCATAATTCACTAATCGGCTTTTTTATGGTTGGCATGTGCAATAGCACATTAAAACAAGTAACTATATCAAAAGAAGCATCATCGAATTCAAGATCAAAAATATCTTGCTTTTGAAATTCGCAGTTCGAATCATTTTTAAAAGCTTTTTTTGCTAAATCAACATAATTTTGAGTAGCATCGACACCTGTGTATAAAAAATCATTGCTGATATTTTTCTTGTAACTTGCATAGTAATGCCCTGCCCCGCAACCAACATCCAACAATTTGTCTCCTTCCTTTAAAATATTTTCCAGGCGGTTAGCTGCGGATTTGCTTGATTCCATTTCCGGTAGCTCTCCTGTTGCGCGCTGAAAAAATAAATCACCGTATGCACGCCCAAACTCATCGCTACTCCATTCTCGTTTCCATTTATCAATTGACATTAAATTTACACCTCGTTTTTATTCATACACATGCTGAGTTACTTACAACTGTCATTGTTGTACTTTATATCGATTCACTAACATAGATTCAGCGATAATAAAATCTAACTCAGTGTCTATATCAAACGACTTAGACTGTTCCATAATATAAGAAACAGTATCCTCAGACATAAAACTATTTTTACTCAATATCCAATCACACTCTGCAACAAATACGGCTCCATTCAACATATAAACTGTAGGCAATGATTGTCGTCTATCGAATAGATGTTCAGGATATGAAATAAATGGTTTTAATATTTCATCTTCTTCTCGCATGTACATCCAATATGGACTTTTATTAGATTCGCATATTGTAACGCATGAAGGTGCTTTCTTAGAAATGCATAAGCTAATAGCTTGATCAATATCTTCCGTCTCTCTTAAAGGAGAAGTCGGTTGGAGAAGAACAACATAATCATATTTGTCATTCATATTTAAAATTGCATGATGTATAACTTTAATCATGGGCGTTTCATCTAATGCATATTCTGCTGGTCTAACGAAAGGAACATCACATGATAACTTTTTTGCAATCTTACATATTTTATCGTCTTCTGATGATAATATTAATTTATCTATATATTTTGATTTTATTGCTACATCTATTGTCCATGCAATTAATGGCTTGCCATTAATTTTTCGAATATTTTTATCTTTTACACCTTTTGAACCAGCTCGAGCAGGAATTATTGCGAGGATTGATTTACCATCAATCATTCAAAAATACTGTCATATTCTTCATTCGCTTTTGTAAAATCTTCAATCCGACCAATATCCAGCCAATACTCTCTTATAGGAAAAACTGTTACCTCTTGTTCAGTTGAATGGATATCTTCAAATAAGTCAGGCATAGTCAAAAATGTGTCTTTAGGTACACTTGTAAGAACTTCTGGATTAAGTAAATATACTCCAGCATTCACAAAGTAATTATGTTGTGGTTTTTCGATTATTGATAAAAACTTATGGCCATCCACATCAACTACACCGTAAGGAATTTGATGTTCATATTCTCTGACACACATTGTAGCTGAAGATTGGTGTTCGTTATGAAATTCCAATATTCTATTAAAATTTATATTGGTTAATATGTCTGCATTCATTACAAAAAATGGTTTGTCCAATTTATTAGGTATTAAAGATAATGCTCCGGCTGTGCCTAATGGTTTTCTTTCATGTATATAATTTATTTCTGCACCATATTTCTCACCATCACCAAAGTACTCAGAGATCATCTCAGCTTTGTAATTTATTGATATAAATATTTTTGTAAATCCTTGTTCTACCAAATTAACAATACTAGTTTCAAGGATCGGCCGACCGCCCACATTTAATAGAGGTTTAGGCATTTTTTTAGTTAATGGTCTCAACCTAGATCCAAACCCACCTGCCATTATAATCACGGCATTATCATGCAATTCTGATTCTAAAAGGTCAGATAATGTTTCTACACCAACAATCTTTTCATTTTCATCGACTAATATCATATGTCGATATTGCTCTCGTTTCATTACTGATAATATTTGGCTTGGTGTTGATGAATCCAACATCGTGTATGGTCGTGTATTCATGACTTCTGAAACTGATTGCTCTAAATCAATTCCTTTCAGTATTCCTCGTCTTACATCACCGTCCGTAACAACACCAATTAATTTTTCATCCTCACTAACAACTAGAGCTAATTGTAAATGAGAATTTTCAAGCACGTTAATTACTTCAATAATTTTACAGGATGGAGATATTGCAATTTGCTTTATTGCATTCATTAGTTTTTTCTGCAATTAAGCTTAAGAAAATCTATTTCTTTTACATGCTGATAGAAATCATAATGCCCATCATAGGCATTTCCTTTTCTATTATTTTCTATCTGCGTTACTTCATCAATATTTATATATTGACTTAATTCACTACGCTTGCTTTTTAAATTGTTCAGAATTCTTGCATATACGACGTCTCCTCCATGAAACCCATCAATAAATTCACAATCAGAGACACTTACTAAGCTCGAATCATGGAAACTAAAACCGTCGTATTGGTTTATTATCATATCTTCCAGTTCCCATACATACGCATACTTGTTTTCTATGTTTTTCATGGCCTCATACACTATACTTGCTAAAGGGGGAAAAATTATTGTTACCTCAAGGCCTTCTTCTTTTATCATCTCCATTAATTTTATAAAATTCTCATAATGTCCTTGACTAACTTTGGCCCCATATTGAAACCGATCATTTCCTTCTTCAATACGCCGCAATGTATTTTTAAAGCCTTCATCATTACTATTATTTTTTCCGAAAACTACTGAATTATAATAATAAGATCCAAATGGCCCATAACCATCCTGCCTTTCAGATGCAATAGCTCCAAAATGACAATTAGATGAATATTCTTTTAAATTGCGAATGTTAATTTTTCCATCATAAAGCCATTTAAAAGGTAATAAATAGTTATTTAACTCATAAATTGAATTAGAGAATTGAGGCAAAATAAAATCTATATTCTCCACTTTGTCGAACTCTTCATTAAACCACCAAAAATCAACACCCATAATAATATGTTTTGGTCGATGTTCTTTTAACGCTTCCGTTAAAAATTGATAACCTTGCGCAACACTTCCCATGCCTCCTCCAGCATTTACCATAGGCACTGAAAACATATTTGGTCTAAATTGTAATACCCGTGATGATCCCAATACTAAAATATCCGGCCTTACATATTTATATATTTCTAATTTATAAATATCAGAAATATTATTTAAAGCCGAATCATAAAGACATGTATTATTATTCTTGAACTGTTCATGTTGTTTACGAACAATTTCATCAATAGCGTATTGTTCTCCTACAGAAGCTAAAATTGTATATGACACAATAAATACAATTGATAACACTGATAATAAAGTGATAAAAAATACTCGAATGTAATTTCTAGCTATACTTTTTAAAACAATATTCATTTAAAATTGGAAATAAAGAAATGGACTTTCTATACCAATACCTACCAATATCGTCATGGTTAAAACTAATGCATAGAATAGTGCTGTTATAGCTAATGGGCGCCATATTAACGTTTTTCTAATTGGCAATAGTATTTTTTCTTCTGAAAATTGTTTTGGTATTTCATTGGTGTGAATAGTTGGTTGATAGCGCCAAAACATTTCATAGACATTTGGCAACATCATTACAATCGTCAATCCACTGAAAATGAAAAGAAATTCTATAATTGCAATACCAGGATCTCCATGTACCACTTCAATCCCTATTTCTGACAACCATGGAATAAATGGCATAATTAACTGAAGAATCATATTGGGTATAAGCACGCCATTTAAGCCACTCATACCATGTAATATAATCATTGCACTTGAAATCGATTCAGATCGAAAAATCACCCAACCAATCAAAACCATTGTAAATGTCACAAATATTCCAAGTGGCCGACTTATAATTAACGGTATTGACATATTCCTCGTAAAAGATCGAAAAACATGGTTTATAGAAATATAAACCCCATGTAACGCTCCCCATATGACAAATGTCCATCCGGCACCATGCCATAAACCACCTAATAACATTGTAATTACAATATTAAGATATTTGTGAGATATACCTTTTCGACTTCCTCCTAATGGAATATATAAGTAATCTCGCAAGAAACGAGATAGTGTCATGTGCCAGCGTTTCCAGAAATCAATGATGCTTGTTGCTTTATATGGCGAATAGAAATTCAAAGGTAATTTAATACCAAACATCCTAGCTATTCCAATTGCCATATCAGAATACCCTGAAAAATCAAAATATAGCTGTAATGAATACGCTAGTGCGCCACTCCATGCCTTAAAAAATGTTATTTGCACACCTGCTTCTGCTGCATCAAATACATAATCTGCATATGGCGCTAGATTATCTGCAAATAGTATTTTTTTTGCTAAACCAATGACAAAAATACTAAGGCCTATCATTAAGTTAAGTTCTACTTTGGGTTTTTTAAATACCTTTTTGAATTGAGGCATCATCTCACTATGGTGAACAATCGGACCAGCTATTAATTGAGGGAAAAAACTAACAAACAAGAAATAATCCAGCAGTTTAACCCTAGATACTTTACCGGTTGCCACATCAGATAGGTAAGCAATTTGTTGAAATGTGAAAAATGATATTGCTAACGGCAATGCTATACCTAACGCAGCAAATTGTGACCCTGAGATATCATTTACTGTAGCAATAAAAAAATCTGTATATTTAAAAACACCAAGAAGAAATAAATTAAAAATTATACCCAAGACCAAAATGTTTTTTATATTATCCCCAGACATCCTTTTTCTTAGGATGCCACTTGCAAATAAATAATTAACTAATATCGATCCAATAATTATGGGAACATATTCAAGCTTCCACCAACCATAAAAAAACAAAGACCCAATTACTAAGACACCTTTTTTACTCTCATTATTTTTCAAACAATGGAATACAATAAAAATAAAAAGTAAAAATATCAGGAATTCAAGTGAATTGAATAGCATTTAAATAATTAATAATATTTGAATAGACTAATTATGCTCAACATAAGGGAGAACAATAGAAAAAAGCATTTATTATTCTAGGAACTGACCTTGATTCTTAAGTTGCCAGTTGCTTTTATAAATCATAAAAACTTTTTTTTATGCTATTTTTTAATGATGTTTTACTCAAGACATCCATGATTTTTATTGCTGCGCCACCTTTGCCATATGGATTTTTAGTCTTTTTCAAATCATTTTGAAATTTTTCACTGAACAATAGCTCAAGGGCCTTTGTAAGCGACTGCTTAGATGACCTACAATCGATAACGCTTGACGCCCTAACCCTTCCTTTTTGTCTGTCGCCGACATTAATTGTACCAATTTTAAATGTTGGTGCTTCAATTAGACCACTTGATGAATTACCAACGACAGCATCAACATATTGCATGGCAGACAAATATTTTTCATAGCCCAATGACTTAAATGCACATGCTTTCGCTGAGTTACTCTTAACATAGTCATCGATAAGATTATTTATTACACGTCCGTTCATATCTGAATTTGATTTAGAAAATATTATATGTGCATCTTTAAATTGATCTAATACTTTAATAATATTTATGAACTGTTTTTCTGGTGAATCTGACTCTAGTGTAGCTGGGTGAAATGTTACCAGAAAGTTTCTTTTTGCCAATTTGAAATTTATAGCTTTTTCAAACTCCGTCCGACTTAATAAATTCAATTTATAAATATTGTCCACTCCTAATGAACCGACAATAAATACTCTCTTTGGGATTTCACCTAATTGAACGACTCTTTTCCTATATTCTTTTGTAGCAACAAAATGTAAACACGACATTTTAGTTATTGAATGTCTAAACGCTTCATCTATTGCACCTTCTGTGCTTTCACCCCCATGAATATGTGCTATAGGTATTCTAGCCACTAATGCAGCACTAGCAGCAGCAAATGTTTCAAATCGATCACCTAACAAGATAATAATATCTGGCTCTAATTGCGTGTAGGCATCTGAAAAACCAATTAATCCTAACCCCATAGATTTACTGATTGCAGATGGCGTGTCTGCTGAGAGCAAAATTTCTATTTTATTATTTATAGAAAACCCATCTTTTTCCAGTTCCCTATATGTCATTCCGAATTCAGGAGATAAATGCATGCCGGTTGCGATTATCTGTAATTCAAATTCGTCAGAGTTTAATATTTCCTGCATAAGAGATGATAACAATCCATACTCAGCACGAGTTCCGGTAATAATGCAAACTTTACGTTTCAAAGTTCTATCAAATCGTCTTTATGAAAATATTTTTTTGCTACTTGACCAATAACATTATCCCATTCCATAGGAGAAATACCATTTGCTGGTCTTTTAGATATAATATTGTCTTCAGTAAAGAGCTCGCCTTTTTTTATAGCATCATTTGCAAACAATGATTTTCTAACTATATTGCTATTATTCATTTCAGTTGAATTTGGTTTTTTTTCACCACTTCCAAATGCCATCTCAACATTCCTAATTGCATTTATCATTAATTTAAAATCATTTGGCTCCATGCTGGCTTTGTGATCTGGACCATATGATCTGCAATCTAACGTTAAATGTTTTTCTATAACACTAGCACCCATAGCAACTGCTGCAAGAGAAACCTCAGAACCAATAGTATGATCAGAATACCCAACCTGTACGTTGAAAGTGTCTTTCAGTGTTATCATTGCTTTTAAATTAACACCTGATATTGATGCTGGATATTCGGTGCTACAATGCAGCAAAGTTATCTTTGCTCTCATTGCCCCAGCACTTTCTAATACATCCATTGCTGATCTAACTTCATTTAATGTTGCCATGCCAGTAGACATTATTATAGGTTTCCCAAGCGATCCAATATGACGTAAATAAGGTAGGTTAGTTAATTCACCAGAAGGTATTTTTATTTTCGACACTCCCATTTCTATTAAAGAATCTATGCTTTCTATATCAAACGGTGATGATAAAAATTCAACCTCACGTTCTTGGCAATACATCATTAATGTGTGATGTTGCTCATAGCTTAACTGCAAGCTAGATAACATCTCATATTGAGATTCACTTTTGCCTGTAGCGGCTATTTGATATGTAGCTTTTGATGCTGTCCTAGTAACTAGCAAGTTTGTTTGATAAGTTTGAAACTTAACAGCATCTGCACCAGCATCAGTTGCTGCATCAATCAACTCACGAGCAATGTTTAAATTACCATTGTGATTAACACCTATTTCAGCAATCACATATGTTTTAAGCTTCATATTAATTAATTAACAACACTATTGTCGGCAACATCAACTTTTATTATCTCTCCAGCACCTATAATAGTATTTTCTCCTACTTCAACTCCTTCACGTATTGTCACATTACTACCTAAAAATGTTCCTTTTTTAATAAGTGCTTGACCATTTACAATAGCACCAGTAGAAATATGACAATTATCTTCAATGACAACATCATGCTCTATCAAAGATTTACTATTAAGAATGCAATTTCGGCCTATTTTTGAAGCCGGGTTTATAACAACATCATGCATAACGATGGAACCCTCTTCAATAATTGCATGAGATGAAACATAGGCATGGGGGGATATGATTTTCGGCAATTTAAAACCTTCCGCTTTTAGATAATTGTAAATTTTAATCCGAGTATTTGCATTTTTTATTTGTCCAACTGCAACAAATGCATATTTATATGTTTTTTTTAGTTCCAGAAAATCATTATCTGTCGCTATGACCGAATACCCCAGAACCTTTCTACCTAACTCTTCCTGTTTTCCAATTAAAAATATATTTTTAAATCGTCCTTCTTGTTCTATGACGTCTATACAAGATTTTGCATGCCCTCCTGCACCAATTAATAAAATACTATCTTCTTTCATTCTAAAGTTATTGAAGCACTACTTGGAATATTAATTAATGTTTTCTCCAGTTTTTTGGAAACAGTCAAATCCATAGAAGGACATTCTCTATACATGTTTAATTCATTCAATAATTTCCAGCATGGCCGAGTCATTATATTGGCTTTGTTAGTTTCTTCGAGAAGAATTTTCTTTTCATTCTCAGAAACAGCATCAATCCTAATTGTATTAAGCCAATAATTACTTTTACAATTTTCAGGCTCTGAAATAAACTTCACATCTGCCACACCATCAAAAGCTTCTTTATAACGCATAGCTAATTTTCTTTTTGAAACAAGCATCTCTGATATTTTTTCAAGTTGAGCGCAACCTAATGCAGCATTAATATTTGGTAACCTATAATTATAACCAACCTCATCATGCATAAATTCCCATTTATGATTAACCTTAGCAGTAGTCGTTAAATGTTTTGCTTTTTTTGAAAGCTCCAGGTCATTAGTTATAATTGCACCACCACCACCTGTGGTTATAGTTTTATTACCATTAAAACTAAATATTCCACAACGACCAAAACCACCTGTATGTTTATTCTTATAATAACTACCAATAGATTCAGCTGCATCCTCAACAATTGTTAAATTGAAATCTTTTGAAATAGAGAGTAATTCATCTAGTTTGGACGGATGACCATATGTATGCATCGGAATCATTGCTTTAACGCGATTTCCCGTTAAACGATTAATAGAATCACCATTTTCCATGTCTATTATTACATTCAAATATTCGCGTAGACGAATTGGATCAATACCTAAAGTATCTTCATCACAATCAACAAAATGAGGTGTCGCTCTAAGGTATGAGACTGCATTTGCAGTTGCAACAAATGATAACGCAGGGACTAACACTTCATCCTTCTCTATAACTTCTGCCAAAATAAGTGCGATTTGTAATGCAGAAGTACCATTAACTACTGCGACAGCATAAGGAATATTTGTGAACTCTGATATCTGTTGTTCAAACCGCTCAACATATTCACCAACGGATGATACCCATCCACTATTAACGCAATCACTAACATACTTAACTTCATTTCCATTAAAAAATGGTTCATGCAAATTATATTGAGTTTCTTTATCTACAAGTACTTTTCGTAGTGCATTTAATATGCTATTTGAATAATCACTCACAACCAATTTTAAACAATATAATTATTTGAACTGTAATGGCTGATGTTTTTCGAATCACTAAACCAGTTTATGGTTTCTATTAAACCTGATTTCAAACCTTCGAATCCTGAATATTCTGGAGCCCATCCAGTTAATTCATACGCTTTTTTATTTGAAGCGCATAATCTCAGTACTTCACTTTGCTCAGGTCTAATTCTTTTTTCATCTGATTCTATATTTACTTTCACATCCATGATTTCAGCAATCAATTTGACTGTGTCACCTATTGAAATATCAAAGCCTGTCCCTATATTGATAGTCTCACCAATTGCCTTTTCTGATCCGCCAATAGCAATAAAACCATCAACAGTATCTTTGACAAAATTAAAGTCTCGCGTAGGCGTTATTGACCCTAATTTTATTGTTCGTTCCCCATTAACAATTTGACTAATAATCGTTGGTATAACCGCTCTATTTGATTGTCTTGGCCCATAAGTATTAAAAGGCCTAATTATTGATACTGGCATATCAAATGATAAATAATATGACATAGCCAAATGGTCTGCACCGATTTTTGAAGCTGAATAAGGAGATTGGCCTTGAAGCTGATGTTGTTCTGTTATTGGGATACTCATTGCTGTTCCATACACTTCACTTGTCGAAGTTTGAACAACTTTTACACCCCCTAATTCCCGAGCAGCTTGCAACACGTTTAGAGTACCAATTACATTGGTTTGAATATAACTTTCTGGCGCATTATATGAATAAGGAATTCCAATCAATGCTGCGAGATGATAAACAATATCGCAACCAACCATCGCATTTTTAACACAAAATGTATCTCGCACATCACCAGAGATGACATTAACTTTATCAAGTACTTCAGTATGATCCAGCCAACCTTTCGAATTGAATGAATTATAATAAACCAAGGCAGTCACATCATAACCTTGCGCCACTAACTCTTCAGTTAAATGACTACCAATAAAACCATCTGCACCTGTAATTAAAACTTTTTTCATATTCTTCATTACACTTCTTTAAAATCATAGAGTTTTAAAATAGTCGTTTCTCATCTTTCTTCCTTCTTCTGCATAATCACACAATAAAGAAATGGATTTTTCTGTCGAGCTGCCGTCAATTGGAGAAACAAAACGTTCAAACAACTCAAATCTTTTATTAATAATTTCCTCAGGCACTTCATAGCCATTAAACCTTTTGCAAACGATTTCTTTGAAATCATTTACATCTTTAGGCACATCAAAAATATCTCTGAATTCATGATACATCAATGCTTGCTCTGAACCTTTTTGTTCTATCAATTCGTTTAAATGAGGCAGAATAACAGGCATTCCCGTGATAGCTGCTTCTAATGCTACTGTCGATTGCATAGCGCAAACAATACTAGATTGTAATATCACCTTATGCGCTGCCATACGATCTGTTTCAATTATAATATTTGATAGTGTCTCATTCTTTCCGGTCACCTCATTAATTATTGATGCAAATTCACCAATTTGGCCTTGACCTCTCCCTTTCATATGTTGATCTTTTATTTTCAATATAACTTTTATATCCCGATCATCATATGCAAGCTCTACAAGTGCTCGTACAATTTTCTTTGAATTTGAAAAAAAATCGAAATAGCTTCCATCATTAATTGGAACGCCTCGGGGACAAGAAAAATATACAATTTGTTTTTTATTTAACCCTAATGATTTATTTTTAATTTCATCACAATACTCATCCATTCTTGGACAACCACGGACTACCACTTCATCATTATTAACAAGCCCAGCTTCAATTAACATATTACCTGTTTCATTATTCTGTACGGCTATTACATCTCCTTTAAATGGAGCCATATCGATATATCGTGCCAAGCCTTTTTGGTAGATAGCAGGAACGATATACATCGCTTCTCTAAAATAACATATGTGCGGAAAATTTAAATTTGACGCGATATTGCTAAAATCGGTTTCCCGTCGATATCGGTAATCACTGTTCATTATGACGTCAACACCTAATCGTCCAAGAAATTTTGGCAGAAACGAATTTAAAAAAATTCTATATTTTTCTCTTTGTTCAAATATTTTAGAACCTGACTTTGCTTTGGCAAACTCATGTCGTGGATTAGTTCCTTTTGGAAGTTCTAATTCTTGTTTCAATGTTGGCTCATGAACAAATGCTGCAAGCAAATATCTCAAATACCCCCAGGATATACATAAGATACGCACTCGATCATCAGAAGAAAATATATCTATATCTCCTCTAAAACGCTGATAATCTAATACTAAGATTGTATATATATTTTTATATTCATCTTCAAGATAATTCGATTTTATTTTTCCATTTCTTATTTCAGAAACATGTCTTTGTGAATATCTAGCTAATAAATTATATGCATTAAAAAAATCAGCAATCCTAATAAAAGCACTAAAGGACAATATTTTACACCGATCTATGAATTCGCTAATTCGCATTAATTTTAAAATGGTTAACTTATTTTAGGCACGCTACCGCCATACAGTGTCGTTATTGACACCGCATAGCCTAAAAAGAAAACAATTAAATAGCACCTTCTAAGAATATCTTTACAAGATCAGGCTGAATTATTTTCTATCCTTTTTATTCCTAGTATTTCTGGTACAAATACAATATTTGAGCTTACTTGTGTACTCATATATTCAATAAGTTTTTGAGGCTCTGTCACTTCGGTAACGACACAAGCATCAAAATCGGATAACAAATCAAATGAATTCCATACAGGTAATCCAAGAAACTCTTTCGACTTTGAATCTATAGCAAGCGTGCCCACAATATCGATGCCTTTTTCACTCGCTCTAAGACTGGCAATTTCTGCAAGTTCAGATAATCCACATAACAATACCTTATGGTGCCCAAGCTCATGACATTGCTCGAACACATCAGAACAAGAACTACTCGCTCGTCGATAGAAATTAAATGAGCTACTTAGATATTGAGTAGTTAATCTACTTTTTTCAGAAAAACCCTTTGGAGTAAGATAATAAAAATATCGATTTGCAGGAGCCTGATGAATTTTCACCAAACCTTTATGGACACAGCGCTTAAGATATGAATTTGCCAAACCAAGAGCGACACCAAGACTATCAGCAAGATGGCGTTGAGTTACATCCCGTTTATTCTCAATAGCTTGCAGAATCTCTAGAGTTGCCGTGTCTTCTTTTTGTTGGTTGTTCATAATATGAACAGTATATATAAGAGCGTTCATAAAATGAACTACTCGATGTAGTGAAAACACAATGAAATTTAAAATGGAGAAATTGACTTACAGCAATAAAAAAAGAAAATAATTAGTTTAAAGGCTCTATAAGTGATTGTTCTAACTTAACTTTTACGAAATTTTCGGCAATCTTTAATAATACCACTACACGATCATCTGATTTTTTGCTAAATAAGGTTGCTTCATAACCTTCAAATAGCCCTTCGACAATGAGTAATTTATCTCCGGGAGACAAAGATTTATTCGGAAGCTCATGAATTCCTTGACTATTTTCATTTTGTTTCAAAGAATTTATTAGTACATCTGGCACTTTCGCCGGCGTCATTCCAAATCGAACCAAACTTGAAACGCCTAATGTTGAGCGTATAGGTCCCCAATCATCCGTTTGATCACTCAAATGGATAAATAAGTATCTCGGAAACATGGGCTGAATTGATTTTGTTGTTTTACCACGTCTTTTCGTTCTACCAAGAATTAACGGCAGATAGGTTTCATAGCCCTGTCTTTCAAGATTCTCTTGGGCTACTTTCTCATCTTTTGGTTTTGAATGGATTAGATACCAGAACTTCATGATTATTTCTGATTATTAATAATTTGCCTTTCGGTAAGGTATGTAATGATACGTTCAACCGAGTACTCTACCGTCTGATTTTCAGTATCAAGTAACATTTCAGGATTCTTTGGCTGCTCATATTCTGAAGATATACCCGTAAAATGAGGAATCTCTCCTGCACGCGCCTTCTTATACAAGCCTTTTACATCGCGTGATTCACAAACATCGAGTGAGGCGTCACAATACACTTCTATAAATTCGCCTTCAGTAGCTAATTCCCTAACAATTTGCCTATCTTTAATAAAAGGTGAAATGAATGCAGTTAAGACTATAACGCCAGCTTCCATCATAAGTTTACTAACTTCACCGATTCGTCTGATATTTTCGGTCCGGTCATCATCTGAAAAGCCAAGGTCTTTGCAAAGATCACGTCTAACATTATCTCCATCAAGTACAAAGGTTCTGACTTTGTTTTTATGTAATCTATCTTCTAATGCATGCGCTACCGTAGACTTTCCTGCACCTGACAATCCTGTGAACCAGATGATGACACTTTTATGCCCATTCATTTCTTCTCTATCTTTTCGATAGATTGAAGGTTCATGCCAAACAGTGTGTTGATTTGTTACTTTATTCATGATGCTTTACTGATGAGTAGAAATGATTTATTTGAAAGGATTTTGTATTTTAAGATCATCGATCTGTCGACCATATTGCATATCTTCACTCCAGAGTATACTTGCTCCTGCTCTCAATGCAGTTTCAATTATAAGGGCATCCCAAAACGAAACTTGATCGGATTGATTACGTTTAATTGCCGCCAGAATAATTTGAGTATCAATTTGACGTACTGGTAACAATGATAATTTGATGACAGCTTGTTCGGCATCTTTTTTATCTAGTGGTTCAAACAATCTTTTAGTGACAACATTATAGAATTCTTGTAATACCTGAGTGCTAATGACTGCTTTACCCTGACTAACCTCTTTATAAAAAAGTTTATGTGCCTCATCTTGCTTATCAGGTTCATTCTTATCAAACATATAGATAAGGATATTTGTATCAAGGAAGGAATACATTATTTGTGATGTTGTTCCCATCGATCATAAATTTCTTCACGCGTCCATTTATGACCCTGGCTGCTACAGTTACTTTTCTTAGCCAATTCAATGATATTAGTAGCGATCTTCTTGTAATCTTTTGTTTGCCCTGAATAAACTTCAAGATAACGCCGTAGTTCAGCGTTCACCGAGGTGCCTTCCTCCAGTGCACGCATACGTGCCTTTTTCAAAACCGTATCATCAATAGTAATGGTAAGATTGCTCATATTTTAACTCCTGTGCTACACAGTATCAGTGTAGCACGGGAAATAACGATCGCAAGCTTTCACAAAAGATTATCCCCTTCCAATACAATGATAATCAAAGCCCATCGACTTCATTTTTTTGGGTTCATAAACATTGCGCAAATCGATAAAGACAGGTTGTTTAAGTTTGGATTTAATTAAATCCATATCGAGATTTCTATACATATTCCATTCTGTCATTAATACCACAGCATCAACATTATCTAACATTGCGTAAATATCATCGTAATATTGGACTTCAGAAGGTAATAATGTTTTTGCCTCGTGTACACCTTGAGGATCATGGGCACGAACAAGACATCCATTTTCAATTAGCTTAGGTAATATGGCGAGTGAAGGTGCATCACGCATATCATCTGTTTCTGGTTTAAAAGTTAACCCCAAAACGGCTATCGTTTTACCATTCTCATTTCCACCCAGTGCTCTGCGAATCTTTTTTATCATTCTCGCTTTCTGTGCTTCATTCACTTCAATGACAGTTTCTACAATACGACTAGAAACACCATGTTCTTGAGCGATCCGAACGAGTGCTTGTGTGTCTTTCGGAAAACATGAACCACCATAGCCAGGGCCGGGATGTAAAAACTTACGACCAATACGTCCATCTAACCCCATGCCCTTAGCAATGGCATGAACATCCGCACCGACTTCTTCGCAAAGAACAGACATCTCATTAATGAAGCTAATCTTTGTTGCTAAAAAAGCATTCGATGCATATTTAATTAACTCTGCACTTTCAAGATCAGTAGATAATATTGGAGATTCTATTAAGTTAATCGGTCGATATAATTCTCTTAGTACATTTTCAGCGCGCTCATTTTCAACGCCAATAACAACACGATCCGGACGCATAAAATCGGTAATCGCCGCACCCTCGCGAAGAAACTCAGGATTCGATGCAACATCAAAGTCAGCATCAGGATTAGCTTCGGCAATGATGCGCTTAACATTTCTTGCTGTGCCAACGGGGACAGTAGACTTATCAACAATCACCGTATAATTTTTCAAGAATGGTGCAATGTCCTGCACAGCCTGATAGACATAACTTAAATCAGCATGTCCATCACCTCTTCTTGTCGGCGTACCTACAGCAACAAAAACAAGATCAGAATCAGAAATACAGTTATTCAAATCATCTGAGAAAGAAAGTCGTCCCTGATCAACGTTCTTTTTCACCAAATCATCAAGGCCTGGCTCATATATTGGCATAACACCATCTAATAGTTTTTGAACCTTTGTCTTGTCGACATCAAAACAAGTGACATTAGCACCAAACTCAGCAAAGCAGGCACCCGAAACAAGACCGACATAACCACAACCAAGCATCGTTACTTTCATTTATCGTGTTCTCCAATACATATATTTTTTCAGTGCTGTCCCGTTAACACGTCGTTCCCGCCCCCGACTAAATCATTCGAGGACAGGCTACGGCGGGAACCCAGTGGATTATGTCATTATGCTAATCAATGACTTACTGGATACCCGCCTCGGCTTTGGCTCCATGCGTCGCTCTACCGCCTACTTCCCTGTAGGCGTGCGCGAGTATGACGTTGTGATTTCATGTCTATTGTTCTTAAAGTTTTGCATTCCCCTTTGGTAACAATTGTTTAAGAAAACACCTGTTAAGTAAACGGGACAGCAGTGATATTTTTTATAAACGAAAGAGTTTAAGAGTTTCAGGAATTGTATTTCTATCAAGAATACTCTTGATGTCATAAACAATTCCTTCTTTTTCTAATAATTTAGAAATCAGCTCCCAACCTTGCTCTAAAAAATCATTATGCGGAACGGCAAGAATAACTGCATCGGCTTTTTTCAAATCATCAAATTCAACTAAGTCAATCTGATATTCATCTCTTACATCTAGTCTATCAGCGCATGGATCATAAACCTGAATTGTTACAGGATAATTGCTTAACTCATTTATGATATCAATAACTTTTGAATTACGAATATCGGGAACATTTTCTTTAAACGTAATTCCAAGAACAGTGATAACAACGTCATCTAAATTTTTATTCTCTTTTTCTAAACTATCGATTAATGAATCTGCAATGTATTTGCCCATGCCGTCATTTATCTTTCTTCCGGAAAGAATGACTTGTGGCTCATAACCCAACAATGTCGATTTATAAGTCAAATAATAAGGATCAATACCAATACAATGGCCACCCACCAAACCAGGTTCAAATGGTAAAAAATTCCATTTCGTGCTGGCAGCTTCCAGTACATCATGTGTATCAATATTCATTTGTTTAAATATAACCGCCAGCTCATTCATCAATGCTATATTCAAGTCGCGTTGTGTATTTTCAATGACTTTTGCCGCTTCAGCCACTTTAATTGACGCTGCTTTATATACTCCGGCATCAACAACAGATGAATAAACATTCGCAACAATTTCAAGTGTATTTTCATCCTGTGCTGCAACCACTTTCTTGATTGTTTTAAAAGTATGTTTCTTATCACCAGGATTGATACGTTCAGGGGAATAACCCAGAAAAAAATCTTTGCCACTAGTTAAACCAGACTCCGCTTCCAAAACAGTAGCGCATTCATCTTCAGTTGCTCCAGGATAGACCGTAGACTCATAAACTACGATATCGCCTTTCTTTAAAATTTGACCTACCGTTTTGGATGCAGACAATAATGGTCTTAAGTCAGGCTTTTTATCTTTATCAATTGGTGTAGGAACAGCGACTATATGAAAATTTGCTTTCGATAGGTCTTTCAAATTTGAAGTAAAGTGAATGTTTGCCACTTTAAGTTCAGCAGAGGTGACTTCACCTGTCTTATCTACGCCATCAATGAGTTCAGATATTCTTTTTTGATTAACATCAAACCCAATAACTTTTGAAGTCTCACCAAATGCAACCGCGACTGGTAAACCGACATAACCCAAACCAATAACGGACACATTACGATTCATAACTTTACTCATACTTTATAATAATCCTTATACCACTTAACAAAATTTTCTATGCCTGTTTCAATCGAGGTTGAAGGCGAATAACCAACATAATCCATTAATGCATCGACGTTAGCATACGTTGCAGGAACATCACCGAGTTGGAGTGGCAGATAGTTTTTATCCGCTTTTTTATCGAGATTCTTTTCAATTAGCTCAATAAAATACATCAATTCAACCGGTGTATTGTTACCGATATTGTATAAACGATAAGGTGCTTTGCTTGTTGCAGGATCAGGATGATCGCTATTCCAATCAGGATTACTAGTAGCAATATTGTCAGTAACACGAACGACGCCTTCGACAATGTCATCAATATAAGTAAAGTCACGTTTGTGTTGGCCATTATTAAACACATCTATTATTTCACCGTTAAGAATTTTTCTGGTAAAAATAAACAATGCCATATCAGGCCTTCCCCATGGACCGTAGACCGTAAAAAAACGTAAGCCACTGACAGGGATGTTATATAAATGACTGTAGGTGTGTGCCATTAACTCATTTGATTTTTTTGTCGCTGCGTATAATGAAAGCGGGTGATCAACGTTATCATTGACACTAAACGGCATTTGCGTATTTGAACCATAGACAGAGCTGGAAGAAGCAAATACCAGATGTTTAACCGGATAGTATCGACATGCTTCAAGGATATTCATGAACCCGGTAATATTTGAATCAATATAGGCGTATGGGTTTTCTAATGAATATCGAACTCCAGCTTGTGCAGCTAGGTGAATAACAGTGTCGGGAGATTCTGACTCAAAAACATTATCGATAGCCTCTTTATCAATAATGTCTATTTTATGAAAACTAAATTTTTCTTTATTTTTTAATTGAGACAGCCGTGCTTCTTTTAAAGAGGGATCATAATAGTCATTGAGATTATCAATGCCGACTACTGTATCGCCTCGATTAAGTAAATACTGGGAGGTATGAAAACCGATAAATCCTGCGGCACCTGTAATGAGTATTCTCATTTATATGATAGAAATCAAGAAATTGAATTTAAGACAAAGATAAGAATTATACTATAACTTTAGTACGATAAAACTGATTATAGCAGAATAGTAAAAACGGTTAAAACATATTTAATAACCATAAAATATCAATATTTCAATGTATTCTAAGTTTGATATTGCCATTAAGATATCTGTAGCTTTTTTCAACTCTTTTAATTATATCATGGCTGGCGATCTTATTAATCACGATTACAGAAGCGATCTGGGAGGGACGAAATTACAAACTGATTATCTATATTCTCAATTAGATAAAGACTACTCATTGGCTTAACTATATTATTTTTATTACATCAATATACTGAAAAATGTATAAGGTGTAAAAACGTAAAAACCTTATGCAATAATATAGGCAATTACCTATATTTTTTCTTGCTTAATTATAGGTTTTACCTATATTAATAACATGGAAAAGGGAATTATCTGGGTTGGCAGTTCATTGGAAGATATAAAGAATTTCCCAAAAGATGCCGCTAAAGAAATTGGTTACAACTTGAATCTGGTTCAAAACGGCGAAACGCCGGATGATTGGAAGGCAATGGAACTATAGGTGCTGGCGTAAAAGAGTTAAGAATACATTTAGAGTCCGAATATAGAACAATATATGTAGCAAATCTAAAGGATGCCATCTATGTACTGCACTGCTTCGTCAAGAAGACAAAAAGGACAGCAAATAAAGATATACGACTGGCAAGGATGAGATTGAAGGAGATACTGAAATAGTAACTAGGTCAGAGACCGTAGATATAACTATAAAATAGAGTAAAGACATGAAAGACACAAGTAAAATGAGCTCATCATCTGGCAACGTCTTCAATGACATTGGTTTCGATGATGAAACTGCAGCAGTCCTGAAGGTTAAGGCTGACCTGTCTTGTGCTATTCGAACACATTTGAAGAAGCACAAACTGACCCAGGCAAAAGCCGCAGAAATTCTCGGCATTAAACAGCCAGAAGTCAGCGCCATTTGCAGCCCAACAAAATTTGATCAATACACTATTGATTATTTAATGGCTAAATTTGTTCGCCTTGGGCATAGACTGGAAACCAAAACTATCGGCAAACGTCATGTCTTCACCCTAACTAGCACAAATCAGGCAATGGCTTAAGTGAACAGCATTGCGCAAAATGCGGACTTTGTTTCACTTGGCGTTCCGCTGACCATACCCTTGCTATCAGGCTATCTCTGTATTAATATTTAATACAATAGCCGCGAGGATATGCTAAATGCCCCGAAATACCTCTGTCACACTTGGTGAACACTTTGATCAATTCGTTGCTGAAATTTTACAGCAAGGCCGCTTCCAGTCAGTTAGTGAAGTTGTTCGTGCAGGTCTGCGCAAGCTCGAAACCGATGAAGCAAAACTTCTAGCTTTACGCGCAAAACTACAAGCAGGTGAAGATAGCCCAGTCGTCAATAATTTTGACGGGGAGCAATTCATCACAAACATGCACAAAAAACACGCCCCGTGATAACGGGCTATTTTCTCCGCCAACAGGCACAAGATGATCTCGAATTAATCTGGTTATACAGTTACCACGAATGGGGAGTTGAACAAGCCGATAAATACATCCGGTCACTGCTTTCTCGTTTTATCTGGTTATCAGAAAACCCGCAACTTGGAAAACAACGTGCTGAGATAAAACCAGGCTACTTTTGCTTTCCGGAAGGTATGCACCTGATCTTCTATAAAATCACTCAAGATGGAATCGATATCATCGGCATCCCACACCAAAGTATGGATTGCACAGCTCATTTCGATATTTAGATATTTAGATACTGTAAAAAGAATTTCACTCTAACACTTATATTTATCTTGATTCTATGTATCCCATAGGATACAATACAAGCATGATCTATGAAATCATCAGTACAGTCATTTTTAATAAATGGTTGAGGAATCTTAAAGATAGATCCACAAAAAATAAACTGTTGGCTCGGATAGAAAACGGACACTTTGGTGATTTTAAAAAATTAGGCTGATTTATTTGAATTGAGATTCTTTTTTGGTAAGGGACTGAGAATTTATTACAGTATTCGTAATAATGAGATTGTCCTTCTACTAAATGGTGGTGATAAATCTAGCCAGAAAAAAGATATTGAGAAAGCTAAAAAAATATTAGATGAACTGGAGTAGTTTATGGCAACTAAAATTAAATCTTTTGATATAGCTGAGCATCTTGAAACTGATGATGACATCAGAGAGTTTCTTGAAGAATCCGTCGTCTCTGGTAATACTTCCGATTTTATTCATGCCCTAAATATTGCTGCTAGAGCAAAAGGGATGACTGAAGTTGCATCTCAGTCAGGAGTAACACGAGCAAGTTTGTATAAATCACTTTCAGGCGAAGGGAATCCCCGTTTTGAAACTATTAGCAAAATTGTAGATGCCTTAGGTTGTAAGTTGACAGTAGTCGCTCAGTAATATTTTAGGTAAAAAAAGCCTGCTCAAAAGCAGGCTTTTTTATATGGCGTCCCCAAGGGGATTCGAACCCCTGTTGCCGCCGTGAAAGGGCAGTGTCCTAGGCCTCTAGACGATGGGGACAATATTAAGAATATGTCCTGAAAAACAGCCTACAATTATACTAATTGGTGGAGCTAGGCGGGATCGAACCGCCGACCTCTTGCATGCCATGCAAGCGCTCTCCCAGCTGAGCTATAGCCCCAAATGTAACTACTAATCTCAACAAGGCGGCGACTGTACGTGAGAGCCTTAATACTGTCAAGATGAACTACGATTTTCAATGAATTCAATGGCTTTGCGTAATCTAGTCAAGCTTTTCTCTTGCCCTAATAAGCGCAACGTATCATCAATACTAGGGGAAATTCCTGTTCCAGTAACGGCAACGCGTAAAGGCTGAGCCAATTTACCCATCTTCATCTCGAACTTTTCTGCAATTTCTTCAATAGTTGACTTAATATGCTCATTATTCCAATCCTGAATACTTTTAAGTGCGTCATAAAGCACATTTAAAGGCTCTAAGACTACCGGACGTAAATGCTTCTTTGCAGCGTTTTCAGCATATTCATCAAAATCATGATAAAAAAGCACACTTTGTTCCGCCATATCCTTTAACGTTTCTGTACGGTGTTTTTGCACATCAATCAAATCTTCTAAATCTGGCCCTGTATCTATTGTTAAATCCATCGCTTTAAGTAACTCACTCAACGGTTTAACTAGCGATGCATTGTCTGCATTTTTTAAATAATGTTGATTTAACCAGAGTAATTTATCCGGGTTAATGCTTGAAGCTGATTTATTGACATCTTTGATATCAAACTCAGAAATCATTTCATCAATACTGAATATTTCTTGATCTCCCTTTGACCAGCCAAGTCGCACCAGATAGTTCAATAAGGCTTCCGGTAAATACCCGTCATCTCGATATTGCAACACACTCGCTGCTCCATCACGTTTCGACAATTTTTTACCATCAGGCCCCAGTATCATAGGAATATGCGCATAATTTGGTATTTCTGCACCCAGCGCTTTTAAAATATTGATTTGTCTTGGTGTATTATTTAAGTGGTCATCACCGCGAATAACATCTGTGATTTCCATATCTATATCATCAACCACGACAGTTAAATTGTAGGTCGGTGTTCCATCTGATCTTGCAATAATTAAATCGTCCAATTCACTATTTTCAAAAATAACTTTCCCCTGAACTTGATCATCGACAATAACTTGGCCATCTGTTGGGGTCTTAAAACGAATAACTGAGTTAATATCATCAAGATTCAAGGAACGACAATGTCCATCGTAACGTGGTTTTTCTCCACGAGACATAGCTTCATTTCGAATCTGTTCGACTCGTTCTTTCGAACAAGTACAACGATAAGCATGTCCTGCTTCTAATAATTGTTCGTTCACTTCTTTATAACGGTCAAACCGCTGGCTCTGATAAAAAGGCCCTTCATCATGATCAAGACCTAACCATGCCATACCATCAAGAATAACTTGAACCGCTTCATCAGTAGAGCGTTCTCGATCAGTGTCTTCAATTCGTAGAACAAACTTTCCATTATTATGTTGTGCATATAACCAGGAAAATAAAGCTGTTCGAATTCCACCAATATGTAATAGACCAGTAGGACTTGGGGCAAAACGTGTTTTCATTATGATTTAGTATTATTTCAGATTTAATCTCTATCGGGTTTAATTCTCCGCTGCTTGCAGCGTATTGTCATTCCCGCGCAGGCGGGAATCTAGTAGTTTGACTAGACTCCCGCCGTAGCCCGTCCTCGAATGATTTAGTCGGGGGCGGGAGTGACGATCGATACCCCGTCAGCTTGCTGCGGGGTAGTTTAATTAATTTAGGAAAGATCATGACTTCGTACCAATCGCACACCAGTACGGCGCAATATCGGAAAACTGAATATTAGTCAGCCCCGCATCTGCCATCATTTTTTTTATTTGAATTTTAGTAAACCGATTTTCCAGTCGCGTACCAAATCGATCAAGTGCATCGGTTCTCATAGTATAAAAACTTTTAGCGCGATACTCAGTTAAGGGGACATTCTTTACCTCTACCCCAACTTTCTCGATCAATAATGTTAGTCGCGCTAACGGGTAATAAACAAAAGCTGCAATGACATTAGTTAACGGGTATTTAAGAAAAAAAGGCATTTTAGAAATAACACTTCTAAAAACATCAGAACATTTCCAGATTAATGCAAACCATTTTGGTCGATTATCAAAAGCATAATAAAGATAAATCAAAAATGGTGCCCCGGGTTTTAATTTATTTGCGCAGTTCTTTATTGCTTCTGCGGTATCAGGCAAATGATGTAGCACACCTAAAGAATAAGCAAAATCCAGCGAGTTATCTGGAATGGGCAGCTCGCCTACTTTAGCCTGCATAATGCGGCAATTAGTCTTATCTGTTAAATTCCTTTTAGCAACATTAATCGCCTTCTCACTCGCATCAATACAAATAAGTGATTTTACTTTATCTGCTACAAACCTTGCCCACCGACCTGTGCCACAACCAAAATCAGCACCAACGCCATTAGTAATATTTTCATCCCATGAAAATAATTTAAAGTAATCTAAAAACTGTTTTTCTAATTCAGCATGCTCAACTGAAGATTGATCATAGGCAGCCCACTCGTCACCAAAGTCATCAATAACATTCGAATCATAATTTCCTTTCGTCATAACAAATAATTATGCTGATACTTCTTTAAACAACCAAGGCGTTATATTTTTTCTGTTCTGCTCATACGCATGAATTTCATCTGCATGATTTAAAGTAAGACCAATATCATCCAGACCTTTAAGCAAACGTTCTTTCAGTCCCGCTTCAATATCAAATTCGAACCTTTCTTTATCTTCAGTTTCAACAAATTGCTCTTCAAGATTAACCGTCACCTTAAAACCTTTTTTTGATTCAACAGAATTAAATAAAGAATCGATTTCTTCCGATTTTAATCTAATTGGCAAGAAACCATTTTTGAATGAGTTGCTATAAAATATATCGCCGAAGCTCGGAGCTAAAACTACTTTAAAACCAAAATCTGTAATCGCCCATACCGCATGTTCTCTTGACGAACCGCAACCAAAGTTTACTCTAGCTAATAATATCTCCGCTTTATCATAAGGCGACTGATTTAATACAAAATCAGGATTTATTTTTCGCACTTGGTTTTGATCTAAAAAATTAGCTGAATCAAGATAACGCCATTCATCAAACAAATTAGGACCAAAGCCACTACGTTTAATTGATTTCAAAAATTGCTTTGGAATGATTGCATCAGTGTCAACATTAGAACGATCCAATGGCGCTACTATTCCGGTAAATGTATTAAATTTTTCCATCAGCTATCCCTTAAATTTTTCTAACATCAACAAAATGTCCTGCGATAGCAGCTGCAGCTGCCATGCTTGGACTAACAAGATGAGTACGGCCACCTTGCCCTTGTCGGCCTTCAAAGTTGCGATTAGAGGTTGATGCACATCGTTCACCTGGCTCAAGTTGATCCGGATTCATGCCTAAGCACATGGAACAACCCGGTTCACGCCATTCAAAACCTGATTCAAGAAAAATTTCATCCAAACCTTCTTTTTCTGCTTGTTTTTTTACTAAACCAGAACCCGGAACAACCATCGCCAACTTAATATCACTGGATACTTTTTTGCCTTTAACGATATTCGCAGCTTCACGTAAATCTTCGATACGAGAATTAGTACATGAACCAATAAATATTTTATCCACCTTGATGTCTGTCATCGGTGTAAGCGGTTTTAAATCCATATACTTCAATGCATTCTCAATACCTTCACGTTTAACATCATTTTTTTCTTGCACAGGATCAGGAACAACACCGTTAATAGAAACGACCATTTCAGGAGAAGTGCCCCAGGTAACTTGTGGTTCTATCTTCGCAGCATCAAGTTCGATTACCTTATCGAAATGAGCATCATCATCACTTTTAAGTTCACGCCATAATTCAATAGCACGATCCCATTCTTCACCTTTTGGTGAATAAGGACGCCCTTCAGCATAATCCAATGTCTTTTGATCAACGGCGATAAGTGCAACTCGCGCACCCGCTTCTATGCCCATATTACAAACTGTCATGCGACCTTCCATTGATAAAGCTTGAATAGCCTCACCTGCAAACTCAATCGTATAACCGGTGCCACCCGCTGTACCAATTTCACCAATGATGGCAAGCACGATATCTTTTCCAGTAATGCCCTTGCCAACTTGTCCATTAACTTTAATCAACATGTTCCTGGCTTTCTTCAGTACTAAACATTGTGTCGCAAGCACGTGCTCAACTTCAGAAGTCCCTATGCCAAACGCCATTGCACCTAATGCACCATTAGTGGAGGTGTGAGAATCGCCACAAACAATCGTCATCCCTGGTAAAGATGCACCTTGTTCTGGTCCAATCACATGAACAATACCCTGTCTTTCATCAAACATATCAAACTTGGTAATACCGGTTTCTTTACAGTTGGCATCTAATGTTTCAAGTTGCAGTTTTGAAATAGGATCTTCAATCACTTCACGATTAACAGTTGGCACATTATGATCAGGCACAGCCAAATTAGTATTCAAACGCCATGGTTTACGACCGGCGAGCTTAAGACCTTCAAATGCTTGCGGCGAAGTCACTTCATGGAGTAGGTGTCGATCAATATAGATCAACGCCGTACCATCGCCATAATCATGCACTACATGATCATCCCAAAGTTTGTCGTATAAGGTTTTAGGTTTCAAATTCACTTCTGGATAGTCCTGATTGTCTAATGATTGATAGCAATGTACCGGTACGGAGTTCTTTATGATCTGGTACCGGTACAGTGAGTGTTTCTTCAGGAGAGTTACGTCTTTGCATTACAAGATGACTGCCGCGTCTTCGCACTTCGACAAAATCATACTGTTTAAGAATTTGACATACAGCTTTACCGGATAATACCTTCAGTTTACCCAATGGCTACCTCAAGCTGAGTCACATAAACTTCTGAATGCAAGCGTTGTGATAACTCCTGACTGGATGCGGTCTCGAAAAATAATTCCAGGGCTTCACGTAGGTTTTGCCCCGCAGTCTCGATGGTATCCCCTTGACTGGCAATATCCAATTCCGGACACAATGCAACATAACCATCGCCTTCGCGCTCAATAATTGCAGTAAGTCTTTGTTTCATATATCACCTAAAACTTGTTGTTTGGATGTATCAGTATAGCTTTTTTCGATTTATTTCACATCGGAATGATAATCTGTCGGATTAATTGCAACTACCGTCCGTCCCGTCGTTTTACCCGCCAACATATTTTTAAACGTGTCAGGCAAATCTTTCAGTCCTATTGTATTCGTTACAATCTTATCCAGATGCTTTGGAGCCAAATCAGTGGCGAGTCGTTCCCAAAGTGGCTGGCGATATACTGTAGGGCATCCTGAAGACGTAATACCCAAAATACTGACGCCGCGTAATATAAAAGGCATTACTGTTGTATTCAATTGAGTTCCGCCTGCGAGGCCGACAGAAGCAATATTGCCCCAGGGTTTCATCGTTCTCGTCAACCAGGCTAATATATCGCCGCCAACATTATCAATAGCACCACCCCATTGTCCTTTTTCCATCGGCGGACCATCCATTTTAATATTGTGGCGATCCAAAATATGATGCGCACCTAAATCCGTCAGCAATTGATTACTATCTTTTTTTCCGGTTACAGCAACAACGTCGTAACCTAATGAAGACATAATATCGATAGCAAAACTTCCAACACCGCCAGTCGCACCAGTAATAATAAACTGCCCTTGCTCGGGACACTGACCATTTTGTTCAAGACGTTGTACACATAAAGCCACGGTAAAACCAGCCGTACCTATCGCCATCGCTTCAAATAGGCTCATTGACGCAGGCAATGGCACGACCCATTCAGCAGGTACTCTTACGTATTCTGAATAACCACCATCATGTGCAACACCAAAGTCATAACCGGTAACAAGTACACGATCACCTTCTTTAAAACGTGTATCTTGCGATTCAACTACAGTTCCAGCGACATCCACGCCGGCAATACACGGAAAATCACGTATTATCTTGCCCGCGCCCGTTGCTGCAAGCGCATCTTTGTAATTTACAGAGGAATACGCGGCCTTAATCAAGACATCGCCCTGGCTAAGATCATCGAATGTCAGGCTTTCCAGACGCCCGACAACCTGATTATCTTCCTTATATACTCTAAATGCCTGAAATTCAGTCATTAAACCCCTCATGATATTTACAATTTTCGTCTTGCATGAAACAATTCAGCGCTTTCGTAGACTAAGCTAATAACTACATAATAAATAGCATCACATGTAATGCCTTCGCAACAGAATCAAGCGGCGCATTTTACGAGACTTGAACTGTAATACCAACTAATGAGTTTTTAAATAATGAAAAAAATCAGCCTTTTACTAATTTTACTATTCTCCATTGTCGCTTCTCCTGCACGAGCAGACTTTAATGATGGTGTCGTCACTTACCTGATGGGAGATTACGACAAAGCATTTACCACCATGCAATCACTTGCAGAAACGTCAGACCATGGTTTTGCCCAATATTACTTAGGCATGATGTACATGAAAGGCCAAGGTGTTGAACAAGATTATAAACTTGCCGGAGAATGGTTTCGAAAGGCTTCTGAAAAAAGCATTCCTCAAGCCCAATATAAATTAGGCGACTTATACTTAAAAGGAAGAGGCGTACCTAAAGATTATGAATTTGCTTATGTCTGGTTCAATGTAGGTGCAGCACACGATCATAAACTTTCTATAGATGCTATTAACAAAGCAAAAGAAAAACTTTCTGAAGAAGAATTAAAAGAAGCAGACAAACTTATTGCGAAATACGTCAAACAATACGGACCAAAAGAAGACGTTGACCCTAACGAGCCTATAAAAGTTGATAACGAATAAGTAGAACTAAAATAATAGCTGTCTTATGCTGATAACTGTAATGGTCGTAAACCATCTACTTTCACTTTTTTACGCGCTTGCCAAAGATCATAATGTGTTGTAGTCGCATCCAACTCTCTGCTGTTCCGCCAAGAACTTTGGATAATCTAAGAGCCATTTCAGATGTAACATCTACTTGCTCATTCACAAGACGATTGAAATTAGAACGTGAGACGGACAGGTGTCGAGCAACTTCGCT
>JBDNFW010000010.1:0-54609 GCA_041689615.1 Gammaproteobacteria bacterium | reverse complement strand
GAAACAAATGCATGTCATCACTACTAAATAAACGATCCAACCAATCACACCTTTCAGGAAGTTTCATCAAAAGGTCGTGTCCACTACGCAATACTTCCCGAATAATCACCAGGAAAGGAACGCCCGTTAACACTTTGGTTTCAATCTCAACCCGTTTACGATATGGCTCAACCAAGTCTTCCAGACTCTTCGCATACGCATTAATCATTGCAGCTTGTAAATCGACTGATGAAGGACCCTCCTCAATGATTTCTACATTCGTTGAAATTTGTTGGGTAACATCAACAACGGTTAATTTAGCTTGATTGTTTTCTGCCAGAGCGACTGCGCGCTCCAGTACAGTTTCGCAGGCTTCTTCTGGTTCAACCACACAAAGGATATCTTTGAATCGTTTCATATCATTCGCAACTTCCTAACCTTCTTGCTTCTATAATAAAACTTTAAGAAAAGATTTATTTATATGGCAGACATAATTATGGTGTTATAGCAACTTTAAGCACGCCGTCTCGTTGGTTAGAAAATAGATCATAAGCTTCTTCAATCTGGTCAAGTTTAAATCGATGTGTAACAAGTGAACGTAGGTCTCCACGTCCAGAAGCTAATACATGCATCAAACGTCGCATACGTTCTTTGCCACCCGGACACAGAGTGGTTACGATTTTGTGATCACCAAGTCCGGCAGCAAAGGCATCAAGTGGTAAAGTAAGCTTGCCAGAGTAAACACCTAAACTTGATAACACACCACCCGGACGTAATACACGCAAACAGTTTTCAAACGTCGCTTGCGTACCGAGTGCTTCAATCGCGACATCCACGCCTCTTCCATCTGTTGCATCCATAATAGACTCAACTGGATCGCACTCCTTATAGTTAAGAGTAACATCAGCGCCAAGCTTTTTAGACATCGCTAATCTTTCTGCAACAGAATCAACTGTAAATATTTTAGTTGCGCCCATGAGTTTCGCTCCAACTGTTGCACAAAGTCCGATAGGTCCTTGCGCAAATATTGCGACTGTATCGCCGATCCGGATACGACCACTCTCCGCACCACCGAAACCGGTACTCATAATATCGGGACACATAAGAACCTGTTCATCCGTTAGATGATCTGGAATAGGCGAAAGGTTTGCCGTTGCATCGGGTATCAAAACATACTCAGCCTGACAACCATCAATAGTATTGCCAAGACGCCACCCGCCCATTGCCTTACCGCCACATTGAGCTTGAGAACCATCCAAGCAAGGATTGCACTGTCCACACGGTGTTATTGCACCCGCTATTACGCGTTGCCCTACTTTGTAACCAATAACAGCTTCACCGAGTTCTTCAATCACACCGACAGGTTCATGACCTACTGTAAGTCCAGGAGCAACTGGATACTCGCCTTTAAGAATATGTACATCGGTGCCACAGATAGTAGTTGTTGTGACACGCAATAGTGCATCTCTTGGTCCAACTTTAGGAATAGGCTTTTCTTCAAGCACTATACGACCAGCTTCCACAAAGACCGCTGCTTTCATGGTAGTAGACTTAGACATGTTCTTATAAACCTCTCTAAAAAAGCTATTTGAAAAAATATAGTATTATTATTGAACAATAAAACTTATTCAGTATAGAGATATTTGATAACGCAAATACTTGACCTAAATCAACAAACTATTAAATACTTTCATTTTATTAATAAAAAGATTTAAAGCAGTTAAGATAACACCTATATTATCCAACTATGGTTAACTCGAAAAATTTCTATATTCAGCCTTTAAAGTATTTAAGCGCCCGACTCGACAAGTTAATTGAAGGGCGGTTATGGTTAAAAGTGCTAATTGCTCTTGGGCTTGGTATTGCTTTCGGACTAATACTAGGGCCAGACTTAGGGTTATTCGAAATAGGCACCGTCAAAATCATCACTTCGTGGTTAGCCCTGCCCGGCCAACTTTTTCTGGCATTAATTCAAATGATTGTTGTGCCATTAGTTATTGCGTCAATTGTTCACGGACTAGCTGCCAACAATGATCCTCAAGCACTCAAGAAGATTGGATCAATAGCCATCATCTTTATTATATTCACAACAATTTGCGCAACGGCAATCGGCATTGGCCTCGCTCAATTTATCCAACCCGGTGTTTATCTTCAAGACATGTCGCTTATGGATTTACCGACTGCAACGCTACATCAAACACCCGCAACTTTTCCCGGTATGGATGAAATGCCCGACAAAGTTTTATCGTTGTTACCTAAAAACCCTTTGGCTTCGATGGTTTCGGGTGAAATGTTACAAGTTATTTTATTTGCTGCTTTATTGGGCTTTGCACTAATCTCCATTCCGAAGAAACAAGCACAACCCTTGTTTGATTTACTTGGTGCATTACAAGAAGTTAGTATCCGCGTTGTTTCATGGGCAATGCTTTTAGCACCATTAGCCGTATTCGGTTTAATCACCAAACTTGTTGCCAATCTGGGGCTTGAAGCACTGACTGGAATGTTAATGTATGTAGTGACTGTTATAACCGGTCTCTTAGCGTTAGTTATGCTTTATGCATTGGTCATTAAACTGACAAGTAAAATACCGGTAATAACATTCTTTATTAAAGTAAAAGAATTGTTATTACTCGCTTTTTCAACAAGTAGCTCTGCCGCAGTCATGCCACTCTCATTGCAAGTCACCGAAAACGAATTAAATATAAGACCCGGTATCGCTCGTTTTCTCGTGCCATTAGGCGCGACGATCAACATGACCGGAACAGCACTTTACCAAGGTGTTGCCACTGTTTTCCTGGCTCAAGTTTTTCAAGTAGATTTAAGTCTTACAAGTTATGCATTTATTATTACCATGGCTGTTGCTGCATCTATTGGTTCTCCCGCTACGCCGGGGGCAGGCATCGTTATTCTGAGTATGGTATTAGAAGGCGTCGGCATTCCAACAGCCGGCGTTGCTCTGCTTCTTGGTGTTGATCGTATTTTGGATATGTGTAGAACAGCAGTGAATGTATTAGGTGATGTTGTCGCCTGTACCGTAGCTGAACGTATACTGCCAGAAGAAACAGAATCAGAAGCTGAAATAAATACTGCCACTGAAACAATATAGCTAACACTTTATTTTGTATCCTGAGCTTGTTAAGCAAGCCTGAAAAAAAATTCGATATTTTTAAAATGTAATGCTTTCTCCTAAATGAGGAATATTGACAGACCAACCTTCATCAGAAAAACATTTTTGCAATGCAGTCTTTGCTTCAGACTCACCATGAATAAGAAAAAGTTTAGGATATGGCTTTTTGAATTTTTTAGCCCAGTCTAAAAGCTGTGATTGACTAGCATGAGCCGAAAAACCACCTAGAGTGTGAATCGTTGCTTTGACAGTAATTTGTTCATCACCAAGACGAAACTTTTTAACACCATCAACCAATGCTCTACCCGGAGTACCCATGGCCTGATAGCCGACAATAACGACATGAGCATTAGTTCGCCATAAATTATGTTTCAGATGATGGCGAATACGTCCTCCATTACACATGCCACTACCTGCGATAAAAACAGCACCTTCACTAATCCTGTTTAGCGCCATTGATTCTTCGGTAGAAGCTGTATAACGCAAGATAGGTAAAAACGAATGTAAACTTCCAGTTTTGCCTTGCTGTAATGTTTCAGTATCATCACTATTAAATACATTCTGATAACGATGATAAATTTCAGTAATAGCAATAGCCATAGGACTATCAAGGTAAATAGCCTGATTTTTAATTTTGCCGGCTTGATATAATTCACCGAGACGAAAAATAATTTCTTGAGTACGTCCTACTGCAAAAGTTGGGATAAGTATATTGCCTCCCGTACTTGCGGCATTTAAAATAACGCCTTCGAATTCCTCTAATGTCTTTTCAAGTGAACGGTGTTCGCGATCACCGTAAGTTGATTCTAATAACAATACATCTGCACTTTCTACAACAGCAGGATCTTCTAACAAAGCAGCGTAGCTGTTACCCAAGTCTCCAGAAAAAACTAATTTCTTTTCTTTACCACCTTCATTAATGAATAACTCGACAATGGCAGAACCAAGAATATGCCCTGCATCTTGATAGCATATTTCAATACCATCAGCTAATTGTTGACGACGTCTATAAGGAAGACCTTTACAAAGCGTTAATGTAAGCTCCACATCCTCCATCGTATATATCGGTTCAATATTTTTTTTGCCAGCTCTACGTCGATGTTTATTCTCCCATGCAGCATCGCGTTCTTGTAAAGATGCAGCATCTTTCAGCATGACCTCTAACAAGTCAGCTGTAGGTGATGTCATGTAAATTGAACCGTTGTATCCTTCAGCAACTAAATGCGGCAAGCGCCCTGAATGATCTAAATGTGCATGAGATAAAACAACAGCATCAAGTTTCTTAATATCGAATGGAAAAGATTTTTTATTTTCCTTTTCTGCTTTACGACTTCCTTGAACAAGACCGCACTCTAACAATATTGTCGAACTGTCAGTTTCAATAAGATAGCATGAGCCGGTAACACCTTCTGTTGCTCCCCAAAATGTCAGTTTAGCCATTCAATTCTCCATGTTTATGCAAAGTCGTATAAACAATAATATTTGAAACAACATTTCTATCATTGATTTACATCAAAACTTTGTGTTTAAGCATATACTATATTTAATTGATATAAGTAACCAATGACTGGATATCTTAAATCATTCTGAAAAAAACAGGAGTCACTCATGAATCCGAGAATGTATACTATCTTAAGCTTGATCGCACTCTCAGCAATCTTTATATTTCAAAATACCACCGTAGTTGAAGCACACTTTTTGTTTTGGCAACTGGGAATGTCTCTCGCTTTGATGATGATACTTCTTGTTTTTATCGGAATCGTAGTAGGTTGGTTACTTCGCGGGCATTTCCTACACAGCGAAATAGATAAGGAAGAATAACGTCAACAATAGGCAATAAAATATTACGCAGTAGTAGGCAGTTCACTCCTTATCACAATACCGTGCAACAAACGTCCAAGAATATTGGCGCCAGTGATAATTCGTTTTTCTTCCGACCAGACAAGAATCAAATCATTATCAACGACGTTATCTGTTTCAGATGTAGGTTCAACTTTAAATTTGTTTAACACTTCACCAATAAGCGTAGCCGGATCGGTAATCTTTATAGGACGATGGCAGTAAGCATAAGGATTAATCGAGCCTTTTTTAAACAGGCATTCTCTAAGCAAGTCATTAGCATTTAACACCATGCACGGTTGATTGTCTTCATCAACAATAATGATCCATTTCTTGCCAGAGCGATTAACATTGCGCAAAAAAGGATCATCCGTCTGACGTTCAAACTCCGGAAATATTGGCATACCATCTTTAGTTGGTAGACTAATCACACTTTCTGGATCTATAGAGACACCTTCCTGATTAACTGGAATGTCATCGAGAGCAAGAAAGTTTATCGCGCCGATTCCCTCCATACGATTTACATCTGATTCTCCCGATTCGATATGTTTACGAATCACTGTTTTCAAATCAGATTCCCGAAAATAATTAATACCCTCCTCACCCAACCACCAACTCAAAAACAGAGCCGAAGGTTTAGCGACGGGGAAAAGCAAAACCTGATAAATTCGCAGCAATGGTGACAGCATTGAACCCATGCGCATAGCATGCCGCGAGAAATAAGCCTGAGGTACAATTTTACCTGCAATAGTAATAAGAAAAGTTGAAAAACCGAAAGCAACAACACCTGTCATGACAGATTGAGACAACATAGCTAATAAAACATTGACCGATACGTTGCCCCAAAGAATAGTCGTCAACAGAAAATTAAAATCTTTTCGCAATGCCAGAATTTTTAATGCGGCGGGATTACCTGCATGAGCTTCTACTTCCAAACGCAAACGACTGATGCCCATCAAAGCCAGATTTAAACCGGAGAACATGGCCGACTGGCTAATACAAATAATAATCCCTATCCACACAAGGGTATTTACAAAAATTCCTTCCATAATTGAATCCTACTAATCAGGGTTAAGTGCTAAAAAGATAAGTGAAAAATATTTTACTTATCAAGTTGAGGCGAGACTTTTGATGTGTTCTCGTCTTCTTGTACTTCAGGCTCAGTATTTTTCGGTGTACGTATACCCGCAAACTCATAAACCTCATCAAGATGTCGAGTGGCTTTGTACAACTGTCGAACCATACGACGAATACTACTAATCTGTTCAAGCATATCGTTCATATTATGGATCGGTACGCGCAACTCAACGCCCGCATGCAACAGTGCTGCTTTAACATCTTCATATAAAACCTGAACCTTTTCCAATTGCATGTCTAGTTCAGTTATAGAAAACGCTTCTGCTTCAAGATCAGTTATATTGATAAGCGTAATGATTTCTGCTTGAAAAGACGCAAGGCGAACCATGAGACTCACATCATCACTCTCTCTTAATTCAGGTGGTGCACTGGCAAGCTCTAGTGTTTCTTCTGCGCAACTTATGAGATGTTGTTCTGAACGCAATATTTTTTTCAATTGTTCGGAAACTTCAGCAGAGATAGAACCTCTTTCCATTTGCGTAATAAACTCAGCCACTGCTTTAGAAAGTTTTTCCACAACTAAATGATCACTGGCAATGCGTTGCTTTTTATTTTTATCTCTACTCAAAACATCAATAGCCATACGTCTGGCAAAACTTGCGACACGCGACAGTTCCAAAGCGAGCGCATTCACAGCTAATACGGGAGATTCGGCAATATTTTTATCAAGGTATCTTGGTCGACCTTCAATCTCTTCCTGTGTTACAAATCGTTTTTTTAGAAAACGAGTCAAACGCTGACTCAAAGGCCACATCAATAGCACACCAAGAACATTAAATATCGTATGAAATAAAGCTAGCGTAACTGCCGGTATATCTTCCAGTCCAAGTAACTCACTTGTGTGTTTCACAACCAAAAAAAGTAACGGTAAAATCAGCAACGCTACTAATCCAGTTACTAAATTAAATATCATGTGCGCCGCAGCCACACGTTTGGCATTCGAAGTAGCACCAATAACCGCTATTGCTGCGGTTGACGTCGTTCCAACATTCGCACCAATCACCATCGCGGCAGCAGCATAAAGACCTAAAACACCACCCGTCGCCGCAGTTAATGTTATCGCAATCGCAGCACTGGAAGATTGAGTCAATACGGTCATGAGAAAACCGATACCGACATACATAAATACGCCTGCAATACCGTCCAAGGTAAATTGCTGAAGATCAATAGCCGCAGCTAAACCTTCAAAGGCATCTTTAAGGACATCAATACCAATAAAGAAAAGTCCAAAACCGGCGAGAGCCAAACCAAAATGTGCACGTCGACCATTGTTACCTGTTAAATTTAAAATCATCCCAACACCAATGATGGGTAAGGCGAATGCATCTACATTAATTTTAAATCCGATAATAGCGACCAACCAACCGGTGATGGTTGTGCCAATATTAGAACCAAAGATAATTCCAAGCGCTTGATTCATGCTGATTATTCCAGCATTAACAAAACCGATTGTCGCAACAGTAACTGCGCTAGATGATTGAACAATTGCGGTGATAGAAAGTCCGGTAAGAATCCCACGCGCCGGAGTACGAGTCCATTTAGCCAACATATCGCGTAAGGCATGACCCGCCGCCAACTTTAAACCGTCGGTAATCATATTAACGGCTAACAGAAATAACCCCAGACCACCTGCCAGCATACCAATCGTCATGAGGTGCGACTGCATAGTAACAATTATTTCTTAAACGTTATGTACAGGATGTACTGTATGCTGCAGGCACATGGATGCGCAGGAGTAGCGATAAAATAAGTATAGTGAACTAACAAGCTTTCTACTTTTTAAAAGTTCTCGATTTTTTCATATGAGGATCAGCACTGTTTAATTCAGCCTGAACATCTTCAACGCTACGATGGTAAATCATCTCGCGACCCAAGACACTGCCCGCATAAGAGTTCTTGTATTTAGTCGGCATTAAATCGCACTGCACACTATGAACACCTTCACCAATAATAATAGTGATTTGATCAGCTCGTTTGGAAAAGACAACAACATCCATCTCCATTCCGCTTTCAGTATTCGTCACTTTTATTGTTTCATTTTGCATGACAATAATCCTAATGAGGGATATTAGAGATTAATAGTATGACAATAAATCTAATCTGTCCCTATTATTTTTAAAATTAATATACTACTGATATCGAACCAAAGCAGCAGTTTTAAGTAATCAATTATTGCTTCTGCTTTTTCTCTGTAAACGGACATTCAAAGATTATCCAGCGGTGACTTAACACCATGCCCACCTTTATTCAGTACATGCGTATAGATCATGGTTGTATTTACATTTGAGTGTCCCATTAATTCTTGTACCGTTCTTATATCGTATCCATTTTCTAATAAATGAGTTGCAAAAGAATGTCGAAAGACATGAGCCGTAACATGTTTCATGATATTTGCTTTTCGAACAGCATTACTAATCGCTCGTGATACAGACTTTGTATGAATATGATGACGACCAATATTCTTTGTAATGGGATCAACAGATGTTTTATGTGATGCAAATATATATTGCCATTTAAGTTGTTTCCCTGCGTTCGGGTATTTTCTTGCAAGGGCATCAGGCATATGTACATGCGTAATACCATTTACTTGATCAATCTCATGAAACTGTTGCGCTTTATCAATCGCCAGTTTTAAACCGAGAATAACAAACTCAGGTAATAAAGTTCTTCTATCTTTATTGCCTTTGCCTCTTTTAACAATAATCTCACGCCGTTCAATATCAACATCTAACATTCTTAATTCAAGACATTCATTTAATCTTAAGCTTGCGCCGTACATTAAACCGACCATTGTTTTATGAGGTTCGTTCAAATACTCAAACACACGTTTAACTTCATTTTGAGTTAATACAACAGGTAGACGTTTTGGTTTTCGTGCGTATTGAAATTCAGGAATTTCACCAACATCAATATCAAGGATTTGTTTGTACAAAAATATTATTGCACTTAATGCTTGATTTTGGGTTGAAGCAGAAACATTTTCTTTATTTGCTAGGTAATTTAAAAAACTGGAAAGCTCTTCGCCACCCATTTCTTTAGGATGTCGTTTGTTATGAAATAGAATATATCGGCGAATCCAATGTACATATGACGTACCAGTATGCTTTGAGTAATGTAAAAAACGGATACGTTGCTTAACTTGGTCAAGTAATTTTGGTGGGTTTTTACTTTCCATAGTCGCCTCCTTGCGTACTTTAATGAAAAAAATGTCTTATATTACAAATTTTATAACAGCTTGTATCTAATTGAAATATCAATATTAATTAGTATTTGCATTTGTCCTGTAAAACTATGGGACACCAATGAGTTTTATATTGAAAACAGCAAAGTGGACACAGGCTATATAGAGTCACTATAATTAGTTAACCACATATCTTATTGAAACAAGGAGCGTTTTTCATCATGTCCACCTTAAAATATATAATACATTATTGGACAAAGTGTCCTATAACCCCTAGTTAGGCATCAGGAGTAAGTTACATGGAGTGTCTGAAAATATTTTCAACAGACTACGCAAATGCTGTTACTGCAATAGCTGCTAGCGGAGCATTGATTCTCGCAGCAATAACACTCTGGTATTTAAAACGTGAATATACTTCTAAATACCGCCCCTATGTTATTCCTGTAGTAAATGCTGAACCAATATCAAATGATTTAGGATGCACAGTAACTATTATTCCTAGTAATGTTGGTTCACATCCATGCAAGATGAAATTGAGCAATATTATATTAAATATTGGTGATGAATCATTTGAAACACCAGATACAAAAGAATGGCAGTTACTCGCACCTCATGGAGTAAGTACACAGATGCCAGCTGGCCATGTAAACGAACAAGGTGTTACAAAAATACGAGAAGGCCGATATAGAAAGAACAGAATCGAGCTATCCTTTGTGTTACATACAATATCTATTGAAAACAAATTCGAAGAATCTAAATCATTTGCATATGAAATAAATGTGTTAGGTGAACGGCCACAACCTCTATTTAGGTCTGAATGGAGCAAAGACGTAAATGCCTAACAAGAAAATTAAGCCGTTCGCAGGCTCACTCGGACTTTCAAAAGCGGCGCTTTGCTTGCTTTTGAAAGCCGCTTATTAAAGACGTTAGGTGCTAAGGAAAAATTATGGGACTTCTCGACGGAATTGAAAAATTAATTACTGAGCACGGTTCAGCAGCAATTCTCAAAGAACGAATTGCTCTCGCCAACGATAAATACGCGGCGCTGGAAAAGAAGCTTTCTGATTCTGAACTGCGGGTGAAGCAGCTTGAAATGGAGAAGCAAGTTTTTGAACTTGATAACTTCAAGCTGAAAGAAAAGGTAGGGAATCTCGAAGAACAGCTCGTTGAACCTCATGAGAATCGACTCGAAGACATAAAGGAGAATCTGCTAATTGCGCTATCTCCTGGTCAAGATGCTATTGCTGCGCAGCTAGCGCAGTCACTTGATATCGGTGAGCAGCTAGCCACTTTCCACCTCGAAGAGCTTGCAAATACTGGATTTGTCTCGGCAGCTCGATTTTATACCGGCCGGCCTACCATTTGGAAACTCGGTCAGGATGGTCGCGGTTATCTGGTGTCTCATGGTCTTCTCGAGTAGCGCACCTAACAACACGCCCTGAGGTGGACAGCAAGGCCACTTTTAAGATTCAGCCATAAATTTCAGTAACGGCGACCCTCTCTCTTTTAAGACATTCAAGTAAGTTGATTCATCATAAGGTTGATTACTTTTCCAGCATCTAAAAACAATTCTTATCCATTTAAATGCCAGTGACCGGATAGCCACATTGTGTGGTTTTCCTTTACTGATTTGTTGTTGGTAATAGGCTTTTGCCCAAAAAGAGTAGCGTATCGATTGACCTGCCCATTCAACAAACGATTGTCTTAAAAACTTAGAGCAACTGTAACGCCAGTGTGTCCATTTTTTCTTGCCGCTTTGTTCAATAACGGGCGCAATACCGGCAAACATTTGAACTTCGGCGGCGGTGTTAAATCGCTCACGATTTGAACCAAAGGCAACCAGTAAACGTGGCGCAAGTTGTGGCCCTGCTCCCGGTAGGCGATCAAACAATTTACTGTCCGCTTGTTTTTTATAAAGATGCTTTATTTCTTTATCAAGCGATTCAATTCCCGTCATTAATACTTTTAGTTGCCCGATAAGTATTTCTATCATCAGTTTGTTGGGTTCAATAATAGCGGCATCGTTGGTTAAGGGCGTCGCTGTTTTGATGCCTTTAATCCGTTGTTCATTCACATCAGGGTAACGTAAGTTATGTAGATTGAAGAATTGTAGAAGGGTTTGTTTGCGTGCTTTCTTCGCTTGAGACAAGGACGGCCACTTGAGGATAAGGTCACAAAAGATAACCGTGTCTTTTTCTTTAAACCAGTCAAGTACTTGCGGATAATAGTTTTTTAAAATAGCCGTAATGCGATTACTTAAATCTACTCTCTCCTGAACTAACTTACGTCGATAGATGACCAACTGCTCTAATGTTCTTATCTCAACAGAATCAAATTGAATTGGCGTCAGCTTGTGCATATGCAGCTTCAATATCTCTGCTTGAAGTAATGCATCACTCGGATCATTTTTAGCACCACTGTGACTAAAGGCTTTTCGATACTTTGCGACGGTGGAAGGGTTAATTGGAAATAGTGTGATGTGTTGGTATTGACTGAGGGCATTAATCAGCGGGCCTTTTTTTAATTCACAACTGACGGCAATACGTTGATTGGGATAACGTTGTTTTATTGTCATTGCCCAATCATGAAGTGCCTGTGGCGTACTTGAAATAACCGAATACTGAATGTCGTTTGTGTCCATTGATATTTCACAGATATCATGTTTCTTATCTGCCCAATCAATCCCGATGAGTGCGGCAAAATCATGAATGACCGGTGCTTTCATCTCTTCTCTCCTGCGTGTAAAGTAAGTCGTGGAATATGAAAATATTCGTTTCTCGCAGGTCTTATAGATAGTCGGTATCACGACAGTCCCTGAGTATGCGTTTTGAAACGAAATGACTTCTACTGATCCGAACGTCTTGTTAGAAACATCGTGTGTTTGGCGCTCAATATTCGTGATCAGTAGAAGCATATTCCACCCAACTAACACCAAGGTAAAGATGCATTAAGATGGAATGGTCAAACTATAAGGCACTCCAGTTGACGCACAAAAGCGTCGCTCCTATCGTCGCTATGCTTTTGTGCGCCAACTGAGCTTAAACGTTAAGTGCCTAAAATGGAGTAGAAGTGAGAAATTTTGGCAGTACAAAATTATGGTGTCATTTATCGCTAGATACGGGTGATAGATTTACGAATAAAGATATCCGTGAAAGCGATCCAATTCTAATCAATACCTTTAGAGAATTAGTGCAGTCCGTTGCTAGAGTCGCAAACCATAATCCCGACTACAGTCTTTTCTATCGCGGTCAGATTAAAGACTACAAACTTAGTTCTGGTTCTAGCTCTTTTTATCCAACCATCTTTCGTAGTCCAGGGCAATCCCTTTCAGTTAAAGAATTAGCTGAACGATATGATGCGTTGAATAAATGCTCAAATGAATTGATATTAAGGCTCGATAGCCTTGATATTGACAATATTAGTAAATTAAAAAAGTTTCAGGAATTACCTTGGTCAATCCTGCAACACTATGAGGTATGTGGCACGCCACTAATAGACCTTACTCATTCACTTAGGGTTGCTGCTTCTTTTGCTCTAAACGAAGCAAAAGAAAATGCATATATATTTATCTTTGCATTTCCTTATCCAAATGGAACTATTTCATATTCAACAGAAGAGGAGCTTTTAAATGTAAGGCTGTTGAGTGCATGCCCTTCTGAAGCATTACGACCACATTTCCAAGAAGGGTATCTTATTGGTTCATTTCCTTCCATTGTAATTAAAAAACAACCATCTTTTGATTTTGGCCGTAGACTGATTGCTAAAATTGAAATTCCAAAGAATGGTTTTTGGAGTAAAGACTTTCATGCCATTCCAAAAAATGCTCTTTATCCACCAGATGATGAAGTAGAATCTATATGTTCAGAAATAAAAATAAAATACGGCACTTAACAATTAGCTCCAGCGGACGCGCCAAAGGCGCGCGCCGCTGAGCATGGCGTTACAAGGCAAATTAGGAATGAGTTATCTTCACGTTACTATAGAAACAAAAAGTTCGAATGGCTGGATTTGCATCTTCAATGATTTGTCTGCAGCAGACTTGAAGAAAAAGCTAGTAAAACCTTATCGGCTTGGAAAATCTATTTACTATGATGGCAATATCTTGCCATCAAATGAAATATCGAAGATAAAGATCAACGAAACAGAAAAACCGCGTGAAGAAGAATTGAAAATTGTGCAAGAAGACAGCAATCGCGAAGTTCAGGAGTTCAACCGCTCAAGTTCAGGTATAACCTTGATAAGTGCAGGCCATGGCTACAATTACCACGAAATAAACGAATGCGGCACAGATGTTACAAATAGATATATCTCTAGCGGGCCAGGAACAGGTACGTATGTAACAGCGGTAGCAGAGTTCATCAAACACCCATGGGTAGTTCGTGTCGTTGGCGGTTTAGTCTTTGTAGCTGTTGCGGCTTATTTGGGCTTAAAGTGAAATGCCTTGTAACACATATGAGCCGGATCTAAGTCAATAGGCATTACAATATTCTTTCAGTTACTTTTGTAACTAAACATAATTCAATGAACAAAACCGACTACTTCATCTGTCATGGCAGCTGTTAAGACAAGTCGCTTACAGCAAACACATATAGAGGCTCTCTTATTGCGGTCTCACCGCAGCCTGTTGTTTTATACATTCCATTGTTGTTAACAGGGCACTACGACTGCATGGATGCAGGAGGTAGAGCGACGCAGGAAGCCAAAGCCGAGACATTCATCGGTTAACCTTGTGCTGACCTATTCAAGGTGTTGGCTGACTCATTAACTTGAGTCTCCAGTTAGTATCAGGCTCAGTGAAGGTGTAAACGACTTTGCTCATTGTTTTAATGCACGCCAATGGGATGTCTAATCAAAAATTCTGGCTCGGGTGATGTGATGTAAAAACAGAAGCATGTAGTTTATAACTAAGTTGTATCGTATTCTGTTTTATTAACATTCAACCTTATTGTCCAGTTAGACGTTCAGCTCATCCCACTGCGTGACTAACCTGTTAAAAATCGACTTTCATCAAACACCGTTTCATTCTTTAACATGAAGTAAACACAACGTCCTATTTTGTGTGCTAATGCCGATAAGGCTTTAGCCTTACTCATTCTTTTTTGAAGTTTGAGTAAATAGTTCTGTGCTTTTTTATTGCCACGTAAATATAATACGGCAGCTTCTGAGAACGCCCACTTTAGATGGGCATTACCAATCTTGTTGCCTTGCGTACCGTAGGTTTTACCGGCAGATTCCGCTTTGCATTTCACCCGTCGTGCATAAGATGCAAATTTCTGTACAGACTCAAATCGTTTGATATCACCAATCTCATAGATAATGGTTAACGCTAAAATAGGACCGATACCCCAGACACTTTTTAACAGGTGAAAGTGTTTAGGATTATGTTGTTTGGCTTGTTGCCCAATATACCATTCAACTTTACTCAGTTGCTCTGCATAGCAATCCAGGATGACGATATCTAAATCAATGTTCTTTTGAACAGAACGATCTGAAAATATGTTTTTAAGTTGTTCACGTGCACTGACATCTTTTAAGTTCACTTTATTCGGCGGGAGATTGTATTGACTGGTGGTATTAACAACGTGGGCTTTTAAGTCGGCACCGTGTCGAACGATCTTCATTCGTCGACGTAATAAGTCTCGCGTTGCGCGCATCGATTTGGGATAAACATAGGCTAACGGGAAATTACCACCACGTATAAGATTAGCAATCTTGAAGGAATCAATCTTATCGTTCTTGGCCTTTCCACCATGAATCGCTTTCATGTATAGAGCATGACCTAATATAAAATCGACACCGATGTCCTCACAGAAGTCCGACACCCAGTACCAACAGTGCATACATTCAACACCGACTACGACATTGCCAATGTAAGGTCCTAGTAAGTCATTGAGTTTACCCGGTGAAGCTGAGATTTCTTTATGACAACAACTATTACCTTCTTGGTCGATGATACAAACGTACAAAGACCGAGCATGTAAATCGATTCCACAGTAGTAAGGATGCGTGTTATTGTAGAAGTTCATTGAGCTTTCTCCTTTGGTTTGGTCGCCATCCAGTTTAGCTCATCGCTAAATTGGAGGGGACGGCTCAATGAGTATCAAATATCTTAACCCGACGCCGGAAAGCGTCGCGGCGCTACGCGGTAAGTTCTATAGCGGCGCCGGGTTAGAAAAACGTTATGTGTCACAGGAATAAAATCAATGAATCAAGAAGCTAAGCAACTGAAGTTCTTTTGTGAGAAGACATTATCCTGGTTACTCGGATTATTCGGCTGTGCAGGGCTCTTCTACTTTATGACAATTGCTGGCGCAAATGAATATAACCTTATAGTCATTGCTTCATTTTTTGGTTCAGTTTATTTTCTTTTTAAAATAAGTGCACACGCTAAATCGTGTTTATTAGAACAATACCCATCTTTAAAACGTTCCCCAAGAAACCCTGAGGTAAGGATAAATGAATCAAAGATTTTTGGCCCATTGCTTTTCACTATTCTGTTTGGCCCCGTTGGTGCGTGGTTGATTTTAGTTGTTGCTGACCCTTCATCAGATGCTGGTAAGGTATTAGCCATGATCAGCGGCTTAGCTTTAGTATTTGCAGGTTCGTTCTTATTGTTAAACAAAAGCACATAACAAATTGTTCAAGCCGGAAAACCAAAAGTGTGCACCACATTTGCAATCGCTGCGCTCAGCAAATGTGCCGCCCACTTTCGGTTTCCGCTTAACGCAACGTTATGTCTGCTTTCAATAAATAAGCAGTAGTAAAAAAGTAATTAATAAAACTGCCGCTTCTGGCAGAAAGCAGAAACTAATAAGAAACAAGTTTTCGTTATGCGTATTGCGTGGTGACAACCACGATTGAAGGGATATTAGATTGCGATATCAAACTGGTTTTCTTTTTCTCCTTCCAGTTTTATTTGATTGAATACGTTATCCAGGATCACAGAAACTTCATGTGTTGCAGCACTATGTTGTCCACCACATTCTGCGCATGTTGAATGCACTTCTGAGTTTATTGATTCGCTCACCTCATCGCCTCCCGCGTTTTCGACAGAGTTTTCTTTATTGCTAAATGTATCATTTAATTTTTCTACCCCGTCTTCAGTTTGTTGTTGTGCTATTTCGACGCGCGCCTGTGCTTCTATTGCTGCGGCAGCGGCAGCTACTGCGCGATCTTGTTGTGAAGGTTCTGCTGGTGCTAATGCGGCACGGCGAACCTGACGCGCTTTTTCTGCTGTTGCTTTTGGATCACCGGCTACTTTTGATGTATCGATTTGCACTTCACCACCAACGGCATAGAGTTGTCCGTCTGGCCCTCGTTCATAATCAAAACTCGGCCCACCTTTGGCAAGTGAACCAGCTACAGATGAATGTGCCTGTTCATGTGCACGCACTTCTCTATCGCGTTGGTGCAATTCTCTTAATTGACTAATTTCTTGCTAATTTAATTCGCTTTCAATCTTGCTTTTGTTTTGACTCTGGGCGTTAGCAATTGATATAGATTCTTTATCTGCTTTTTCGTTTTTATGACTCGCGTCATTATGAGTCGGCTGTTCGGACTTATCCGTTGGATTGACTGTCGTTTGCGTTTGCTCAGGTGAATTTGTTGCAGGCTTGCTTGATACGCCTGCGAATTGATTGAACTGTATTGGAATGTGATGTGAAGAAATTATCATTTAATACGATTTTTACCGCTATCAGCCTTAACCCCCTACTGTATCGACCAAACATTTTTAATCTTCACAAAAAAATGCGGTTATTTTTAAACTGGTAGTCCGCCGGCTAATTCAAATCCAGACTCAAACTGACGCTCTGTTCATCGTCTTTGTTTCTCGTCAGCGTGAAATTGAATTTTTTAGCGAGCGCTTGCATAGCATGATTACTCGACAATGTTTGTCCGACCAAGCGTTTCGTGCCGCGTTCGCGACAGTATTTGATCATTTTTTCTATTAATTTATGACCCAAGCCCTGTTTATGCATATCCGAACGTACAATGATTACAAATTCTGCTTCGTTATTGTCTGAATCACTTACTGCTCTGATTACGGCAATCGTTTCGTCTTCAGCATTATCATTTTTTCTAACAACAATAAAAGCCATTTCACGATCGTAATCAATCTGGGTAAAGCGTGCAATTTGTGAATGTGAAAATTTACTTACTGCACGAAAGAAACGGAAATAAACATCTTCCGGATTGGTATGAGCAATAAAACTATGATGCGCGGCTTCATCTTCTGGTCTGATTGGTCGAATGAGTATCTCTTGCCCTGTCTTAAGAGAACTAACTTCTTCTAACTCTTGCGGATAAGGTCGAATAGCCAGATGTGAAATTGAATTAAGTTCAACTGCCTTAATCTTGATCCTTGCATCCAATGCTATTACGCCATCGCTATTTGCGATCAGCGGATTGATATCCAGTTCCTGTAGTTCAGCATGGTCAATTATTAGCTGCGAAATTTTTATCAACGTGACATGAATAGCTTCCATGTTGACTGACTTAACATCACGGTATCCTTTGAGCACATTATAAATACGTGTACGTTGCACAAGATCCTTAGCGAGCTTCATATTTAAAGGCGGTAAGGCAACGGTTTTGTCGTTGACAACTTCTACTGAAACGCCACCATGACCGAACAGGATTACCGGACCAAAGATTGAATCTGTTGTCATGCCAATGATCAATTCATAAGCACCGGAGATTTGTGCCATTTTCTGTACGGTAAAACCTTCAATATTTGCATCAGGATAAATTCTTTTAACTCTAGCCAACATTTCTTCTGCGGCGAGTTGTAGTATTGATGCTGATTCTATATTGAGTAAAACGCCACCAACATCTGACTTATGACTGATATCTTTTGATAATATTTTTAATGCAACGGGGAAACCGATTGAACTGGCATGGGTAACGGCTTCATCGATATCGTGTGCTATTAACGTTTTAATTACCGGTATACGATAGGCATCAAGCACATCTTTTGCTTCCGGCTCGGTTAGCATGTCACGCTTTTCTTTCAAGACTTTGTCGATGATGGCGCGAACTCGTTTCTTATCCGGTTTGAATTCTTCCGGCACCGAAGGTGGCAGTTCTACCAGGCTTTGTTGGTTTAAATTATATTCTACAGTTTGCAGAAATGCGCGGATTGCAAATTCGGGAGTTTCATATTGAGGAATTTTATTTTCTTTAAAAATTTCTCGCGCATCTTTGACCGCATCTTCACCCATCCAACAGGTTAAAACCGGTTTATCTGCTTGCTTAATAGCTTCTGTTATAGCACGCGCAACTTCTTTGTTATCTATAATGGCAGCTGGAACCAACATGACTAAAATTGCATCGTAGTTTGGATCTTTGAGTAATATTTTTAATGCTTTAACGTATCGTTCTGCATTACTGTCACCGATAATATCGACGGGATTATTATGTGACCAGTTTTCAGGCAGGAATTCATTTAATGATGTTATCGTTTCAGGAGCAAGTTTAGCCAAGTGACCGCCATTAACGATCAGATTATCTGTTGCCAGGACGCCAATACCACCACCATTAGTTAATATAATGAGACGATTTCCTTTTATAGCAGGAACATGTGCCAACGTTTCTACCGCATCAAACAAGTTTTGTATGGTATAGACACGCAGCATACCTGCCCTACGTATTGCTGCATCAAACACATCATCATTACCGGCAAGTGCACCGGTATGCGAAGCTGCTGCTCTGGCACCTTCTGCCATTCGGCCTGATTTAATTACAATAACTTTTTTGTTACGCGCTGTAGCTCTTGCCGCTGACATAAACTTGCGTGCAAATTTTACTGACTCAATATAAAGAAGTATCCCTGTAGTGTGTTTATCCGTACCGAGATAATCGAGTAGATCACCAAAGTCCACATCGGAACTGTCACCGAGCGAAATGAAATAAGAAAAGCCAATGCCGCGTGATTTAGCCCAATCGAGAATAGAGGTACAAATCGCACCTGATTGAGAAATAACAGCAATACTTCCCGGCAATGAATCAGTATGAGCAAAACTGGCGTTTAAACCTATACCCGGAATAAGCAAACCAACACAATTAGGACCAAGAATACGAAAGTCATAAGGACGAGCGGCATCAAGCATTTGTTGTTCGATTTCATTATTACCATCATTCGAACGGAAACCGGCACTGATTACGACAGCAGTACGCGACCCCTTTTCGCCTAATTGTTTAATGATATCCGGTACTATTTTTGCCGGTGTACAAATAACAGCAAGATCAGGCACGACAGGTAAATCATTAATAGCTTGATACGCATAAACACCACAGACGGTTTTATATTTTGGGTTAACCGGTAAAACCGGGCCATCAAAACCACCATTTAATAGATTTTTCATGACGACATTGCCAATCGACAAAGGATTATCCGAAGCACCAATCAAAGCGACTGACTTGGGATGAAATATTTTATTCAGGTTGATGACACTCATTGCTTATGGCTTTTAAAAGTTAAGATTATTCATAAAATTTTTCTTTTACTTGTTTCAAATTGTCATAAATTTTTGTTTGCATATATCGACATAATACTCTAATTTGCTGCAATGCAATATCAATATAACAGACTGAAATGTTAAATAAACCGGTCAGTATCAATCTGGCTCTACAAGGTGGCGGCTCGCACGGGGCTTTTACCTGGGGCGTATTAAAACGTTTAACAAAAGAAACCCATATCAGTATCGAAGGTATCTCTGGTACTAGCTCGGGTGCTGTTAATGCCTGTCTTTTAGCTTATGGATTGAGTAATAAAGATAAAAATCCAGATGCAGCATTAGATTTTTTCTGGTCGGAACTAGGCGAACTGTTTTCCAGTATCTTTACTTCCAGCGATATTTTTTTGAAATTCCCTTTGTCGGCTGCATCAAACAATCCTTATATTTTAGAAATGTTTTCAAACATGTCGCAAAGTTTTTCACCGTATCTTTTTAATCCAAATGATATGAATCCATTTCGTGAACTTTTAAAAAAATCTATTAACTTTGAAAAACTAAGGCAAACGAATGAAACCCAATTATTTATTGCAGCTACTAATATTAAAACAAGTAAGTTAAAAATATTTAAACGTGATGAAATAACCGCAGAACATATTCTGGCCTCTGCTTGCTTACCCTCATTACATCATGCGATTACGATTGATGATGAAACCTACTGGGATGGTGGGTTCACGGGAAACCCTCCGCTTTATCCTTTAATCTTTAACTGCAAATCAGATGATTTGTTAATTGTTCTATTACAACCACTTATTAAAGAATCAATACCGCATAGCGCAAATGAAATTCGTGAACGTATGTACGATATTGCATTTCATTCTAATTTTATGCGTGAGATGCGTGCCATTTCTTTTTCAAAACAATTTATAAAAAAACATTATTTTTTAAAAGGTGCGTTGGAAAGACGATTGGATAAATTACGAATTCATATTATTCATGCTGATGAAGATTTAAAAGGTCTGGATAATAAAAGCAGGTACGACGCATCTCCTGATTTATTAACTCACTTACGTGATGCAGGCTATCAAGCTGCTGATAAATGGTTACATAAAAACTGCGCATACATCGGCAAAAAAAGCTCAACCAGCCTCGACGTTTACTCTGACTACCCTGTGGAATAAGTACAAATTATTTGTTACCTCGCCTCAATCTAATTTTTCATTCAAGTCTTCATATTTATAGCCGATAAAACAGCGTAAGCAGGATTTTTACAAATTAGCTAAATATTAAGGGTTTTATTATGAGCCAACTTAAGGATGTATTACGTTCAGAAATAAGGAATTTAAATGAAAAGGAAGCCGTTGCTCATTTACAACAGACCTTGCATCAAGATGAGTTAGCCGGCATTACTTTTTTTTGCTCCGACAAATATGATTTTGATTTATTAACGATAGAATTAAACAATGCTTTTAATTGTCCGATTATTGGCTGCACTACCGCCGGCGAAATCGGTTCAACCTACCAAAATGACGGCATTGTTGCTGCAAGTTTCTCCTCAGCAGCTTTTTGTTTTCATATAGAAACTATTCTCGATTTAGAAAACTTTGATGCATCAAAAGCGAGAGCAGTATGCGGAAAACTTACTACTCAACTTGAGCATTCTGAAAAATTTGATCCAAGCAAAATGTTCGGTTTTTTATTAATTGATGGGTTATCAATGATGGAAGAACATACCACTGCTAATTTACATAATGCACTTGGTGGAGTTGAAATTATTGGTGGTTCAGCTGGAGACAGCCTCACCTTTACTAAAACAGCTGTGTTTTCTGAAGGAAAATTTCAAACAGGGACAGCAGCAATTGCACTAATAGAAAGCAAGGTACCCTTCAAAGTATTTAAATCACAGCACTATACACCTTCAGATTTGGAAATGACGATTACTGAGGCAGACCCAAAGAAACGTGTTGTTTACGAAATTGATGGCGGCCCTGCTGCATTAGAACTTGCTAAAATTATTGGTGTAGAAAAAGAACAATTAACAATGGAAGTCTATTCTACATATCCATTAATGTTGCAAATTGGTGATGAATGGTATGTACGTTCAATACAAAGCTATCATGATGATAATTCACTTTCATTTGCTTGTGCCATTGATTCCGGCTTACCTCTCACTGTTGGGAAATGTGAAGACTTAACACAGTCTTTGGCAAAACAAGTTAAAGAGTTGACAGATAATTTTAAATCTATCGAACTTACATTAGGCTTTGACTGTATTCATCGTCGTCTGGAAATACTGGAAACCGGCGTAAAAGAAGAAGTAGAGTCTATTTTAAAACCACTTAATTTTGCAGGTTTTAGTACATACGGCGAATAATACAATGCTATTCATGTAAATCAAACTTTAACTGGCGTTGTCATCGGAGCACGTTAGTCATGTCATCTTCTGAAGAATTATTACAGGAAATAGAAAAGCTTCAGAAAAATCTTGTTAAAAAAGACAAGGTTATTAATGCACTAAGAGATAGGATAAAACGAGGCATTCAAAGCAGCGGCAATTCGTATGCTGTATTTGAAAGGAACATTATGTTACAGGAAGCAGTTGAACAAAAAACTGCAAACCTGAAAATTGCCGTACACAAAGCAGAAGAAAGCAACCGGACTAAAAGCGAATTTCTGGCTAACATGTCTCATGAACTTCGCACACCTCTACATGCAATCATTAGTTTTTCTGATTTCGGTCAAAAAGATATTGTTAAAGAAAATTTTAAACGTCTGGAAAAATACTTTAACAACATCAATGTTAGCGGCAAGAAATTATTAACATTACTTAATGAATTACTCGATCTATCTAAATTAGAAACAAAGAATGTTCAGCTTGATTACAAATTAACAGATATAAAAAATATTGTGAGCGTCATATTAACCGAGCAACAAACTGTACTAAACAACAAAAAGATTACGGCAAAAATCGAAGACGCAAAATGTTTAACAGAAGTTATGATTGATCCATTAAAGGTTGAACAAGTCATCAGGAATGTTTTAACGAATGCTATAAAGTTTACCGAAAGCGGCAAAGAAATTCGGATAGCTTATGCCGAGACAACTTTACCGAGTAATAAAAAAGCAGCGACTGTTCCTGCTTTAGAGCTTGCTATTATTGATCAAGGCGTAGGGATTCCCGAAGATGAACTCGAATCAGTCTTTGATAAATTTATTCAAAGCAGCAAGACACGATCTCAAGCAGGCGGCACCGGGTTAGGTTTAGCTATTAGTCAGAATATTATTATGACGCATAACGGCAAAATGTGGGCAGAACAAAACCCGGAGGGCGGTAGTATATTTAAATTTTCTATCCCTTATAAACAAGACATATCACTTAACAAAGATGATTCACTTAAAGCGGCGTAACAGCCATTTACAAATCATAGAGAGCAATAAAGATGAATGACTTTAAACCCCATATATTAGTTGTAGACGATGAGCCTCTAAATCGAGACATTATTGAACGTTATCTTGAAGATGAAGGTTATGAATTCACTGAAGCCGGCGATGGAGATGAAGCTTTAGAAATACTTAAAAGCGAGCCAGATATATTTGATATCGTCCTTCTAGACAGAATGATGCCTAATGTTAGCGGCATTGAAGTGCTAAAAACCATGAAGAAAGATCCTCTGTTATCAAATATCCCCGTAATTTTACAAACAGCGAGATCAACAAAAGAAGATATCAGAGAAGGCATTGATGCAGGCGCTTACTTTTATCTAACAAAACCTTTTGAAGAAGAAATGTTGTTATCAATGGTACGGAGTGCAATTGAAGAACATAATCATTATCTGCAATTAAAAAAATCACTTAATGATGGAATTACTTCGTTGTCTATGATGAAACATGGGCGTTTCAAATTTCGTGAACTCAAAGAAGCAAAAACATTATCGATGTATTTGGCCAAGGCATGTCCTAATCCAGAAAAAGTAATCTTAGGCTTATCTGAATTATTCTTAAATGCAATTGAGCACGGCAATCTGGGTATTACTTATGATGAAAAAACAACGTTAAACTCAGAAAACAGATGGACGAAAGAAGTCGAAACTCGTTTAGCATTACCTGAGAATAAAGATAAATTTGTAGATGTTATTTTTGAACGCGATGACGAAAATATTACCATTAAAATATTGGATAAAGGCAAAGGTTTCGATTGGAAAGAGTATATGGAATTTAGCCCTGAACGTGTTTTTGATAATCATGGGAGAGGAATCGCTTCATCCAGAATACTGAGCCTGGATGATCTGACCTATAATGAAAGCGGAAATGAAGCGACAGCAAAAATCTCATTAAAAATTGAATCTACAGAATTAGAAAAATGTGCTTGAGGCTTATGCTTAGTACAAAAATAATTAACCAGATTTTGCTTTATTATTTGTAACAAGTTTTAAGCGTCGTGCTTTTCCCTCTCCATAACTTTGTAAACAATCAATACTCATTTCTTCTCGTTTTAAGATTTCATCATTTATATCTGTTTGTTTTTTTCTGAGCACTAAAATTTAAAAGCAGTATCAGCAATATCCATTCCAAATTTTTTATAATAATTTTATTCTAAACAACTATAAACGGGCTACTCTTTAACATTAAACTATTGTTTAAATAATGATAATAAAGAAGTATGCAATAAAATAAACGTTTGCAAGAAATTTAAAATCTAACTAATGTCGTTAAAGAAGAATACTAATAGAAGTTCAAGCAAGATAAATGCCAGGTAAAACCAACTAAAGAAATTAAGGTACAAGCCGAAAATATAGTATAAAGAAAGTTATCAGTATTTGGCCGTAATTCTATAGGTATTAAAGAAAATAAAGAATAAATTGACTATTATAAATAACAACGATTAAAAAATGCACCTCAATATTAATATAAAATATTTCTCTCTAGTTGTTGCTACCCTATTTGGTTTTGCGCTGTCTGTAGCATTGAGTTGGGTTTTTTATCAGAAAGATTCAGAGACTATCGAGTTAAATTTCAAAAAAGATGTTGATGGTAAAGCCGCGGCACTTGAAAGAGAAATCGTTCTGAAATTAGAAACTTTATATTCCTTAAAAGGTTTATTTGATAGTTCCGACAATATTGAACCTGATGAATTTAACCAGTTTACTAACAGTATTCTTGCCCGACAAAAAAACATACAGGCTTTGGTATGGATGCCTAAAATAAAACAGTCCGAACGTGAAGAGTATGTATTAACGAGACGTCAAACTTATCCCGATTTCGAATTAACCGAAGAAGCAAGCATTGGAAAGATGATCAGTGCTAAAGAAAGAGATGTCTATTTTCCTGTTTATTACATTGAGCCAGTGTCAGCTAATGAAGTAGCAATTGGTTTTGATTTTGCCTCTAATCAAGAACGTTTTAAAACACTAAAATTATCTCGGGACTCGGGCATGCCTCAAGCCACGGGCAATATTAAACTTTTACAAGATTCTTCCAAACAGGGTTTTTTGATTTTTATGCCTGTCTATGATGGCCAATCAAATACACTTGAAAAACGACGCGAACAATTAAGTGGTTTTGTGCTTGGCGTCTATAGAGCAGGGGATTTATTCACTAGTGCAATTCAAGGAATAAATTTCTCCCTTATTGACATAACTAATTCAACAAACGATATTCTTTACGTCTCTTCAGTCGAAGAAATTAAAAAACAACTACAATCTACTTTCGAGTATAAAAAAGAACTTCCCGAAATCAGTGGCCGAAAGTGGGCCATTATAGCGACACCAACAAATGGTTACATTGCTGAACGTCGAACTATATTGCCATATGCAACTATTATAGTTGGCATCTTAGTAGTCATACTTTTTACCATTTATACTTTCATCATAATCAGAAATTTGGAGTTAATTGAAAAAACTGTTTTAGAACGCACTAAAGATTTATATGATGCCAAGAAAAAACTTGAAACACTCTCGCGAACAGACAGCTTAACTAATATTGGCAATAGAAGAGATTTTGATGAAACCATGGAAAAAGAATGGAACAGGGGGCTGCGCGATAAAACGCCATTATCAATGATGATGATAGACATTGATTATTTCAAACTATTCAATGACAAATATGGTCATGCTGCCGGTGATGCATGTTTAAAAAATATTGCTTATGCAATGAATAAAACATTGAAACGAGCTAGCGACAAAGTCACTCGATATGGTGGCGAAGAATTCGTTATTATTTTACCTAATACCAAAGATGTATTTTCATACGCTGAAGATTGTCGTCAAAATATTGAAAATCTTCGTATTCCTCATGAAGGTTCAATCACATCTAAATACGTTACAATTAGTATCGGTGTCGCGACTGCAATACCTGATCTAAACTCGGAATTAGTTGAGTTCATAAGCACTGCTGACAGAGCATTGTATGAAGCAAAAGAAAGCGGTCGTAATAAAGTCGTTAGTGCACAAGCAACAAAATCTAAAAATACTAATGTCGTGCCAATATAAGTAAAATTATTTTTTACGACTCTGATTTTATTCTAACAACGTTTCTATAGCCTCTTGCCAACATATTGCCGCGTCGACCACGTTCGCCGATATAATATTCCTGATCTGCTGACTTAAGCGTGGTATGCCTTTGTCCAGAATAAATAACCAGTTTATCTGTTTCTCCCATTACTGTCATAGCAACAACATATTCTTCACGCGTTTTTAATTTCGCTGGTGGAATTTGAATTATTTTCAAGCCCTTACCCTTTGGCAACAAGGTCAACTCACTTATTGGAAAAATTAACAACCGCCCTATTGAACTGACTGCTGCGACCCAGTCATTTTTTATATCATTAACTTTACTTGGCGCTAATACCTTGGAACCTTTTGGTACTGATATTATGGATTTGCCATTTCTGTTTTTTGTATAAACATCTTCGAGCTTAACCATAAAACCATAACCGGCATCTGATCCAACAAGATAAACCGAATCAGGTTCGCCAGCCATAACACCTTCAAAAGTAACGCCATCTGGGGGTGTTAAACGCGCAGAAATAGGTTCGCCTAAACTTCTTGCAGAAGGTAATGAATGTGAAGGTAATGAATAACATCGACCACTGGAATCAATAAAGACGGCTAACTGATTACTTCGACCTAAACTGGCCTGTTTAAAACTATCACCACTTTTGTAACTTAGTGACTCAGGATCAACTTCGTGTCCCTTCGCTGCCCTTACCCAACCTTTATCAGAAAGAACAATAGTTACCGGTTCCGTTGGAACAAGACTGTTTTGATCAATGGCTTTCGCTTCGACACCTTCTTTTAACGGAGATTTTCTAACATCACCAAATGCTTTTGCATCCGCTTCGATTTCTTTTCGCACTAATGTTTTTAATCTTTGCGCAGATCCTAAAGTTTTATCAAGTTCTTTGCGTTCAGCACTTAATTCATCCAGCTCGCCTTTAATTTTTATTTCTTCAAGTTTAGCTAACTTGCGTAATTTCAAATCAAGCACGGCATCTGCCTGAATGTCGCTCAACTTAAAACGTTTCATCAAGACGGATTTAGGATTGTCTTCTTCACGTATAATTTTTATTACTTCATCAATATTCAGATACGCAATCATTAAACCTTCAAGCACATGAATCTGGGCAAGCACTTTATCCAGGCGATACTGCAATCTTCTTCGAACGGTTTCTGTTCGATATTCCAACCATTCTTTTAATATGCCTCGAAGGTCTTTGACTTGAGGGCGACCATTCAAACCAATGATATTTAGGTTAACGCGATAACTACGTTCAAGATCAGTCGTTGCATAAAGATGCAGCATTAGTTCTTCAAGATTAATTCGATTAGAACGTGGAATCAGAATCAGCCTGACCGGACTTTCGTGATCAGATTCATCACGCAAATCTTCCAGCATAGGTAATTTCTTCGCCTGCATTTGTGCTGCTATCTGTTCCAGAATTTTACTACCCGAACTTTGATGAGGAAGCGCAGTGATAACAATATTGCTATCTTCCTTTTCCCAGATTGCACGCATCTTGATCGAACCATTACCTGTTTCATACATTTCCTGTATGTCAGATTGCGGCGTAATGATCTCAGCTTTAGTCGGGTAATCTGGCCCTTTAATATGTTCACAAAGCTCTTTTACTGTACTTTTCGGTGCTTCTAATAATCTGATACAAGCACTGGCTACTTCTTTAAGATTGTGTGGCGGAATATCTGTCGCCATGCCGACGGCAATACCCGTTGTTCCATTTAATAAAATATTAGGTAAACGTGCCGGCAATATTTTGGGTTCATCTAATGTGCCATCAAAATTAGGCACCCAATTAACGGTTCCTTGACTGACTTCGGCAAGTAACACATCGGCATAAGGCGTTAGTTTTGATTCGGTATAACGCATTGCGGCAAAGGATTTCGGATCATCCATCGAACCCCAGTTGCCCTGGCCATCAATCAAAGGGTAACGATAAGAAAAATCTTGCGCCATTAATACCATTGCTTCGTAGCAGGCCGAGTCGCCATGCGGATGAAATTTACCCAGCACATCACCAATGGTTCGTGCCGATTTTTTATATTTTGCTGTTGCCTTTAGACCCAATTCCGACATTGCATAAATAATTCTACGTTGCACCGGTTTCAAACCATCACCGATATGCGGTAAGGCACGATCAAGAATGACGTACATGGAGTAATCCAGATAAGCCTTCTCGGTAAACTCCTGTAACGGTTGTTGTTCGTTTTGCTCGAAGTCAAAACTCATTGAATCAGACATTGAAAATTCCTCGAATTAACATTATATACTTAATATATCTATATGTTTTATATAGTTTTATATAGCTTAAGTAAGCCAATAAAGCTGATGACATAAAATAATAATCAAATTGTCATATCTATTTAATATCTATGATGGATGATCTCGACATATTAAAAAGGAGAAATAATATGTCTAACGATTCTTTGCATTCTTTCATGAAAACATCTGAACTCTACTTAAGATTTACTGAACTAAAAAGTTCATCATTCGACATTAATAAAATTGAGCCATTTATATATTCTAAAAAAGTAATAGCTGATGATTCCAAGAAAATTATCAGTAATAAATCTTCAATTTAAACAAAGTATCCTATGCAACCTCGGCTTTATCACCTTTCGATTCCAGCCACTTTTTTCTGTCGCCCGCACGTTTTTTAGCTAACAACATATCCATTACTTTTTCGGCTTCTTTTTCATTTGGCAAAGTTAATTGAACCAGTCGCCGTGTTGCTGTCGCCATTGTTGTTTCTCTTAACTGTATCGGGTTCATTTCACCTAAACCTTTAAAACGCTGTACGCTAACATTGCCACGTTTTTTTTCTGCTGTAATTTTATCGAGCACACCCTGTTTTTCTGAATCATCCAACGCATAATAAACGTCCTTTGCGACATCAATTCGATATAGCGGTGGCATGGCGACATAAATATGACCGTTTTCAACTAAAGGTTTGAAATGCTTTAAAAATAAAGCACAGATCAATGTAGCGATATGCGCACCATCTGAATCTGCGTCTGCCAAAATACATATTTTGCCATAACGTAATCCGGATAAATCATCGGAACCTGGATCGACACCAATAGCAACGGCAATATCATGTACTTCTTTGGAAGACAGTACTTCAGACGAATCAACTTCCCAGGTATTTAATATCTTGCCGCGCAATGGCATAACAGCTTGAAACTCTCTGTCACGCGCCTGTTTGGCCGAACCCCCAGCTGAATCTCCTTCCACCAGAAATAATTCTGAAACGCTAATATCTTGCATGGAACAATCTGCCAATTTTCCGGGTAAAGCAGGACCACCACTGACTTTTTTACGAACGATTGTTTTATTTGATTTAAGTCTTTTCTGGGCTGCGCTTATGATTAATTCAGCAATACGCTCTCCCATTTCAACATGCTGATGCAACCATTGGCTTAATGAATCTTTAACAACACCTGAAATAAATGTCGCACATTCTCTCGAAGACAGTCGTTCTTTTGTTTGCCCGGCAAATTGTGGGTCGTCCATTTTGACTGATAACAAATAGCAGCAACTATCCCAAACATCATCAGCAGCTAATTTCACACCACGCGGTAATAAATTTCTTGATTCACAAAAATCTCGAATTGCATCGAGCAAGCCCTGACGCATGCCATTGACATGTGTGCCACCCTGAGTCGTCGGCACAAGATTAACGTAACTCTCTGTCACCATTTCAGCAGGTTCGGCTAACCAGTGAACAGCCCAATCTACAGCTTCATGCTCACCTTGCATTGAACCTAAAAACGGCTCCGGCGGAAGTAATTCTATTCCAGCAAGCTCTTCTTCCAAGTAGGTTTTAATGCCATCTTCATAACACCACTCTTCTTTATCTTTTTTTGCTTCATCATGAAACGTAATCTTTAAACCGGGACATAAAACGGCCTTGGCTCGCATTAAATGCTTAAGTTTTGGAACGGCGTAGTTAATTGAATCAAAATACTTTGCATCCGGCCAGAAACGAATTGTCGTCCCTGTGTTCTTCTTACCAACTGTACCCACTACTTTTAATGGCGTTTTTACATCACCATTTTTAAAAGACATGCTGTATTCATTGCCATTTCGTCTGACCAAAACTTCCAGCGTTTTAGATAAGGCATTCACTACCGATACACCTACACCATGCAAGCCACCAGAAAATTTGTAATTTTTGTTGGAAAACTTACCGCCAGAATGTAATCGGGTCAGGATGACTTCTACGCCTGATATTTTTTCACCGGGATGTTTGTCGACCGGCATACCACGCCCATCATCCGTTACCGAGACAGAGCCATCTTTATATAATGTGACATCAATTTTGGAGCAGTGTCCGGAAGTAGCTTCGTCGACACTGTTATCCAATACTTCCTGTACAAGGTGATTGGGGCGAGTGGTATCGGTATACATTCCGGGGCGTTTGCGAACCGGATCCAGACCCGTTAATACCTCGATATCAGAGGCATCGTATTTTGAGGACAAGTATTTATTCTCACAGCTAATTAATTTGTGCGATAGGATACCGCAACTGATTTTCACAATGTAGCATTGATTTTATTTAAACATAGGTTCATGTTCTCAACCGTCTATTTCGTTAAACGTTAAAAAGATGGCTTGGCGACTGGTAATGAGGCTAAGTGATGCTAATATATGCGCCTTTTTTAAGGTCGTTCTGTATTTAAACCCAACGTATTAGAGGCTTTTTGTGCCAAAGAAAACAAACCCAATCAACTTCGAAAAAACATTGGCTGAGCTTGAACAGTTAGTGGAAAAAATGGAAAAAGGTGACCTTTCTTTGGAAGAGTCGCTTAAATATTTTGAGCGTGGGGTTTTGTTAACAAAAGCATGCCAACAAGCATTAAGTGAAGCAGAACAAAAAGTCAGTATATTGCTGGAAAAAGATGGTAAATCTGAGCTTGAACCCTTTAATCCTGATAACAACAACGAATAAATAAATGTCAGATTTTCTAGAACGGTTACAGGTTTACCAAAAATCTGTAGAAAAGGCACTTGATCAATGGTTGCCTAAAACTTCTATTCAGCCAGAAAAATTGCATGAAGCAATGCGTTATTCGGTCTTGAGCGAAGGAAAGCGCATCCGCCCTGTTCTGGTTTATGCCACAGGTGAAGCCTTTGGTGTAAATTTAGACGAACTAAATGGCCCAGCTTGTGCAGTTGAAATCATTCATGCCTATTCACTGATACATGATGATTTACCTTCTATGGATGATGATGACTTACGCCGAGGCAGACCAACCTGCCACAAAAAATATGATGAAGCGACGGCAATATTAGCCGGTGATGCATTACAAGCACTTTCCTTTCATATTCTGGCGCACGATCCGGAAATAAAGGTTAATAGCCAGCAACGATTATCCATGATCGATACACTGGCAATTGCGAGTGGTTCAAGAGGTATGGCCGGCGGACAAGCTATTGATTTAGCAGCCGTAGGGAAATCATTAAATATTGCTGAACTTGAAAACATGCATATTCACAAAACAGGCGCTCTAATCAGGGCAAGTGTAGAATTAGGCGCATTATCTGTTGAGAACGTTGACTCAGAACATTTTTCCCGTATTTCACATTATTCGAAATGCATTGGTCTCGCTTTTCAAATAAAAGACGATATTTTGGATATTGAGGGTGATACTGAAACATTAGGTAAACCCCAAGGCTCGGATGTGGCCAGAAATAAGCCAACTTACCCTGAATTACTGGGTCTAGAAGGTGCGAGACAAGCAGCAGACGACCTTCATAGTGAAGCCATTAAATGCCTGGATATTTTTGATAAACAGGCCGATATGTTGAGAGATATAGCAGACTATATCGTTAAACGAGACAAATAATTTTGAACAAGCCAATCATCATCTACTCTTAAACAAGATAGATATGAAACTTAAATAGCGTAGAATCATTCAATATTAAGCGATTCTATAGCCGATTTTTACTAAACTTAACTACAAACAGTTATTGGAAATAATACTAATGAGCCATCCAGCACCTGCAACAGAAATACCTGATACTCAGAATACGCCGGACACAAGGCATATCGCTATCGACAAAGTTGGTATCAAGAATATCAAACATCCGGTCGTTGTCAGCGATCGTTCTGGCCGCGAGCAACACACCATTGCAGACTTTAATATGTATGTGAATTTGCCTGAAAAGTACAAAGGTACCCACATGTCGCGTTTTGTCGAAATTCTGAATGACCATGAATATGAAATCACAGTTAAGTCTTTCAAACGAATGATCGAAGAAATGACCGAACGTCTAAATGCAGAATCGGGCGATATTGAAATGTCATTTCCTTATTTTGTGAATAAAAAAGCGCCTGTTTCCGGCGTCATGAGTCTGATGGACTATCAAGTGTCGTTTATTGGGCAAATAAGAGAAGGCAAAACTCAAGTGCTGGTTAAAGTACTCGTACCAGTCACTACGCTTTGTCCTTGTTCGAAAAATATTTCAGATTACGGCGCTCATAATCAACGTTCGCATATCACCGCTTGCGTTAGAATGCGTGACTTCATGTGGATTGAAGAGCTAATTGATATCATTGAAAAAGTCGCTTCTTGTGAACTTTATGGTTTATTAAAACGTCCTGATGAAAAATATGTAACTGAACGAGCTTATGACAATCCTAAATTTGTCGAAGATATCGTTCGAGATGTCGCGGTTAAATTTAATAAAGAAGATCGTATAGCTGGTTATGTTGTGGAATCAGAGAACTTTGAATCTATTCACAACCATTCCGCTTATGCCATGTTGGAATGCGATAAAGATGCAAAATAAACAGGGTCGAAATTAAGACCCTCTTTTTCTGCAGACAATCTAATCTATTTTGCTTAATTAATTTCGGCATTTTTTCGTCATTAGTCAAAACTTTGCCGACAAAATAAGACTTAAATACTTATTTAAAATTAGCCAGAAACAACTAAGTTATTGTTTTAAAATAATACTTTTATAGTGGCATAGCTTATGCAGATATATCTATGAATATATCTCCTCCCCCCCCTTGAGATGTGGGTGCAAGAAATTGCACCCCTTTTTTTGTCTGTAGAAATGAACCATTTATATAAATCTCTCTCTATAAACATTAAGAGACATTAAAAACCATGAAGAAATTTTCTATCCTCCTCTTAATTGTGCTTTATGGCCCTCTAGCCTCTGCTGAAGCTATAGATATGCGAGATTACATCTTGCTGAAAAATGAAATATCGGAAGCAGAGGTTCTTTATAAGTTCGGTTCACCGGATCACGAAACCATTAGAAGCGATTATCATCACTATATATTAAGTAAAATCTGGTTCTATATTCCCACTCAATATGGTTCCAATAAATGGATTACTGAATTCAGATTTGATGGCAACGGCAAATTAATTTCAAAAGACAGATACCGCGCTAGATAAGTTTTGACTTAGCTTCATCCCAGAGTGCATCCATCTCTTCTAAGGTCGCTTCATGAAGTGTTTTATCTTGTTTAGCCAGAACTTCTTCAATGTAATTAAATCGTTTGATAAATTTATCATTGGTGCTACGTAAAGCGACTTCCGAATCAATTTGATAATGTCTGGCAAGATTAACGCAACAAAACATCACATCTCCTAATTCTTCAGATATGTGATCAATAGCCTTATTACTTATCGCTTCACGCAGTTCCTTTAATTCTTCTTCAAGCTTATTAATAATATCCGTGCTATCTGTCCAATCAAAACCGACAGTAGCTGCTCTTTTTTGTAATCTTGCTGCAGTTTGAATAGCCGGCATATGCTTAGCAACATCAGCAAGCAATTTGTTATTATCCTGAACACTTTCAGCATCACTACGTTCCTGTTTTTTTATCTGCTCCCATAATTCCTTAACTTGTTCACTGTTTTCCAGCTGGATATCAGAAAAAACATGTGGGTGACGCCGTTCCAGCTTCCGATTTAATTGCGTAACAATATCTTCAAAATTAAAGTGCCCGTCCTCACCTGCCATTTCTGAATAAAAAATGATGTGGAACAGTAAATCCCCTAATTCATCCTTGATGCCCTCAATATCACTGCGATCAATGGCATCAACCAGCTCATAAACCTCTTCAATTGTGTATCCTTTTATTGAATCTATGGTCTGTTCTCTATCCCACGGGCAACCCTTCACTGGGTCACGAAGTAATTTCATGATTAATAATAATTTTTCGAGTTCCTTCATCAGATTTATCTCAAACTTGACCTGCGTTAATGTTTCGAATAAAAAAGGGCTTTATTTTTAATCTCTAAAAAATGTTATGATGGCTTTATTAAAGTCTAACCAATAACAATAGTGAAATGACACCATTAATTTTACGACTCGACGTTGCAGGATCACCAGTAAGATGGGTTCCATGGCAGGATGCCGTAAATCTGTACGCACGCGAAATGATTGCCTGGACTGCTGGTGAGAGCATGTTTACCTTTCATGGCGGTATTAGTCGGTTATCCGGTGAACGTTCTATTGTCGAAATAAACTCCATTATCGCTGTTAAACGCTCAAACCAGATTAAACAGGTAAAACGAATTATTCCTCCGTTGACCAATCGTGAGTTGTTTCTGCGAGATGCTCATTTATGTATGTACTGTGGCAATAAATATAATGAATATCTACTGACACGAGATCATATTCTCCCTATCTCCAAAGGTGGAAAAGATCGTTGGTCAAATGTCGTAACGGCATGTCGCTACTGCAATACAAAAAAAGCGAATCGCACACCTGAAAAAGCGCGTATGCCATTATTAGCAATTCCTTTTATCCCAAATTGGGCTGAATACCTTGCTTTATCGAATAGAAAAATTCTTGCTGATCAAATGGAATTTTTAAAGAGCCAGTTTTCAGGTCGGAGCATGTACCTCCCTCGCAATTGATCAACTATCACTCTTCTCCTATAAGCGATTATTAAGAAGCGGTTACCTCATCTTGTTTTACACTCTATAACTTTGTTCGATCAGAAATAATGCAACGTAAACATTACACTGCTAGCCAACGAATGAGTGAAATTCAATCACCCATTATCCCGATTATTGCCGACTTGATAAAAAAAACGCCTGGGACTATTTCACTAGGACAAGGTGTCGTTTATTTCAAACCACCACAATCTGCATTAGACCGGGCTTCTCAAATAGATGATTCACAAAACTATCATTTATATTCAGCCGTCGAAGGTCTAGCTGAACTAAGAGAAGGTATCTCGAATAAACTTAAAACCGAGAACAACATTATCCTATCGGATCAGCAAAAAATCGTTGTGACTGCCGGCGCAAATATGGCGTTTATGAATACCATGATGGCGATTACTGATCCTGGCGATGAAATCATTATATTGCGTCCCTATTATTTCAATCATGAAATGGCAATCAATATGGTCAGCTGCAAAGCGATTATCGTTGATACTGATCTTGATTATCAGCCTGATCTGAACAAAATAGCTTCCGCGATTACATCGAACACAAGAGCAGTTGTTACTGTTTCACCTAATAATCCTTCCGGAGCCGTTTATCCCGAAACAATATTGAAGAAGATAAACCAATTATGTAAAGAGAAAGGGATTTATCATATTTCGGATGAGGCATACGAATATTTTACCTATGGTGAAACCAAACATTTTTCACCTGCCAGCATACCAAATTCAGACGAACACACGATTTCGCTCTATTCTTTATCTAAAGCATATGGCTTTGCCAGCTGGCGTATTGGTTATATGCTCATTCCAGAACATCTCTCATTAGCAATAAAAAAAGTACAAGATACCATTCTCATTTGCCCGGCGCGTATAACACAGGAAGCGGCCATCGCCGCCTTAGAGGGAGGACGAAACTATACTTTTTCCCACTTAAAACAAATTAAAGCAGTTCGTAAAGAGCTATATGCTGCATTGCAAAGTATCGATAATATCGGTACAACGCCTAATACACCGGTGCATTTTATTTTCTGGTAAAATTAAAAACTGTGCTCACGGGTATGCAGCTTGTTGAGCGATTAATAAAAGAGCACAAAATAGCCGTCATTCCCGGCGAAACATTCGGTATGGATGATGGTTGTTATATACGTGTCGCCTATGGTGCACTGGATGAAAAAACATCAAAGATGGGAATTCAACGCTTGATTGATGGTCTTACACACATCATTGGATGATAGACAAATCACAATTTATAAAAAAAGAGGTAGGAAAATGAAGTCATTAGTAATGATATTGAGCATGATGATGCTGACATCAACAACAGCTGTCGCCGTTGATAGTAATGGGAATTATGCGGTATGGGGCTTAGGAAAAAAATCCTGTTTCGGATTCACTCAGGAGGTTAAGGGTGATGACTTCGACAAATATAAGCATTACATAAAAGGTTTTCTAACTGCCTACAATATCTTCACAGAAAAAACCTACAGTATCACTGGCAGTATGAATGAAAATGAAATCATTGAATGGCTAAATGAATATTGCGCTGATAACCCGATGTCTGGGCTTGAAACAGCATTAATCAGTTTTACTTTTGACCATTACGACAAGCGCATGAAAAGCTCTGGCAGAGCTGTCGGTCGCTAAAATCATAAGTTGAATACTATGAATGACTTACTTGTCGAGTCTAAGAAATTAGATTTTGTTAATTTAATCATATTTTTATGCATAAAAATTGATTAACACTCTGAAATAGGTCATTATTGCGCTACCATAACTGGAGAACTGAGGGATAACCTCGGCAAAAAGCTTATTTAGTTTAACTGGAGAACAAACTATGTCTAAAATAATTAAAGTTTCTGTTCTTGCTCTATCACTGGCTATGCTGGGTGGTTGTGCAGACATGACTCAAATAGAAGAAGCTAAAGCATCCGCTACGGCTGCAATGGCGAAAGCAACTGATGCTTACAACTTGGCTTCAATCGGTCACGAAATCGCATCTGAAGCTGCTTATAATGCTACACAAGCTCAATCAACTGCTGATGCAGCATTAGAATGTTGTAATGCTAATTCACAAAAGCTTGATCGTATGTTTGAAAAAGCAATGATGAAATAAGAATTAATAATAATTATTTCTTAGTTTTAAAAGAAAAGCCCTGTTTATCAGGGCTTTTTTTATTTACACGGACGTAATGTATATCGTTTGTGCATGGATGCAGGAGGTAGAGCGACACAGGAGTCAAAGCCGAGGAGCACACAAACGATGATGTCCATGGATGGACTGTCAGGATTTATGCTCCTGCACCAACAGTAGGCGCTTTAAGCGAAATCCTAAGTACCTGCATCCATGCGGCAATATCGCGAGAGGACACGACTGCATGGATGCAGGAGGTAGAGTAACGAGTGGATCAGTTACCGAGGAGTCCGAAACGATGATTTACTGAGGCGATAGACTGCGTCGGGAACACAAGCAGTAGAAGAAGATGAATAAATCTAGATGCTTAAATGGATATCCGAAGCGATGATTTACATGGAGGTTTAGCTAGTTATCTAGATTAGAATCTAAACGCAACTCCAGATTAACCTTTTCAGCTTGAGTAAGTTCCTTACTTAATTTTTTAGCGACTTTATTTTCCAGCCCTTCGCTTAGATTTTCAGACACCTTTACCTGAAAATTATTAGTCGTTTTTTTAGCAACTTTTGTCTCAACTTCGGGTATATACATCCCTATTGCTATCGGCAAACCATTTGGATTATTAATCGCTTCATAAGCAGCAGACCAATCAAGTTCGTAATTCTTGTTATTCGAAACTTCAACAATCAATGCGACAACACTGGTCAGGTTATTTTCAAATCTTTCTGTATCTTCATCGAGAAAAGGATGTGCCTCAAGGTAAATCACATTATCTTTTACACCTATCTTATAAGGCTGATTAATAATATTAACCGGTGTTTTAAGCGCCACTTCGGCAAAGAGCGCTTCGATATCTTCAGGATATAAACGAATACAGCCATGACTTACACGCATACCTAATCCGTAAGGTTTGTTCGTACCATGAATCAGATAGTCTGGTCTTCCTAAACGCATTGCAAAATATCCTAATGGATTATCCGGACCAGACAGCACTATTTTTGGCAGAGGGTCACCTTTTTCTTCGTGCTCTTTTCTAATCGACTCAGGCGGATACCAGTTAGGGTTTACTTTTTTTTCAGATATATATGTTTTCATATAAGGTGTATTCCAGCCTTCACGACCTACACCTAGCGGATAAGTAAGGACCTCTTGTGGCTTTCCTTTTACCTTTGGCAAGTAGTAGTAAAGACGCATTTCCGGCACATTTAAAACAATTCCTTCCTTAGGCGCGACAGGTAAAATAAATTTTGCGGGTAAGGTTATCTCCTTTCCATCACCCGGCAACCAAGTATCTACATCCGGGTTAACCAACTTCATATCCTGATAACCAAAACCATGTCGACGTGCTATATCAAGCAAGGTATCACGTTCATCTGCGATGACTGTCGTAATTTCACCAAGAACGGTATCGCCAGAATCGCTCAGTACATAACGATTTGCATATGCAGAAAGACTGCATAATGAAATACTCAATAAGACAACAAAATTAACAATTTTTTTCATAAGAGTGACAGTTTACTATATTTATTTTCTTATAATTCCATATAAATAGAATCGGCTGCAATAGAAAAATCTTCAATTACGAACTTGCATCTCAATATTAGCTAACTAACGCAGGTCTTTTAGCTTCACCAATACGTAACAAGCTAGGCAATAAAATAAGCGTAAAAAATGTACTTACCATCATGCCACCAACAATAACACCGGCCAAACCACGATATAACTCTGTGCCTGCACCGGGAACCAAAAGTAAAGGTAACATACCAAAGATACTGGTTAATGTACTCATCATAATAGGTCGTAGTCTTAATAGTACAGCCTCTTCTACCGCCTTTTTTCTTGAACGCCCTTCTCTTTCCGCAACGCGTGCCTGGTGTACTAATAAAATTGCATTATTGACTACCAAGCCTAGCAAGATAATAAAACCTATCATGGTCAATAGATCCATAGGCTGAAAACTAACCAAATTTATTAAAAACAATGCCAGAACGCCACCAAATGTAGCAAGCGGAATCGAAAGCATGACTAGTAAACTGTCTTTAAATGAACGAAACATTGCACTCATTAATAAATATAGAATGGTAATAGCTAACAGAAAACTACCTGTCATGTTTTCCAATGCAGTATCTAACTTATCTGCCGTTCCTCCATATTGAATATCACCGTCTTCTGGTAACTGTTCTATTAATTGAGGCTCAATATCTCTTTTTATAATCTCTAAAGCTTCTTCTAAAGATACTGTTTCTGGAGGAGTTACTTCTAGTGTCACCGTCCTTCTGCGATTAATACGTCTGATTTCTTCCGGTCCAGAAGTACGAACAACATCGACTAGTTCATTTAATGGAAGCACACCAGCATTCGTCGTCATGACAGGAACCCCTTCCAATTCTTCAGGTGTATCCCAAGGTTTAGCTCTCAAGATAATATCCAGCGTTTCTTCACCGTTAAAATAATCACCAATAAAACGACCATCGCCTAAAGTTTGAGCGAGAGCGGCAACAATCGAACGATCCCAACCTGCTTCTGATATACGTCGTTCATTTGGAATTAACCTCAACTCAGGTTGAGCAAGTTCCAAACCTGGCCGAGGGCGAGTTTTTGGATACATAGCAGATATTGGTATAAAGGCAGACAATGCCGCATTCATTAATGCCGGTAAATCTTTTGATTGAATATTAATATCTATCGTACGACCTGAACCAAAGCCACGAAACAGCGAAGCTTTACTCGCAAACGCAATTGAATCAGGAAAACCCTGTACGACCGAATTAATCAAAGGAACTAGCTCATCAATTTCGTCATCATTTTTTGCTCTCGCTCCCATAAAAACACCTCTGGAGAATGCAACAAAAAAGTAATGCTCAACATGTGGCTCAGCTTTTCCATCGATATGTGGCTGCATACGATTCGCAACAATTTCACCCATTTCTTTTTCTATCGTTTCTATATTGCTGCCAGGTGGCGGCAATATAAAAGCAAAAGCTAAGTTTTGATTACCATCAGGCAAATAATCCGCTTTTGGTTTTAAGATGACCATTACTGCAACAGGAACAATCATTAATGTTGCTATCCATGTCCACCGACGAAGTGGCGTATTAGTAATCTTCATAATAGCGTCGCACAACACTCGCCATAACTTATGATACGGATCAACAAATGTTCTACGAGCTAAAAATATTTTAGCTGCAGTGGGCACAACCGTTATTGCCGTTAACAACGAAATTGCAATCGCAGCCGTAATGGTGACCGCTAGATCAGAAAATAATTGTCCGACTTCATCCTTAAGAAAAACAATTGGCAAAAATATAGCAATCGTTGTTGCTGTTGATGCTAGCAATGCACCCCACACTTGATCTGTTCCTTGTGTTGATGCTTCTTCCGCAGACAAGCCTTTCTCTCGTAAACGGACAATATTTTCAAGTATCACGATTGAGGCATCCAGCACCATACCCACAGCAAAGGCTAAACCCGCAAGTGAAATAATATTCAAGGTACGCCCCGTCATATCCATAACGCTAAAGCTAGCGATTAAGCAAATAGGAATTGATACGGCGACAACTAGGGTTGCTGGAAATTTTAATAAGAATAAAAATAAAACAATAATCGCAAGCGCAATACCTAAAGCAAGGTTATTGCTTACCATCTGAATTGAGCGATTGATGTAAATTGTTTCATCGTAGACTTGCTCAATTGTTAAGTTTGCTCGATTTAATGGTCCTTTATTTAATTCATCCATGGCTATATGCAAGCCATCCATAACCTCCAGAACATTCACGCCCGTTTCACGTTGTGCATTGATCGCTATTGAGGTCGTGCCCTTAGTTAAAACAAAACTGTTTTTATCCTGTAGTCGCTCTTCAATTACAGCAACGTCTCGCAAGTAGATAGGTCTGCCATCACGCCACTCTAATATCATTTCACCAAGATCAGTTGCGGCATATTTTCCAGCAAAACGAATACTGTATTCACGTTTACCTACATCAGCAAAACCAGCAGAGATATCTTTGCTGGTACCCGCCAACTTCATAACCTTATCAAGCTGTATGCCTAAGCTAGCGACTTTATAGGGGTCAAAAGTAATCCTTAATTCTTTCTCACTACCACCGTATATTTCTGAACGAGCAACACCAGGTATACGTTCAAAACGTGATTGAACAACTTCTTCGACAAAATCTTTGTAAGATTCAATCGGCGTTTCATTTCCTTCCGCCGTTTTAATTATGAACCAAGCAATCGCTTTCGCATCTTGGCCTACACTGCTTATAGAGGGTTCATCTGCATCTTCAGGATAGTCAGGCACCTGATTCAAGCGGTTCATTACTTCAATCAATGCTCGGCGCATATCTGTTTCTACACTGAACGTTAGGTTTATTTCTCCGCGACCTTCATGTGCAGTAGCGCGGATTTCAGTTAAGCCAGGCAAACCTCGTAATACATCTTCCTGTGGCTCAATGATGTCGGCTTCAACTTCGTTTGGAGCAGCAGCTCGCCAATTTGTTGTAATGGTTATTTCGGGCTCTTCTAATTCGGGCGTCAGTTGGATGGGAAGACGTGAAAGGCTGATAGAACCAAATATCAGTATGAGAATAATCGCAACGAGTAACGCAACAGGATTATCCAAACATGATCGTGTAATATTCACGAACTATTTAGACTCGCCCATAAATTGCACTGTTTGGCCAGGACGTAAACGCTCATTACCACGGATTACTATTTTATCGTTTTCGTTTACATCGCCAATAACTTGTATGTGCGTTGTATTAGCAATACCCGTCTTTACCGGAATAAGTTCCGCCTGATTCTCTTTATTGATTCTGTAAATAACAATACCTGATTGACGAATGACTAAAGCATCACGCGAAACGGCAATCACATTTTGTTTTTTATTGACGGGACTAGCAACTTGAACTGCCGTGCCTGCTGACCAGGTCTCTTCATTAAATTCAATTCTAACTTCATACAATCTTGAAACATCATCACCAACAGGAATGACGGCTCTTACAATGCCATTAGTTTCAGATGAAGGTCCTTTAATCGATAAGGTATCACCTGCTTTAATATGATTAATAGATTCTTGCGAAATACGAGTCTGAATTTCAAGCTTATCGGTATTAATTAAACGAACGATTAGATCGCCCGCTTCAACTCTTTCTCCGGGTGTTTTATAACGTTCGGTTACGACACCAGAAAATGGAGCTCGTACTGTTGTTTTATTAAGTTCATCGTGAGCCATAGCAAGCTTGGCTCGCACTATTCTGATCTTAGCTTGCGCTTCATCATGACTTGCTTGTGTTTGATCTAATTGATTTCTAGCCGCATTATTTTGTTTAGCTAGTTTTTCCAGTCTTCCTGCTTCTTTGCGATAAAACTCGACCATCGTCTCAATCGGCATAACTTCAGCACTGATCTCATTCAGTGCAAGCTGATACGTCATATCATCAATTTTTGCGATCACATCATTTTCATTGAGTCGATCACCAGCATCCAGCACACTTTTCAAAACGCCAGTGACTTCAGCCGCTATTTTTGAATCAAAACGACCAATAACGGTACCGGATACCCAAATAAATGGTGCAATTTCGATATTTATTGCTTCTTCAACTTGTACCATTGCCGGAGGCATACTTCCACCAGCAATAGCTGATGATGAAAAAACCGTTAATTGGACTAAAAAAAGAAGAGCTATTTTGTTAAGCATATTGTTCTTATTTTCCACAAGACTAAGGTAATATTCTATTTCTTTGACTATAAATTCTTAAATAATTCACAACATTATATGATGTTATTCAAGCTTTGCGATAGAAAAACACTATTGCTTTTATCTCTGTTCTGCTCCTCTTTTGTTACCGCTGAGCAATCTATAGGTAATGCTCTCACTTTATCTTCTTCACAACTGGAAAAATATGAGAAAAATAACTTCAAAATTTTAGGTGTCATTCAGATCAATCAGAGCGCCTATAAAGAACATCGACTTATAGAGTTTTCTGGTATTGCATGGGATCAAGATCAACAAAATTTGGTTATTCTGTCAGATCGAGGTTTTATTATTCATACCAAACCCGTTTTTAATAAAAACCAGTTAATTGATCTTAAATTACTTTCTTACTATCCACTTTTGGATACTAATGGGAAAGAGTTAAAACATAAAGCTAGTGACAGTGAAGGTTTAGCTCTGATAAATTCAAATAACAATCGCTATAATGACACTAAATTACTGGTTAGTTTCGAACGCAAACCACGTGTAGTTCGTTACTCCATCGAAGGTAAATTAATTTCTACAGAAACAATTAATAACGATTTAAATGATATTAAAAATTACCAGAGTGCAAATAAAGCATTAGAAGCTATCACACTACATAATGATTTTAATATTATTACTGGGCCAGAAAGACCTTTAGATAAAAATAATAATTTATTGTCATTACATAATTTAAACGACAAACAGTGGCTGTTTAAACCGGACAATGAAAACTACGGTTCGTTGGTAGGCTTAACTACTTTACCAAACAATAAAATAATCGCACTGGAAAGAATCTTTCCCGGTATTTTTGCAGGCATGAGTAATGTAATACACCTGCTTACGCTTGATGAAAATATACTAAAGCAAGAAACGATAGTGAAGTTACAAGCTGAATACGGATATTTTAATGAAAATTTTGAAGGCATCAGCTGGCATAAAAATAATCGTTTCTTTATGATTAGTGATAACAATGACAGTCTATTTCAAAGAACACTTTTGATTTACTTCGAAATCCCTAGTCTGGATGATCTCAAAGATAATTAGAAAAACTACTTTTCTCTTAGTCTCGGCATCAACTCAACCAAATTACAAGGACGAGTTCGATAGTCAAGTTGTAAGCGTATTAATTCGTCCCATGCTGTTACGCAAGCACCCATAGAACCAGGCATACAAAATATATACGTGCCATTTGCGACGCCAGCAACCGCTCGCGATTGTATTGTTGACGTTTTAATTTGCTCATAGGAAATTGAACGAAATGTTTCACCAAAGCCACTTATTTCTTTATCGAAAAGGACTCTGACTGCTTCAGGTGTGCCATCACGGCCAGTGACACCTGTGCCACCCGTCGTTAAAACAACCTGTACTTCTTCATTAGCAATCCATTGAGAGATTTGCGCACGAATTTGATAGACATCATCCGGCACAATCTTTTTTTCAAATAGTTCGTGACCTTGTTGTTCTAACAAGTCGACTAAACGCCTGCCCGACTTATCCGTTTCTTCATTTCTTGAATCAGAAATGGTCAAGACACATATATTAAGAGGAATAAACTCTCTTTCAGATTTATTTTCAGTCATAATCTTTCCTCATTAAGTTAACATCATAATAATGCAGGAAAACCCGATTGGCTAGAAATGAAACAACATACACGATGCGGCTTGATAAATGGCTGTGGTGCGCGCGTTTTTATAAAACACGCGCTCAAGCCGCAGCTGCTATCAAAGGGAATAAAATACGAATTAATGATTTAGTAGTAAAAGCATCGAAAATTGTTCGTGTCGATGATGTCGTTCAAATACGAAAAACACCTTATCAATACACAATATCGATACTAAAGTTACCCAATAGTCGACTTTCTGCAAGTTTGGCTGCGCATCTATTCAAAGAAGATAAAGACAGTATTCAGGCTCGAGAAGAACTAACCAAGCAAATAAAAGCAGATTCAGCTTCGTTCCCAAGAACAATTGGCCGACCAACAAAACGTAATCGGCGTGAAATTATACGTTTTACCCGGATCAAGCCAAACAAAGATAATGATGAATAGCCAATTCTAAACAGGAATAAAACTTTCACGTCGCTCTATTTGAAAATAATAAAGTCCCAACGTAACACCACGCACAGCAATGAATAAGGTGAATGCTAACCATAATCCATGATTTCCCATAAACTGAAACACATACCAAATAGGCAAAAAGAAAAAGAAAGTACAAACCAACATCGAATTTCTCATTTCTCGCCCGCGTGTTGCACCTATAAAAACACCATCCAATAAGAAACACCAAACGGAAACCAGAGGTAATGCAATCATCCATGGTAAATAAATCAATGCGATTTCTCGAACAGAATCAATATCTGTTAATAGATAAATCATTCCCTTGCCTGCAAGCCAGTAAAGCAATGTAAAAAACAAACCGAATGCAAATGACCATTTTAAAGTCAGTGATACTGCATGATTAAAAAGTTTTTTATCCTTCTCACCTACTGCCTTTCCAACTAAAGCTTCAGCCGCATGATTAAATCCATCCAGTGCTAAAGCCATTAATAAATAAAATTTCAGTAATATCGAATTTGCTGCTAATACTAAATCACCATATTTTGCACTTTCTCGTGTAAAAAAAGCAAATACCAATATCAAACAAATTGTTCGAATAAAAATATCATGGTTTAAACTGAGAAAACGTTTTAACTTTTCAAAATTAAATATCTTTTTAGAAGACCATTCTCCTGACTGTGAAGATAATTGTTTTCTAATAATGAAAAACGCCAGGATGACACCGGTGTATTGGGAAATAACGGTAGCCAGCGCAACGCCGCGAACATCCATGTCCATGTAAACAACAAAAATAACATCAAGAATTATATTTAGTACATTAATAATTATTCCAATATGTAAAACTGACATTGCATTTTGCATTCCTAACAACCAGCCATTAACAGAAAACAAGATCATTAATGCCGGCATTCCCCATATCATCCACTGACAATAGACTGCAGCGTAATACTTAACTTCGGAACTCCCTTCTAAAAAAGAAAGACCGACACTAAATATAGGCTTTTGTATGAGCAGAATAAAAAAGGCAATACTTAACCCAACCAATATTGATTGCATTAAAACAGTACGGACTTCTGTCGCATCTTTTTTTCCAAGCGCTTGAGCAACAATTCCTGTTGTGCCCATGCGTAGAAAACCCATTCCCCAGTAAAGAAAATCAAAGATTACCGTGCCAACAGCAACGCCACCAAGATAGACGGCCGTATCCAGATGTCCAATAACAGCAGTATCAACAAGGCCTAACAAGGCCATGCTAATATTGCCGACGATCATTGGCCCAGCTAATAACCAGAAAGCTTGATGTTTACTCTTATCAGTCATAAAAATAATGTATATTAAAATTGAAGAGTAAAATTATTTTATTGGCTTATCCCAAGTGCCATCAAAGAAATTATCCTCAATAGGATTTCGTGCGCGTTCGCTATATTCTCTCTCTTTAACATCATCAGGAATTTTGTCTTCGGCTAATTGATATCCAACCGTCATCATAGCCATAGGTGTAAATTGTTCTGGTATCATAAAAAACTCTCTCGTTTTATCTGCATCAAAACCACCCATTTGATGAACCATAAGTCCTAATGCTGTGGCTTGTAGACATAAGTTTTCTGTTGCTGCGCCAGTATCATATTGTCCCCACCGATTTGGACTTCCGTTCTTAGTCAAAATCGAATCTGCGCAGGACAAAAATAATAAGGGTGCATCTTTAGCCCAAGCTCGGTTACCTTCTGCTAAACAATCTAATGCTTTTTCCCATGCGGTCTCATTCGTCGCTTTATCAAAAACAATAAAACGCCAGGGTTGATCGCCATAACAGGAAGGGGCCCAGCGTGCTGCTTCAACCAAGGAAACAATATCTTCTTTTGATACAGGTTTTCCAAAATCATAAGCTCGACCACTCCAGCGAGAAGCAATCAGCTCATGGATAGTGGCTTTTGTCTCAATTTTTTTGCTAAACATGTGTGTTAAAACTCCCGTTTTAATAGTCTTAAGAATGAAATAGTAATAAATATTGGAACACCACTACTTTTCCTGAGGGACTATGAGTTATTTTTTTTCTGGAGAAAATAATACTTTTTTTTTCCGGTATTTTTGTTCATAGTCTTCTGTTGTAACGACTCGACAGCAGTAAATGTCACTGAGCATCGGTCGGCAAGACACATTATATATTATCTTGTTGGAGATTTCGTACGATGAAAATGCATATTGGATGGTTACCCAGCTGCGCTTTAATTTTATCTACCTCGGCGACTATGCCGGTTGTAGCGCAGCAAGAAGTCCATGTTTATAACTGGTCGGATTATATTGCCGAAGATACGGTCAACCGTTTTGAACAGACCAAAAACATTAAAGTCAGTTATGACGTATACGACTCTAATGAAGTATTGGAAGCCAAATTGCTGGCCGGAAAAAGTGGCTATGACCTTGTATTCCCTACCGCACGGCCTTTTGCTCATCGCCATATCAAGGCAAAACTCTATCAACCTATCGATAAAGCCGCGCTGAGTGCTTATAGCAATCTAGATCCGGTAATTATGAAATCGCTGGAAGATATAGATCCGGGTAATCAGTATCTCGTGCCTTATATGTGGGGAACCACCGGCATTGGTTACAACGTCGATAAGGTTAAGGCTATTCTAGGCGATGAAATGCCATTAGATACCTGGCGATTGGTTTTTGATCCTGAAATTGTTGCTAAGCTTTCTGAGTGCGGTGTTAGTTTAATGGATGATTCGACTGAAGTGTTTGCTGCCGCGCGCGCCTATCTTGGCAAACCGACAGATGATTATAGCAAAGAGGCCATTGAAGAAGCGGCTAAAACCGTCAGTGCGGTACGTGACAAAATTCGTTACTTTCACAGCTCACAATATATAAATGATTTAGCCAATGGTGATCTTTGTGTCGCCCATGGTTATTCTGGCGATATCATTCAGGCTCGTGATCGTGCTGCGGAAGCTAATAACGGCGTTAATATTGCCTATGCGGCACCTGCTGAAGGTGCTGTTGTCTGGACAGATGTTATGGCTATCCCTGCCGATGCACCAAATCCGAAAGCAGCTCAGGAATTTATAAATTACCTACTTGAGCCAGCAGTGATTGCTGAAATCACCAACTATGTTTCCTATGCAAACGCCAATGCCAAGGCAACTGAACTGGTCGACGAAATAATTCGTAACGATGCGGGGATTTATCCACCACCGGTAACGCGTGAACGATTTTTGGTTTTGAAAACGCCAAGCGATCGTGAAGCACGTACTATGAATCGTAGTTGGACGCGAGTAAAAACCGGACAATAACTTTCAACCTCTAATACCGAAGGTATATTCCTAACAGGAGCTCATCAAATCTGATGACTACTCAATCTATTAATAAATCGAAAGATGAAGTTGTTCATACAAGTGATGATGTAATCGTTCAAATAGAACACGTCAGTAAAAACTTCGGTAGTGTTTTTGCCTGTGATGATATTAATTTAACAATTCATCGCGGCGAGTTTTTTTCGTTACTCGGCGCTTCCGGCTGCGGCAAAACGACATTGCTTAGAATTCTGGCTGGATTTGAAACACCTAGTACTGGTCGTGTTTTGATTGATGGTGTTGATATGACGGATGTGCCGCCGTATCAACGGCCGGTTAATATGATGTTTCAATCTTATGCCCTGTTTCCGCACATGACGGTAATCGACAATATTGCATTTGGTCTTAAGCAGGAATCAATGCCTAAAATACAGCTTGAAGACAGGGTAAAAGAAGTTATGGCCCTGGTACAAATTGAAAAATTTGCCAAACGTAAACCGCATCAGTTATCTGGTGGACAACGCCAGCGTGTCGCACTAGCACGGTCACTAGCCAAGCAACCAAAAATTTTGTTACTTGATGAGCCGCTCGGTGCGTTGGATAAAAAACTACGCGAGCAAACTCAGTTTGAACTAGTCAACATTCAGGAACGTCTCGGCATTACTTTTATTATCGTTACACACGATCAGGAAGAAGCAATGACTATGTCCTCACGTATTGCATTGATGCATGAAGGACGAATTGAACAGCTTGATGCTCCACGACGAATGTATGAATTTCCTGTCAGTCGCTATTCAGCTGATTTTATCGGCTTGGTAAATTTGTTTGATGGTCATGTCATTAGTCAAGATGATGATCAAGTACTAATTCAAAGTGAGCAATCAGAATCACCGTTGTTAGTTCGTTACAGTCAACAGTTAACACCGGGAATGGAAATAACGGTAGCACTACGACCGGAAAAAATACGAGTAATAAACAACGCTGATGATCAACCCAATCGAATCACAGCAGTAATTAAAGACATTGCCTATCTTGGTGATGTATCCATATACCATGCTGAACTTGCCAATGGCTTACGTGTTAAGTTTACTCTACCCAATGTACAAGCCTTAGCTGAACAACCTTTAACCTGGGAACAGGAAGTGGTACTCGGCTGGCAAGCAGATAGTTGTAGTTTGCTAACCCAATGAAACGGTGGTTAACCGCTTTATCTGAACGTGGTCACGGTACCGTGGTGGCAGTGCCGTGGTTATGGTTAGCTTTATTTTTTGCCTTACCCTTTTTGTTTGTATTAAAAATCAGTTTGTCTGAACCGCAATTGGCGCAACCTCCTTATATGGATATGTTGCGCTATACCGAAGATGGAGTGATGTCGATCATCATCAACTTCGATAATTATTTATTGCTATGGGAAGACTCACTTTATGTTAGTGCCCTACTTGGCTCACTTAAAGTCGCCAGTATTTCAACTTTGTTTTGCCTGTTGATTGGTTACCCAATGGCTTATGCCATTGCCCGTTCACCAAATCACTGGCGCTTACCATTATTGATGCTGATTATTCTGCCGTTCTGGACTTCGTTTTTAATTCGCGTTTATGCCTGGATCGGTATTTTGAAAAACAATGGCTTGTTGAATAACTTTTTGATCTGGCTTGGCGCGATCGATCAGCCATTGGAAATCATGTATACACCAATAGCAGTCTATATCGGCGTGGTATACAGCTACCTACCTTTTTTAATTTTGCCTTTGTATGCTACTTTGGTAAAACTCGATACAACTTTATTAGAAGCTGCCGCTGATCTTGGCGCACGACCTTTTAAACAGTTTTTAACAATTACCTTGCCACAATCAATGCCCGGCGTACTCGCTGGTTCAATGTTGGTGTTTATTCCAGTGATGGGAGAATTCGTTATTCCTGATCTGCTTGGTGGCAACAGTACCTTAATGCTTGGCAAAATGATGTGGACAGAATTTTTTAATAATAAAGACTGGCCTGTTGCATCGTCACTGGCTTGTGTGTTGTTACTGTTGTTGATTGTGCCATTTGTTATTTTGCGTCACTTTGAAGGTAAAGCAGTAGAGGAACTGGAATGAATAAACGGTTTCCTCTTTTGATCACAGTATTGATATTTGGTTATGCTTTTTTGTATATCCCGATCATTAGCCTGATCGTTTATTCATTCAATGAAAGTCGCTTGGTAACAGTTTGGAGTGGCTTTAGCACTAAATGGTATAGCGCCCTACTACACAATGAACCGTTATTAAGCGCCGCCTGGCTTAGTGTGAAAATTGCTTCGATCAATGCTTGTCTCGCAGTTGTACTCGGCACTTTAGCAGCGCTAGCCTTAGTTCGGTTTCGTGGTCATCGTGGTAGTACTAGTCTCGGCATTATGGTCACCGCACCATTGGTCATGCCCGAAGTTATTACCGGTCTATCATTGTTGCTGTTATTCGTAGCAATGGAAACATTAATCGGCTGGCCTTCCGGACGCGGACAAACAACGATAATATTGGCACATGTTACTTTTTCAATGGCCTATGTCGCCGTAATTGTACAAAGTCGCTTAGCCAATATGGATCAATCGTTGGAAGAAGCAGCAATGGATTTAGGTGCTAAACCATTAAAAGTTTTCTTTGCCATTACCTTACCCATTATTTCACCAGCACTACTGGCTGGTTGGTTATTAGCTTTTACATTGTCGATGGATGATCTGGTCGTCGCCAGCTTCGTCTCCGGCCCCGGTTCTACTACATTACCAATGGTCGTATATTCAAGTGTACGACTTGGTGTCAGTCCTCAGATCAATGCGCTAGCAACCATTATTGTTGGCGTTGTTAGTATTGCCGTATTAATTGCTGGGATTGTGATGTACCGTCAGGAAAAAAATCGTACGTTATAGTTTAGAAATTGATTAATTTACATAACCGTTATCGGTTTAACCCTGTTTGCGACAAGCAGAACGATAAAGAATTAATAAAAAATTATTAGACTCACTAGCTTAAAATCTATTCTTTCGAAAATTAAACACTTGCTTATTCAATTAGCAAATCACTCAATGGACTGCGGACACCATGCGCACCTTGTTTTAAGACATGGGTATACGATGTTCAGGACGCACAAGTGTCGCGGGAGGCAGGACGCCGGGAGAGACCATTTCAGTTGTCTTAACATCTGCATGACCGAGTTGAGATTGCACCGTTCTAATATCAGATCCTCTTTGTAAAAGATGTGTTGCAAAAGAATGTCTTAATGTATGACTGGTTTTTATACCTGCTTTAAATTTTGCACTTCTTATTGCTTTATTCATGACTGTTTCATCTAGATGATGACGGCGTATGTTACTCGTTCCTGGCTCAATACTTCGCTGTATAGAAGGAAACAAATACTGCCAACCTAAATCTTTATTTGCACTCTTATATTTCCGCGTCAATGCATCCGGCAACCACACCCCTGCAAAACCATTACTAGCTAAATCTTCTTCTAGTAATATTTGTACGTGTTGTATTTGACGACTAATAGCAGGAAGTAATTCAGGCGCGAGCGTTGTAATGCGATGTTTAAATCCCTTTCCATTCCAAACTCGAATTTGCAAAAGATCGTGGTCAATATCATTTACTCTTAGGCGAAGCAGTTCAATATTACGTAACCCAGAACCATATAAAACCGAGGCCATAAGACGATGAACGCCATGCATATTAGACAATAATAACTTAACTTCATCTTGAGTTAATACGACAGGGATCTTACGTTTTCGTTTTGCTCGTTTAAACTCTTTCATATCCTCAATAGGTTGTTCCAGATACTTATTGTAGAGAAACATTAAGGCATTCAAGGCAAGCGCTTGTGTACTGGAAGATACTTTTCGATTAACAGCAAGATACGTAAGAAATAATTCAATTTCATCACGTCCCATTGAATTGGGATGTGCCTTACCATGAAAAATAATAAAAGATTTAATCCAATACTGATAAGTTTTGATAGTGCGCAGACTATAGCGCCGTGTAAGCATATACGATTCGATAGCGTTTAAAAAAGTTGATTTAGACATCCTGTCTCTCCATATTTTAATCCTTCCAATACAATGTATAATAATTTACTTGAATTTGAAAATAATTAAACGGAAGCCTTCCTATTAATAAAAACAAGGAAAATATTAGTATGGATAACACATGGAAAAACAAAGACTTAATGATATTTCTAAATCAGCCCATAAAATTAGTCGGGCTTCCTGTTAATAATGATTAATAGGAACCCTTCCTGTTAATCATACTGTTAATAGGCCTTGCTATGAGCGTAACTCAAAATTTTGGAATCGGAATAATTGCATTAATGATTCCGTTTGTGGCCGAGATTGTTTCTCCAGAGACAGGCTTAGGGTTTGATTTGCTTCTCTACTGGCCATTTGATTTTGCCTATGTTCTTTTGGTCGGAGTCATATTTGTGATTTTCAATCAAGTCTCTAAAGTTTCGAGAGGTGCGATTGCTTCGTTGATAGTGGGGTTATTTTTTTGGTTAGGTTGGTTCGCTGTTTCCTTTTTAGCTGTTGCCCAGTTACATTTAGCTTTAGGTTACAAGCTATGAACCGGCCAATTAACAAGTCAAAGCACTCGGAAGTCAAAACCTTCGTTCCTTCGTCACTACGGTTTTGCCTCCGGTGTTTGAGGCGTTAGAGGTTACAAAATGAAATGGATATCATCTGCAATAGTATTACTTATTTTAACCTTTAGTCATAGTGTAAAAGCTGACTGGTTGATGAATTATTATAAGAACCCGTCATCTGAAAACTTTGTCGTTGAAGTTAAAAAATTAAGTGAAAATGGAATTTTGAGTAACCCGAAACATGAACAAACTGTTTCAGTCTTCCTAAGTCGTGTATTAGCTGACAACGCAGAAAAAACGATTGAATGGATGGATGAGCTGAAGAGTCTTGATCAAAAAGACATGAAACCAGTGTTCTATGCTGTTTGGTTGTCTAATACAGATGAGTCAAAAAAATATTTAAAATCTATTGGCGCCACTCAAGCTTTAGCGGCAGAGCCTACTAACTTTTTGGAAGTACCGATAGATAACCCAAATATTCTAGATGCTTTATGGGCATATTTTTTTGCAACTGGTGATGAGGCACCAATTAAACGAATCATTTCAGCACTTAAATATGATGAATACCTTGGATCACTAGAAGCATACAAGACATCACATAAAACAGAGCAAGATAAAAATAACGCTATACTTGAAGCTATTTTTACTTCTGCACGTTGGTCACTAGAAAGTAATATTAAAAATCATCCTAGAGTTGCTGAAATATGTGATGTTGTTTTTAAAGATCCTGCCTTATCAAACTCTGAAAAATTATGGCTAGGTACAGTATTAAGTAAAGCACTACCGAGCAAATATACAATAACAAAAGCAAAACCAGGGGAATGGACAGTGGAGTCTAAGTAACCTCTAACAAGGGTTTTCAAGTCGGACAAATTACAGTTGGCTTTTTGTTCGTGCCTCACTTATTTTAGCCAACTGCAATTTGCCGCTTAAAACGGCGTTAGCTGAGTACAGGATGATGGTGACAATTTAGAGAAAAGGAGTAAAATTGCGATAATTAGGAGTAATTATTATGAATACCGCAAAAGAAATCAAAGAGGCCGTTGCTAGCCTACCAAACACTGAACTGAAGGAATTCCGTTCATGGTTTTCTGAGTTTGATGCTATAAACTGGGATGCACAAATAGAACAGGATATTGGTTCTGGAAAACTAAATGAACTCGGCACAATAGCATTGAAGCATCACGAATCTGGAAAAACAAAAGAAATGTGAAACATTTTACGACCCCCGATTTTTGGGCTTGTTTAGATAAATTGCCTGAATCTATCCAAAACTTGGCAAGGAAGAATTATCAATTACTCAGTGAAGATCCTTCTCATCATTCCCTTCATTTTAAGAAAGTTAAGAATTACAGATCAGTTCGGGTCGGTATCCATTATCGTGCATTAGGTATAGAAACCGGCTCTGATTTAGTCTGGTTCTGGATTGGAAGTCATGCAGATTATGACAGGCTCATCAGCTAACAAACGTGTCAAGTTGACGCCAAAAAGCGGCGTGACCTAGCACCACTTTGATGGACAGTAAATTACTGTTAATCAAGGAGGTCAAGCCATGGGGCTTACTAAGAAACGAAACTATGATCGCTATACATTAGACTTTAAACTTCAAGCCGTTAGGATGGCCAATCACCCTGACGTTAT
>JBDNFW010000009.1:0-35060 GCA_041689615.1 Gammaproteobacteria bacterium | reverse complement strand
TTATTATCAGTTACTCATTATGGTTATTTAAGAGGTAAACAACGCTATCGTTGTTCAAGCTGCCATCACCAATTTGTTCGTCGTTATGATAAATCTCAATGGGTAAAACAAGCTTATCAAGCATACGTTGATGGCAAACAAACACTCACTGAATTAAGTCAGCATTACCATAAGGATGTCAGAACGTTACAGCGTCAATTTGATTCATTAATTATTCCTGCTCATACTGAACGATTATTCGAACAACCTATTAATTTAATCGTTGATGCGACTTTTTTCTCACATGCTGATGGCGTGTTAGTCTTTCGTGCAGAGCAAAGAAATCTTTATTGGCGTTTTATTACGTCAGAAACCCTTGCTGAGGTTACCACTGGATTGGCGGTGCTTGAGCTGCGAGGCTATCAACTGAAAAGTGTGGTCATAGACGGACGTAAAGGCGTTATCAAACTGTTTGAGAGAAGATACCAAGGGTTACCTATCCCACTCTGCCAATTCCACCAGGCACAAATGATTCGACGATATACAACAAACCGACCTAAAACAGAGTGTGGTCAGGCATTGAAATGCTTGATGTTAATGCTGACTCAAGTCGACCATGAACAATTCTCATCAATGCTGTTTTCTTTGCGCGAACAATATCAGGCGTTCTTAAAAGAACGTAATGAACAGGGGCAGTTTATGCATCGTCGTTTACGCAGTGCTTTTCGCTCATTGAAAACAAACTTACCTTATTTGTTTACCTATAAACAGTTCCCTCAACTCAATATGCCCAACACAACGAATAGTTGCGATGGCTCCTTTGCACATTGGAAACAGAAAGTAAAAATTCATCGTGGATTACGTCATAAAAGAAGAAACAAAATGATCAATTATTTGCTCAATAAATCATGAAAAAACCATCACATTTTGTCTATTATCCCGAAATTTTGAATAAAAAAGAATTTCCCTAGCCTTTATTTAGAAACATATAAATCGTCAAATATTACGATATAAGTCGAAAATTATCATTAATTCGTCATAAGTTACGAATTATATCTTTATTTATATAAATTCATTGTAAATCGTCAAAAATTACGATATAAGACTGATATACTTATTAAATCGACATATATTACGACTATGAGAATAACGAAACTACTAACAGATGAAACGGTTCTTGCTGAAATTGGCGAGAGGATTTCAACTCGCCGGGTCGAATTAAATATGACTCAAGCGGCAGTGGCAAAAAAAGCGGGTATGTCTAAAAGGACAGTTGAACGTATTGAGGGTGGTGCTTCTGGTCAAACGTTGAGTGTTATCAGATTTTTTCGAGCACTGGATTTGATGGGTAACCTAGATCGATTGATACCTGAGCAGGGTCCCAAGCCTATGGATTTATTAAAACAGAAAAGAGAAATTAGAATTCGTGCTTCTGCGACAGTACACAAAGCAGATCCAGTAAAGTCATGGAAATGGAAGGAAGATGAATGACTAGCATTGCAGAGGTCAAACTATGGGGAGACACCATAGGCGCAGTCACATTAGAAAACGGCGAAAATTTAGCTTCGTTTCAATATGATTCCTCATTTGCTGAGAGCAGGGTAGAAGTTTCGCCTTTAGAAATGCCACTGTCGTCAGGACATGTTTATACATTTTCAGGGCTTGATTATGAGTCCTTTTATGGATTGCCAGGTTTATTAGCTGACTCGTTACCAGACAAATTTGGTAATGCGCTGATTGATAAGTGGTTAGCGGGACAGGGGAGGACACCACAATCTTTCAATGCAGTAGAACGTCTTTGTTATACCGGTGATAGAGGTATGGGTGCTTTAGAGTATTTGCCAGCTGAAGGACCAAAGCGAGCGACATCACATAAGATACATATTGATCAAATGGTTGAGCTTGCTTCTGAGATACTTTCACAACGCGAAGACCTTAATGTTTCATTCGGTGATGGAAGTAAGCAACAGGCCATGGCAGATATTTTACAGGTAGGTACCTCTGCTGGCGGTGCAAGAGCCAAGGCTGTGATTGCGTGGAATCCTAAGACAAACGAAGTTCGTTCTGGTCAGGTCAAAACGAAAAAAGGTTTTGAGTACTGGATTTTAAAATTTGACGGTGTCAGTAACAACCGTGATAAGGAGCTTGCTGATCCAAAAGGCTATGGTGTGATTGAATATGCGTATTCGGAAATGGCAAGAGATGCAGGGATTGATATGGAGAAATGTGATCTATTTGAAGAAAATAATAGACGGCATTTTATGACAAAGCGCTTTGACCGTTTGGTTGGTGGTGAAAAGCAGCATATGCAATCACTCGGGGCATTGGGACATTATGACTACAGAAGGGCACGTGCACATTCATATGAACAAGCATTTATGGTTATTCGGCAACTTGAATTACCAATGAGTGATATAGAGCAACTATTTCGAAGAATGGTGTTTAATGTCATCGCACGGAATCAGGATGATCATGTTAAAAACATTGCTTTTTTGATGGATAAATTTGGGGAATGGTCTTTGTCTCCAGCATTTGATGTCACATACAGTTTTAACCCTTCCGGGAAATGGACAGCAAATCATCAAATGAGTATCAATGGTAAGACAGATGATTTTACTTTGGATGATTTTAAAGCTTGTGCGAAGACGGCCTCGATGAAACGTGGGCGGGCGGAACAGATCATTGATGAAGTTAAACAAATTGTGACAGGCTGGAAAAAATATGCTGATGATGCTGGTGTTGATCCTGCACAGCGTGATTCTATACAAAGTGTTCTTAGGCTGAATCAATTTTAGATGACAGAACAAAAAAATAAACATGTAACACGCGAAAATTTATATCAGCAAGTTTGGGAAATTCCAATAAGTAGATTAGCGGTTCAATACGGTATTTCTGACCGAGGTCTGTCGAAAATATGTGCACGTCTGAATATCCCCACTCCGGGACGGGGCTACTGGGCGAGAAAAACTGCCGGGAAGCATGTGATTCAATATCAATTGCCAGAGCCTGATACAAGCACATCGAATGACGTTGTGATTACAGAGACCGACGGATTGCCTCAGCCCAAGCCTGAAATCCAGGCTTCACTCTCGAAAAGCATAGATGAGAGTAATGAAATTATCATCCCTGAACGACTGCTCTCTCCCCATCCCGTTATAAAAGCCTGGTTGGATGACTATAAACGGCAAAAACAGGAAGAAAAAGTAGAAAAGAAACGCGATCCGCTCGGTCATCGGTACAGTGCTATATATAAGTTATCGACATTTACACCAGTTGACCGTTACCGGCATAGGATACTGCATGTCCTATTTAATGAACTCGAGCTACAGGGTTATGTGGTCAAATCAGAGCACTATGACAGTGCTTACTTGGAATATGAGGGTATACAGGTCGAATTCACACTACGGGAGAAATTGAAGCAAAATCGCCGTCCACTAACGGAAGAAGAAAAGACCTCATACTTTACCCGCGATAAACCCTATATCCAAGAGCTTGAACCCACCGGGAAACTACACTTTTCGATTAAGACCTACCTTGAACGTGGTATCAGGCACGAGTGGAATGAAACCAAAACAAAATCATTTAAAGATCTTCTTCCGGAAATTATAGCGACGTTTAAGATTGCAGGACCGCTATTGGTCGAAAAGGAGCAAAAGAGGGAAGATGCACAACGCCAATATCGAGAAGAAGAACAGCAACGTTATTTAGAAGAAATCGCCTTCAAAAAAGATCAGAATCAATGGCGGGAGTTTTTGAGTTATGCCGACGCCGCGAAAGAAGCCGTACACGTGCGAGAATTTATTACGGCAATTGAAAAGAATATTAACGATGGCAATCAACGCGTCGGTGATCGAACGCTGCACGAATGGTTAACCTGGGCAACTGAGTGGGCCGATCACCATGATCCATTGACAAGTAAAGCGACAGATTTGTTCGATAGAATTGCTAAAATAGATGCGTATTCGAGGTAATTCGGACTCGAACCCTTACGTTTTTTGCACGTCGTTTTTGCAGGGGTATCGAGGTGGGATTGTTGCAAAAACCACATTGGATAAACCGTTATAAAGCAATTGCTTATATACCGAGTTAGTCCCCGCCCATCGCTTTAATTTAAATATATACACCAATCTTTCATAAGTTTCTTTCTGAGGTCGAATAAGTCAGAGCGCTGATATGCTGCTTCCACTTTGTCTTTATTGACATGTGATAATGCCAGTTCACAGACAGCGGAAGGGTAATTTGTTTTTTCTGCTGCCCATTGCCTGAAAGTCGAACGAAAACCATGAACAGTTATATCTGACGCGAGAGAACGTAAGAATTTGCTCAGGGTCGCATCAGACTGAATGGCACCCTTTATACCAGGAAAAACCAATTCTTCATCACGTGTTTTTTTTATTATTTTGAGGATTGAGATAGCTTCTTTTGAAAGAGGGACTCGATGCTTAATGTTTGCCTTCATTCGTCTAGCAGGGATGGTCCAAATCGATTTTATTAAGTCGATCTCAGACCATGTTGCTCCCCGAGCTTCACCTGAGCGTACGGCTGTTAATATTACGAATCGCAAACAGTAGGCAGAAAGACTGGTCTTCGTACGAATATTCTTCATCAACTTGGGAAGTTCGTCATAGGGTAGGGCAGTAAAGTGCTTTACTGTGCGCACCTTGTTTGGAGAAGGTAGCACTATATCCAATACGCCTTTCCATCGAGCTGGATTTTCCCCTTCTCGCAATCCGTGGACGCTTGCCCAGTCAAGGATAGACTCTATTCGTTGTCTTACTCTGGTTGCTGTCTCTGTTTTATCTGTCCAGATAGGCAGGAGTATTTTCTTGATATGAGCTAACGACACTTCGCTAGGTGGTAAATGCCCAATTTCTGGGTAAACATAGTCACGAAGTGTATTTTCCCACTGTTGGGCATGTTTAGCGTTTCTCCAGCCAGCCTTTTTAGTCTTTATTAGTTCTTCTGCGCATGATTTAAAAGTATTGTTGTCTTGTGTCTGCTCTGACACTTTTATGACATCGGCTGGGTCTTTACCTTCATGCCTTGCTCGGCGCATTTTTTCGGCCACTTTCCTGGCATCCGCAAGACCTTGGGAATGTGTTGCTCCTAGTCCTATTTCACGTGTTTTTCCGTGCTGAGTAAATCTGAATACCCAAGCTCGTGATCCCGTATCTTTAACCCGCAAATAAAGACCACCACCATCTGAGTGGAAACCGGCCCCAAGTGCTGGTATTTGGCGGACTGATATTTTATTGATTTTTAAAGCCATAAGATTTATATCCGATCTTACTGTAGATCTTACTGTTTGACATGGATCTTATTAAACTACGTTGGATGACAATACACAATAAAATGTATAACTTATTGTATTTATTGAGTATAATGAACCTTGTTGGACTTTAGTGGACGATAGCATCGCGGACACCCTCTCCGCCATTTTTTATTTTATATCGACTATTTATTTTATATAATGGGATTTTAAAATAATAATACAGGGAGTTGACCAATGAAAAATATATTATTAATTGTGGGATGTGCCGTTTTAGTAGGGTGTGCGTCTTCCGCAAACGAAATACCTACCCAATACGTTTCTCCAGTAATGTACGATAGTTATGATTGCCAACAAATTGGCGGGGAATTATCTCGTTTAACACGAAAAGTTAACGAATCAGCTGGAATAGTTGAGGAAAAAGCCTCTAGTGACAGTACAACCATGGCAATAGGGTTAATCTTATTTTGGCCATCATTGTTTTTTCTAGATGGAGATGGGGTTGAAGCCCAAGAATACTCACGGCTAAAAGGTGAGTACGAAGCTTTGGAAGTTGCTTCAATCCAGAAAAAATGTGGTTACGAGTTTAAAACATTGGAACTACCAAAAAAGGAAGTGCAACAAGCAGAGTCCGTGCCGCTTTAAATCGCTTTTTGTAATCTACAATTTTCTGACTGTTCAATTTGCTAAATGTAAATTTAAACAGTCACCTATAGCTTGTTAATTGTCCGTCCACTTGCCGGCCTGTATAGCACAGGCACGTATATTTTCTGCTCGTTTAAGCAGATCGCCATGAATTTTCCAGGTCGGATTTCTATTTTTGTCTAGAAAAAGGGTCACTACGGCTTTAACTTCAATAGGTTTTCCGTATTTTGCCGCCCAGCAGTCAGCTTGATTTTCCAATGAAACAGGATATGCATCAGGACTCGCAAGTAACGTGTGGTTCAAATGATTATGTGCGAAAGCGTGTAGACGAAAAAAACCGCAAGAATTTCCTATTTCTTTGCAGGTATTTGGATTGTATATCACCACTGTTCCCCAATGCGGATCGGCTCTAATCATGGCGATTTCTTGCAGATGCGGATCTGGAATTTCCCACGGTGGTGAAATTGCCGCGTAATTACAAGCAGTGCATTGCAGCACTAAAATAAATATCAATATTTGCTTCACAAATAGGTGTTTCATTCTATTTCCATACTCATTTCAGCGATATCATAAAATATATCTATATTTTAAGGGATCAATATGAACTTTAGTAGATAATAAACTCTATTATTTAGATTTCTCTTAATTTTGACAATTAAATTTAAAATGATATCCCGTCTTCTAAAAATTGTTTTTAATCGAACTGTTGTCATTTCGCTTTTAACTGCGATTATCGTTTCACTTTATTTCATTTTAGGTAATTTCGAACAAAAGCCCAACCTCGAAAGACTCTTTGTCGAAAGCAAAATGGTGACGGATCAGCCTCCTGTCATTTTTGTTCATGGTGTTTTAGGTAGCAAACTCCGAGATAAAGAAACAGGGATGGAAGGCTGGTTTAGTTCGCCTTGGAAATTATTGTTTGATGAGTATCGTCACTTGGCTTTGGATATCGATCCGGAAACATTAGAAATAAAACCTAATATCTACGAAGCCTACCAATTAGCTGGCGATATCATCGGTAAAGACTTTTACGGCAACATTATAAAAACGCTGACGGAATATGGTGGTTATACAAGCGTTGAACTCGGTCAAAAGATTAATCCAAATCAGAAAAATCTATATACGTTTGTATATGATTGGCGACAAGACAATGTTGTCAGTGCGAGTAAATTGGCTGACATGGTCGATCAGATACGACAAGATTATGACAACCCCGATCTTAAAGTCGATATAGTTGCTCACAGCATGGGTGGTTTGATAACACGTTATTTCATGCGTTACGGACGTGTCGATGTAACTAATGACAATGAGTTTCCAGTCAATATGTATGGTGGTGAGCGAGTACGACGCGTTATTTTATTAGGCACGCCAAATCTTGGCTCCGTTAAGATGATGAATGGTTTTATCAGTGGCATTCAATTAGGATTAAAACGCATTAATCCTGAAACACTGATGACGATGCCGAGCTTGTATCATTTGTTTCCGCATCCATTAAATAACTGGATAGTGACCGCTGAAGGCAAGCCACTTGATCGTGATTTATTCGATATAAATATCTGGAAAAATTTTCAATGGGCCATTTTTAACCCTGAAGTCAGAGCACGAATAACAAGTGAGTTTAATAGCAAGGAAGAAGCAGAAAAACATTTAGAAACCCTGGAACAATTCTTTGGTAAATCATTAGAAAGAGCCCGACGCTTTGCCTGGTCATTAACTGTTCCTTTACCGGAAAAGCATCCACTGTTGATAGTGTTTGGCGGAGACTGTCATTTAACGCCAGCTAGAATTGTTGTTGAAGAAGTTGAAGGGGAATCATTAATCAGAATGTATCCTGATGAAATAATGAATCCGATTGATAACATTGATTATAATGAATTATTAATGGAGCCAGGTGATGGTTCTGTTTCTAAAGCTTCTTTAATGGGGCGTTCTGTTTTAGACCCTAGTGTACCTCGCCATAAGTATTCTTTCTTCCCATTGGATCACATTGTATTTTTGTGTGAAAAACATAACAGCTTGACTGGCAATATTAGTTTTCAAGATAACTTATTAAATGCATTACTTATCAGGGACTAAACATGATGCATCAATATATATATATTTTATTTTTATTCTTAAGTTTGATTGGCAGCATGGCGCATGCTTCAGAAGTTCAAGATAAGCAAGCTATGCTTCTAGATGAATTAATTTATCTTGATCAAAATTGGAATGAAGCTGATCGAGAATGGTTTTATTTTATCGATCAAGGTTCGCGCCTAATGCCTTATCGAATTTTTATTAATCTCGAACAAGCGGATAATGAAAGTTTATTAAGTAATTCTTTTAATTTACTTAATTTAGGTTTTTTGCCAGCAAAGAAAAGTAAAAATAATCCTGATGGTTTGCCAGTTGGTTTTTCGAGAAATAAAGACTACGTCGGTTTAACTTGTGCTGCTTGTCATACGCAACAAATAAAATATCAGGATAAATTTATTCGTATTGATGGCGGCCAAAGCATGATTGATTTGGGGCAATTTCGACTCGATATTGAATCATCCATGAAAGCGACATGGGATGATAAAAATAAATACGTACGTTTTGAAGAAAGAGTATTAGGTGAGAATGCATCTGAAGAGAAAAAAATAAAACTAAAAGACGAGTTTGATAAGTCTTATGTTGCGCGAAAAGAAAATAATCGAATGAATCATACTGATGTTGCCTATGGTTATTCACGACTAGATGCTTTCGGCGCTATTCTTAATAAAGCATTGTCATACACAGGCGTTAAAGATAATTTTAATGCGCCAGATGCCCCAACTAGTTACCCATACCTTTGGGATACGCCACAGCATGATTACGTTGAATGGGATGGTTCACAATCAAATTCCTATGTGGGTGCTTTAGCACGTAATGTTGGTGAAGTGATGGGTGTGTTTGGTGATGTTGAGCCGCAAACTAAAAAATGGTTGTTTTATATTGACGGCGGTTATCCTTCTTCAATCGAAGCTAAAAACCTTCGAGATATAGAAAAGAAAGTAGCAGCTTTATATTCGCCGCTTTGGCCGGACTTCTTTCCGGAAATAGATAACGAAAAAACGACAGTAGGTAGAGTGCTTTATGAAAATCATTGTTTAAGTTGCCATCAAGATATTGATCGCACTGATCCGAATCGCAAAATAAAAGCGCGCATGAGTACTTTGGATGCAATACAAACAGATCCTTTGATGGCACGTAATGTTTTAGAACAAACAGCGAAGACAGGAATTTTTGAAGGCCGCCCACGATTCTATTCTGTAGGCAAAGTAATGGGCGCAGAAGCTCCAGCACTTTATATTGCTAATAATTTAATGGGAGGAGTATTAAAAAATAATCCGATACAAAGTTATCTGGCAATTAGAGACTCTAAAAATGCAGGGCACCCTGAAGGAGTACATCCACCTAAATATGTCGATGGAGAAATTATTGAACGCGGACAAGAAGTATCAGATAAAGCCCTGTTAGCTTACAAAGCAAGGCCATTAAACGGAATCTGGACTGGCGGGCCATTTTTACATAATGGTTCAGTGCCAAATTTATATGAACTGTTATTGCCAGCAGAAGAAAGATCAAAATCATTTTATATCGGCTCATGGGAATTTGAACCGATTAAAGTCGGTTATGTTGATGAAGAACGGTCAGGTTCGTTTTTGTTTGATACCTCATTAAAGGGTAATAGTAACGCAGGCCATGAATACGGAACAGGTGAGTACGGCACAGATCCTTTTTCTGAATATGAAATCTGGGCCTTAGTTGAATATATGAAAACTTTATAAATATGAAGTTTTTAAAGTTTTTTATGTTTGTCGTCATTTTTATTACTCTTTTCCTTTCTTATTATTTTTATAGTAATGCTCCTGTTACAACTGATGAAGTTTATCGTCAGGATGAAGCTGAACAGATTCAGCGTTCAGTTAATAACTTCATAAAAGTAGTTGAAGAAAATAAAACAGACTATGTCGCTCGTGGTGCACATTCGAAAGGCCATGCATGTGTAAAAGCTTATTTTGATATTAGCGAAGATATTCGGTCTGAACTACAGTATGGCGTATTTAATGTCCCCGGAAAACAATATAAAAGCTGGATACGTTTTTCTAATGGCAGATCAAGCATGAAGAATAATCATGATGCAGACAAAGATGCACATGGCATGGCGATTAAATTATTTAATATTTACGATGATGAATTAATAAAAACAGAAGGGGCTTCTGATACACAAGAATTTTTAATGCATGATGCGCCAGTATTTTTTGCAGCGAATGTCGAAGATTACAATCGATTTGTCGAGAGTGATGATAAGATTTTGTATTTCTTTTCCGGGCTAAATCCATTTAATTGGAATATAAGAGAATTGTTTCATGGCTTAGCGACATTGAAGGAAGCGCCAGCAAGTCCATTATTGGCTCAATACTTTAGTAACACGGCATATAAACTCGGCCCACATAATATTAAATTTTCTGCTCAATCTTGTTCCGTAGCAGATATTGAAAGCAAAAGAGATAAGACAGACGCTGATTTTTTACGAAAAACCATGGTAGAAGAATTAAAAACAGGAGAAGCTTGTTTTAATTTTATGGTGCAATTACAAAAGCCGGATAAATACACGCCTATTGAAGATCCAAGCATCGAATGGAAGGAATCAGACTCTCCTTATGTGACAATTGCTAAAATAACAGTCCCTACACAGCAATTCGATACGGAAGTGCAACAGGCTTTTTGCGAAAACCTTTCATTCTCTCCGTGGAATGCACTTGATGAACATCGTCCAATAGGGGAATTAAACCGTATACGTAAAGAAGTCTATCAGGCGAGCTCACATTACCGACATAAAGAAAATAAAACAGAAGTGCCGACAAATCTTGCTTGGTAACGTAAAATCAGGATATGTCATTAAATACCTCTGTATTTGATCTCAACTGCACGGCTTGTCCACGATTAAGCCGTTTTCTGGTGGAGAACAAAAAAAAATATCCTGAATATCATGCCAGACCTGTTCCTCCATTTGGCGTAGATGAACCAAAGCTACTCATCGTAGGGCTTGCACCCGGCATGCACGGTGCTAACGCCACAGGTAGGCCTTTTACTGGCGACCACGCCGGTATTATTCTTTATCAAATGTTGTATCAACACGGTTTTAGCAATAAACCAATATCGACTGATTTGAAAGATGGCTTGAAATTAAAACATGCCCGAATTACTAATGCCGTTAAATGTTTGCCCCCAGAAAATAAACCCGTTGGCGAAGAAATCAATACCTGTAATTCTTTTCTGGTTGAAGAACTAAAAACAATAGACAAGAAAGCAGTGATTCTTTGTTTGGGACTAATTTCGCATAAAGCAGTAATTAAAGCATTAGGATTAAGACAAACTAACTATCCTTTTATTCATGGTAAAGCACATAAACTTGATGATGGTAGACAAATAATAGATTCTTATCATTGCAGTCGTTACAACACGAATACAAAACGTTTAACAGAAAAAATGTTTAGCGATGTATTTAAACAAATTCGCGTTGAATTGAAATTATAATTTCGCCATGTCTTTTGATTCACCATCCTTTCTTAAAACACTGACGAGTCGCCCTGGTGTCTATTGCATGCAGGATGAGGAAGGCAAAGTTATTTATGTTGGAAAGGCAAAGAATTTAAAAAAACGTGTGTCGAGTTACTTCAAGCGCAGCCAAGCTGATTCTCCTAAAACGAAAGTAATGGTTAAACAGATTGAGAATATTGAAGTTACGGTAACGCATACTGAAAACGAAGCGTTGATACTCGAGAATAATTTAATCAAAAGTTATAAGCCTAGATACAATATTCTTTTTCGCGATGATAAAAGCTATCCTTATCTTTATTTGTCGACGGATCATAAATATCCGCATTTTCGTTACCATCGCGGTGCATTAAAAGGTAAAGGCAAATTCTTTGGACCTTATCCCGACGCAGGTTCCGTTAGAAGCACTCTAAATTTATTGCAAAAATTATTTTTAGTTCGTTCTTGTGAAGACAGTGTGTTTGCAAATCGCTCTCGCCCTTGTTTGCAATATCAAATTAAACGTTGCACTGCACCTTGTGTTGATTTTATATCACAAGAGGATTACCAGCGCGATATTGATCATGCCACTTTGTTTTTAGAAGGGAAAAACGAAGATGTTATTAAAGGCTTAACAGAACCGATGCAAAAAGCATCTGATGCATTAGAATTTGAAGTCGCAGCAAGACTTCGCGATCAAATTCGTTCATTGCGTCATGTTCAGGAAAAACAGCACATTACTTCTGCAGGCGGTGACATTGATATCATAGCTTGCGCAATTAATGCTAATCAAGCTTGTATACAGTTAGTTTTTATACGTGCAGGATTAAACTTGGGCAGCCGAAATTTTTATCCTCAGCATATTGAAGAACAATCAGAATCTGATTTAGTAAAAGCATTCTTGAGTCAGTTTTATTTAAATGAGCATTCTCAACAAAAAATTCCTGCTGAAATATTACTCAGTCACGATTTTGATGATATTGGTTTGTTAGAAAATGTCATTAGTGAAAAAGCAGGAAAGAAAATAAAACTGAAAGCGAATGTAAGAGGGGAGCGCTCAAAGTGGTTATCGATGGCGAAAGAAAATGTTGATCTCACAATAAAACAGAAAATAGCGAGCAATAAGAGCCAACATAAACGCTTTGATGCCCTGCAAAAATTATTGTCGTTTAAAGAACCTATCGAACACATGGAATGTTTTGATATTAGCCATACACAAGGTGAAGCGACGGTAGGCTCCTGTGTCGTGTTTGGTCCTGATGGACCAGTGAACTCAAAGTATCGACAATTTAATATAGAGAATATTACCGAAGGTGATGATTACGCGGCAATGAGTCAGGTGATAAGACGTCGTTACACGCGATTAGTTAAAGAAAATGCGAGTTTGCCGGATTTGATTTTAATTGACGGTGGCAAAGGGCAAATTGGTGTTGCCAAAAAAGAACTCTACGAATTACAACTTACACATATACCCATATTAGGAGTGGCAAAAGGGCCATCAAGAAAACCGGGGCTTGAGAATTTAATTCTCGCACTTGAAAATAAAACGATAGACTGTGATAGTTCGTCTCCTGCGTTGCATTTAATTCAGCATATTCGAGATGAAGCACATCGATTTGCCATAACGGCACATCGACAACGGCGGAAAAAGAAGCGCGGTCGTTCAAAACTCGAAGAAATTGAAGGCATTGGTAATAAACGAAGACAAAGTTTAATTAAGCATTTTGGTGGTATACAAGGCGTTGCAAAAGCCGGGGTCGATGATATTGCCATGGTTTCAGGTATTAATAAGAGTCTGGCTAAAAAAATATATGACACATTCCATAATTAAATGAATATTCCTAATCAATTAACATTATTGCGCATTTTACTAATACCTGTGTTCGTATTGGTCTTTTATTTACCTTTCGAGTGGAACAATTTAGTCGCTTGCGTGATTTTTGTATTAGCGGCCATAACCGATATTCTTGATGGCTATCTGGCAAGGAAATTAAACCAGACCTCATCTTTAGGCGCTTTTCTCGATCCTGTCGCAGACAAATTAATGGTCGCTGTAGCATTAGTATTACTATTGCAGCAAAACCCTAATCTATATCTGGCTTTAGCTGCTGCAGTCATTATAGGACGCGAAATCACTGTATCGGCATTACGTGAATGGATGGCTGAAATTGGTGCAAGAAAAAAAGTTGCTGTATCTGTTCTCGGCAAGATTAAAACAATCGCTCAAATGGTTGCTCTCGGTTTTCTTATTTTCAAAGATTCGGTTCTAGGGCTACCAGTCTACACAATTGGACTTGTACTCTTATATATAGCCGCATTATTAACATTAATATCAATGTTTCAGTACCTTTTAGCGGCATGGCCAAAGCTTAAAGAATAAATCCGTAATTTGATTGACACATCAGTCGCCGTGACTACAATAGGCGCTCTTTTTTGCGGGAATAGCTCAGTGGTAGAGCACAACCTTGCCAAGGTTGGGGTCGCGAGTTCGAATCTCGTTTCCCGCTCCAGAATATGGAGACCCCGGTTATTTCCGGGGTTTTTACATTTTGTAAGAGTGAATTTAATATAATAAATAACCTGGCTGAGTGGCAGAGTGGTTATGCAGCGGTTTGCAAAACCGTGTACCTCGGTTCAATTCCGGGCTCAGCCTCCATTGTTATCTATATGTTCGAGAAGTATTCTGTCCCACGAAATAAAAGCAAGTTTGAAGGGACTTTTTCAGGATGAAACGGATCGGTAAAATCAATAAAATACTCGCATTCCTTTTCATAATACTTTTTAGTTTATATTCCTTCTCTCACGCATCTGAGCCAGTAATTCAACTAACATGGCCGATTGATTGTCGTATCGACCAAGATTGTTGGGTAGTGAATTACGTCGATGTTGTTCCAGCAATAAAATCAGTCAGAGACTTTAGTTGCGGCCCAAGAAGTTATGATAATCATAAAGGGACGGATATTGCGATACGTGATTGGCATGCGATGGAATCAGGTGTTGATGTATTGGCAGCAGCCGATGGCAAAGTCCTGCGCTTTCGTGATGACGTTGAAGATAAAGTATTATCACGCGTTCAACTAAATAAACTCAAAGAAGAAAACAAATCCTGTGGTAATGGTATTTTTGTTGAACATGCTAATGGCTGGAATACGATTTACTGTCATTTAAAGAAAAACAGCATTGTTGTAAAATCAGACCAAACAGTAAAGGCTGGACAAAAACTGGGGCAGGTTGGTCATTCGGGTTACGTTGAGTTTGCACATTTACATATCGGCGTTAAACATAATGATATTCTAATCGACCCCTATACTGGCTTAAGTAATCAGGATGGTTGTGGAGAACTAACTCAAGAACAGTCTCTTTGGGAAGAAAAAAAATATTCGAACTATAGTCCAGTCTCTATTTACGCTGCAGGATTTAGTAACGCAGTACCAAGTTTCGAACAAATCAAACAAAATGCCTCATCACCAGATAGTTTATCTGTAGAAAGTCCTGCATTAACCTTTTGGGTCTCTATTTTTGGAGTTGAGAAAGGTGATCAGATAACTATGGAGATACGAGATCCTGAAAAAAGAATATTTTCCCAAAAAACTACGGTTCAAGAGAAGACTCGTGCCCGTCAATTCTTATATATAGGAAAGAAGAATAGAAATGGGGTACTAGAAAAAGGTAATTATGAGGGAATTGTTTTTCTTGCACGACGCTTACCTAACGGCAAAACTATAAAACAGTCCATAAAAAAAGGATTAGTTATACGTTGACTAAATTACGACATATCCCTAAATGGTCATGACTAATTTCGACAATAACAAATAAATTGTTAGTTGATGCAGATTATGTAGACAAAGATGTATTCGGATCGGTTATTGTTCCCGCACGCAATATTATCGCAACTAGTTTAATACATTCCTCAATCTGCTCCCTTTTATGCATCTATCCTTTTCTTTAGCCACTAGACGAAACCGGTTAATAAACCGGCCAAATATAAAAAATAACCTTGATATGTAACTATAAATACTATATAAAACAAGAAATTATTTATAATTAATCCGGCCAAAAAACTGGCCAATATAGCGCTATGACAACATCGACACATGATTTTTCCCCTTTTGTGCCTAGTGAACGGGCATTGGAAGAGAGTCAATTGCCTGATAAGGCAGTCAAGCTTGTAAGCTCGTCTGCGAAATTATCGGGGAATCTGGCAGTTGAAACACAAAAGACCATTCGTGAGTATATGGCCGTTATTAATTCCTATTATTCCAACTTGATTGAAGGGAACAAGACTCGACCGCATGAAATACGGGCAGCGCAAAAGGGAGAGTATTCACAAGATCCAGCAAAACGCGATTTACAGAAAGAGTCAGTCTCACACATCCAATTGCAAAACTGGATTGAAGAACAAGCTTTCAATCAAGATACTCTATATGCCCCTGAGTTTTTTAAAGCGATCCATAAGCAGTTTTATCTAGGCGTTCCGGAAAGTTTATGGCTTTTAAGAGATCATCAAGGCGAAGCAAAGGGAAAGCTTGTTCCCGGCGAATGGCGTACTGAACTTGTTGATGTAGGACAGCATGTCCCTCCCGACGCAGATAACATTTCAACTTTGATGCAACAATTTTGTGATGTTTATCATCCGAGTCGATATGTGGGAGATAAAAAGTTTATTGCTGCAATGTGTGCGCACCATCGTTTCGTCTGGATACATCCCTTTGCAGATGGTAATGGACGGGTAGCGCGTTTGTTTACTGACGAAGCGTTAAAAAGTATCGGATTGGAAAGTTATGGCGTTTGGTGTTTAAGCCGAGGTATTGCACGCGCGTCAGATCAATATAAAACATTACTTGCCCGTGCAGATAGTCGTCGACATGGTGATCTTGATGGCAGAGGGGCTCTAAGCGAAAAGCATCTGCTTAATTTGTGTGATTTCATGTTTGATACGGCAATAGATCAAATTGATTACATCAGTGAATTATTGCAGTTGAATAAAATGCATGAACGAATTAACAGTTATATTCAAGCTAGAAACGATGGGCGTGTCCCGGGTGTGTCAGGCAAAGTAAAAGAAGTCGCAGCTCTGATTCTATACAATGCCTTTGTTAAAGGTGAATTAGAACGATCATTAGTCTTTGAACTTTGCGGTATGCCGGAGCGTTCCGCACGTCGATTAATTAGCCAATTAAAAGAGGATGGCTTGTTAAGTGAAACGAGTTCTAGATCGCCATTGAAGTGGGCGATCCCCGAGCATGCAGAACCCTGGTATTTCCCAAATTTAGCACTTGGATACTATTAAACATAAATTGATTATGATTTATTTTATATAAAACTTGTTTAAGAGTTTTATATAAGTTTTTGATGCTTAGTAAATATCTTAAACTTGAAATGTTTTAAAGAACTATTTTAAGTTCATAATAAATTTGATTGAAAAAACCGTAGTCAATATTAATGAGATGAACTCGTGAAACAGTACTCAATAATGAGTATTTTACTCATGCGCGTGTCGTGGTATAAAGACTAATAATAAGTAGAAGGATTTACATTGGGGGCAAAGGATTGTTCATCGCAGCAATTCACCATTCTAAATTCTTCTCAAGCTGTTCTAAATCATCGTATAAAGAATGATTGAACAGATAATAACACAACACTATTAAGCCAGAATTCTGTCATGAGAATATCAGAATGTAGTTTTATAGTGGATGTGTGTTTTATACATACAATTAACAGATGTTACTCGGATAGTTGAAATCTATAACAAAGGATTAAAGTAGAAATATAAAATATGTATAAAAATAAATCAGACCTTTTTATTCATACTCGGCATGTATTCTTTATATATTATTAAGAAATACTAAATGAATGAGCCCACATCAAATGTAATTAATAACTACAATCGTTTTCAGGTTGGGTTAGGGTTAATGATAGTTATTGCATTAATAATCCCAACGAATCTTGTTATTCATAAACTAATTGGTGGAATGTATGGTTCTGTTTTTAAGGGACAATCTCCAGCATTCTTCCATCTAATTAATGTATTAATCGATTTTGGTATAGGTGCTGGCTTGGCTTGGATAGCAATAATAAAGTTAAATATCTGGAATCGTCTCGAACCTAATTATGCTAGTCCCACACTATTTAGCATTGGTACATCAATAATTATTCTTTTTCTAGTCATCAGGATATTTGCATCAACAATTCAAGGTGGTGGACCAGCCTATGCAGTTTCTATAATAGGTGCATATCCACTAATGCTAGCAAAATTACTTTTATATATTGCTGTTTTTAGAGTAATGCTTGGAATTAAACCAATGGATAAAAGTAGTCCAATTAAAGATAACGCTACTAAGCATTCAATCTTGAATAATCGGAACATTAAAATACAGATATTCTTGGGATTTGCCTTGGTGTTGATGTCAATACTGCCTATCTATACGACTATCGACTTACCACGAAAATTACTACACATCGTCATTGATAAGACTAATCAAACACTTTACTTCAATACTATTAGGTTACTTAGCTTTGGTATAAGTATTTATTTAGCATGGTTGTTGATCAATAAATACAAATTTATAGAAAGATTAAACTCGAGTTATGTATACACAAAAACACTTACGGTAGTTAATGCCGTATTATTATTTTTTATGATGTATGGTTTTTTCAGAACTACATTAAATGGCTCAGCGTTATCTTTGCTTATATCTTCAGGACATCCATACTTATATTTAACAGCAAACTATATTTTATATGTGTTGATGATATTAATCTTAATAGGAATAAAACCAAAGAAAGCATCTGAAACAACCCAAGGAGTAAAGAAAGAAAAAGGCATTCAAGAAGCAAGAAAAGTCCTTAATAATCCTGTTACATTGAGTGGATACATGAGGTTGACTGGAAAATCAAGTGATGAAGTAACGAATGAAATTGCCAAGGGTTCACTCAAAGGATTTGAATATGATGGTATGTTATACATTGAGAGTAATAATATAAATACAGGGAAATCATCATGATGTGGATCGCTGTAGGTGTTGCTCTTATTGCTTACGCGACCATAGTTGCATTTCTCTGCAGTATTACCAGTGCAAGAAACATACGTGTAGGTATCACTATCATCGCTCTATGTTTACCAGCATGGAATGTATTACCTGTCTGGGCGATTTATGCCTATCAATGTGAAACCAATGCAGGAGTTAAAATACATAAACCTTTCGATAGCGATGCAATAATTTTGCACGACAGTTATTCATTGGCACCACTTAGTAAACAAGCTGGGGATGGTAATAATATAGTGTATTGTGATAGCAAATGTGAAAGCAGACTGTTGAGATTCTTTTCAAGTGGTATAGGTGAAATAGCGGTTAGAAACAACGTCGCAATTGAAATATCAAATCTTAATATTAAAAATTCAAAGAGTGATGATCCTATTTATAATCGATTTTGGTTAACGGATACGAATGACGAGTATTGCGTTGCTCATTTTATTGAAAATCTTGATAAAAAAGACCCAGAAAAACAATCATTTTTCAAAGATAAATGTGTAGCAGTTAAATCTATAGATGCATTTTCAACAAATTATGAATATATAGAAAAACCCTTTAAGAATTGCCCAGTGAAAAAAGATAGGCACGGAGAATACGTAGATCACAAGAGATGTCGTTTCTCAGAGCAAGACAAAATAATTTCAAGTGTTACAAGATACTCAGCCAGAATAGTGCAAGATGAAAAAACTGTTGCTGAAGCGAGTACGTTTAAAGGTAAAGCAACAACATTTAGCTATGTGCCCGTTAAGTTGCAACAGTGTGGAACGCAGGAAAGCAATCGTGATTATAAAAAAGCATTGTTTCAATTATATCTTGCTAATAATAATGAAAATAGAAAGGATTATAATAAATGATTAATTGGGATTACATGATTACTTATGGTGGGCCGGAATTATTTATGGCCTTTGTTGTAATTATTATTACGCCGTTTATTTATTGGTTGATACTCAAACGATTTAAATTGGCTGTAAAAATAACAAGTATTCTGTTGGTGTGGGTTGTTGCGATGTTCATTGCCTATTGGGATGTATATCAGATTTCCAAGGAAGCAGAACGCCTGTGTCGTGAAGAGGCGGGGTTGCATGTGTATAAGACGGTGGAGGCGGAGGGGCTTGTTGGTTTATCGAGTATTGATTACTGGTCACAATATGGGTTTGAGTATCTTGAGAAAGAATCTATAGGAGGCCAAAAAACTCGCTTCATGTTGGTTGATGGCGAAGTTGTATTTGAAGAGGTTGAAGACTTTTTAAGTCGTTATGAATTTTTTACAAAATTAGAAGTAATTGAAAAGCCATTTAATCGGGGTAGAAAAATAATAAAAGATCGACAAACAGGTGAAGTGCTAGGAGAAATTGTTTCTTTCGCTGTCTATCCCGGTTGGTTGGATAGCAGACTGTTGGGAATTCTGAGTTTTTCTTGGAGTCCAGCAGGCTGTGATGGTGACTATGCACCAGAGCCACAAAAATCAACGTTGTACATTGATGACTTAGTTGGCGCAGTAATTAAGTCAAAAGTTTCAGATAAAGGAGATGAGTCATGAGTATTTTGAGATTTAAGGATTTTTATAAATATTCCTGGTTTTCCAACATGGCCTATGTGTTATGGAATGATTCCAACACTGTTAATCGAACTAGTATGATCGCTGAAGCGAGCAATCCTAATGTTGCTCGTGTCCCCACATCACTTGGCGATATTATTTTTAGTGAAAATCAACAAGATTGGACGGTCTCAAGTTTTCAGTCCAATGATGAATTTGGCTTCGCCGCGAATGTATTTGAAAATGGTGAAGAGAAAGTATTAGCGATCCGTGGGACGGAAGGCGGAGGCATCTTTACCGAACAACAAAAACTTGATTTATTGAAAGCCGATTTTCTTGAAATTGGCGGCATAGGACTAGCCATTAGACAGGCCGTTAGCCTATTCAACTATGTCCAACGGCTAAAGGCAGATAAAACGAATGCCAATGGATCACCAAATAATACCGTACTTCAATTAGAACTTAACTCAGTCACACAGTCGAGTATTCTTTCTTCTCCCGTTCCAGATGGAGTACAAAGTGTAACGGATACGAATGTAACGTTAGCCCCTCCTTTCCTACAAACTACTTATTACTGGTTTAAGGTGGATCATGATGGAGAAGGGTTAGGAATATTGGGTGAAACGGATCAAGTGACTGTGACTGGCGATTCGCTTGGAGGGCATTTAGCTGCAATTGCGTTAAGGTTATTTCCTCAGCTTATTGATCAGGCCGTTACCTTTAGTTCTCCTGGTTTTGATCCAATATTTTCATTAGAGGGTCTTGGTGCACAAAAAACAGATGAATTTGTCGATTTATTCAAAGACGTACTGATAAATGACGAACTGTTAGGCGTTCCGCAGCCGCAGCCAGCGCCGGCAGAAACATTTACTGAACTCTCGCCCAGACTCTATAACCTGGAGAGTGAAGATTCAGCACCTGGAGATGACGTTGAGATCGTATCGTCGATAATTACCGGACAACCTGCAGGTGAAGAGATTTTCATCAGAGTAGAGAATACCAGTCATTCCATGGATCAATTCATGGATGGGTTGGCAGTTCATGCCTTGGTTGAGAGTTTAAACTCGCAACTAACGAACGAAGAAATCTTTGCCTTGTATGATGCAATTTCAACTCAACCGGGAGACACTGAAGAAAAATATGTTCAAGCCTTATCAAAATTATTTCTAAATAACGATAGTAGCTTAAATGCTGTTGAAGCAGGACTGGTCAGTCATGGTGCTTTTGCAGACAGGAGTGCGATTCATGAGAGAATACTTGAAATACAAGCGGAAACTAAAGATAAGGGTTATATATTAGAAAGTCTCATAGGTACTAGTACTTCAAATTTAGTCAGTATGGCAAAAAATGATGCTGCCCACCGCTACGCACTTCAGGAACTAAATCCATTTGCAGTCATTGGAACTGTTCCCTTATATGACCAACAGCAAACACTTGATATTGAAAATTTCTCCGATAAATACTTAGCAGATCGCGCAGACTTTCTTGCGGTAAAAATAGATTTAAATACTGTAGACCTAACTAGCAACATTGGCTCAGAAAATATTATTTACAGTGATTCCTTACTAGAAGAAACTCTTACTCTAAATAAACTTGGTGATGCAAGCCAACGTAAACGCGTTATGTTTAGCAGTAGCCAGAATGGTGAAACCGTTTTAACACAAGGCGGTAGTAAAGATGATCGAATTTATGGATTTGTCGGCAAAGATATTATTAATGGTGGTGGTGGTAATGATTATATTGAAGGCAATTTAGATGAAGATACTTTATCAGGTGATGCGGGTAACGACACACTCATCGGCGGTGACGGCGCAGACATAATCAACGGCGGCGAAGACAACGATACCCTCTATGGTGATTCAAACGATCCTGAAAATACCACCTTTACAGGAGACGACACTCTAAACGGAGATGCTGGTAACGACCTGTTAGTCGGCGGTGACGGAGCCGACACACTCGATGGCGGTGACGACAACGACATCCTCTACGGTGATTCCGACGATCCAAACAACACGACCGCTACCGGCGCTGATACATTAATCGGTGGTAAAGGTAGTGACATACTCAAAGGCGGCAAAGGCAACGACATCCTCTATGGTGGCGAAAAGAACGGCAACCTCCATGTCGAAGACAACGCTATCGATACATTAGAAGGTGGCGACGGCAACGACAGTTACTTCGTTGGTCACAACGACATTATTAATGATAGCGATCGTAGTGGCACAATCGATTTCAATGGCGTTGATGTCAGTGGTGAATTCATACAACAAGCAGGTGATGTTTATAAGAATGAAACGTCAGGCTTGATTCTTACCATTGGTGGTAACGATGCCACCATTCGACAATTTAATGGGTCTGAGAACACTTTCTTTACCATTCAAAACTTCAAGGAAGGCGAGAACTTTAATAATGGTGATTTTGGTATCACCTTAACGCTTGCTGATGATCCTGATCCCATTCCCGATCCCGAAGCGACGACCCGTGACATTCTGGGCGATCGACAGATCATCGATCAAGATCCAGGCACACCGGGAGATCAAGTCGCGTTTGATGATTTAGGTAATATTATTACTGATCCGAATATTCTTGAAGCACGTGAAGATGATCTTAATGGCAGTACCGGTAATGACAACATTGATGCCGGTGAGATGGATGATACCGTCACAGCCGATGCGGGTGATGATTCAATCCTGGGTGGTAGTGGTGATGACGTTCTTGAAGGCGGGGCTGGAAATGATTTTATTAATGGTGGTAGCGACAACGATCAACTTTATGGTGATGCCGGTGTCGATGTCATCGATGGCGGCGATGGTGACGATCTGATTGAAGGTGGTGACGATAGCGATCTGCTTGATGGTGGTGCAGATCGGGATATCGTTTTAGGCAATGAAGGCGATGACCTCATTGAAGGCGGTACTGAAACAGATATCTTGCTGGGTGGTGAAGGTGATGATGAAATCTATGCGGACAATCAACTTGATATCGATACGGTCTTTAATAGTAATGATGTACAGGCAGGCGATAGCCGTGACTGGATCAATGGTGGAGCCGGGGATGACATCATCATCGGCAGTACCGGTCAGAACGGTCTTGCGGGTGGTGCGGGTAATGATTTAATCGCAGGTGGTGCCGGTGATGACCATATCTTTGGTGACAATGATTGGCGGGCACAGGATTTTGATTGGACGGTGACTGAGAATAACAACACCTATCTCTATTCTCCTGTCGTTGGTGAAGAAGATCCTATCGATAGTGGCGCGGATACGATTTATGGCGGTGGTGGCAATGATGTTGTGTTTGCCGGACAAAAAAATGACTGGGTATCGGGTGATGCCGGTGATGATTTTATCTTGGGCGAAGAAGGTAATGACACACTTTATGGTGGTACCGGAGTGGATACCTTATTAGGTGATGGTGCATCGATTGCAGGTGCAGAGCACGGTGATGATTATATTAATGGCGGTGCTGATAACGATATTCTCGTGGGTGGTGGTGGTAATGATTTACTGCTCGGTGGCGATGGTGATGATCAGATATCCGGTGATGATGTTAATACTCAGTTAGACGGGTCTTTTCATGGTAATGATCAGATCGATGGCGGTGGCGGTAACGATGTCATCTTTGGTTTTGGTGGTGCTGATACGATTTTCGGTGGTGATGGCAACGACCAACTGATTGGCGACGCGTCCGATGTTGATGCCCAATATCATGGTAATGATCTATTAGATGGCGGTGCCGGTGATGACATCATTATTGGCGGTGGTGGTAAAGATACGCTGTTTGGTGGTGATGGTAATGATCAGTTAGTCGGCGATGCGAGTGATCTGGATGTGGCCGATCACAAGGATGACTTTCTGGATGGGGGTGCTGGTGATGATGTGCTGTTTGGTAGTGGTGGTGAAGATAGTTTATATGGTGGTGAAGGTGATGATCAGTTAGTCGGTGATGACAGTACGATAGATCAAGCAGAGCATAAAGACGATTTTCTGGATGGCGGTGCAGGTAACGATACCTTATTCGGCCAGGGTGGAAGCGATACATTAATCGGCGGCAGTGGTGAAGATATCTTGTATGGCGATGCCAGCGATGTTGATGCGCAATATCATGGAGATGATTTTCTCGATGGTGGCGATGATGATGATTTATTAATCGGCGGCGGTGGCTCGGATACCTTATTGGGCGGTGCGGGTGATGATCAAATCGATGGCGATGCGTCAACACTTGATGGTGCTGACCATGCGGATGATTACATAGATGGTGGTGCGGGTAATGATCGCTTAATTGGTTCAGGTGGTAACGATACGATCTTCGGTGGTGACGGTGATGATTTGTTATTTGGTGATGCCAGCGGTGTTGATGACCAGTTCCATGGTGATGATATTCTCAATGGTGGTGCGGGTAATGACCAGCTCACAGGTAGCGGCGGTGACGATACACTTATTGGTGGGGATGGCGACGACATTCTCATCGCGGGTAGCGGTAACGACACACTTGAAGGTGGTGCGGGTGTCGATTTATTTGTTTTTAATGTGGGTGATGGTGTCGATACGATTGTTGATGCTGGAAGCAATACCCTACGTTTTGGTGCGGGTATTGGTGTTGGTAATCTCTCACTTGCTATTGGTTCTTTGCAAATCAATGTTGGTGATAGTGGTGATGCAATTCATATCGAAGGGTTCGATCCGAATGATCCGTTTGCCAATATTGCCATTGATCGTTTTGAATTTGATGATGGCACTGTTTTAACTTATGAAGAACTGCTGGCGCTCGGTTTTGATTTCACCGGTACGGAAGGTGATGACACGATTATGGGTACCGTGCTTGAAGATCGTATCGATGGTTTGGGAGGCAATGACACCATTGATGCATTGGCATCGAACGATACCGACGCGCAATTTCATGGTAATGATATTGTTTATAAAAGGAGTAAAGCAGCATGATTGCACTACTCTATTTTCTTTTCTTCATAGTATATCTAGTAGTTTCTTTATGGGTGATCCGTACCGCTTACCGCTTCACCAAGCATCGTTATCAAAGAGGCTGGGCAGGGGGATTGCTTGCTGTACTTGTTATGTACAATTTGGTGTTTTGGGATTTGATACCGGTATTTTTAAAGCATAAATACTATTGCGAAACTGATGCTGGATTTTGGGTTTACAAAACACCTGAACAATGGATTAAGGAATATCCTGAGTTGATTGGACAGGATTGGAATAATCAAACTAATAGAAAAAGAGAAAAATTAATTTCTGGCTATTGGCATTATGCAACTAGAATTTGGTTAAGTGAAAATATATATCAGGAGACGGAGCATCATAGAGTTTTCGTTCATGCGATTGCAAGAGATGAAAAGAAATTGATTGATGCGAATACAGGACAGATATTGAGTAAAAGCATTGAATATAAGCGAGGAGGAGAATCATCTTTTGCAGGTGGTGGAACATTGACAGATCTTAAGCCTTGGCTTGCTGTAGGAAAGCGATACTGTGGTACAGACCAGCACCATACATATAATCATGATTTTCGTAAATACTTAAAACAATTGATTCAGGCTACTAAAATTTCAGGAGAGAAGAAATGACGAATATTGAGTTTGCAGCTTTTATGGCTGAACTAGCTGATGCATCCTATGCTAAATTTGATATTAATGCTGTTGATACTGTTACTGAGTTAGTCGATGAAGGAACGGACACGGTTCAGTCTTCAATCACTCACACCCTCGCTAACTTTGTCGAAAACCTGATCCAGACTGGTACTGCTGCAATCAATGCAGTCGGTAATACATTAAATAATGTTCTTACCGGTAACGATGCTGACAATACCTTAAGCGGTCTGGCTGGTGACGATACGCTGATAGGTGGCGACGGAAACGATACGCTTGAGGGTGGTAGTGGTGTTGACACACTCCAAGGCGGCATTGGTAATGATGTGCTTGATGGTGGTACCGGTGTCGATAGTTTAAGCGGTGGTGCTGGTGACGATACTTATATCGTCGATGATTTTAATGATGCGGTCATTGAAGCCAGTAATCAGGGACAGGATACCGTTCAAAGTTCGGTAACTTATCAACTTGGAAATAATCTTGAAGACCTCACGCTTACTGGTACAAACAGTATAGATGGGTTCGGTAATACATTAAGCAACGTTATAACGGGCAATGCTGCGGATAATGTTTTGGTTGGTGGCTCAGGTAGCGATACGTTGAATGGCAATGGTGGTAACGATACTCTTGTTGGTGATAGTGGTAATGATGTTATGCGGGGTGGTACGGGTGATGATGATTACTATGTGGATTCCATTAATGACGTTGTCATAGAACAAGTCAACGAAGGCCATGACACAATTTATTCTACTATTTCATTAACGCTGGGTGACAACGTTGAAGATTTATTTCTTGATGGGTCAGCACATATTGATGGTATTGGTAACGAACTTGATAATGAAATACGCGGTAATTCTGGTTCTAACGAACTGTATGGTTTAGCAGGCGACGATAGTCTACTTGGTAATGACTCGAATGATTATCTTGATGGTGGAACCGGCGCTGATACTATGAATGGCGGCTCAGGCAACGATACTTATATTGTTGATAACGAAAATGATGTTGTTAATGAATTTTCTAGCAGTAACAGTAGCAATGATCGTATTGAATCCTCTGTTAACTATACCTTCAACGATAGTCTGCGTGTCGAAACCTATGTTATGACGGGTTCCGATGCGATTAATGTTACCGGGAATTTCCGATACACGGATTATTTCGGTAACGATGCCGATAATATCTTTATTGATACTGAAGGCGATACTAACGAATCATTTTATGCTTATGGCGGTAACGACACTGTTTTTGCTAACAGCGGCAATAATATTCTAGATGGTGGTGCTGGTTTAGACACAATGAATGGTGGAGATGGCAACGACACCTATTACGTTGATACTACTGCAGACATTATTAATGAGGATGTTGATAACGGTTATGATTTTGTTGTTGCAACTGATAATTACACTTTGTCTGCCAACCTTGAAGAATTATTACTTGATGGTTCTGATTCCATTGATGGTACAGGTAATGATCTGGATAACATTATTACCGGTAATGAAAGTGAGAATATTATTGATGGTGGTGCCGGTGATGACGTGATCGATGGGCGGGAAGGTGAAGATGTCATGATAGGTGGCACAGGAAATGACACCTTTACGGTTGATAGTGTTAACGATGTTGTTATAGAAAATGAAAATGAAGGTTACGACCAAATTATAAGTACTGCGAGCGTCGATCTTAGAAATAATCATGTTGAAGCAGTTGATCTCGAAGGTTTATTTGAGATCAATGTTGATGGTAATGATCTGGATAATATTATAAACGGTAATGATGTTGCCAATACGATTTTTGGATATAACGGTGATGATGAGATCGATGGTTTTGCCGGTGATGACCAATTATTCGGTGGTGAAGGCGATGACTTTATCTATGGTGGTGATAACGCAGATATAGAAGAGGGTGAAGGTGAGTACGAAGAACCCGGCGAATATGAAGGCGAACCACTAGTGCTACGCGGACCAATAAATGAAGAGGGCGGCGAGTATGGAGAATATGAAGAAGGACCTGTAGAAGGTAATCCTTTTACCAATAATGATTTTATTGACGGTGGTGAAGGTGATGATCATCTTGATGGTGGTTCAGGTGACGATATTTTAATTGGCGGCAGTGGTAATGACTTTCTTTTTGGTGGTGCGGGCGATGATGAACTCTTATATAAATGGGTTGCTTAAGCAAAAGGAAGAGATGATATGAAATTCAAGGTTAGAGACGCGACCCCAAAACAACAAAAGCTGTATGGCAACGCAAAGCCAGTTCTGAATTTGTCTACAGGAGGATGTAATTAAATGGGATTTTTAATGGTAGGTACTTTATTTATTTATGTAGTTTTTACATTAATAATTGTTTTTGTTGTAGTAAAAATAAATGAAGAGAAAAAACAAAAATGGATCGCAGCTACGATAGTGATAGTAATTTCCATTTTAATTCCGACCTGGGATATCCCTATAGGTCGAATCAACTATCACAATCTTTGCAAAAATGAAGCCGGTCAATTTATTTATAAACAGGTTGAGTTAGGCGAAGAATATTATTTGAAAGAAGGTGAACGTGATTTACGATATACGCATGATAATCATCCTTATGCTTTTGCAAAAGGTGGAGAGCTTAATCTGGAAAGGGTCAAGCAGGATTATGTTATCAATAGAAACTATTATCGTGATTATTCCAAGTGGGGACATATTAGAAAGCGTGTGACTACAATAACCTCTTTACTAAAGGGGGAAATTTTTGGTCAGGCTGTTTCTTTTCATTATGGTAGCGGCTGGGTTTTGAAAAAAATATTTAATGTTGGTTCAGGACGTATTTCCTGTCCATCTGATGCTTTTGCTATTGAAAGTAGGCCTTATAGTATTCATTCAAATTTGCCAGATAAAACATTCATAAAAAGCTCAAACAAAGGAGATATAAGATGAGTAATCTGATCAATAATTATTTTCTTAATGCGCAGCTTTCAAATGCAGCATATGCCTTAGACTTAAATCCCTCTATGAGTCCTACAGAATTTAGAGAAGCTTTAACGGGTGAGCCTGCAAATTTTAGCGACTCTCAAGCAGATACATTCATTGAACGATATACTATCGTTGATTCACAACAAAACACAGAAGAAGGTTTTTCCGGAACCGTTTTTCTGGATAATCAAACAGGGAAATTTGTTGTTTCCCTGCGAGGGACAGAGGCACCTGGTGATATTATTGATGATGTGTTAAATGCTGATTTTGGTGATATCGGGGGTAACGGGATTGCTGTTTCACAAGCAATCGATATGTTTAATTATCTCCAGCGTCTTACTGCAAAAGCTGGTGAACCCATTGTTCAATATTCATATTCTGATGAATTTCCTCTTGTGGCAGGCTTGGGTGAAATCACTTCAACAACCCTACCGCCAGCATTATCCGATGGTCCTTTAGCGGGAAAAGAATTTTCAGTAAACGGCCATTCTTTGGGTGGGCATTTAGCACTAATTTTGAGTCGTTTGGCACCCAATCAGGTGACTGAAACATTCACTTATAATGCGCCTGGTTTCGATACGACAGCAGTTCCTTTTAATGATGACACGGAAGAATTCTTTGAGACATTGAGAAATCTGGAAATTGCCAGAACTGGTGAGTCAGAGATAGGTTTTGCATTTGACGTAGGTAGTATTACTAACTTGGTTGTGCCTAACGATATCGTATCTGATATTGGGTTTGTGCCGGGCACACGGATTGAGCAATTTACGGAAACGATTCCGTTAGATCCTATCACGTCTCATTCAATACAAAAGGTTACAGATGTATTGACTGTATCTAGTTTGTTAGCAACACTTGATCCCGCCATTCCACAAATAAAAATATTAAATATATTAAAAGCGGGTTCCAGTATTGCAGATAACAGTCTCGAAGAAATAGTGAGTCAATTACGTGCTGTATTATTTTCTGAACCAATCCAACCGATCATAAACCGAGAACAATTATATACTGATATCAATGCAATCAATAACCTTATTCTTACATCGGATGGTGAATTAACAGCAGAATTTTTAGGGCTATCGGTAACTAGTATTTCAGGGTTTTCTTCTAGTGGTTTATTCTCGCTTAGTCAAGATCCACAAAGAGGGCTTGCTTTCAGATATGCATTAACAGAATTGAGCCCATTTGTAATCGAAGGAAGTGATTCAATTTACGATTCAAACGAGCTCAGCTTAGAAAATTTTAGTGAAAGCTATCTCACCGACCGTGCAGAATTTCTGGCAGCCAAGATCCGTACAGCAATTAATGATGTTAGTGTTGAAAATTTCTCACCAGCAGGTAGCAAAGAATTTATTGACATCAACAGTGGCTTTGAATTAATTACCAGAAAAGATGTTACGAGCCTACCCGAACAACGATTGATATTTGGATCAGATCAAAGTGAGGGTAGACAGGTATTTGGTACTTCTAATATAGAAGATCATGTCTACGGTGGTGGCGGTATCGACACCATCTTTGGTGGCGGTGGTGATGACTACATCGAAGGCAACGCCGATGATGACAACTTACATGGCGAAGATGGTGAAGATATTCTCGTTGGTGGCGATGGCGCAGACATGCTCGATGGTGGAGACGACAACGATACACTCTATGGCGACTCCAATGATCCAAACAACACGACCGCTACCGGCGCTGATACATTAATCGGTGGTAAAGGTAGTGACATACTAAAAGGCGGCAAAGGCAACGACATCCTCTATGGCGGCGAAAAAAGTGGTACAACGCATATCGAAGATAATGCTATTGATACCTTAGAAGGCGGCGACGGCAACGACAATTACTTCGTTGGTCAAGGCGACATTATTAATGATAGCGACCGCACTGGTACGATTGATTTCAATGGCGTTGATGTCAGTGGTGAATTCATACAACAAGCAGGCGATGTTTATAAGAATGAAACATCAGGCTTAATTCTTACCATTGGTGGTAACGATGCCACCATCCGACAATTTAATGGGTCTGAGAACACTTTCTTTACCATTCAAAACTTCAAGGAAGGCGAGAACTTTAGTAATGGTGATTTTGGTATCACCTTAACGCTCGCTGACGATCCTGATCCAATACCTGATCCCGAAGCGACGACCCGTGACATTCTGGGCGATCGACAAATCATCGATCAAGATCCGGGTACGCCGGGTGATCAAGTCGCGTTTGATGATCTGGGTAATATCATTACCGATCCCAATATTGTTGAAGCGAGAGAAGACGATCTGAATGGCAGCACGGGTAATGACAATATCGTTGCGGGAGATATGGACGACACGGTTAATGCCAATGCAGGCGACGATACGATAGATGGCGGAGCCGGAGATGATGTACTCGAAGGCGATGATGGTGATGATCAACTCTTCGGTGGTGCAGGCAATGATGAACTTGAAGGGAATGATGGCGATGATTACCTTGATGGCGGTTCCGGTAATGACGAGCTAGAAGGTGATAAAGGTAACGATCAACTCTTCGGTGGTGCAGGCAATGATGAACTTGAAGGCGATGAGGGTGATGATTATCTCGATGGCGGTTCAGGTAATGACGAGCTAGAAGGTGATAAAGGTAACGATCAACTCTTCGGTGGTGCAGGCAATGATGAACTTGAAGGCGATGAGGGTGATGATTACCTTGATGGCGGTTCCGGTAATGACGAGCTTGAAGGCGGCAAGGGTAATGATACTTATCAGTTTAATCGTGGTTATGACTCAGATTGGATAGACGGTGAGAAAAAAGGTGATGACACGGTAATGTTTGCTGATGTTAATCACGATGAATTATGGTTTTGGCGGAACAATGATGATTTACATATAGGGATTCTTGATACGTTAGATCGGTTAACAATTGAAGACTGGTATGACAATGACAACAGGATAGAAACCTTCAATACAACAGATGATGGGTTTATCTTAACGGAAAGCAACGTCCAGCAATTGGTCGATGCGATGGCAACGTTCTCAGCTCCTAGTAGCGGCAGTCTTGATGTACCGCAAAATATTCAAGACGATGTGCAGTCTGTGATTACGACGGCATGGCAAACGGCTTAATGAGAATAAAATGCAAAGTAATATTGCTATGAGTATTGTTTAATAGCACGCTAAACATACAAATTTTGGTTAGAAAATGACAATAATTGGGCTAAAAAATTACGTTCGTAATTCAACTTAAAATGCATGTATAATGCGCCCCGTAGTAAGGAGGCATTCTGAGTTACGAACGCGAATATTCCATAAGTTATTGATTTGCATAAATTTAGTATAGGTTTGCAAAACCGTTACCTCGGTTCAATTCTGGGCTCAGCCTCCTTTGTTATGCTTCAATCTGCGTTTGCCCGGGTGGCGGAATTGGTAGACGCAAGGGACTTAAAATCCCTCGAGGGTAACCTCGTGCCGGTTCGATTCCGGCCCCGGGCACCATCTTAAGTAATAGTATTAAAATACTTAATCCATATCTCTGCAAAATAGTAAATTGTGATGTCAGCTTAACAAGTGGCATTCTTAAGGAAATTTTAGTAAAACAGGACATGTCTATCGAAATGAAAGCCGAGATATTAATGTCAAAAACAATATCTATTTTTTATCTTTCGATTTTTTTATCTTTTTCATCTATTACTTTCGCAATTGATGATCTTGCTGTTATGGGTTTGATTAAGGATAAGGCCATCCTGCGAATAGACGGGGTCCATTTCACAATAAAAAAAGGTGAGTCACCAATAAAAGGCGTGCAATTAATCGATATAGAGAAAAACCGTAAGACAGTCACACTTAAAATTGATGATGTCATAAAAAAATATAGATTGGGGCACGGTACTAATACCGCTGTAGCTACAGTTAAGCTTCCTGCGGACTCAACGGGAATTTATCGTACGGAAGGTAAGATAAATAATAAACAAGTGCCATATATCATTGATACAGGTGCAACGTTCGTTTCATTAAATAGCGTTGTAGCAGAAGAGTTGGGGATCGACTATAAAAAAACAATAAAAAAGGCTCAATCTGAAACAGCCAATGGCTTGGTTGAAGTTTATATTGTTACGCTAGATAGTGTCGAAGTTGGCGGCATTAAACTAAATAACGTCGAAGCCGCTGTTCACGAAGGTGACTTCCCCAGTACGGTATTACTTGGGATGTCATTTTTAAAACAACTAAAAATGAAAAGAGAAGGCGATCACACCGACCATCTGGGCACGCCGCAACAAATCACAGACAGTAATCAGAATACAGCTTGGGAAGCTGATTACAGTCCGTTTGGTGAAGCTACTCTGACAACGGAGTTGATTACCAATAACTTGCGTTTCCCTGGTCAGTATTACGATCAGGAAACGAACCTTCACTATAATTATTTTAGGTATCTCGATCCGAGGCTTGGCCGGTTTATCACCAGCGATCCAATTGGGTTAAATGCTGGGTCAAACACATATGGTTATGTTGATCAAAATCCTATTCGATTTATAGATCCATTGGGTTTAAGAGCCTCTTATTGCCAACGTCCATTAGGTGACTTTAGCGGGGAAAATGGTAGTGGACCTCCCGTATTCAACCATCAATTTATTTGTGTCACATTGCCTGATGGTTCAATTAGATGTGATAGTCAGAATAATCCTGATGATGATGAGGATGGTCCATTTGTTCCAACTCCTGGAACGTCTTCTTTGCCTGAAAGGGACAATGAAGAAAACTCTCAATGTGAAGTCATTGATGATGATGAAGATAGATGTTTTGAAGAATGTGTATTAAACCAGTTTGATCGACCCAGACCTCTCTATGCTATCGGACCATTAGGTACTGATTGCCAAGAATACTCTAGTAATATTCTAGATGTTTGCAGGCAACAGTGTTCAGAATGATGGTTATTAAAAATAGTAAATTTTATTACTGGGGACTTCTTGCTATTTGGTTTGTGCTATGCATTTATGTTCTTGTTTCTTTTTTGTTTCATCCATCAGCACAATCTGGCGGGGAAGTAAGTCTGAAGTTTCATTTAGAGATGTTGGTTTTAACCTTTCCTTTAGGGTACTTAGCAGGTTTAGTAATGGGGTTATTGTTTAATTTAATTGCTAAAGTTGGATTAGAGCCATCAATTATTTTTGGCCCACACTTTAATATTTTGATTACTTGGGTTGCAATGATTATTATCGGCTTTCTTCAATGGTTTATCTGGGTTCCTAAATTATGGTTATGGATAAAGTCCAAGAGAAAAGAGAAAGTTGTATAAATATTTACAACTATGATGCGGGTATAAATGCTTCATACCGACCATCTGGGAACGCCGCAACAGATAACAGATCAATCTCAAGCAGTAACGTGGAAGGCTGACTACAGTCCGTTTGGTGAGGCGACGGTGACAACGGAATTGATTACCAATAACTTGCGTTTCCCTGGTCAGTATTACGATCAGGAAACGAACCTTCACTACAACATGAGACGTTATTATGATCCTTCTCTTGGAAGATATATCACAAGTGATCCGATTGGATTAGGTGCTGGTTTTAATACTTACAGTTATGTAAGCAATAATCCTATAAATTTTATAGATCCAACAGGTCTCATTGAGTGGGAAGGTTCGGCAATGCAAGCAGGTGTAGCATTTTTCGTTGGAGGTACATTTATGAGGTTTAATTTAAAATCTGAATGTATCGATGGAAAACAAGGAGAGGTTACAGTTTGGGCAGTAGGGCCTGCGGCTGGATTCGGTGGTAAAGTAGGTATTACTGGTTCTCCAATAACATTTGAAGATGGTAAATCAAGCGTAGAACCTTCTTCTTTTGATGGTGAATTTGCTGTTGCTCAGATTGGTTTTGCTAGAGGTCCTGGTGGTTCCATATCAGGAATTAAATTAGGCAGTGCATACCAAGTTGGTCTTTTGGGTTTTTTGGCTGGATATGATAACTCTGCATTTGTTGCATGGGGAAGCTCAACAGTTATGGATTCAGAAATTACTGAATGTGAATGCGAATAAATATTTGAATTATAAAAAGGTATTTTTGTGGCTATTGGAATAATTATAATATTGTGTTTTTTGGGAATACTTATATCGTTATTCTCTGGAGCAGTAGATTTTAGTTCTGTTCAGGAAGGGCGAACATCACTTCATATAGGAGTTTTCCTTATTTCTTGGGCTATATTGATTCCTATAAGTGCAAAATTCACTAAACACAGTTTTGTATTCAAATGGATATTAATAATAGAAAAACTAATGTTTTTTGGAAAAACTGGCTTTCAATATCTAGCTTTTAATACGGCACTTGCTGCCTTATTTGGTGCCTTATTTACATTGATTGGTTTAGGAATAATTGACAATGTATATGGGTAGGGGGTCAGGTAGGGGGTCAAGTATCATATTGACTGTTTATAAAATAGAACTATTTATTAAAAGCTCCTAACGGGGCTTTTTTAATTATTGCTCGTTATCGACTAGATTGACTCAACACTCCATCCAACATCTCCATTACCACCTTCTG
>JBDNFW010000008.1:0-30326 GCA_041689615.1 Gammaproteobacteria bacterium | reverse complement strand
CGCCCAACGTCGTGTTGTTCGCATCCAACGTCGTTACCGCATTGTTCGCACCGTTTAAATCAAACGTGCCGTTTAATAACGTTAACGTCGTCGCACCTATCGCTTGTGTCTGTGTCACCGAAGCTGCACTGTCCAACGTCACCGCCGCATTCGACGTTAACCCCGCAACAATATAATCACCGTCTTCTCTAAAACTCACCGCACCCAGCGTATTGGTATTACCGTCCAACGTGCCTACCGCGTTCAACGCTTGCGTTAACGTGAATGCACCACCTGCACCGGCGGTCGATAATAAGTTCAACGTACCCACATTCGTCATCGCTGCCGATTGCGTCACCGTGCCACCTGCCGTCGTGTCTAACGTTACATCAAAACCACCGCCCGCTAAGCCGGTCATCGCAAAGCCTGTGTCATCTCTGAAACTCAATGAGCCGCCCAACGCCGCATCGTCCACATCCAAGTTCGTCACCGCGTTGTTCTGCGTACCCAACGTATAAGTACCACCGCCATTTAAAGTAAGTGTACTCGCAGTAATTGTTCCCGACTGCGTGACTGTGCCACCTGTAGTAATCGTTACATTTTGAGCACCTGCATTAGCACTCAGTGATGCAACTGTTATCCCACCGGAACTTGCATTATTAAGGGTTATATTGCCTGTACCCGTCGTAGAGACATTGGCACCTGTGATTGCGCCCGTGCCACCCGTCGTGACATTTAATTGAACGTTACCCGCAACAGATGTAATTGAACCACCCGCACCAAAAATAATTGAACCGGTGCCGGCTTGGTTACTACCTACAGCATTGGCAGTCATGGTTACCGAACCGGCATTATCTGCTGTTAGGGCTGCGTTTACATTTATGTTATCCGCGCTAAGAATAATACTGACACCTGTATCACCCGTAGCCGTATTTAAATTGAATGCATCTGTAATCGTTATGAAATCTAAAGCCTGAAAGGTAATGGTACTGCCACCGGTTACGCCACCAAGCGTACCTGTTGCATCGTTAACTTTAAAATTAAGCGCCTCACCGGTATCTTCACCAAATAGTTCGGTATCGTCTGTACCGCCAACAAAGCCATCAATTGCTGCATTACCACCAACAGAACTGTCTGCAGCGTTTGAAAAAGTAATACTATCTGGATCAAATAGAACCTCACCACCCTGTCCATTTTCTGCGCTGAGATCAATCGTACCATTGAAGCCAAGAGATCGTTTGCCTGATACTTCTACAAAACCACCATCGCCTGATTGGATACCACCTTTAACCGAAATATTTCCATTAAATCGTGTTATATCATCTGCCCAGACAATTACCTTGCCACCATCACCTTCAGTTACAGCGTCGGCTTTTATAGTTACATCAGAACCTACATAGGTTCTCCAGGCATTTTTAACATCTGGATTCCTACCTTGAAAATCACCACCAATTAATATTTCACCACCGCCAGTTTCGCCCGAAGCATCAACCACTGAGTTACCAATTAAACCAACTTTGTCACCGGTAATTTGTATGTAGCCACCTTTATCCGATGACGATGCTGTCGTTATTAAACTATCTTCAGAAATGATTGCTGTGTCGCTCGCATAGATTTCTATCGTGCCACCATTCCCTGTGTCAGATGATGCATTCAAAGTGCCTGTATTTATAAGAGAATTATTTGAACCACTTGCGACAAGTTTTATGACGCCACCACTATTATCTATTTTGCTGGCACCAATAACGCCGCTGTTATTTACAACATTAGTGAATACATCCTTTGCAGCACTGCCTTTTAATAAAACGCTTCCACTATTAATCGTACCTGTATTTGATACAGCACTTTCTAAGTTTTGTGCGTTTTGCAAAACCTCTTCATCAATAGCGAATTGCATTAAGCCATCGCCATCGAAATCCATGGTGACTTTTTTACCTGCTACTAAATTAACTTGTCCTGCTGTCGCTAATATAATGCCTTCATTTCTAACTGCACCGCCAATTAAACTAACTGTGCCACCTGTTGCTGCCTGAATTGTGCCTCGGTTAACAACTAACCCACCTTCAGAACCATCAGAATTAACATAGGTATGGGTACCATTTTGAAAACTTTCGTTATCAGAAGGCTTTAAACTGGTCGCAATAAGAGAGTTAACATTAACCGTAGCTCCATGGCCTATCAAAATGCCATTAGTCGCAAAAAGCGTAACGCTACCAGCAGAGTTAAGGCTGCCTAAGATTTGTTCGGGTAAAGCACCACTACTTGTACTGTTTAGTGTGTAATGTGCATTTTGAGCCTGGAGAATATTAACTGATTGCTGCGCGCCAATTGATATTGATGAAGTTGATCCAAAACCATTTGCTGTAGACGAATTAATATCAGCATGATTACCATTATTTGAATGTGAAATTGTTGAGTTATTCGAATCAAAATTTGGTAATACTTCAGCAGCCACATTGCCTACATAAAGACCAAATAAAAGACCAGCGGGAAGGGATGTCCTGATAAATGAAGTAACAGGGTTAAGTTTAATTCGCGGACGAACAATACCACCCGCCTGTTTAGTAACAGAAGACTGCTTCTTTGTCTGCTTACCTGTTTTTCTCTTTTGTCTCATTTGTTTCCTTCAGATTGTGACGGCGACAATCCTGCTCACCTAAGAAACACAACCCCCTTGATACCAGACTTTGACTTAAGAAACTGTGACCCAGTTCTCACTCAATTCTGATTTATTTTTATTAATGATATTATGACTTATTACGGCATACACATGTCGTTTTTGTCATCTTTTTTTTCATTAAAAACTATAGGTAAAATCACCCCAAAGATGACCATAACGGCCATCATTCGGATTCACTGCGCCTAACTCTGTCGCGTACATCAAACGACTATCAATTGAACCCGGCAAATTGAAACGTAAGCCCATACCCACACTCTTAAACGTTACCCAACTACCTGATGTATTACGATCTGTCGCCGAATTTATTGCATCATTTTGTTGAGCTGTTGCAAAATCATAAAATACTGAAAATTGGAGTAACTCGCCCCACGTTCGGTTTTTAAACGCGGGTTTATCTGCTATGAACGGCGCATTAAAGATATATTCAAACGAAAAGAAATAAGCACGATCAAATAAGCCTTGTGCATCGGGAAAGCCTCTAACATTTTCAGGTCCACCTACGGAATATTGTTCAAGAGGCGCTAATATATCGTTCGACCATTGCAATTCCGTTTTGAATAACAACGACGTATTTTTTGTCATCAGTTGTAGACGTTGATAATTTGCAGATATTTTATCAAATTGCCCTTCGGCAAATTCACCTGTTTGATTACCTCGACGACTACTTCGGCTTTGTCCAGGCCCAGCAAACTGGTCACCACTAGAACCCATTGCACCCAAAATATCATTAAAACCACGACTATAGGTAATTGTCGCAAAGTTTAAACCACCGCCAAAATTATCAGGTGTTTTTTTACTAATTAATTGCACCAAAGGTCTGAGTGGATGAAACGTATCAACGGAGTCATAATTTAACTCTAATGCTAATACGGCTAATCTATCTACATTAGTTTGCGCTGAATTTGTCGTTGTTCTCGATACTTTATGCGTTAAAGAAAGATCACCGGAAAAGTTTTTTTGTCTGCTACGAATAAACGACTTTTCAAGGTAAATTGACTTATTAGTCGTTTCCGCAGCTATAAAGCTTGATGCAAACGCACCACCGATATCAAAACGGTTTTTGAAAGTTCCTAATCCCAAAGTAAACCCATTACCCAAAAATCTCTGATAATCTAAAGACCAATAATCGTTATTTTTGGGATTATAGGTTTGTTGATATGTGGCCGTTATTTTATCAGCCCCACCTGTAGGGTTATTCCAGTCTATTGTTGTTCTGAAACGATTACGGCCCGTTTCTTGCAAACCATGGTTATCAGCACGGTAGGCAACGTCATACCATTTTTCTTCTTGCACCTTAAGGATAATATCGGCTTCACCCACTTTCTGTCCGGGTTGAAATACACCAAACACACTTAAGCCAGGAAAATCTGTTAATGTTAAAAGTGCCGCTTCAATACCTTCCTGAGTAACAGGCTCTCCAACTAATCCAAGAAATGGTTTTCTTAATACTTTCTCACTATATTTCTCATGACTCTCTGCGAGCACACGTCCAAGTCTTCCGACAAAGATTTGTATGTCGACAATTCCTTCCCCTACTGTTTGAACTGGAATAACTGCGGTTGAAAGAATCAAACCTTTAGATCGGTAATAGCGTGTGACCTGATCAGCGACTTCTTGCAGTTGGCCGATACTAAAACCTTTTTCAGGCTGCTCTTGTCGTGTTTTTTCAAGAATTGCACTTTGAATCTCTTCAATGCTGACGTCGTATTTCGGCAAATCTTCGGCATTTAACAATCTAAATTCTTTTACGATGACATAGGGCCCTTCTTCGATATCGAAAGGACGATCGATTACAGCGGGAATATCGACCATATCACCCGTAGGTGCTTCCGACCTTTCAGGTAACACTTCGGATTGCGGACGCACGGCACCTGGGCGTGCAGAATCAGGCAAGCCTAATGGGCCAGCCATGACTAAATCACTTAGGAATAGTAAAGAAAGCACTAGCAATAAATTGCGCACTTCTCCCCATTTAATTTTTGTCGACTTATTTATCACAAATAATTATTTATTATTCAAACACTTAGCGTATTTTTTAATCCGATTTCACCAATCGAACATACAATACTGGCGATATTAATTTATTCAACTGTTGAACTATATCAATTTACAACGCAAGGAGCAAAAAAATAATGTTAATAATTAAATGCAAGTGAATAGTCTAAATTATTGAAAACAATTACTTTTTAATGTGTGATGTAGAAGAGGGAAAGTGTTGCAAAATAGCAACGAATTGATATGAATTTAACCACTGAAATCAATAAAAAGATACTTAAAGTTTAGTTTGTCTTTGTTTTTAATCTTAGACGCCATTCTTCGAGCTTTTTATCCGGAATATCCTGAGGATATTCCTTCCTTGCTTGAACAAAAATCGCTTGTCTGAGCTGCGTATTAGCTTGATTTACTAATAATTGTCGAATTTGCGGTTCAACTTGTGATAATTCGAGTGTTTCCGCTTTCAAAATTTCGCCTCTTTTTAAAATATGAATGCCAGACTCGGATTCAACCGGCTTACTTAGCTCCCCTTCTTTCAGTTTTAAAATAGGCTCTTTCATCTCTGGCAGTAAATCACTCGTCTTTAATAATCCCATATAGCCACCCAAAGCCTTACTTTGTTCGTGTTCAGAATGAGCGATAGCAACATTTGAATAATCTGCTTTTCCTTTCTTGATATCGGAAATTATTTCATCTGCTTTTTTCTTCAATGACGCAATTTCTTTCGTATCAACATTGTCTGATTTTTTAAAAAATATCTGCCAAACATGAAGCCGTTCAGGAACTACAAACTGCTCTTTATTTGACTCAAAATATTCAGAAACTTGTTCATCGCTAGGGAAGTCTTTTGGTAACTTACTCAAAACTAACCGGTTGAGATAAGCCTCACGTAAAATATTTTCGGCACCACGACGCATCAGAAATTTAACATTACGATCCTGAACTAACTTATTCGCTATAGCTGCCGACACTGTAGACTGACTATTTGCTTCACTTTCAATAACTTGCTTAAACAATTCCGGATCATCAAGAATTTTAATACGTTCTTGTTCATTCATATTCGCCACCAACAATGAAACATAATCCAAATCAATTTGTGAGTTTAAAGAGCCTTCCGAATCAGACGATTTGGCCCAATCATCATTTTCTTTTGTTGTAGCAGAAGATTCTTTATCTTCGGTTTTCGTTTGCTCTTGGCTATTTTCCAGCCCTAATAATTCCTTCACTGATATCGCTGATACCTGAGAAGTTTGGGAAACAACTAAAATAACACCTATGGATAATACAGCTAAAAGAGTTTTTAAATTTTTAAACATCATTCAAATTGAAAACAGTATGTAAATTGAAATATAAACTTATCTTATCATCTTAAATTACTAATAATTATAAAATCTTGCATCAGACCTTATTTTCCATATTAACTTTATGTTGTAATATGGCGACTATAAATAACTTAATCGCTATCATCGATTCTCAAATTAAATTACAGTAATCCTGACATATCAAATTAAATTTTTTAAAATCGAAATTATGAGCACATATAAGCAATGATAATGGCAGATAGACAAAAGTATTCATGCTATTATCTCTATGTTTTTAAAGAATAATCACAAAAAAATATATGCCGCCGAAAACAACAACCCTTGCCACCATGTTTGCTGATATTAGCGGTAGTACCCGCTTGTTTGAAATTTTAGGTGATGCAACTGCAAGAGTTACAGTTTCAGACACACTGGATTTGCTAACAAAAGTAATTCACCTCCATAGCGGCACAGTCATTAAGACGATCGGTGACGAAATTATGTGCACCTTTCCAACAGCCGACGATTCCGCAAATGCAGCAATTGAAATGCAGGAAACACTGGAAGATGCTAATGAAATGAGAGAGGAAGACTCTCCCGAAATAAAAATTAGAGTTGGCATGCATTTCGGCCCCGCTTTATTAGAAGGCGGAGATGTCTTTGGTGATGCTGTCAACGTTGCAGCCAGAATGGCCGCTCAGGCAAAAGGCGGCCAGATTATTACGACAAAATCTACCGTGGATTTACTCCAACCTATTATGCGTGCGAGTACTCGTTTTGTTGATCGCGCACCTATTAAAGGGAAAAAAGAAGATATCGAAATTTTCGAAATCATCTGGCAAGAAGAAGATGTCACACGAATGGCAACAGGGATGCTTCAGGAAATGCCTAAAATCCCTCAAGTGTCACTAGAAGTAAGTTATGGTGGTAAGAGTGTCGTACTTAATCAAGATAAACAGGGATTAGTTATGGGTCGAAGTCAGGCTTGCGATTTACCTATTAATGAAAAATTAGCCTCAAGACAACATGTTCGAATTGAGTTACGACGCAACAAATTTTTCATTATTGATCAAAGCACAAACGGCTCGCATATCAGTATGGATAATACTGAGGATGCTTTCTTAAGGCGAGAAGAAATGCACATCTCTGCCAATGGTCGAATTAGTCTTGGAAAATCTTTTGCAGAAGGTCCAAGTGAAATAGTCACATTTGTGCTTAAATCGTCATAAGTTCAATGAGCGTATCAAACCCACAAAGCAACATAAAAACACTATCATGGCATTCGCATGGCATTACGAATGTCGGAAAAGTTCGTAAGCATAATGAAGACTCCATGCTGGAAAGAACCGAGGCTGGAATGTGGGTAGTAGCTGATGGTATGGGTGGGCATGACGGTGGCGATGTCGCCAGTCAAATGATCGTCAACTCCCTGAAAAAAGTACACGAAGGTATATCTTTAGAAAGATATATAGATGACGTCGAAGACAAATTGATCGACGTCAACAAAAAACTGATACAAAAAGCTAGCGAAAGCGCAAAACGTACTACAATTGGAAGTACCGTTGTAATGATGTTGGCATACGGAAAATACTGCGTTTATTTGTGGTCTGGAGACAGTCGCTTGTATCGTTTACGTGATAAAGAATTACGACAAATGACGACAGACCATTCGCAAGTCGAACAATATGTAGAGCAAGGACTTATCTCCAGAGAAGAAGCCGCTGTTCATCCACATGGAAATATGATTACGCGCGCCGTTGGCGCTGCACAGAATTTTTTTCTGGATATGGATATTCAAGAGATGAAAAAAGGAGACCGATATTTGTTGTGCAGTGATGGCTTAACTAAACATACGCTTGATTTTGAGTTTGAAAAAATGCTTGGTAAAGGTACTGCTGAAGAAATTTGTAAGGAATTAATCGACTTAACCTTAGATCGAGGCGCTGGCGATAATGTTACCGCTATTGTCATCGATATAGATTAGAAGTTTTATAGAGAGTGATTGTATTTTGAAGGAGTTTTGCATTGGCTGATTTTAAAACAGCGCTTGAAGCGTTAGCGAAAGGTGAATTAAAGCTTGAGTCTTTATCCAAACAACTGGATATTTTACTTGCCAAGTCACCTAAGTTTGCTAATAAGATACTCGCGCAACTAGACGAAGTTTTTGCACAAAAAAAACTCGACGATAAACAATACGCAGAATTAAAACGCCAGGTTAACGAATTCAGACGTGCCCATGCATCTGAAACTGAAAGTGAAAGTGGTGAGTCCGGTGCAGCCGACTCCACCATCTTTTCACAAGATTCAGTTGTCGAAAATAATAGTTCGGACTCAGCAAGTGCCGCGGCGCCAGACTCAACCGTCGTCATGAGTGAAGAAGAAAAATCAACGCAGACTGGAAGCACTAATACGACTAATGACAGTTCTGACTTTTTTGACATTAGTGTGCCTGGCGCTAATACGGAAACCCCATCTATTACTTCAGCAACCGGTCCCGCTGGCACAGAATGGAATGATCCAGCCGTACCTACAGGTGATTTAAGTGGTGGTTACGGTGTAGGTTCGATTATTAAGCAACGCTTTAAGCTTGAAAAAGTGCTCGGTATCGGCGGTATGGGTAAAGTATATAAAGCACTTGATTTGCTAAAAGCGGAAGCGAAAGATAAAAAGCCACACGTTGCTATTAAGCTGTTAAATGATGACTTTAAGGATCACCCTGAAGCTTTTATCTCACTGCAACGTGAATCAAGTCGTCAACAAAAACTAGCTCACCCGAATATTGCAACCATTTACGACTTTGATCGTGTGGGTGGCCCTAATACCCCTGTCTACATCACCATGGAATTGATGGAAGGCATGGAGCTTAAAGACTATATAAAGAAAACCGTGCGTCCAAAGGGCGGACTCGATTTTGATGAAGCCTATGGCATTATCAAACAACTTGGTGCAGGTTTAATCTATGCTCATGATCGTCGTCTGGTACATTCTGATTTTAAACCTGGCAATGCTTTCATGTGTAATGATGGTATCGTTAAAACACTGGATTTTGGTATCGCCCGTGCTGTAAAAAACCCTGTTACAGGTGAAGCGGAAAAAACACTATTTGATCCCGGTAAACTTGGTGCTCTAACACCTGCTTATGCTAGCCTTGAAATGCTGGAAGGTGAAGAACCCGATACAAGAGATGATACCTATGCTCTGGGTTGTACTTGCTATGAATTATTAACGACCAAGCACCCATTCAATAAATTACCTGCTAATAAGGCGAAAGAAAATAATCTTATTCCGCCTTACATAAAAAAATTAAATAAAAAACAAAACCGTGCCTTAAGACGTTCTGTTGCGTTTAAGCGTGAAGATCGTAGTCCTAGTGTTGCTCATTTTCTCGAAGAATTAGAAGGTAAAGCAACCTGGTATAAAAACCCGTTCGTTATTGCTGCGGGAATATTACTTATTATCGGCATGATGTTAATTGCACCCGCGATGGATTATCTACATCAAAAAGAACTTGCAGGAGTGATTGCAGAAATTTCATCTGATCAAATTAGTGATCAGGATATAGCAACCAAACTTGATGAAATTTTATTAATGGAGAAATCTGACCAGACAACAATTACTGGTGATGAAGAAGCAAAGGATGCTATCCAAAATTATTTCAGCGACAAAATTGCTGGTTTAATTGACACAAGTGACAACGCTTATAATTTTCCTGCTGCTGAAGCAGCGATTGAAGAAATAGCCAAATTTTACCCTGACTCAATCTTTTTACAGGAAAAGACAGCGTTAGTATCGACTAGTAAAAAACAAGTTATTGGTGATTTAAATACTCAATATATTGCTGCTTTAAAAGATCCTAGTTTGATTGATACCACCAGAAATATTCTGGACAAAATAAGAAATATTGATCCGGCTCATCCACTACTTGAAGATCCTAGACCCAGTAATGCATATCGCCTTCTTGCCTTGGATAAATTTGAAGCGAATGAATTTGATGTTGCACTCTCTCTGGTTAAATCCGGCTTAACTACTTCAAAAGATGATCCGAGATTAGTTGATTTGGAAACCAAGATTTTACGCGCGCAAAAAGTAGCTCAACTTGAATCTGACTTAGGTGTAGTACAAGGTCAACTCACATCACTCACTGACTATAAAGAACAGGAAGCAACCATTGTTCAACTTGCAGGATTGAAACCTGATAGTGAATTGATAACAGCACTATCAGAATCCTTTAAACCTATTGTTGAAGCAGAACTTAAAACCATAAACTCGGGAACACGTGATGATGCAAATGTATTCGCATCTGACTTTGGCGATTTGATGAATGGTTTACAACTTAACCAACAATTAACGGAAGTAAAGCTGGCTCATCTTAAAGGTGACGAGCGCAAACAAGCGATAACTGAACTGGCAACAGCAGATATAAGTAATATTGAATCTGCATTAGCTAATGCTCAACCCGATAATGCGCAATGGGAAACGAGCTTGTTGAAAAATGTTCAGGAATTAGGAAGTCTTGTTAATGAAGATAAAAGCATAGCTTCGAGTCTGGAACAATTCCGAGGTCAGATTGCTAAACTTTATATCGCAAAAGCTAATGAGACCTTGCAAGCTGAACGATATGATGCCGCTGATAGTTATGTTGACGTTGGTCAACGGTTTGCACCCAGTATACAAGAATTGCTGAATATGCGTGATTCTGTAACCAGTGCACGAAAAGAATCTGATCGTAAAGCGCGCGTCGAAGCTAACAAGGCTGACTTCAAAACATTCACTGAAGCAGACAATATCACTGAAGCCGGAAAACTATTCGAACAACTAAAGGATGATATTCCTGAATCTGACAGTTATCTTTCTTACGAAGCTGCACCAATGTTGGCCGATAGTCATGCCAGACTTGCACAAAAAAGTGCTGCTGCAAAAGAATATTCAACTGCTTATGCTTTTGTTAACAAGGGTCTTGAAATTGATCCAACCAATATTTTATTGGGAACACTAAAAAATGAATATCAAGCTGAAGCAAACATCATCGAATTAACTGAATTATTTAAAACCGCAACGTCATTTCCAAATGATGTCAAATTAAAAGTAAGCCAAATAGAAACGGCAAGTCCGGTTCGCTATGATGAATTCAGAAGGACCGCAGCGAAGACTCTGGCAGATCGTATTACTGCTCTTCGAACGACAAATGAAAACGCTGCTGCTGGTCTGGCTCAAAATGCAGCTAGTATTTTCCCTGCAGACGCGACTCTGGCTGAGTTAAGAAATCAACTACAACTTAAACCATGGGCTGGATTTGCTGCAGCTCAGGCGGCACTTACAACGAATAAACTGACTCTGGCAACACAACTACAACAGGCAGCTTCAGCAGAATACTCAACACACCCGGATTTCGGAAAGTTTTCTAATGCACTAAAAGCTAAAATTGAAGACGCTAACAAGGAATTCGACGCCTATTTAAAAGAGAAGGAGGCAGCAGCTGAAAACTATGATGATCTCCGACTCACTAAAAGAATATTTGAACGTCTAAAAACAACTAAATGGGCAGATAATCCTGATTACGCTACGGAAGAAGCAGCATTAGATCAGTTAATAGCGAAATATAAACCAGTAAGTAAACCTAAAATCAGACAAAAAGAAGAACAGCTTACTGCGTCCGATGTAACTCCAGAAGGTAGCAGTACAGCAGCGGCCACTGCAGCAGCCTGGAAACCTATCGAAACTGATTCTGAATGCACATCAAGATTAGCGGGATATGGCACACGAGCAAAAGCTATTTGCTTTGATATGATTCACTCGTCTGCTCGAGGACCATTAATGGTCGTAGTTCCAAATGGCGAAGGTTTTGAAAAGCCTTTTGCTATAGCCAAGTATGAGATATCAGTCAGTGACTGGAGTAAATACTGTATTCTTAGCGGCACCTGTCAACCGATTAAAGATAAAGATCGTAGCAATGATCCAATGACAGGCATCACTCTACAACAGGCACAAGAATACGCCGCATGGTTGTCTGAACGTACAGGTAAAACATATCGCATTCCAACTAAAGCAGAATGGGAATACGCAGCCAATGCTGGCGGAGCTCAACCTAAAAAAGATTTTAACTGTCGTGTATCAGTCAGTGAAAAACTGATTAAAGGTACTGGTGTTGTGAGTGTGAAATCCGGTAAATCAAATGGTTGGGGCTTAAAGAATTATGTAGGCAATGTACAGGAGTGGGTTATCGATGGTAATGCAACTACGGTTCGTGGCGGCGCATATACTGACCCACATGCTAAATGTGACATTTCTCTGGAACGCAGTAGTGATGGCAGTGCTGATGAAGCAACCGGTTTCCGATTACTTCGTGAGAATGTCGGCTAATAAATAAAAAGGTTTTAAATGAGTAAACAAACATTACGTGGTCTAGCAAAGGATTTTGCCAAAGGTGCAATAGGTAAAGACGTCTACCGTAAATCACGTACCGAACTTGTTCAAGGTATTATCGCCGGTAAAATTTCCCTTACGTCTATCGATTACGAAGCACCACTTAAGCCAACAAATGAGTTAGAGAGTGCTATCACTGAAGGTATTAAAAGAGATAAGACAGAAATCACTTCGCCTCAACAAACGCGCAAGCCTAAATCTAACAGTGTTCCTCCTCCAGTAAAACAAAATGTAAGCTCTAAAAAAAATAAAAAGTCTCCTTTTATTTTTATATTGGTCAGCTTCATTATTGTTTTGTCATTGATTCTTACCGTTATTCTTTTTTACCCTAAACCACCAGAGTCAGAGACCGTTAAAATATCTGTGTCTTCGGATAATAAAACAGTTACTGTGGATGACATGACTGCTACGACAATAGATGAAAGTGCCGCAGGGGAAACATTGATGGCAAATTTTCTTAGTGAAAATAGCTGGGATGAAGAAAGTCTGGATAAATTTATAGCATCTTGGTCGGAGCTTACCGCTGCGGAAAGAAATTCGGCAAATCAAACCAAGAGAATGCAACGCATGAACGACTCAATCTACAAACGATTTCTGGAAGGTAAAGCACTTGCCAGTATCGATATTGATAAGGCAAGAGTGAAGCAACAACAATTAATCGAATTTGCCTACGCTCTCGGAATTAATGATTCACGACTTACTCTGGATTAAATAGCAACAATTCAGCTTAGTATGAATTTATGTCTTCTAATTCGCCTGGAAAATTTTCTTCAAATCCTCCATTACTAATCTGGCTAGCTCGTTTTTCGAAATAAGCATTCTTGATAAAGTCATATTCGTCAAGTGCCGCATCACCAATCAAATCGCTCGTACTTAATATATCTGATTTAAAATCGACATACTCGAGGGTGAGTAAACCGGCTCTAGCCATATCATCATCAACATAGGCAATCGGACTAAATACACTACGATCTACTGCAAAACCAACCGCATCTCTTACTGATGCCGGACCAAAAAACGGAACAACGAGATAAGGACCTGAATCCAGACCCCAATGTCCTAATGTTTGACCGAAATCTTCTTTGCTTGAATGCAAATTTCCTTCTGAAGCAATATCGAAAATGCCAAATAAGCCTATAGTAGAGTTAAGAAATAAACGCACTGTATCGTTCGCAGCCTGATCAAATTTAAACTGAAGTAAGTCATTGGCGATTACTGGTAATTGAGCCAGATTATTAAAGAAGTTACTGACGCCATCATCAATAATATCTGGCGTGATAAAATCGTAGACTTTACCGACAGGTTCAAAGACAAAATCGTCCAAAATCTCATTAAATGAGTAAACACCCCTATTGAATCCTTCCCAAGGATCACGTTCGTCTAATGCACCAGTTGTCGCACAAGCAGATAAAAAAAGCATGCTAGAAACGACTATAGACACTTTAAAAGCAGACACGAATTTATTATTCATTATTATTCCCTATCGCGTAATTTTTACTGTTAATTTATTGTTATAAGCTCTTGTGAAGAAGATTACTATACGGTCATACGAAAATCTATTGCAAAAAACAGAGTTATATCAATAACTTATTTATTAATTCTTAAATAAAACTTTCTATTCAATATCTTGTGTCAAAAAGTTAAACTAGTTTCATAACTTCAATTATTTTTTAAAAACGACAATAAATGGAAAAAACAGAAAATATCGATTTTGATGAACTGGAAAAATTTTCTTCCAGAGCAGATCAATGGTGGGATATCAATGGTGAATTTAAAACACTGCATCATATCAACCCTGTTCGCTTACGCTTTATTACGAATAACACAGCATTAAAGGATACCCATGTTCTTGATATAGGTTGCGGTGGCGGCATTCTGGCCGAAGCTATGGCAAAACAAGCGGCGAACGTAACAGGCATCGATGCAAGCGAAGAAAACATTAGCATTGCATCGAAACATGCTTCAGATAATAAGCTCGAGTTAAATTACCTTGTTACTACGGCTGAGGCATATTCTGAAGACAATCAGGAAAAGTTTGATTTAATAACCTGTATGGAATTACTAGAGCATGTACCTGAGCCCGCATCTATTATTCAGGCTTGCGCAAAAATGATTAAACCTAGTGGCCACGTTATGTTTTCAACCATAAACAGAAATATTAAAGCCTATATGCTAGCCGTATTAACCGGAGAATACATACTCAACCTTTTGCCTAAAGGCACACATCAATATGAAAAGTTTATTCGTCCTTCTGAGTTAGTCAATTGGTGTAATGAACAAGGTCTTCAACTAAATGATTTAGTCGGCATGGATTACAATCCTCTATTAAATCGTTGCTCTTTAACAAAACAAACCGATGTGAATTACCTATTAGATACAATTAAATCCTGATGATAGATAACGTTCTTTTCGACCTAGATGGTACATTAGCAGATACAGCACCTGATCTTGCTAACGCACTTAATGCGATTCGCCAGAAACACAATTTAGAAAAATTACCATTAGAAGTAATCAGCCCAGCTGTTTCACTCGGTGGTAACGCCATGATCAAACTGGCTTTTGATCTTGAGGAAAGTGATTCTGGTTTTGAAGATATACGCGAGCAATTTCTAAATTATTATCTTGAACATATTGCAGAAGAAACAAAACTGTATGATGGCATGGCAGAATTATTAACCTTACTTGAAAACAACAATAAAACATGGGGTATTGTCACTAATAAGTCAGGATGGCTAACAATGCCTTTATTAGAAGCGCTATCTCTTGATAAACGAGCTGCTTGTATTGTCAGTGGAGATACACTGGAACAACGTAAGCCTCACCCTGCTCCAGTGATTCACGCCTGCGAATTAATTCAAGCTGAACCTGCATCAACTATTTATATAGGTGATGCTCAGCGCGATATAGAAGCTGGAAATCGTGCTGGCACGAAAACAATGATCGCACTTTATGGTTACATTGAAAAAGATGAAGACCCACATAGCTGGAATGCAGACACGATGGTTACCAGCGTGCATGAGATAAATGATAGACTCAGTGAACTCTGATCTTAACGATTCCACAGCTTTTGATTATTGCATCAATAAAGCAATACCCGATGGTTCCAATCTTTATTATGCAACTATTTTTGATTGCAAAAAAAACAAAGCACTCATTATTGCTTTTCATGCGTTTCTATATGAACTAAGCGATATTATTCAGGAATGCTCTGATCCGGGTGTAGCACGAATAAAACTAAAATGGTGGCACGAAGAAATTGAACGTCTATTCAATCAACAGGCTCGTCATCCTGTTACAAAACAAATGCAAGAATGCATAGTCTTTGATAAAAATTTAAATTCAACATTTGACAGTGTCATTGAATTTTTCAATCATTTTATATTTATAGAACAAAAAGATTCTTTAGATTCGATTTTATCTTTATACAAATCGACAACTGGAGAAATCTGGTATCAATGTGCACATCAATTAAATCAAACAAAAACTGATTCATTAGATGTAATGCGAGAAATGGGCGCACTCATACATTTTACAACTTGTTTACAACAACCCAATACTTACATCAATGAAACGCGTTGCATTATTCCGGCAAGCTATGCCAATAATACTGATTTGTTAAGTCTTCGTATCGAAACAAAAAATAAACAGATAAAACAAAAAGAAATCTTTTCACCATTGTTAATAAATTTAAAAACAAGACTTGATGAGACGTATAAAAAACTAAACAAAGAAAATAATATACATTTTCAACACGGATTAATCATGAATCGACTCACATTTAAAACTTGCGATGAAATTCTTAGAGATGGATGCAGTTTATTTGATAAGAATGTAAGTTTAACGCCGCTTAGAAAACTCTGGACTGCGTGGCAAACGCGTTATTTCTCTTAGATTACTTACCTACCTGAAAACGTAATCGAACGCGTAGCCGCCGAAATAAATCAGCATCAAGTATTTCAGGTGTAAAAATAAAATACTCACGACTATTTTCATACATCAACGAGATAATGGTGAGCAACGGATGTACAAATCGGCTATGACCTAACTTAGCTTGATGCACTGCACCATTATTCATTTTCACTTGCCAATTATCTTCTTCTCCTAGAATCAACTCTATTACTCGCTTTTTAGCGTCATAAAACCGGTATTGATATAAGTAATAACATAAACTGACCAGCACAACGCTTGTCAGTATGCTCTTAATATATAAAGCTAATCCTGTCAGCCAAGGCAATATCAGGCACATAAAGTGCACTGCTATTACGACCATAAGCAAAATCGAAGAGTTTTTTACGGGCAGCCTGAGTGTGGCTAAAAAAGGATTTTCTGTCTTATCCATAAGCAGATCATTGGCGCTCTAGATTCCGTTTTCGAGAAAAAGATATTAACGCGTTTTTGGGTTAAAATAACTGTTCAATTTACATTGCAGCGCAGCATCACTATTCACTGCTAAATTAAGAGTTAGATGAAAGATAATAAAAATATAAATAATAAAGAAAGCAAGGATGAGAATGTTCAACGACAATCAAAATCCTCGCCTAAAGAAATTGGAGGTCCCAAAGGACCTGAACCAACACGTTATGGTGATTGGGAGAAGAAAGGACGCTGTATAGACTTTTAGCAAAGATCTAAAAGCAAAAACGATAATGACTGTTTATAAAACAGTTTAGAATTAACACACTTTTTTAGAGGATATCAATTATGGAACCGGTGAAACGACCGTTATCACCCCATTTGCAAGTCTATAAACCTCAATTGACATCAATTTTGTCAATTACACATAGAGGCACAGGCGTCTTTCTAAGTCTTGGTTCGTTACTACTCACGTGTTGGTTAGTGGGACTTGCGACTAGCGAACAAGCATTTACCAATTTGCAACAGTACGGCTCGGCCTGGTATGGAAAAATAATATTAATTGGTTTCGTCTTCTCTCTTTATTTTCATCTTGCTAATGGCGTCAGACATTTATTTTGGGATGCAGGTTTAGGATTGGAAATATCGACAACCTATAAATCGGGTTATGCCGTTATTGCATTCAGTATTATTCTGACAGCCGTTACCGTTATTTTGGGAGGTGTACTATGAGTATGCGCAGCCCATTAGCGAAAGTACGTGGACTTGGTTCAGCAAAAGAAGGGTTTCATCATTGGTGGGCTCAACGTTTAACTGCCGTTGCACTTGTGCCATTAAGTTTATGGTTTATTTATTCTCTGGTTGCCGTTACTGGCGCTGAATACGCCATTGTCATTGCATGGTTAAGTCAACCAATCAATGCAGTTTTAATGCTGCTTTTCTTATTCTCGCTTTACTACCATGCCGCTCTAGGCGTGCAGGTCATTATCGAAGATTATATTGATTCAGAATGGCAAAAAATTGCATGTCTGATACTGGTTAAGTTTCTTGTCTGGTTGGCCGGACTCAGTGCCGCAATTGCTGTGCTCAAGATTTATTTAGGAAAGTAAATAATAATGACAAATTCATCATACGAAATTATTGAACATAAATACGACGTCGTCGTTGTTGGCGCTGGCGGTGCTGGACTAAGAGCAACCTTCGGTATGGCGGCAAAAGGTTTAAAGACAGCATGTATTACTAAAGTATTTCCTACCCGTAGTCATACCGTTGCAGCTCAAGGCGGCATGAGTGCTTCACTAGGTAACATGGGTGAAGATGATTGGCGTTGGCATATGTATGACACCGTTAAAGGTTCTGATTGGTTAGGCGATCAAGATGCCATTGAATACATGTGCCGTGAAGCAGTACCTGCTGTTATTGAATTAGAACATCAAGGTGTGCCCTTCTCACGTACTGAAGAAGGAAAAATTTATCAACGTCCTTTCGGTGGCATGACAACCAATTATGGTGAAGGAACTGCACAACGAACTTGTGCGGCGGCTGATAGAACTGGTCATGCAATCTTGCATACGCTTTATCAACAATCTTTAAAACACGAAGCTGAATTTTATATTGAATACTTTGCTTTCGATTTGATTATGGATGACGAAGGTGTTTGTCGCGGTGTCATGGCCTGGAATCTTGAAGATGGAAAGATTCATCGCTTTCGTGCACATCAAGTCGTACTCGCTACTGGTGGTTATGGTCGCGCTTTTTTCTCAGCGACTTCGGCTCATACGTGTACTGGTGATGGTAACGGCATGGTCTTACGTGCTGGCTTACCGCTGCAAGATATGGAATTCATTCAATTCCACCCTACCGGTATTTATGGTTCAGGTTGTTTAATTACCGAAGGTGTACGCGGTGAAGGTGGTTACTTAACCAATTCCGAAGGCGAACGTTTTATGGAACGTTATGCGCCTTCTGCAAAAGATTTAGCCTCGCGCGATGTTGTGAGTCGTTCGATGACTATGGAAATTCGCGAAGGTCGTGGTGTTGGTAAAGATAAAGATCATATACATCTACACCTTGAACATTTAGGACCTGAAGTCATTAACGAACGTTTACCGGGCATTGCTGAATCAGCGGAAATATTTGCCGGCGTTGATGTAACAAAAGAACCAATTCCAGTAATTCCGACTGTGCATTACAACATGGGCGGTGTACAAACCAATTACCATGGTCAGGTGGTCACGTTAAAAGACGGTGATCCTGACACAATCGTTGAAGGCTTAATGTCTATCGGTGAAGCAGCCTGTGTATCCGTACATGGTGCGAATCGTTTAGGCTCTAACTCACTACTCGACTTAATCGTCTTCGGTCGTGCAGCTGCGAATTACTGTGCAGAAAATATTAAACCCGGTATGCCACATAAAGATATGCCAAATGCCGGTCAGGAAGGTTTAGATCGACTGGACAGGATACGTCACAACAAGGGTTCAATATCGACCGCTAAAATACGCGACAAAATGCAACGTACTATGCAGAATGATGCGGCAGTATTCCGTACTGGCGAATCAATGCAACACGGTATCGATGAAATGGCAAAGATATGGGATTCCTTCTCGCAAGTTAAGGTTGATGATAAAAGCATGGTCTGGAATACCGACTTGGTAGAAACACTGGAACTCGAAAACCTACTGCAATGTGCCATGGTCAGTATTCACGGCGCAATGAATCGACAAGAAAGTCGCGGTGGACATGCCCGTGAAGATTTCCCGGATCGTGATGATGATAACTGGATGAAACATACACTGGCGTGGATAGATAACAAAGGCAAAGTCAGTTTCGATTACCGACCTGTGCACATGTACACATTGTCAGACGACGTTGATGTGTTTCCTCCAAAGAAACGCGTCTATTAATAGCGATAAACCAACAGAGAATAAGTTATGGCTGAATTTACATTACCCAAGAATTCTAAAGTTACGAAAGGTAAAACCTTCGCTGCTGCGGAAGGAGCGTCCAATAAAAAATCATTTCATATCTATCGTTGGGAACCGGACTCCGGTGAAAACCCAAGATTAGATACCTATGAAATCAATCTAGATAATTGCGGCCCGATGATATTGGACGCGATTATCTATATTAAAAATGAAATAGATTCCACGCTCACCTTTCGTCGTTCATGTCGTGAAGGTATTTGTGGTTCATGTGCAATGAACATTGGCGGAACTAATACTCTTGCTTGTATTAAAGCGATTGGTGAATTTAGAGGCGATATTCCTATTTATCCATTGCCGCATATGCCAGTGTTAAAAGATTTAATTCCAGACTTAACGCATTTCTTTGCACAGTACGCGTCGATTAAACCGTGGCTGCAAACACAATCACCACCACCGCCTGATGCAGAACGACTTCAATCAAAAGAAGAACGTGCTGAACTCGATGGTTTGTATGAATGTATTCTTTGCGCGTGTTGTTCAGCCGGTTGCCCAAGTTACTGGTGGAACAGTGATCGTTATCTTGGTCCTGCTGTTTTATTACAAGCTTATCGTTGGATAGCGGATAGTCGCGATGAATTTACGGGTGAGCGTTTAGACGAACTGGAAGATCCATTCCGTCTTTATCGTTGTCATACCATTATGAACTGTACCAACACCTGTCCGAAAGGTTTGAATCCAGCAAAAGCCATTGCTGAAATCAAAAAATTAATGGTGTCACGAAACGTTTAATGGACGCTGATCGTTCCCGTCTCCTCTGGCGTTGCCGAAGAGGCATGCGGGAAATGGATATCGTATTACAAACATTTCTGAATGAGTCTTACGACTCACTCAGTGATATTGATCAAAACACATTTTCAAAACTACTGGATGAAGCTGATCTCGATATCCTCGATTGGATCATGGGAAGAACTAAACCCGAAGATGAAGCATTAACACACATCATCAAACTCATACGTGACTCCAGAAAAATAACTTAAATCATTCTTATGAAAAACACATGGCAAACCTTCCTGAAAGATCAGGGCGCAACAATACAAGATGACGGTAATATCGAATTCGATAACAAAGACATCAATGTATCTGAGACACCCATCGTCTCGCCCCTATCCGGTTTTGTCTTATTAGCTGTTAGTGGCGATGACAGACATGATTTTTTACACGGTCAGCTTATTAATGATTTAAACTTGATAAAAAACCCTGCCGCACAACTTTCTGCCTGGTGTAATCCAAAAGGTCAGGTTATTACAAACTTTATTGTTATAAATACCGGCATAAGCTATTTATTACTATTCAAACAAGAACTAAAAGAATTCGTACAAAAAAGACTCACCATGTTTGTTATGCGATCAAAAGTAACAATTGAAGATATATCAGAGTCATCTCCTTTAGTTGACTTAGCTAATATAAAAGACTTGTCATCATTAGGTTCAAACATTCCAACGAATGCAGGTAAAGTACATGCTGTAGATGGTCTTGTTATTATTTGTCACCCTGATAACTCAGGTCGATATTTAATAACAGGAAGTATTGAAGCACTAACAAAAAAACTACCTGAACTAAATAGAAAATTAAGCAGTAGTTCAATCTGGGAATTATTAGATATTCTTGCCGGTCTACCGTGGATAACATCAACAACGCAAGAACAGTTCTTGCCACAAATGCTAAACCTCGATGCATTAAAAAGTTTAAGTTACCAAAAAGGTTGTTATCCTGGACAAGAGGTTGTCGCACGATTACATTATCGCGGTGAAGTAAAAAAACGATTGCAGTTAATAAAATCAAATAATGAATTAAATGTTGGAGACAATATTGTTTTGGAACAATCAGATAATAAAGTCGGAATTATTGTTAATTCAGTTAAACATCCTGATGGAAATTATTATGGGTTGGCTGTTATTGAATTAGATAAGTTAAACGAGAAGTTGATTTCTGATAGTCATGAAATTGAAATAGTAAAACTTCCTTATACTGTTAATGAATGAAAATGAAAGACGAATATGATTTTAGTAAAGGTGTGCGTGGTAAATATGTTGACAGATTTACTAAAGGCACTAATGTTGTTTTGTTGGAACCGGATATTGCAAAAGCGTTTCCCGATTCAGAATCAGTAAACAATGCGCTTAGAACTTTAATACAGCAAGAAACAGCTAGTCATAAGTAAAGATTAAACCAAGTTTTAATCTTACTCTTCTTAAAAACACCTTGATTTTCCATTAAATCACCACTACATTTGTACATACAATTGTATATACGGATGTAACAATGGAATTTGAATGGGACGCAGCAAAAAATATTGCGAATATTCGTAAGCACGATATCGACTTTGCTGATGCGATAGAAATATTCCAGCACCCTATTCTTACTGGGATTGATACAAGAGAAAACTATGGAGAAGTTCGTTGGATAGGTATTGGTCAAATGCAAAGTAACATTATTGTCGTTGTTTATGTCGAATACCTAAGCGACAGCATCCGCATAATTTCAGCACGAAAAGCAACAAAACGTGAGCAAAAATATCATGAAGAAATCTGCTTCAAGTAAAACTAACTTTAAAAAACTCAATAAAATGAAAGATTCGGAAATAAACATGGACGACATCCCGGAGTTGGATGATGCTTTTTTTAAAAATGCCCAGATAAGATTGCCTGAAAAACAATCCGTCACCATACGCCTTGATACAGACGTAGTAGACTGGTTTAAACAACAAGGTAAAGGTTATCAAACACGAATCAATAAACTCTTACGTTCCTATATGGAAACACATGCGAAGTAATATGTTGTTCGTACTTATAATTAACGGCTAATACTCTTTTTTAGTTATAGGGAAATCGAAAAATATGACCATCTCACTTTTTGAAGAATGTATTTCTGATATTGAGTTTGCCTACAAAGACCTTGGGCATAAACTTGGGTGGCGTTTTTTGAGTGTTTCTAAAAGCATCTTTGATATGCCGATCAAGTTAATGCTTGTTACCATAAACCCAGCGGGCAATGAGATCCCAAAAGATCATCCGTGGAAAAGTTGTGAATCAGGTATTTCATATGTGGTTGAAAGATGGGGAACATCATTACCGGGGGAGGAAACTTTACAAATTCAAGTGCAGCATCTATTTAAAGAATTATGTACTTCTCTAAATTTTAAGGGAAGCAATATAGACTTGATGTCTCAATCCCTAATTGCTCATTTCATACCATTTAGATCCCCTCGCTTTGAATCTTTACATAATAAAGAACAGTCAATTCAATTCGGACTAAGACTATGGGGAAAAATATTGCCTGCCGTAAAACCAAAACTTGTAATCTGTCTTGGGCGTGATGTTCAGAAACAAATGCGAACACTTATCAATTCACAATTATCGGGAAAATGCTCTAAAAAAATGTTATTCCAGACTGGATGGGGTAAATACGAGGCGGAGTTGGAAATTTATAAAATTCAAAACAGTGAAATTCGCTTGTTATATTTACCACATCTATCTACGTGGACACTTTTCACGAGTAATAAATCCGCACCAAATATGCCAAGTATTATTGGAACAGCAACGAAAGGTCTTTAACGATGTACTTGATCAGACCAATAATGGGTTGTGGTCATTAATCCCGTGATACGTTGCCAAAGTGAATGGAATTGGTAGCGGAAAAATTACATGGATGTAATTTTTAGCCCATCGGATCAGGGACGAGCCTATGGGCGACGCGTAGGCAATTGCATTTACTTTGGGAAGCCTTTAGGCCAACGTACCAGGGAAAGGTTTTCTTGGTGACTTCTTTATAAAAAGAAGTGACTCGCCAACAGGCGAAACCGATTTTATAAATAATGATTTTTTATTTAATTGACTGGATTCCCGTTTCGGTCTCTGTTCCAGACTCGACTCTACCGGCTACATCCATGTAGGCGTTCACGGGAATGACAAATGTTACCCAAACCTCGGTAATGCATACGCCAATGCCATTGGTATAGATACAATACAAAAGGCATTTCCGAATAATACCATTGCGGCTACTTTTGAGGGTTCTTGATCATAGTGTTCGGCGAAGATGTAGTTCATTACTGCGGGTGGCAATGCACCGAAGAGGAATAACGCGCCTTGCTCTAGTCTGGTTAATTCTATAAACGGTAATAAGGCTAATACAATCGCTATTCCGCATATCGGTGCGAGTAGTGCTGCTAGCATGCCTATCTTCCATTCTGATAGTTTCATATCGATTAATCGTGTACCTAATGCGAATAGCATTAACGGCACACAGATGTTTCCTATCATACGAACCGGTTCCAGCAAGGTATTAGGTACTGTTATTTTTAACAGACTTAATATCAGAGCAAACAATACAGCCAATATCATTGGAGAGGTAAATACTTTTAAAATATTGGAATTCTTGTTCAAAAGATAACTGCCTACTGTTATATGGAAGAAATTACCAATAACAAAACAGATTACTGCTGCAGGCAGAGCTACATCGCCAAAACTTAAAACAATAAGTGGTAAACCTAAATTTCCGGCATTAGCAAACATAATTGGTGGACATAAGCTTTTAGGATCAATTTTTAATATTTTAGAAACAATAAGCGCAATAACACCCGATATAATGACAACAATGCTCGCAGCCAAAGCCAGATTTCCGAATAATCCGGAAACACCTGCACGTTCATAAATAACACTGAATAACAGACATGGAATAAAGACATCCATATTCAGCCTATTCGGCAAGGTCATATCCGGCTTGAATTTGTATGCATAAAGCAGCCCTGCCAGAACGATGGCAAAGATGGGAAAGGTTATTTCAAAGATTCTGATAATCATAAAAATCCTAGATGCTGTAGCGCCTTGACGAAAAAATGAAGTTAAATAGTAACAATATCATTATGTTTTTTATTATGTAAATCTAGGCTCATAGCGGTCAACTGCGGTATCTAGGATCATTTGAACTGATTTTTATTTTTAGTGTCTACACAGTATTATAACGATAAGATGTTTCAAAATTAGGAATTTTTCGTTCAGGCGAGAAAGGTCAATTTTGAGTCGCGTCTCATTACATAACAAGAATATAAAATTAAAAACATTACCTCATGAATATTACTAGACTTTTCTATCTCGCTCTATTTGTTGTTTGTTTATCTTTACTTGGTTTCGGCCTTTATCTGGAACATGTCCAAGGTATTGAACCCTGCCCTCTCTGTGCTTTTCAGCGCATGTGTTATATCGCTATTACCTTAATTGCTCTAGCGTCAGCTATTCACAATCCGGGTTGTTGGATGCGTTATATCTACAGCGGACTAACATTGATTGCTGCTTTAATCGGTGCAGGTATTGCCGGACGACAAGTCTGGTTGCAACATTTACCTCCAGAATTAGTGCCAGAATGCGGCCCTGGTTTGGAGTATATGATGGAAGTGTTTCCTTTCGCTGATGCCATGAGAATGATTCTAAGTGGCTCAGGTGAATGCGCTGAAGTCCACTGGACATTCCTAAGCTTTAGTATTGCCGAATGGAGTTTGCTTTGTTTTTCATTAATTGTGATTGCCACTTTATTAGTGACATTTGTTATTAAACCGAAAAAACTTTAGCTCGCTGCTTTTTTTAGCAGTGATCCGGATTCATTCGCTTTAATCTGCGCATCAACTACAGCTATCGCACTGGCATTAACAATACGTCGTACTGTCGATGATGGTGTCAGAATATGCACAGGATGATTAAGCCCAACCAGTATTGGCCCAACGGATGTTGCATTGGTTAATACCTTGACTAAATCATAAGCAATTTTAGCTGCATCCAGATTCGGCATGATTAACAGGTTCGCATCATCAACCAATTTTGAATAAGGTACGACACGGCGTCTTATGTCGCTTAACAATGCCGCATCGGCACGTATCGGTGCATGTACCTGTAAGTCTGGATCTTGTTTATTAATAATCTCCATTGCTTTAGTCATCTTCTGACTGGTTTCCGATTCGATATCATCACCATTTGAAAATGAAAGTAATGCAGCACGTGGCGTGATGCCAAAGCGTTTTACCGTCTCTGCAGCCAACATGGTATTTTCTGCTATTTGTTCTGCCGTTGGATCAATAGTTACGGCAGTATCACAGATAAAAAGAACTCCTCTCTTAACCATCAATACATTCACCGCTGCTGCCTGATTAACTTCTTCACTAATACCCAGTTTTTCAACAACATGATCAAAATGATCATGGAAATGACCGTTCGTTCCACAAATCAACGCATCGGCTTCACCTTTCTGGATCATATTGGCGCCGACATAAGTATTCAGCTCAGAGATACCCGTAAGTTTGATTTTATTTGTCTTTATATATTCAGTTGGATCAACAATCTCTATATCGGTATCTGGACGAAGACGCAGTCTCATTTGTTTGATACGCGATTCAATTTTATCGGCATTACCAATCAGAATAGGTTTAGCCAAACCTTCATCAAGTACAGATTGAACACTGTGTAATATTTTGGTTTCTTCACCTTCAGCATAAACCAATCGTTTCGGATCGAGTTTCGCTTTTTCGAATACCGGTTTCATTAAAATAACGGATTCAAAAACGTATTGAGCCAAATGCTGACGATACGCTTCCATATCTTTAATCGGTCGCGTTGCTACACCACTATCCATTGCTGCTTGTGCGATTGCTGGTGCCAACTTAACAATCAAGCGTGGATCAAACGGTTTAGGAATTAAATAATCTTTACCAAACTTGAGATCTTCACCACCATAAGCGGCGGCTACCGCTTCCGGCGTTTCTTCTGTAGTTAATTCCGCCAAGGCATGAACCATGGCAATTTTCATTTCATCATTAATCTTTGTCGCACCAACATCCAATGCGCCACGGAAGATAAACGGAAAACATAAAACATTATTCACCTGATTGGGATAATCTGACCGACCTGTCGCAATAATGGCATCTTCACGTACAGCCAATATTTCTTCCGGCAATATTTCAGGGATCGGATTAGCTAAGGCAAAAATCAATGGATTCTCAGCCATACTTCGAACCATTTCCTGTTTAACAATACCGGGACCAGATAAACCAAGGAAAATATCAGCACCTTTCATAACATCAGCAAGTGTTCTTAATTTTGTATCACTAGCAAAAGCACGTTTATGTGGAGTGACGTCTTCACGACGACTTCGATAAATTACGCCAACACGATCAACAGCAATGATGTTTTCTTTTTTCATGCCCAATTTAACCAGAAGTTTAAGACAAGCTATACCGGCAGCACCTGCTCCAGTCGTTGCTAGTTTTACTTTGGAGATATCTTTACCAACGATCTTTAATCCATTCAAAATCGCCGCAGCAACAATAATAGCGGTACCGTGTTGGTCATCATGAAAGACGGGGATATTAAGTCGATTGCGTAATTTGCCTTCAACAAGAAAACATTCTGGCGATTTTATATCTTCCAGATTAATTCCACCGAAGGTAGGTTCAAGACTGGCAATAATCTCGACTAGTTTATCCGGATCAGTTTCGTTAATTTCAAGATCGAAAACATCAACGCCAGCAAATTTTTTAAACAGAACAGCTTTACCTTCCATCACCGGTTTTGCGGCTAGTGGTCCAATATCACCTAAGCCTAATACCGCAGTACCATTGGTAATGACGGCAACGAGATTTGAACGCACGGTTAACTCTGCGGCAAGACTACTATCTGTCGCGATAGCTTTACACGGCTCGGCAACACCAGGGCTGTATGCAAGAGCAAGGTCACGTTGGTTTGCCAACGGTTTGGTTGGCGTAATTTCTATTTTTCCTGGCTTTGGGTAACGGTGATAATCTAGTGCGGATTTTTCTGTGTTGTCTGACATTTAATAAATCGTTGTTCCTTAATAATATTTAATCTTCGTTATTTGAATGGAGGCATTCCGGGAGGCATCTGACCACCCATACCGCCCATACCACGCAACATCTTTGCCATACCGCCTTTACCGGCCATTTTTTTCATCATTTTTTGCATTTGCTTAAATTGTTTTAGCAATTTATTAATGTCTTGAATCTGTGTGCCCGATCCCATTGCAATACGTTTTTTGCGCGAACCATTAATAATGTCCGGTTTAATTTTTTCTTTTCGCGTCATTGAATCGATAATAGCACCTAACTTAACAAATTCTTTATCATTAACTTGCGCTGCTGCACCCGGAGGTAATTGACTCATACCAGGTAACTTATCCATTAATCCAGCGATGCCACCCATATTATTCATTTGATTTAACTGTTCACGAAAATCCTCCAGTGAAAAGCCTTTTCCTGTCTTCAGTTTCTTTGCCAGTTTTTCTGCTTCTTTTTGATCTGTTTTTTCCTGAACTTCTTCAATTAGACTTAAAACATCACCCATACCCAAAATACGAGATGCGATTCGTTCAGGATGGAAGGCAGAGAGTTCATCACTCTTTTCACCGGTACCCATGAATTTAATTGGCTTACCAGTAACATGTTTAACCGTTAATGCTGCACCACCACGCGCATCACCATCAGTTTTAGTCAAGATAGAACCGGTTAACGGCAACGCTTCATTAAACGCAGCGGCTGCGTTAACGGCATCTTGCCCAGTCATACTATCGATAACGAATAAGGTTTCGACTGGCTTTAGAACTTCATGAACAGATTTAATTTCCTGCATCATTTCATCATCGATATGCAATCGCCCTGCACTATCGACAATAAGTACATCAATTAGCTGAACTCTGGCAACCTCTAGCGCATGTTTAGCAATATCCGTTGCTTTTTGATTTTCATTACTTTCGATCCAGACCAAATCGTTATCCTTCGCTAAAGTCTGTAATTGTTTTATAGCCGCTGGTCGATAAATATCACAACTCACCACTGCAACTTTTTTCTTTTCTTTTTCTTTTATAAATCGACCCAATTTCGCCGCAGTAGTCGTCTTACCCGCACCTTGTAAGCCAGCAAGAAGAATTACCGCGGGCGGTTGAGTATTCAGGTTTAATGGTTCGTGCTGTTCCCCCATCAGGGAAACCAGTTCTTCATTAACAATTTTAATTAATGCCTGACCCGGCGTGAGGCTGGTTAATACTTCTTTATCAAGCGCTCGTTCTTTAACATGTTGAATAAAATCGCGGACAACGGGCAATGCCACATCCGCTTCCAGTAAAGCCATGCGCACTTCACGCAAGCCATCGCTGATATTTTCTTCGCTCAGGCGACCGTGGCCACGTAAATCTTTAAAAACCCGTGTTAATTTATCGGAAAGAGCATCAAACATAATTATCTAAATTCATCGTCAATTATTGTGAAAATCAGCTTCTATTCTATCTTATTCGACGCATAACTTGAAAAGTTACTATGAACTGCCGCAAAATAATCAACACTTCTACAGCCAGCCAGAATATGCAATCATCGGATATATAATCAACACAGTTATATTTATGAGTATTCAAGCCATTATCGCAACTTTGTTATACCTAACCTCGAGCTGCCTCTTAGGAGCACGAATTTGTGGTATGTCAGAATTTTCCAGCAAAACCCGTAATATAGTCATGCTATTTGGCGCTATCGCGTTAGGTTTGCATGCACATATACTCTATCAATCGATAATTCTGGCTAATGGTCTTGATTTTGGTTTTTTTAACGCTGTTTCACTGATTGGCTGGTTGGTAGCATTAATCGTACTAATTAGCTCCTTGTTTCGTCCTCTGGAAAATTTGTTGCTATTGTTATTTCCTGCTGCAGCATTTTCCATTTTACTGGAATTATTTATCCCGGATACACGGATTCTGAGTGACGATTTATCAATTGGTTTACGTATCCATATTTTATTATCTATCTGCGCCTATAGCCTGTTAATGATCAGTGCTGTTCAAGCAGTGATGCTTGCCGTTCAGGAAAGACTTATTAAGAAAAAACACGCCGCAAAAATTATAAATACCTTGCCGCCATTGCAAATCATGGAAGAGCTGCTAATTCAAATTATTGTCATTGGTTTTTTTACCTTAAGTTTGAGTCTTGCTTCAGGTCTGATGTTTATTGATGATTTATTTGCGCAGCATCTTATTCATAAAACTGTCTTATCGATACTGGCTTGGATGATTTATTGTATTTTACTCTGGGGACGCTGGAGTGCCGGTTGGCGCGGCAAACGAATCATTCGCTGGACACTGGGTGGGTTTACGGCACTGTTCCTTGCTTATGTGGGCTCTAAATTTGTTTTGGAAATTATTCTGCAACGCGTATAAGTAGATTTATTCTTAAGGTGGATAACACAGATTAACTTTTATTTAAGAAGTATCTATCAAGACTAAACTTCACCTGGCTCTTCTATTCACACTTTAAGAATCCTTTTAAATTACTCTAAAGTAACAACCCGTTTCTTAATCTGTAATCAAACATTGCTGTATTCGACTATTCATTTGAATACGAAGAATTAAGTTTTTGTATCCTGCTACTTGAATTATTAAAAAGTTGTTTGTTAACTTTCTATTCTTTTTCTATAAGCCTAAACAAAAAAAATCCCCGACACCGAAGTGTCGGGGACCATTATAACAAACTTACGTCTGTTTAATGCTTATGGTAGAGAGAAAACCATCAACACACCACTGTTACGTGATGAGTTAAGAAGTTTACGATAACCACCAACAGCACCT
>JBDNFW010000007.1:0-3007 GCA_041689615.1 Gammaproteobacteria bacterium | reverse complement strand
ATGTGTTCATCTTGTGAAATTTTAATATACAGAAAAGTAAGTTTAGCCAAATTAGACGTTGTAAGAGGGGATTTAAACATAACGTTCCCGCAGGGATTGAAACACTTAAATGAGAGTAGAGAGCTCTCCTTAAATAGTGCTTTTAAATAGTGAGGTTAACCAATGAATAAATACAATCCAAAAAATGAACGAATCAAGCGTCAATATTTTATATTTTTAAAGGAAGCGAAACGACAAAATGAAGCAACTATCGATGCAGTAGCAAAAGCATTAAGCCGGTTTGAGGAATATGGCAAATATAGAGATTTTAAGGCGTTTCACTTTAATCAGGCGGTGGCATTCAAAAATAATTTAGCTGCTCAAAAGAAACATAACTCTGATAACAACTTAAGTAAGTCCACTCTAAATACAACATTTAAGACACTTGAAAGGATTTTTTGAGTGGCTTTCAATGCAGCCGGGCTATAAAGCCAAATTAAATTATTCAGATGCTGAGTATTTTAATCTATCGGAGAAAGATACTCGGATTGCCAAGGCCTGCAGGCCAAAACCTGTACCCACTCTTGAGCAAATTAAGCACGTGCTTGAAACAATGCCGACAGATTCAGATATTGCTCTTCGTAACAGGGCACTCATAGCATTCACCATATTAACCGGAGCGAGAGATAATGCGATTGCATCCTTCAAATTAAAACATATTGATTTGATAGAACGTAAAGTTTTTCAAGATGCGCGTGAAGTACGTACGAAATTCAGTAAAACTTTTTCGACAATATTTTTCCCCGTTGGAGATGATGTTTTCCAGATTGTGGAAAGCTGGATTGTGCATCTCAAAGAAAATCTGAAATGGGGTAATGATGATCCTCTCTTTCCCTCAACGGACATGAAAGTAGGGGAGAATCCTCAATTTCAGGTAAATGGACTAAAACGACAGCATTGGAGTGGCACGAGTGCGATACACAAAATATTCAAAGAAGCATTCATCGAAGCAGGACTACCTTATTTTAATCCTCATAGTTTTAGAAAAACGTTGGTAAGTCTAGGACAGAAAATTTGTAAAACCCCTGAAGATTTTAAAGCATGGAGTCAGAACCTGGGACATGAGCAGGTAATGACTACTTTTACTAGTTACGGGCAGGTGTCTGAGCAACGTCAATCAGAGATTATTCAGAACCTTTCCATGAATGATGATGATAAAAATCAAGATATAAAAAAATTAGCAAAAGCATTAGCAGAAGAGCTCAGAACTTGAGAAGTTTGTTTCTTTGTACTTAGTATAGAAAATCAAAATTACTAATAGATGATCGAATTATTTGAGATGAATAAAAATTTTAAGGGCTATACTAATATTTATGACGTATGGATTTTACAATAAAAACGGTCAAGAAATGACGGAAGAAGACTGGGAAACTCTGATAGAAGGGGAACCTCTGTCGGATGCGGAAAAAGCGCGACGAATAAAGGCCGCGATACGACAAAAAGAATTACGTTCTTCAAACCCCTTTTACGCAAATTTCACGAACGCGGATTGGTTGGCGTTTCAGAGAAGCCAAGTAAACTTAAACTAACAAATGAATTTCTAATACTTACGGTACATGCTCTGTGCCAAAACCTTGTTCACTTGGGGTTGAGTTGGTTTATATCCAGCCTAAATCTGGCACATTATGTCTAAACTATGCATTTCATATAGTATGATTTGTAACTTTATATTCTATTCATTTTTTTTCTAAGGAAAAGTTATGAAATATTTTCTTACGCTAGTTAGCATCCTTGTACTTGGGGTAGGTCTATGGGCCGGATATGCTGGGTTGTAGTGGTCTAATAATTTTGGACAGATTTATAGCTTATAATCGCTAATTAACCAGGCGTTAGACATGAGTAATACGACGACACGAAAACCAAGAGTAAGCTTTACCCCCTGAACAAAACCTCGATTACGTCAAATTGATAGTAAATGAAGGGTATACGAATAAACAAATTATGGAAATCTCAGGCGCCGGAACCACCGCGGTTACCCGCTGGAAAAAACAATATTTATCGGAGCTCAAAGGCCACACACCCGCGGGTAAAAAAGCATTGACTGCAGAACAACAACGCATTCAGGAATTAGAAAAGCAACTTTGGCGTGCCAAAAGAGATAATGAAATATTAAAAAAGGCCACCGCCTTCTTTGTCAAAGACAGCAACGTACTGAGTTGATAACGACGATGAAGCAGGCAAACCAAAACTACAGCTTTACAGAGCTGTGTATCTTGTTTAACGCCAAGTCCAGTACCTATTATTATCAGCGTCAAGAAAAACCGGCGAAGCCAGAAGAAACACGCATGATAACGGCCATAAAAGCGATTGCAAAAGAAACAGATAATACCTATGGAAGACGCAGAATAAATAAAGCGCTGCAATTACAAGGATTTCAATTGGGCCTTTACAAGACATCAAGTTTAATGAAAAAAGCCCCTGTTGTTGCGATAAATCCGAAGAAAAAACATTATTATCCTGACGCAGGAACGCCTCATAACAAAGCACCCAATAGACTTGACCGACCGTTTTACCCTGAAACAATCAACACGCACTGGGTGGGTGACATCACCTATATACGCAGCCATCAGGGTTGGCGCTACCTTGCGGCTGTCCTCGACCTGGGTTCAAAAGAAATGGTAGGCTGGGCCATGTCACAACAGCCTAATGCTACATTAGCCAAAGAGGCCCTAAAACAGGCGATTCAAAAACAGCAACCTGACACAACGCAATTGCTGTTTCATTTCGATCAAGGGGTTCAGTATTCAGCCCATTGTTTTGTTGATGACCTGAATACTTTTGGCATCACGCAAAGTATGAGTCGACGGGGTCACTGTTGGGATACTGGGAGTATCATAAAGATGACTGATAACTATAGATTGACTCATGCTGGGATTGGCGAATTGCCTTTGCGTTGACCTGTCTTCTGTAGATTATCAGTCATTCTTTAACCTCCCGACATTAGTGACTTAATAGGAGCATTGTTTGT
>JBDNFW010000006.1:0-40928 GCA_041689615.1 Gammaproteobacteria bacterium | reverse complement strand
TACAATCGAGAGCGAAAACATCAAACGTTCAAAACGACGCCGAATCAGAGATATGGTATCGTTGAAGACTTGAAAGTAGCAGCATAATTTAGGTGAAAATAACTCCTAAGCAACCTGTCTAAATATTGGGGTTCACTTCTTTTTATGGGGAATTGATTGCAAATAAGGGTAAAAAACTGAAAAGCTGTAATCAGTGCTCAAAAACGACAAAGCGCAGACCTCAATCAGTATATTGTGGGGAAAACTGTGGGGAAAAAAGAAAAGGACCCGAAGGCCCTTATCTTTGTTGACAAATTGGTGGAGGTGGCGAGAATCGAACTCGCGTCCGCAAATCCTCTGCCATTGGATCTACATGCTTAGCCGAATCTTTAATTTAACGCTTTGCTACCCGACCGGCAGGGAAGACAGAACGCGATTCTGATTAAGTTTTAACGAATCCACCTCAGACGAGTTTCATCGCGATCTTGTGAGAGTCGACGCCTGGGTCTACCGTGCACAAGCACATCAGTAGTCAGACGGCACTAGGTCAGGTTATTAAGCTGCTAGGGCGTAGTTGTCTTCGTTGGCAACTATAAGTTTTGCAGAAGTATTAACGAGGTATTCTGCACCTCGGCATGCCCCTCAGGTTTCTTATCCACGTCGAAGCCAGTACACCCCCGAATGTGATCCTGAAGAATCAATCGAAATTATAGACTATTAGTTTCCACACAACATTAAATATCTGATTTATCTATAATTCGTTTTATATGACAGGACGGTTGCAAGGAAAGTTCGGAAGAAATTATTGAATTAACTGTAAGTAATCAGTAAGTGTTTGTTTTATTTATGACGCATTAATTGCGCTTTTTGTTTTTGCCAGTCTCGATCTTTTTCAGTGGAACGTTTGTCGTGTGCTTTTTTACCACGCGCGATGCCGAGTTCGAGTTTGACCTTTCCATTTTTCCAGTAAAGTGCTGTCGGCACTAATGCAAAACCTTTGCGTTCAACCGCGCCAACTAATCTGTTTAATTCCGTTCGATGTAGCAATAATCTACGAGTGCGTTGTGGATCAGCTTGTACATGTGAAGATGCGGAGATCAAAGGCGTTATTAGCGCACCAAATAGGAAAGCTTCATTATCTTTTAGCAGAATATAGCTTTCGGCAATTTGAACTTTACCCGCGCGCAAACTTTTAACCTCCCAACCAAGTAAGGAGATTCCCGCTTCGAATCGCTCATCGATGAAATAATCGTGACTGGCTTTTTTATTTAGTGCGATTGTTTTGCCGCCAGCGTTCTTATTTTTACTCATTATTACTTTCCATACACATAATCCGGCGGATTATAGCAGGAGTTGTACTGATGTATGTAAGTAAAGCCGGATTAGCTTTTTTGTTTAACGGCGATGGCGGTTTGTTTGCGCAGTATGTCTATATATTCAAAAGCCTGTTTGGATTTTGATGATAAAACGCGAGCGTTATCAACATATAGCAATCCGATACAGGTTTTGTTAGAACAAATCGGGTAGATAAGTAAGTTTTTAGGCAGTGCGACTTTTTTACACCAATCGGGGATTTTTTTAATTAACGGTGAATGTACGACATCAGGTATAAATACATCGGTTTGTTTGTGCATAGCCAGATTAAAAATATCGTCATTATTCTGATGGCTATAAAAATGAAACCGTCCCATTACATTCGAGATATCATCACCCGCACCTGCTTGTGCTCTCATTTCACCATTAACTGAATCTTTCAGGATGATTATAGCGTGCTCGCATTCGAGCCCACGCTGTAAGGTATTCACAACGATATTTAGAAATTCCGGAAATTTATATTGTCTGAACATCATGCCGGTAATTTTTGCTATACCAAAAGTTAGAATAGCTTCATGAAAACCCTTTTTGTTTACCGAGGCTTCTGGTAGTCCAGTTATATCGTTGTTTTCTTCTTCATCACTTTCTTCATCAGTAAAATCGTAGTCATGTTTTATGAAAGAAATAAAGTTTTTGCAGAAAGTGTTTTTATTTTGATTGATGTTAAGTGCATCGCAATAAACAAGCAGTTCTTTAAAGAGAAATTCGAGTATCTGAATTATTTTTTCATAACTCAGTGAGAAGCTGACTTTGTAACGTTTAATAATATTTTTTAATTCTTTTTCCGCTTGCTCATTATTTCCACAAGCTGCGACTTGAACGATTTCATTGGTTAATGATGAAATTTGTGCCAGATAATCTTCTGTTTTTACCGGTTTTTTCGTTATTTTATGCGGTCTAGGTTGTATGCCTTGAATAATATTTTGTGGCAATTGCCATTCAGTGGCGATAAATCGGCCAATACTGGAGAAGTTAGTGCCGAGAATTCTTTTGCTGGCTTTATCTTCTTCGATGCCTTTTTCGATAACCAGGTTAAGAACTTCATTATATTCGTCTGGTAAAAAGTAAATGGTGATTTGTTTGCCAAGGTTATGGAACATGCTGGCAAGAAACGCTTCTTCAGTATTAATTGACGATGCACCGTTTGCTAATTTTTTAGCAAATATAGCGCTTAAAAAAGATTGGCAGGTATTACTCTTCATTGTTTCTGCCATAGGACCATTATTCAGTTTTTCAAAGATCATGATACTAAGAGACATCGTCTTTATTTGACCCAGACCAAGGATCACGACTGCACGCGAAATCGTTTTTATTTCACCACCAAATTGACCATAACTACTGGAATTAACCAGACTTAAAACTTTACTGCTTAAAGATTGATCTCTTAAGATAATTTCAGCCAGCTTTTCAGCGCAACCTTGTCCTTCGCTGACTTTCATCATATGTGCAATGCTATTTCCCATTACCGGGAAATCTTTATTTTTATCCATACTCTTTTTCAAGAGATGCATGGTGGCTTGTTCTCTGACAGCCGAATCATTGGTAGACCAATTTGTAACGGTAGTTTCGCCACTAGTTTCTACATGCATATAAGCATCAAGTGCTTCCTTCATCTCGATTGCGCTTTGATATCTTTTTTCTTTCTCTTTTGCAATTGATTTGAGTACGATTAGATCCAGTTCTTTATCAACTGCGCTATTTCTGGTTGAAGGTCTGAGAATATTCTCATTCAGGATCTTGTAGATCGAGACCATTGAGTTGTCTGCTTTAAATATGGAAAGCCCAGTTAACATTTCATACAACATTACGCCGATTGAAAATACATCAGACCAGGAACCAATAGACTTATTGTTGAGTTGTTCAGGTGCCATATAATTTACTGTGCCAACGATATTGTTATCTCCAGTGTTATGGCCAGCGAATGTTGATATACCGAAATCCATAATTCGTGGGTTATCATTTTCATCCATGAGGATATTGGATGGATTCAAGTCGCGATGAATGACGCCATTTTCATGAGCATGAGCCAGTCCGTCTAATACTGCTGAAATTATTTCTGTGGTTTTTATAACGGTTAACTTTTCGGTTTTGTCCATGTATTGACGTAACGCTTTTCCTTTGACGTAAGGGTAAACTAAAAAAGGTTTCTCGTTATGTGTGCCAATTTCGTAAAGAGGAATAATATTGGGATGTTGTAAACTACTGACGCTTTTTGCTTCATTAAATATTTGATCGCCATCTTTATTTTTATGCAGAAGTGTTTTAACAGCGACTTGCCGGTTTAATTTTATATCTTTGGCTAAATAGACAATACCTTGAGCGCCTTTGCCCAGTTTTTCGATCAATTCAAAGCGATCAATATATTCAATTTTTGCGGGAGCCTCTTCAACTGGTTTCTTTTTTAGTAGATTGGAAAGCATTTTATAAAACGTGCCTGTTTATTTCTGTACTTGTTGTATTGCTAGTGACGCTTGATTACGTAGTGTTTTAAAGAAGCCGAGTGCTTCCATCGAAATTTTGATATCTGAATCATCGTTGTCCGCATAAATTAAACCGAGACATTTTTTCTTAACTATTAGCGGATAAAGCACAACGGTTGTCGGTATGGTCAGTTTTCTTAACCATGGAGGAATTTTGTCTTTGTATTCATCTGAGTTTACATCGAGCACAATGTATTCTTTACCTTTTTTAATTGTCGATACAAAAATATCATCTGCTTCATTAACGCTGTAGCGAAAGTCAGGTATGATTTCATCAATACCTTTGCCTAAACCAAAGCGCGCTGATACTTGTTTATTTTTGGCGCTATGTATAGCGAATAGAACACGATTGAAACCCATGCCGCGATAAATTGTTTCCAGAACCATAGTCAGTACGTCATTGAGATTGACATCTCCCAATAAGGAATTTGTGATTTCAGCAATACCGTTGACTAAAATATCGTGTTGATTTTGCTGTTGTGTTTTCGGTTGAACCTTAGTGGTTTCAATAGAGACACCATCTTCAATAGGTGATTTATCATTAACTTCCGTTGTATATTGGTCATCATCTTCATTGCTGTCGATATTTTTACGAAGGTAATTGAAAACAGTAACTTTACTAGTGTCGATACCTAATATTCTGGTGAACTCTTCGGCTTCCTTGATTGATGAATCCAAAAGTTCGGTAATGCTATTTTTAGTAATACCGAGTGAGTCGTTATAACGTGCTGCCAATGCTTCGTAATCCTGTGCTGCATTTTCCGAATCACTTGAAATAGCACAGAGTTCATTGGAGAAACAGGCGAGCTGCCTTAAGGACTCATCTGAATTATTTGCGCGAGGTACAGCTCCTTCAGGTAGTTTTTTCATGCTATCGCCGATGATATCAGGCAGTTGCCATTCGTTTGCAATACCGCGTCCTAGTTGTTCATAAGACACCCCTAGTATCGATCGTATTGCTTGATCTTCATCTACGCCTTTATTTGAAACCAGAGTTTTCATAGCTTCGTACTCTTCCGGAAAATAATAAATTGATAACAATCTACCGAGTAGGTGAAACATGGATGTGACAAATGCTGTTTCTATGTCATCATCATTGAGTCCTTTCATTTGCTTCGCTTTTTCTCGAGCAATAATGCCACTCATTAGAGATGTATATGCGGCGTTCTTTAACTCATTCGCCTGTTCATCATTTTGCAGATGTTCAAACAAGATGATACTTAATAATGCCGCGCGTACATGTTCATAACCGAGGATGACTACAGCTCTGGAGACAGTGGTTATTTCTCCACCAAATTGTCCATAGAATGAAGAGTTAACCAGACGAACTACTTTTGTGGTTAAAGCGAAATCTTTCAAAATAACATTAGATAGCTCAGAAGCAGAACTGACATGCGAAGAAGAAGACTTCTGGTTTATTTCAGTAATATGACTCGATACAGCAGGAAAGTCTTTTTTCCGTTTCATGCGGCGTAATAGAAACTCTACTGTACTGGATGAGTTATTACCGGATGACTCGTTTTCATCGTCGTCATCAATTTTTAGATATTTTTTTAATGCGGCTTGCATTTCAGCTACGTTGGAATATCGATCAGCAGGATCTTTTTCCAATGACTTCATGACAATCGCATCAAGGTCTTTATCTATTTCCGGATTACGTTTTGATGGTGGTGCTATTATTTCATTAGTAATCTTATACATGACCGCCATCGTGTTATTGGCGGAGAAAACTTGATGTCCGGTTAGCATTTCATAAAGGATTAAGCCGCTGGCAAAAATATCAACCGATGGGCCAAGCTCGCTATTAGTTAATTGTTCTGGTGCAAGATAATTTGCGGTTCCTGTTACTTCTGTGCTGGCTGTCATTGTTTCCCGCAATAATAGAAATACCAAAGTCCATGACGCGAACATTGCCTCCTATATCAATTAAAAGATTGGAAGGGTTTAAGTCTCGGTGGATAATATTATTGCTATGTGCATAACCGATACCATCTAATACCTGATTAATGATGTTAACTGCATCGAATTGTTTTAACGTTCCTTCGCGTTCTAAACGTTGCTTGAGTTGTTCGCCATCGTATTGGTAAACAAGAAAAGGATTTTCTTCATGAAATCCTATTTCATAGAGAGGAATAATATGTACATGATTTAACTTACTTACATTTTTTGCTTCTTGATTGAGTTGCTCTGCATCCTGACGATGTTTATCCAGCGTTTTGATCGCCACTTTTCGGCCGAGTTGTGTATCCTCTGCCAAATAGACAATGCCCTGCGCACCTTTACCCAGAATATCGATTGGTTGAAATCGCCCGATATGTGATGGTAAGGATGGATTTGATATATTTTTTGCTGCAACACCCATGTTTTATCCCTAATAACCCTTTAATAAATATCGGCAAAATTGTCGGAAGCTTGAGACAAATTGAGAACTTCCTGTAAGATTGTAGAAAGTTGTAAATTCGCGGAAAATATGACAAAAAAATACTAATACTATGTCTATAAAACGTTCTTCCATCCACGGTCAGTGGTCTTCCCGTTGGGCCTTTATCCTTGCTGCTACTGGCTCAGCCGTTGGTCTTGGCAATATCTGGCGATTTCCTTATTTAACCGGCGAAAATGGTGGCGGTGCTTTTGTTCTGGTTTATCTGGCTTGTGTTGTTTTGGTGGGCATCCCGATTATGATGGCGGAAATTATGTTAGGTCGTCGTGGTCGTCAGAGTCCGATTAATACGATGGAGACTCTGGCAAAAGAAGAAGGTTTAAGTCCTTATTGGAAATTACTTGGTTGGATGGGTGTCATCGCCGGTTTTATTATCCTTTCTTACTATAGTGTTATTGCAGGTTGGACGCTGGCTTATATTTTCAGAACCGGTGCTGGTATGTTTGTAGATGCTGATGCTGCATTATCTAAACAAATATTTACTGATTTAATTTCCGATCCAGAAAAGTTATTAGCATGGCATACCACTTTCATGTTAATCAGCGTTATTGTTGTTTCGCGCGGTGTGAAAAATGGTCTTGAGCAAGCAGTCAAAATTTTGATGCCGGCATTATTTATTTTGTTATTAGTCATGGTGGGTTATGCCATGAGTACAGAGAAGTTTATGGAAGGTATGTCTTATTTATTTGTTCCAAACTTTGAACAATTAGCCCAAAAGAATTTTTTCTCAGATATCTTCTTGCCCGCATTGGGGCAAGCTTTTTTTAGTTTGAGTATTGGTATGGGCGCGATCATGATCTACGGTTCTTATTTATCACAAAAATCATCAATTACATTTAATTGTTTTACTATTGCTTTAGCTGATACAACCGTTGCCATACTCGCGGGCGTTGCTATTTTTCCTATTGTATTTACATATGGTCTTGAGCCTGCCGGCGGTCCGGGTTTAATTTTTATTACCTTACCCATCGCTTTTGGACAAATGCCTTTTGGAACATTTTTTGGAACTATGTTTTTTATTTTATTAATGTTTGCAGCATGGACCTCGGCAATTTCTTTACTAGAACCAGCTGTAACATGGTTAGTTGAAAACAAAAATATGACGCGTGTAAAAGCAGCAGCGCTGGCAGGTATTATTAGCTGGTTGCTGGGATTAGTGACAGTGTTGTCTTTTAATCATTGGGCATTCTCTTTTAGTTTTGCTGGAGTAATTAAAGAGAACGGTTTGTTTGATATGTTCGATATTTTGACATCAAATATTTTGTTACCCATAGGCGGGTTACTGGTTGCTATATTTGCTTCGTGGTTAATGTCTCGAACATCAACAGTCGAAGAATTAGGACTTGGTGATGGTGTTGCTTATCAGGCATGGCGTTTTGCAGTTCGTTATATTGCACCTTTCGGTGTGATAATTATATTTTTAAATGCGATTGGACTATTCAAGCTACTTGGCGTTGCTGGATAAAAATCTGGATACTTAACTGGTTCTTTTATTGTGACGAAAATAAGCAAGCAAGCAAATGTTGATTACAGTGCAAAACAAATGTTTGCATTGGTTAACGATATTAAATCCTATCCCGAGTTTCTTCCCTGGTGTACGGAAACAAATATATTGGAAAACAAAGGCGACTCTTTAATTGCCAAGGTGTCTATTTCCATGGGAAAGGTTAAACAAAGTTTTACAACTAAAAATACAATGCAGGCGGATACTTCAATCAACATGAAGTTGGTCGAAGGGCCGTTTAAAGCATTAACTGGTCATTGGCAGTTTCATGAAAATGTCAATGATGGAAGTTCGGTGTTATTAGATATGCAGTTTGAATTTAAAAATAAAATAATGAAACACGCATTTGGCGCAGCCTTTAAAAAAATTACCAACTCTATGGTTGAGGCCTTTGTTGAAAGGGCGCGGGTTGTTTATGGTGCAGAATGAAACAATCAATGTTGAACTCATTTATATAGAGCCGAATAGTCAAAATAGTTTAAAGCTCGATTTAATCAAGGGAACAAATATTAAACAGGCTATTCAAGGTTCGGGTTTACTTGAACGTTTTCCAGAGATCGATTTGAACGTAAATAAAGTCGGTATCTTCAGTAAAATTAAAATGCCTGATACTGTTTTACAAGCAGGTGATCGAATAGAAGTTTATCGTCCTTTACTTGCCGATCCAAAAGAAGCCAGACGTGAGCGAGCAAAAAAGAACTAACGTGATTATTATTCGCCTGGCGTTACCTTATCCCATAATTTACCAAAAAAACCTTTTTCTTCTTTTGTGGATTTGGGAACAAGTATCGCTTCTTCTTCAGTCACTATCTCATTTTCAACACGGGGAACGTTAGAAACTTCAACATCGCCAGAGAGATGCGTCAATTTGTCATCATCAAAATGCAGTGTGATATGGCGTTGTTTTCTTACACCACCGCTTTTCTGCATGCTAAAGATATATTCCCAACGTTCGTTATGAAAAGGATCGATTATAACAGGCGTTCCCATAATAAATTTCACCTGATCCTTATTCATGCCAGGTTTTAGCTTATTGAGCATATCCTGTTCAATGACATTTCCTTGTTGAATATCTATTTTATACAGTAGAGGCATGTTGTAGCCGCCATCGAAACTACGAGTACAAGCAGTAAGTAATATCAGGGGGACGCAAAATAAGGCTAATTTTTTCATGTATGTGAATTGGTATTTGGAGAACAATTAATATTCGGATTTAAGGAGCAGGATAACCCTTGCGAGAGAATTCCTCAACGACATTTATTCTCATTTAAAGTATACTTTTTTTTATCGAACATATGGTAGCAATTAATTACTTGCTCTTAAAGCAAGGGGGGATCAAATGGAAGCACAAGACTTAAAGAAAGCAGGCCTTAAGGCAACCTTACCCAGAATCCGAATTCTGCAGATTCTCGAAAATTCTAAACAGCGCCACATGAGCGCTGAAGATGTTTATAAAACATTGTTAGATCATGGCGAAGAAGTTGGTTTAGCTACTGTTTATCGCGTATTAACTCAATTTGAATCTGCTGGACTTGTTATGCGTCATAACTTCGATTCCGGACATTCCGTCTTTGAATTAGATAGCGGAGTTCATCATGATCATATGGTTTGCTTAAAAACGGGTAAAGTCGTTGAGTTTCAAAACGAAGAAATTGAAAAATTACAAAAAGCAATTGCAGAAAAGCATGGTTATGATTTAGTAGAGCATAGTTTGGTTTTATATGTAAAACCGAAGTAACTTAAATAAGACGTTGTAAATATATATGGAAGTTAATCTCGAAGAAAGGATAGCTATACTTAAACAGATAATCATTACTCTTGGTCTATATACAGCATTTGGTTCAGTATTATTGATTCTAGGTCTATATATATTTACTGGAAACAAGACTTTTTTCATCTACTAAATAATGATGTAGTTACAAACGTTATGATCGGTGCAGGTGCATTCATTTTTATTTGGAGTGCCCCTATGGCTATCGAACTTTATCGAGGGATAGCCATGATAAAAAAAGAATCAACTGCTCATAGTCAATTCAGCAAATTATTTCGCCCTCATTCGAGCAACTCTCGCTCCCATAAATAATCGATAAAGCATTGGAATAGCAAACAGTGTTAACACTGTTGAAAATGCTAAGCCCCAGACAATTGCTGTTGCTACTGGCCCCCAGATTAATGATGTTCCTGCTAAACCTGACGCCAAAGAAAAAAGCCCGGCTATGGTTGTTAATGATGTAATTAAAATAGGAATAACCCTGCGACGTGCGGCGTAAACTGTTGCATGTAATAAGCTCATACCTTCTTCCAAACGTGAGTTTGCAGCAGAGATAAGAACAATTGCTGCATTCACTGAAATACCCGACAAGGCCACGACACCATACAAGGTATATAAACTGATAGGGTTATTAGTTACCAGTAAACCGAGTACGACACCGGTGAAAGCCAAAGGCACAGTCACCAGAATTAACAGGGGTTGAAAATAACTTCTAAACTGTGTGCCGAGAATGATATACATCAGTCCAACGCCAAAAAGAAACAGGATACCGATAGAGCTCATGCTTTCATTGATATCATCTAGTACACCGGAAAAATCCAGATCGATACTGGGAAATTCTTTTTGAAGTGATTTCCATTCTTCAACAATTAAATCGTTAGCGGCAACGGTATCAATTAAATCTTTATCTATATCTGCTTCAAGGGTGATAGCTCTTCGAAAGTTATAATGACGAATATTATGTTGGCCATAACCATGTTCAGGGATAACTAACTCACCGATAGCAATAGATCGACCATCAGGTAGAGATATTGATTGTCTTAATAATTCTTCAATGTCATACCAATTATCCTGTTTTGCCAGTACACGTAGTTTTACTTCTTCACCTTGATCTTGAAAATCATTCACAATCTCGCCGTCAACAAAAGCACGGATGCTTCGACTTAAAACAGTAGGGCTAATACCCGCACGTTTAATCGCTTCACCATCATAACGCAATACCAGTTCCGGATTACCTGGCCGGTAGTCCAGCGAGACATTATTAAAGTGTTTATCTGATTTAAGAAAATTAACCAGAGCATCCGCTGCTTTTTTAATTTCTTCGAATTCATCACCGCGTATTTTTACGTTAATTGCTCTAGAAGTCGGCGGGCCTTCCTTCATGCGTAATAACGATATATTCGTTGGTCCCTGAATATTCATGACACTTTCTTCAACGGCGTCAGCTATTTCCTCAACACTTCTGTCACCACTTTTTCCAGGGTTAAGACTGAGCATGATTTGCCCGACTGTATCAGCAAATAAGGGTTCCGTTTCGGTAAACTGTTGTCCTGAATAGATAAGTGATGCCCGTAACTCGTCTGGATGAATTTGTTTTAGAGCTTCTTGTTCAACTTCATAGAGTACTTTATTCGTTTCTTCCAAAGTTGTGCCACGAGCCATTTGGATATTAACGTAAAATAATCTAAGCGCGTCTGCTTCAAAAAAGTTAAAACGAATTTTACCGCTAACAACTGTACCAACGGCGAGACAGAATATGAACAATACTGTGATGATAGAACGCACAGGATAACGTAAGGCTTTTAATAATAGTTGTGTGTATTTAATTCTTATCCAATGCGTTGCAGCTTCTCTTATTTGTTGTTGCCTGGAAGGTTTAGTCAAATTTAATTTTGCGGCAATAACATGTGCAGGCAACATCCAGTAGGCTTCTAGTAAACTGATCGCGAGTGCTAATGTTACAACAATAGGAATGACTTTCATGAATTCGCCAAGAATTCCGGGTAATAACATTAATGGAAGAAATGCTGCCATGGTTGTCATGACGGAAGTCGTTACCGGAGCAAATACTTCGTATAATGCTTCGGTTGCAGCTTGTAAACCATTCATGCCTTTTTGCAATCGTTGATAAATAGATTCAACAACAACAACGGCATCATCAACCAACATACCTAAGGCAATAACAACACCGAGTAATACCATGTTGTTTAATGTCATGCCGGCAGCATTCAAAATTAAAAATGTACCGGCTAAAGTAAAGGGAATACCAATGCTGGTTAGAATCGCTATTCGAGTTCCAAGAAAAGCCCACGTTACTAATAACACCATAGTGAGTCCAATTAATGCATTGGTTTGCATTAACTGAAGTGCTTCACGCGTGCTTATGGTTTGATCATCAACGAGGAATAGTTTGACTCCAGTGGCATCGCTATAAACATTACGTTCTGCAATATAAGATGTAATATCATCGACCAATTCAAGTACATTAGTCGTTGACTGTTTTGTGATCGCTAATAAGGTGGCTGGTTCACCATTGAAACGAACAATTTCAGAGGGCTCTTCCGTAGAACGCGATAATTCAGCAAGATTACCTAAAGGAACAATTCCGTCAGCAGTAATAACTGGATAACTGGCAAGTGTACCGGGATCCGCATTGGTTCCTTCTATTCTAACGATCCATTGTCCATCTTCTGTTTTTACATCGCCTGCAGAAACATCACGAAAGTAAGTTCTTATTGTGTCTGTTAAATCAGCAGGTGTTATGCCCAAACCTTCTAAACGTTCAGGATAAAATTTAATGTGCAGTTCCGGATCATTCAGGCCTAAATCATTTATGCGATCGACACCTTTTATGCGTTCAATATCTTTTTTAATGTTTCGTGTTTGTCGCCTCAGATTTTCATCATCACCGGCACTGGTAATCGCAACACTGGCAGATGGATATGCATTTGATGTTGTGACTTCAAATATAAAAGGATCTTCAGCGTCTTCAGGTAATTCATCGGTATAGGTGTTTTGCACTTCCCGACGTAAATCGGTTAAACGTTTATCAAACGTTCTTTCATCAAGTTGGTTAAAACGAATAAGAATATTAGAGATGCCTGAACGACTGGTGCTCGAGATAAAACGTATATCTTGTATTGAACGTCTGATTGTATCTTCAATTGGACTGGTAATTCTTTTTTCAATATCTTTAGACGACGCTCCTGGAAATAACGTCATGATATTGACCCAGTTAAAGTTTATTTCAGGATCTTTAGCACGTGGCATTTCCAGATAGGAAAGAAAGCCAATAACAAGTACTAGACTAAAAGTAAGGTTCGCCAGGACATGGTTGTTGAGAAAACGATCGAACAAAGACATATCAGTTTTTCACACTGACATTATCAGCCTCTTTTAAAGAAAAATGTCCTTCAATAACAATAAGTGTATCAATTGGTAAGGTTGTTGGGCTGGCTCGTCCGGTCTGTGCAGAAAGAATAGCATTAAAATGCGCCACACTATCTTTAATACTAAAAACGCCCAGTTCACCATTACGGCTCACTAGAAATTCCCCTGGGATGTGAGCACGGCTATCGCGCCATATTAATTTACCAGCAGCACCGGGAAGTGCTGGCCCATTCTTAAATAATAAACGAACTTCTTTGTTTCGTGTTTCGGTATTGATTGCCGGAATAACGGCTCTTAATTTGACTGGGTAGCGTTTGCCCGAGTGTTCAAAAACTAATTCGTTAGCATTGGAGATTTGTTCGGTATCCTGACTAAAAGCCTGAGCAGATAGTTCCAGTTCGTCAATATCCATTATTTTTACCAATGCTGTACCGACATTAGTATATTGACCAACGGCGCTGATGCGTTCAACAATTAATGCACGAAAAGGACTGGTGACAGTACAACGTGATTCATTCACGTTTGCCATTTCCAGATCTGCTTTCGCACCTCTGATATCCGCATTTAATACAGCAAGATCAGATTCACGTTCGTCCAGAATTTCCTCTGATATAGATTGTTTTAATGTTAATTTTTTTGTTCGTTCCAGACGACGTTTTGCTAACTCAATTTGTACACTAAGTGCTTCGATTCTTGATCTGGATTCACGACTGGCAAGTTTATAGTCAGAGCAATCAAGTTTTGCCAGAGTAATACCTGCTTCAACGATGTCTCCGACGCGAACAGGTAATTCATCTACTTGTGCAACGATACGAGCACTAATTGTACTTTCATTCAGACTGACAACCGTTGCTGGTGCAGACCGTTCCGGATAGATAGCGACATCCGAAATAGTTGCTGTAGTTACTGTTATTTTCTCATTAGCCAACGCATTTGTTGAAATGAGCAATATCAATACAAATAGTGTTAATAAATTTTTCATTAGTAATTATAGGATAAAGGGAAATTCCTTTGCCTGTATTTTATCACCAATTTGTTTCAATTAAATGATTCAAATTCAATGAACATTTATATATATTTGTTTAGAGAAAAGTTTAATACTAAACAGACTCAAGCATTTGTGTGGCATTTAATTCTCAATTAAGTTAATGCTTCCAATCCTTTTTTCTCAACTAAATTAAGTAATTTTAATGAAGGGCCATTAGGTTTCTTTTGGCCTTGTTCCCATTTCTGTACAGTGGATTTACTAGTATTTAAAAACGCAGCAAACACGGCCTGACTAGCTTTATGTTTTATTCTAATGCGCCTGATTTGTTGGGCACTAAATTCTTTTACTGGCGGCAAACAGAGTGCATCAAACTCGCGCATGGTCATTTCATCCATCAAACCAATCTTGAGTAGGTCCCTAGCGTCTTGGTGTACAACACTTAATATTTTAGATTTACTCGCCATCTTTATTTACCTCGATTACTATCTTTGTTTTTATTGCTTTCTCCAATGCTTTATCACTATATCCTAGTAGTTCATGTGCATAGGTTTTCAATGCCTTCAATTCATTCGCATTAATGTTGGCGCGTTCATTTTTTGAGAATCCATAAATAAAAAAAGCACGCTCTTCAATCTTGAAAGCCAATAATGTCCGGGCACCACCACGCTTGCCTCGGCCTTGTATACCAATCCGTTTTTTATAGACATTACCACCTAGTTCAGTATCAACTAAACCGTTTTCCATTTCGTTGATGGCTTTCTTAAGTGCTTCATCACTAAGGTTTTCACTTGCTGCCCATTTTTGAAACCGCTTGGTTTTAAATATCCGCATCGACACTCCTTGTCTTGAACTAGAAGTATAGCACTTAGTGCTATAAGTGCAATCAAGGGATGCTCAGCGGATATATATTATTTCACAGTGAGCAAAGTGTTTAGAAAATATGGGAAGAAGATGACGTGCGTCAAACGGGGGTAGTTTTAACCTGACTCTAAAGGTTTAATTCTTTATTAAAATGGATTTATCGCCGCGAACATAAGTCTCTGGTGGATGAAAAAATGAAATATGCATAGTATTTATATTTGTTAAATTAAGTGTTGGTTTATTCATTTCAGGACGAGAATAATACTTATCATTAACCTTCCAATCTAAATCGTTTGATACTAACTAATTCAAACAGACTCAAGCATTTGAGTCGCGTTTGCCCGGCTTTCATTGGTGATTTCCTTGCCTGCTAATAGACGTGCCACTTCATCTATTCTTTGTTGTTTATCGAGAGCGGTTACTTGGGTAAATGTTTCGCCTTCTTTGGATTCTTTAATGACGCGTAAATGATGATGTCCACATGATGCAACCTGAGCCAGGTGAGTGACACAAAATATTTGTCGATGTTCAGCTAGTCGATGTAATAACTTGCCAACGATCTCGGCAATGCCGCCGCTGATACCCGCATCAACTTCATCAAAGATCATGGTGGGGACACCGTTATCTTTTGAACCGATAATTTGTATTGCCAGACTCAAGCGAGATAGTTCGCCGCCGGAAGCGACCTTGGTAATAGGTCTTAAAGGTTGCCCCTGATTGGTTGATACCAGAAATGAAATTTTATCCATACCGAATTGATGTGGCATTTCATCTTCGATTTTTTCTATATCAATATTAAATTTACCGCCGATAGCAAGCTCATGCATTTTTTCTGTCACCGCTTCTGAAATTTTAACAGCGGCATTGCTTCGTTCTTTTGTTAATTTCTTCGCAAGCTTGAAATATTGATCTATTAAATCAACTTTCTTTTGTTGTAAAAGTTCGTGTTGTTCCTGACCACCTTCTAACTGATTTAACTGTGTTATTAATAAGTTTAAATGTTCGGGTAATGCTTCAGGTTTAATTTTGTGTTTTCTAGCAAACTCATGAAATTTATCCAGACGATTTTCTATTATATTTAATTGATCATCATCCGTATCAAAACGATCAACATACCTTTTTAATTCATGACTGGCTTCTTCAATTTGAATTGTCGCGTTATCAATTAAATTGCTAATATTTTCTAATGAATTATCAAAAGTACAAAGTTCATTAATTTCTTTCTGATGATGTGCTAGTCGGTCTTCAATAGCAGCTTCTGATTCTGATAAGTCTGAAAGAATTTTTTTGCATGATTCGAGTAAGCGTTGTGAATGAGCTTGACGTTTATGTTCATCGGATAGTTCTGCATATTCCGATTCGCCAATATCAAGTTGTTCAAGTTCTTCAATTTGATATTTTAGTAGTGTCAATCTTGCTTCAAAATCTTCGCCATCAGTTTTAAAGTGATGTAGTTGTTCGTTGACTTGTTTCCATTCTTGATGAATATTCGCCACATTTTTTAACAAAGAGTCATATTGACCAAACTCATCCAGTAACTCGCGCTGTATTTTTGGTTTAGACAGAGATTGGTGTGCGTGTTGACCATGAATATCGATTAAGTATTCGCCAATTTCTCGCAGAGTTTGCACGGGAACCGGAGTGTTATTTAAATATGCGCGTGAACGTCCATCTTTACTGATTGTCCGCCTGATAAATAATTCATCATCAGAATCAACCTCCATCTCAACAAGTCGATCAATCACATTAGAATTATTAGTAATAGAAAAAATGGCGGTGATATCGGTTTTATCAGAACCTCCGCGAATAATATTTGTATCAGCACGATTGCCCAGTATGAGACCGAGTGCATCGAGTAATATTGATTTACCTGCACCGGTTTCACCGGTCAACACTGTCATGCCTGAATTGAAATCAATGTTCAGATTGTCAATCACAGCCAGATCGTTGATGACAAGTTGTCGTAGCAAGCTAGGGTGCCTCCAAAAATAGTGATTTTTCTGCTAGAGCAAGAAAGTGCTGCGCGCACGACTGCATGGATGCAGGAGGTAGAGCGACGCAGGAAGCCAAAGCCGAGAACCGCAGTGTATATCTAATACATGAGGACATCGTACTCTGTGAGTATTCGAGCACAGAACTGACGCAGCTATAGCGGAAAAAGTGCATTTTTGGATGTGCCCTCACTTACTCCAGTGTAATTTTTCGCGAAGTATATGGAACTGATCATGCTCAGGCGGATGAATCAATCTTATTGCCTTGTTTTTCTTAACAACTCGAACGCGATCGCCCGTTGCCAATTCAACTTTTATTTCACCATCGAAAGTTAGTCGTGCTTGATCGACGTCTCTAGTGCTGACAACAATCTCAATATGACTATTGCCATCAACAACAATAGGGCGGTTGGTGACAGAATGAGGACATATCGGAACTAGTAATAAAGCATCAAGCGATGGATGAACAACCGGACCACCACTGGCAAGAGCATAAGCCGTCGAACCAGTTGGTGATGAAACGATCATGCCATCAGATCGATGTGTATGAACAAACGCACCATTTATATAAGTCTCTAATTCTATTAAACGTGCAACATTCCATTTTTGAATAACGATATCGTTGAATGCATAATCTGCATATAGGCATTGGCCATTACGATAGACTTCTCCCCATAATAAGAAACGAACATCTTCAACATAATGACCGTTCAGGATCTCATCCATATTACTGGCGATGTCGTCTGCGGGAATGTCAGCCAGAAATCCAACATGTCCCAGATTGATACCAAGTAGAGGCACATCGAAATCACAGAGGATATGTGAAGCCATTAACATCGTGCCATCACCGCCAATGGCGATGACCAGATCACAATGCTTGCCTAATTCATTGGCGTCATAAACATCAAGGTTGTGTCCCTCAAGCAAACCGGCGCAACACTTATCCAGAATAACTTCTCGTTCATGCGAAATCAGGTACTCAACCACTTCATTTAAGGTTGTTTGTATGGCTTTGACGCCAGAATTGGTAATAAGTCCTATTCGTTTAAACATGATTTTAAAGGCAATCCTGCAAAATTTTGGTAAACATAGCATGTCCAGCTAGTGTGACCAATATCCTGTTATTTATAAGAGGTTTTGCACTCTATAGAGGACAGTGCTAAATTTCCATTCAATCTCACGTTTCTCTATAGACAAATATGGCTTCAACTACAGATTCTTCACAATTATCAGACCGTAGCCTTCAATTATTTAAGGCCTTGGTGGAGCATTTTATTGAAGATGGTACTCCGGTTGGTTCACGCACACTCTCTAAAGACTCAAATATGGGCTTGAGTCCAGCTACGATACGTAATGTTATGGCCGATCTTGAGGATGTCGGATTGTTACATTCTCCCCATACCTCTGCAGGACGAGTTCCGACAGCTAAAGGATATCGTTTGTTTGTTGATAGCCTGTTACGAGTTAATGCTCTTAATTCATCTCAGGTCGCGAAAATCGCGCGAGAATTAGCGCCGGAAAGTGATTATTCCTCATTAATATTGCGCGCTTCTTCAATGTTATCCGATGTGACACAATTAGCGGGTGTCGTCATGTTGCCTCGACCCAAGCAATCTATTTTGCAACATATCGAATTTGTTGCATTGTCATCAAACCGAGTGTTGGTGATTCTGGTTGTTAATGATCGAGAAGTACAAAACAGAATTATTAATACGGACAAAACTTATTCAACGTCTGAATTACAAAAAATATCTAATTATCTTAACGAGCTTTTTGCAGGTAGAGACCTGACTCAAGTTCGGAAATCCATTTTGGAAGAACTGGAAAAGATGAAGGAAAAGGTTAACCAGTCTATGCAGTCTGCCATTGAGATGGCACAGCAAGCGCTCGATTCTGATGTGACAAAAGATAAAAGTGATGATTTACTTTTTTCCGGACAGACTAATCTGATGGACGTTGCTGAACTTGGGGCAGCCGACAAACTAAAAAAATTATTCGAATCATTTAATCAGAAGCGAGATATTCTGCATTTACTCGAACAGGCTATTAATGCTGATGGGATGCAGATTTTTATTGGTGAAGAATCGGGTTATGACGTACTCGATAAATGCAGTGTAGTGACATCACCCTATGAGGCTGATGGTCAAATACTGGGAGTTTTAGGCGTAATCGGGCCAACACGCATGCATTATGACCGTGTTATCCCGATTGTAGATATTACGGCTAAAATGCTCGGTGCCGCCTTGAACTCAAAAAATTAATCCCCACATAAAGTTGGCGCGCATCTATCCAGGTGCAGAGGTTCTATTGTGTCTAAATTAATAGAGGTTAAAAATGTCAGGTAAAGAAAACGATATTGTTCAGGAAGATGAAAATAGTGAAATGGCTGAACAGGAAATGGCTGAACAGGAAATGGCTGAACAGGAAATGGCTGAACAGGAAATGGATTCAATAGGAAGTGTTGGTGATGATTTGGCTCCTGTAGAAGGAACGGAGCATCAGGAAATGGATGTAGAAACACTACAGTCCTTACTGGAAAAGGAAAAAGAACAATCTCAGACATTCCGTGATGCTGCTTTAAGAGCACAGGCAGAAATGGAAAATTTGCGAAAACGTACTGCGCGCGATGTTGAAGGTGCACACAAATATGCGCTGGAAAAGTTTGTGCATGAACTCTTGCCGATAATGGACAGTTTAAGTTTAGGTATGTCAGCAGCCGAAAGTGCAGAACATGTTGGCGAACTACGCGAAGGTATGGATTTAACCTTGAAGATGTTTATCAACGCGCTAGATAAATTTGGCGTAAAAGAAATCAATCCACAGAATGAAAAATTTAATCCGGAACAACATGAAGCTGTTTCTATGCAGGACATTGAAGGTTCTGAATCAGGTACGGTCGTGACGGTGATGCAAAAGGGGTATGAATTGAATGGAAGGTTAGTCCGACCGGCGATGGTTGTTGTCGCCAAATAATTATGAATTGCTCTTTTAACCGATTACTTTGTTGCGGCACTTTTTCGGGTGCGGGGTCGGGAAGCGACAAACTGTTTGTAAACTCCGCTCCTCAAAAGCACCGCGCCGCGTACTCGGTCAAAATAACGTGTCATAAAGAAAATACATAATAAGGCCTTGAAAAATAGGAAGTTAGACCTCATTTAATTAAACAACATATTATTAACATATTTTTAATATAAATCAGTAAGTTAAGTATTTTTGGAGAATGCGAATGGCAAAAATAATTGGAATTGATCTCGGTACTACCAACTCTTGTGTGGCAGTTCTTGAGGGTGGTGTAGCAAAGGTCATAGAAAATAGCGAAGGTGCTCGAACGACACCGTCGATTGTTGCCTACGTGGATGATGGTGAAATTCTCGTTGGCCAATCGGCTAAACGTCAATCGGTTACTAATCCTCAGAACACACTCTATGCAGTGAAACGATTGATTGGTCGTCGTTTTGATGAAGATACCGTTCAAAAAGATATCAAACTTGTTCCGTACAAGATTGTTAAAGCCGATAACGGTGATGCCTGGGTTGAAGTCAATGGCAAGAAGATGGCCGCACCAGAAATCTCTGCAAGTGTTTTGATGAAGATGAAGAAAACCGCAGAAGATTATCTTGGCGAAGAAGTGACCGAAGCTGTTATTACAGTACCGGCTTACTTTAATGATTCACAACGACAAGCAACAAAAGATGCGGGTCGAATTGCAGGTCTTGATGTTAAACGTATTATTAATGAGCCGACAGCAGCAGCATTAGCCTACGGTATGGATAAGAAACGTGGCGATGCCAAGATTGCTGTTTACGATTTAGGTGGTGGTACGTTTGACGTGTCTATTATTGAAATAGCTGAAATCGATGGTGAGCACCAGTTTGAAGTTCTTTCAACTAATGGTGATACATTCCTTGGTGGTGAAGATTTTGATTATCGCGTTATTGATTTTCTTTGTGATGAGTTCAAGAAAGAGCATGGCGTGGATTTGCACAACGATCCATTAGCTTTGCAGCGTCTAAAAGAAGCTGCTGAAAAAGCAAAAATCGAATTATCATCAAGTCAGCAAACTGATGTGAATTTGCCGTACATCACTGCCGATGCGAATGGTCCTAAACACCTTAATTTGAAGATGACACGTGCCAAGTTGGAATCATTAGTTGAAGATCTTGTAGAACGAACTATTGCTCCATGCCAAGTCGCGCTTGATGATGCCGGACTTTCAAAATCTGATATTACTGATGTAATTTTGGTTGGTGGTCAAACACGTATGCCGAAAGTACAGGAAAAAGTTCAAGCATTCTTTGGTAAAGAACCACGTAAGGATGTAAACCCTGATGAAGCTGTAGCAGTTGGTGCAGCAATTCAAGCCGGTGTATTGGGTGGAGAGGTTAAAGACGTACTCTTGTTAGATGTAACGCCATTGTCTTTGGGTATCGAAACGATGGGTAGTGTTATGACCAAGTTGATTGATAAGAATACAACGATACCGACTAAGGCAAGCCAAACATTTTCAACTGCTGAAGAAAACCAAACGGCAGTGACAGTGCATGTCTTACAAGGTGAGCGTGAGATGGCCGCGGGCAATAAATCATTAGGTCGTTTTGATTTAGGTGATATTCCTCCCGCACCTCGCGGTGTGCCTCAGATTGAAGTCAGTTTTGACATTGATGCGAATGGCATCTTGAATGTTTCGGCGAAAGATAAAGCTACCGGTAAAGAACAATCGATCGTGATTAAGGCATCTAGTGGTCTTTCTGATGAAGAGATTGAAAACATGGTGAAAGATGCTGAAGCGCATGCTGAAGAAGATCGCATTGCCAAAGAATTAGTTGAAGCCAAGAACATGGGTGAAAATATGATTCATGCAACCAAAAAATCCATGAAAGATTTGGGTGACAAGGTTGAAGATCAGGAAAAAACGGATATCGAAGCAGCCATTGCTGATTTGGAAGAAACTCTTAAAGGCGATAATAAAGAAGCGATTATTGAGAAGACAACCAAGCTAACTGAAGTTGCAGGTAAACTTGCTGAGAAAGCTTATGCTCAAGAGCAAGGTTCTGCGGATGCCGCGGGCGACAGTTCTGAAGCAGCAGAAAAAACTGAAGCAGGCGACGATATTGTTGATGCTGAGTTTGAAGAAGTTGAAGACGAAAAATAAGTTATCGCAGATACTTCTAAATAAAATAGCGTTACTAAAACAGTGAGCCTGGAGAAGAGAACCTTTCTCCGGGCTTGTTGTGTTTTAGCGATTCATAAATAAAAAAATAATATAAAGAGACAGGCATGGCAGACAAACGGGATTACTACGAAGTATTAGGTGTTTCTAAAAATGCAGATGCGGCGGAATTAAAAAAAGCCTATCGTCGTTTAGCAATGAAATATCATCCTGATCGTAATGAAGGTGATGACTCTTCTGAGGCCAAATTCAAGGAAGCAAAAGAAGCACATGACGTTTTGTCTGATGCTCAAAAACGCGCAGCTTATGATCAATTTGGTCATGCCGGTGTTAGTAATAGTGCGGGTGCTGGCGGTGCAGGTGCGGGAGCCGGTTTTGGCGATATATTCGACAGTGTTTTCGGAGATATTTTTGGTGGCGGTGCTCGTGGCGGAAGCAGTCGTGTTCATCGCGGTGCCGACCTTCGATATAACCTTGAACTATCTCTTGAAGATGCAGTTTCCGGAACCACCGTTAAAATTCGAGTTCCGAAAATGGTTGAATGTCAAACCTGCAAAGGTTCAGGTGCCAAGAAAGGTAGTACGCCTGTCACCTGTCCAACTTGTGCCGGACATGGTCAAGTTAGAATGCAGCAAGGTTTCTTCTCTGTTCAACAAACCTGTCCTCAATGTCGTGGTCAGGGAAAAATAATCAGTGATCCGTGCGGACCTTGTCATGGTCAAGGGCGAGTTCGAGATAGTAAAACCATTTCAGTTAAAGTACCTGAAGGTGTTGATAACGGTGACCGCATACGTTTATCAGGCGAAGGCGAAGCTGGTGAGAATAATGGACCAGCAGGTGATCTCTACGTGCATATCAGCGTTAAAGAACATTCTATCTTTGTTCGTGATGGTACGGATCTCTACTGCGATGTCCCGATAAGTTTTGCTGCAGTAACATTAGGTGGTGAGCTTGAAGTACCAACACTTGATGGCAAAGTTAAATTAAAAATTCCTGCTGAAACACAAAGTGGCAAGTTATTCCGTCTTAGATCTAAAGGCGTATGTTCTGTAAGAAATTCTTCAAAAGGTGACTTGCTGTGCCGTGTTATTGTTGAAACGCCAGTAAAGTTAAATAGTGAACAAAAAGATCTTTTAAAAGAATTTGATGAATCAATGAAAAGCGGTGGTACCAAACATAGTCCGCAAGCGAGTTCGTGGCTGGATGGAGTAAAGAAGTTCTTTGATTCGATGACCTCTTAAACGTGATACGTATAGTGTTCGGAGACAGACTTAAGCTTGTCCCCTCAACGAATCATCAGTGCGATTAAAAATCATTAATTTATATTAAAAGGTGTCAGACATCTTTTTCTAATTTCTAAGTGATCCTAGCCTCCCTATAGGTTAGAAAGTCATATAAATCATATAGATAAAGGTATTTTAATTTCGTGTCTGGCTGAAGCAGGTTATTTGTAATGGTGATTTGTATAAAATGTTATACAATTAACAAATGAAAGGAATCAAATCGATCCACTGGATTGGATCAGCAAAGGAAGAATTGCTTGGTTTTTCTAAGGACACAATAAAATCTGCTGGTTATCAGTTGCATCGTCTTCAGCAAGGCAATGAGCCGATGGACTGGAAGCCGCTAAATAATTTGGGCAAAGGTATTACCGGTGTTTTTGAAATTCGTGTATGGGAAGACAAGGCAACTTTCCGAATTGCGGTTGTTACAAAAACAACTAATGTGGTAACGGTTTTGCATTGCTGGCATAAAAAACTCAGACGATTGCAAAACATAATAAAGAGATAATTGTAACTCGCTACAAAGAAGCGAAGGGTAATTAACATGGCAAAGAAAATAACGACGGGTAGTGTTTTTGATGATCTGGAATTAGAACCTGGCGAGGCTGAAGCACTGAAAATAAAGGCAGTGCTATTTGATGCGATTGTTACTTATATTAAAGAAAATGATTTAACCCAGGAACAGACAGCAAAAGAAATGGGTGTGCAACGTTCACGCATTGCTGATGTGTGTCGTGGTAAGTTCGCTGGTTTTTCTATTGATGCATTAGTGGCGATGGCTGCTCGTGCTGGTTTGCATCCGATCAAAACTGCAGCTTGAAGAACAATGTATGGTTCTTTTCACATTTCGTGATTAACATGCCAAACTAGTATTTTAAAAATAGACACAAAGAATTTATTGAGGACTTCATGGTTAGAGTAGGTGTTTGTGGTGCAGCGGGGAGAATGGGTAAGACAATTCTTGAAGTCTGTAATGATAATGATGACGTTGAAGTCACTGCTGCGATTGAATACAGCGGTTCTCCTATGCTTGGGCTGGATGCTGGTGAATTGGCAGGTATCGGTAAGTTAGGCGTCAAGATCACTGATGATATTTTAAGTGTTGCTGATAAAGTTGATGTCATGATTGATTTCACTTTAGCAACATCCGTCCCTGCCAATATTCAAAAATGCGTTTCTTCCAAATGTAAAATGGTGATTGGAACAACAGGTCTTGCTCCAGATGATCATGAACTGATAAAAGCTGCATCGAATAAAATTGCTATTGTTTTTGCACCTAATATGAGTATTGGCGTTAACCTGTGTTTCAAATTACTAGAGATGGCAGCGCGGGTAATTGGTAATGATACAGACATAGAAATTATAGAAGCACATCACCGACACAAAAAAGATGCACCTTCAGGCACAGCAATACACATGGGTGAAGTGGTTGCTCGTACTTTAGGTCGAAATCTTAAAGATGTTGCTGTTTATGGACGCGAAGGGATTACCGGTGCTAGAGACAAAAAAACAATTGGTTTTGAAACGATTCGAGCTGGCGACATTGTTGGTGATCATACAGTTATGTTCGCTGCCGATGGTGAACGAGTTGAAATAACTCACAAGGCATCATCAAGAAAAACATTTGCCAGTGGTGCAGTAAGAGCAGCACGATGGTTAAGTGAAAAAGATAAAGGATTATTTGATATGCAGGACGTTCTAGATCTGAAATAACTATTCTTTAGTATTAATCGAACGTATTAAGTTTTGATGTTGTCGATGTATAGGGGACAACTAATGAAACTTCTCCCCTTAAGTGTTGTTGTTGTACTTGCCGCCAATATTCAGCAGTTAATAAATCTTTGTGGTATTTCATAAATGCTATTTTTAATTCCTCATTCATTGACAGAAATCGAATAAATTCTTCCGGAAAAATATCGTTCTCTGCAACGAAGTACCAGGTGTCAGCCAGCATTTCATCTTCAAAGTCGCTTGCTTCCGGAATATCTCTAAAATTGCATTCGGTTACCAGTGCAACTTCATCATAATCATAAAAAATAACTCGGTTATGCTGAGTCACACCAAAGTTTTTTAATAACAGGTCACCGGTAAATATATTTGTTTGGGCCAGATCTTTAATAGTTTGACCATAATCGATAACAGCGGAAACAGCTTCTTCATAAGGGACTTCATTAATATATAAATTCAACGGCCGCACTCGTCTTTCTACATAGACGTGTTGGAGTAGTAAATTAGAGTCTTCCTTTCTTACGCTCTCTGAAGCACCTTCAAGTAACTCTTTTAATAACTCTCTGGAAAAACGATTAACAGGAAATTCCAGATTGAGAAATTCCTGTGTATCAATGAGTCTGCCGGCACGATCATGTTTCGATACCAGTTTATATTTTCCTATTACATCTTTTCTTGAAACCGTTTTTGGATAACCAAACTTATCTCTTATGACTTTAAAGACAAGATTATAAGAAGGCAGTGTAAAGACGATCATGACAAGGCCTGTGTCGCCTTCTGCATGAATAAATTTATCGTGTGTGTTATTAAGATGTTGAGTAAATGTTCGATGACGCTCTGTTTTTCCCTGACGTAAACGGCCAAGTACGGTATAGAGTTCATCGATCGGTTTTTTTGGAAGCATCGATTTGAGAAAATGAACAGCACCAATGACTGAGTTTGGATCAGCAAAATAGTAAGATCGTGTATAACCAAAAATCAGGCTAATTTCTTTTTCAACAAGAAAAACACCATCAACACTAATACCACTGTGTTCATTTTTGAACGCAATGACAATAGGCGCTTCACCTTCACTTAAAATTATCTTTCCAACCAGATAGGCGCGCGCAGCCTGATAAAAAAATGTGTCGATGAATTCAAAACGTAAGTATTCAACATCTTCATCAAAGTTTTCTTTTGCATGTGCTTCAATTACTTTGGCAATACGTTCTGCATTACGATCTACGTCGTCATAAGGAACGCGAAAAGAAAAATCATCAAGAATTGTTTGAAATATTTTTTTAAGTGAACCCCAGTAAGGATAACGGCGAATATTAAGAGACATGATGAGCCGAAGATCATCGGACGGCCCTGATGAAATGAATTCAATCTCAGGATCGATACCTTCGGTTCCGAAAATACGACGAGTAGTTGAATTGAAAAATGTTTTTATGAAATCGTTATCAGGAACTTCAATTAAACGATCGGAAAAATAACGTCTTATTTCATGCCAAAGACTTTCTTCATTAACACGGTAATCAAGGATAGTACGCAAAGCGAGAACGACGCGCCGTACTGATTTTTCATAAAGATCAATACGATCAACGATGTCTTGTTGATGGCCTTTCCAGTCGCGTTGTTCAAAACGTGTCCGCGCACGTTTTGTCATTCGATGAAAGTCGCTGTTATAACGAATAAATCCGTCGTAGATAATCTGCGAGCATTCTGCAATCAGATCTCTTTCCGACATAGTCGTATAACTCGTTTATAACTTTAGAGATTAGAAATTAATGCATCCGCAAATTCGCTGCATTTAATTTCTTTTGCGCCTTCCATCAAACGAGCAAAATCATAGGTGACGGTTTTATCAGCAATAGTTTTGTCCATAGCATTAATCACCATGTCTGCCGCTTCAGTCCAACCCAGATAACGCAGCATCATTTCACCAGACAATAATAACGATCCCGGATTAACTTTATCCAGATTGGCATATTTAGGTGCAGTACCATGTGTCGCTTCGAAAATCGCATGACCTGTGTCGTAATTAATGTTGCCACCCGGTGCTATACCAATACCACCCACCTGAGCGGCAAGCGCATCAGAAAGATAATCACCATTCAGATTCATAGTTGCGATAATGTCGAATTCGCTAGGTCGTGTTAACACTTGTTGTAAGGTGATGTCAGCAATGGCATCTTTGATTAAAATTTTCCCATCTTTTTCTGCCTGAGCCATTTCATCTTGCGCAGCTTGCATGCCTTGTTGTGCACGAGTACGTTCCCAAATGTCCCAGCTATATGTTTGATCTTTAAATTCTGTTTCAGCGAGTTCATAACCCCAATTACGAAATGCACCTTCAGTAAACTTCATAATGTTACCTTTATGTACAAAGGTAATACTTTTGCGACCGTTCTCGATTGCGTATTTTATAGCAGCACGAACCAATCGTTGAGTTCCTTCTTGAGAGATAGGTTTAATGCCTATGCCAGAGGTTTTAGGAAATCGAATCTTTTGATAATGATTAGGAAAAGCTTCTTTAAATAATTCGAGAAACTTTTCGTTTTCGTCTGTCCCTTGTTCAAATTCAATGCCAGCGTAAATATCTTCGGTATTCTCGCGAAAGATAACCATGTCGATTAATTCAGGATGTTTTACCGGAGAAGGCACACCTTTAAACCAACGCACCGGTCTTAAACAAACATACAAATCCAGAATTTGTCTTAATGCAACGTTCAGCGATCGAATGCCGCCACCAATAGGTGTCGTTAAAGGACCTTTAATTGAAACGAGAAACTCTCGACAGGTTTCAACAGTTTCATCAGGCAGCCAATTTCCCGTTAATTTATTGGCCTTTTCACCGGCATAAACTTCTAGCCACTTTATTTCCCTTTTACCCTGATACGCTTTCTCGACAGCAGCATCCAAGACTCGATGTGAGGCTTGCCAGACATCCGGGCCAATTCCATCACCTTCTATATAAGGAATAACAGGCGTATCAGGGACATTTAATTTTCCATTTCTAATCGAAATTTTTCTACCACCGGCAGGTGCTTTCATAGATGTGGCCAATTGTGCTCTCCTTATTAAATTCTTTTTATTAAATGAACTTGAGCTTCAATGATATAGTTTAGTCGTTAAATCACAGACTAGAAAGTAGCCTTATCTAATTGACATAAGGCTCTATTTTCTCTATTTTCCTCAATAGTAATGCGCCGATTTGAAAATCAGCTTGCGGGCGCACTAAAAATACCGCTAAAGAGACAACCTGCTTTCTCTCAGAACTATCTACTCAGGCTGACTCTTAAGACTAATCCATAATTTAGGAGATTGACTATGTCTGAGAAAAAAAACTTAGGTACAAATACTCTGGCGATACGCGCAGGGCAGGCGAGAACACACGAAGGTGAGCATAGCGAACCAATTTTCGCCACATCCAGCTTTGTTTTCAAGAATGCCGCAGAAGCAGCTGCACGATTTAGTGGTGATGCTCCCGGCAATATTTATTCAAGGTTTACCAATCCAACCGTTAGAACATTTGAACAGCGTCTGGCGGCGATGGAAGGCGGTGAGCGTTGTATAGGCACGTCTTCAGGCATGAGTGCGATTTTGACTACTTGTCTGGGTTTATTAAAGGCAGGTGACCATATGGTCTCATCAAGAGCCATATTTGGTACCACTGTCGGCCTTTTCGGCAATATATTAACTAAATTCGGTATCGAGACGACATTTGTCGATTTAATTGATTATGACGCCTGGGAAAAGGCGATTACGCCGGCAACACGCCTGCTTTTTCTGGAAACGCCATCGAATCCTTTGACCGAAATAGCCGATATAGCTCGTTTGGTCGAAATCGCACATAAACACGATTGCCTATTGGTTGTAGATAACTGCCTATGTACACCCATATTGCAAAAACCGATTGAGTTCGGTGCGGATATTGTCATTCATTCGGCGACAAAGTACCTCGATGGCCAAGGACGCTGTGTTGGCGGGGCTATTATTGGTAGTAATGACTTACTTAAAGACGATATTTTTGGCTTTCTACGTACTGCCGGTACGACAATGAGCCCATTTAATGCCTGGGTTTTCTTAAAAGGTCTGGAAACATTGAATATCCGCATGAAAGCACATTGTGAAAATGCGGCAATACTGGCGCAATGGCTAGATCAGCACGACAAGGTCGAAAAGGTCTATTACCCGGGCTTAAAATCGCACCCGCAGCATGAACTCTGTAAACAACAACAAAGCGATTTCGGTGGCATGGTCAGTTTTGAAGTTCGTGGTGGCAAAGAAGCTGCATGGCAAACCATTGATTATACAGAGCTTTTATCGATAACAGCGAATTTAGGTGATACTAAAAGTACCATCACACATCCAGCAACGACGACACATCATCGATTAACGGATGAACAGCGGCTAGAAGCGGGAATTAAACCTGAATTAATCCGACTTTCGGTAGGATTGGAAGATATCGAAGATATTAAGCAAGACCTCGAAACCGGGCTATCAAGAATTTCTTAAAACCGCTACAAAACAGCCAGATAAAACTTCTAATAAAATCAGATACTAAGCGTTTCTTTCCCATACGAAACCCCTGAAAATTGATCCTCCGATGGATTTTTAGGGCTGTTTTGTGGCAGAATAGCCGGCTGAATTTTTGAGACGTAGCGCACAGTTTATAGCACTGTAAAATAATAGTAATAATAATAATACAAGTCTTTGATTTATATATAGAAACAGGCTTGTAGCTCGCAAGGTAGCGACGATGCCGTATTCAGATAACAACAATAACGGCATCAACAAAATAACGAATTATAACGAATTTATTTTTATGCAGATGATAAGTCTGCAGCTCAAGAATACCGACGTAACACGAAGATTGCTCATTCTACAGATTCATGGTGAATCTATAGAACTAACTATTTAAATAATATTGATAATAAAGAGGAATATCCATGAGTTTTACTTCATACGAACCGGCTACTCCACGCTTACAGCGTAGTGAGCTAGCAGTCCCGGCTTCAAGCCCGGAAATGTTTGAAAAAGCAGCAAAGAGTGACGCGGATTACATCTTTCTTGATTGTGAAGATGCCGTAGTACCTGATGATAAAGAACAAGCCCGTAAAAATGTTATTGAAGCATTAAATGATATTGATTGGAGTAGTAAAACAATATCAGTGCGTATTAATGGCTTAGATACTCATTATATGTATCGTGACGTTGTCGATATCGTCGAACAAGCGGGTAAAAATCTCGATACGATTCTGATTCCTAAAGTCGGTACTGCACAAGATGTCTACGCTGTAGATATGTTGTTGACGCAGGTTGAAGATGCGATGGGCTTGAAGAAAAGAATCGGTCTTGAATGTTTAATCGAAACTGCTCTTGGTGGCGCCAATGTCATGTCTATTGCAACATCAAGTAAGCGTCTTGAAGCCTTCCATTTTGGTGTTGGTGATTACGCGGCAAGCATGCGTTCACGTACCACCATTATCGGCGGCTTAAATCCAGATTATGTTTGTGAAGGTGCGATAAATGATCAATGGCATACTTCACAAGTACAAATGCTTACCGCATGTCGTGCTTTTGGCTTACGTGCAATAGACGGTCCTTTTGGTGATTTCAGTGATGATGATGCTTATCGCGCAGCGGCACGTCGTGTTGCAGCTCTCGGTTACGACGGTAAGTGGGCAATTCACCCTAAGCAAATTCCATTAGCGAATGAAGTGATGTCTCCACCGGATAAAGATGTGACTCATGCACGTCGTGTACTTGAAGCTTTGGCAGAAGCGGCTAAGAAAGGCGCAGGTGCAGCACAACTTGATGGCAAGATGATTGATATTGCGTCAGAAAAAATGGCTCGCAATCTAATTTCGCAAGCGGATCAAATCGCTGCTAAGGCTAAGTAGTAGATAGTTAATCAAGAATTTTAAATAAAGTATAGGAGGGTGACCAAGTGGACATCCATGAATATCAAGCAAAGGAGATTCTCTCCGACTACGGCGTACCAATTGGTGCGGGTGGTTTAGCATATAGCCCTGAACAGGCTGCTTATCGCGCAACAGAAATTGGTGGTGAAGTTTGGGTTGTAAAGGCTCAGATTCATTCCGGTGCGCGTGGTAAAGCCGGTGGTATTAAAGTTTGTAAGACTGAAAAAGAAGTTTCAGAAGCAGCAAACGAACTACTGGGTAAAAAATTAGTAACGCATCAAACGGGGCCGCAAGGCAAAGTTTGTCATCGTTTATATATTGAAGCGGGTTGTAATATTGAACGTGAAATCTATCTTGCCTTCGTACTTGATCGTGAAAATGAAAGTGTCACGGTGGTTGCTTCTGCTGAAGGTGGTATGGAGATTGAACAACTCGCGGTTGAAAAACCAGAGTCAATCATCAAGATTGCAGTTGAACCTGCTGTCGGTATGCAACCTTTCCAAGCACGTGAAATAGCCTTTGCTTTAGGTTTGGATAAATCACAAGTCAATCAAGCTGTCACAACAATACTTGGTTGTTACCGTGCAATGCGTGATTTGGATGCGAACATGGTTGAAATCAATCCATTGGTTGTTACCAAAGAAGGCAACATTATCGCAGTTGATGCGAAGATGGGCTTTGATGACAACGCGCTGTTTCGTCATAGCAACATCGCCGAGTTACGTGACAAGTCACAAGAAGATGCTCGTGAAATGCGTGCAGCAGATCGTGGCTTAAGTTATGTCGGTTTAGACGGCAACATCGGTTGTATTATTAATGGTGCCGGTTTAGCAATGGCAACCATGGATATGATCATGCACGCCGGCGGTGAGCCAGCCAACTTCCTTGATATTGGTGGTGGCGCTTCTCCTGAGCGTACAACTAAAGCATTTAATCTGGTTCTTTCTGATGACAAGGTTGAATGTATTCTGGTTAATATCTTTGCCGGTATTAATCGTTGCGACTGGATTGCAGAAGGTGTTGTGCAAGCGGTCAAATCGATTGATTTAAAAGTGCCATTAGTTTGTCGACTATCAGGAACCAATGTTGAAGAAGGTCGTAAGATCCTAAAAGACAGTGGCCTGCCAATCATTATGGCTGAAACCTTACAGGAAGCTGCTGATAAAGCGGTCGCTGCCTGGAAAGATGCAACCGGTAAGAAGTAAGGGGAAACAAACATGGCAATTCATTTAACAGAAAATACAAAAGTCCTGGTTCAAGGTTTTACCGGTCAGATTGGAACCTTCCATGCGACCGACATGATAAAGTACGGGACTAATATTGTTGGCGGCGTAACACCGGGTAAAGGTGGCAGCAAACATTTAGGTTTACCTGTATTCAACACCATGAAAGAAGCTGTTGCAGCGACTGGTGCTGATGCGAGTATTATTTTTGTACCACCACCGTTTGCAGCAGACAGTATTATGGAAGCAGCAGATGCGGGTATTCGTTTTTGCGTAGCAATCACAGACGGTATTCCTTCACAAGACATGATCCGTGTTAAGCGTTACATGCGTCGATATAGAGCAGCAGACAAAATGATATTAACGGGTCCTAACTGTGCTGGTTCTATCAGTCCGGGTAAATGTATGATGGGTATTATGCCAGGCCATATTTATATGCCAGGTCCTATTGGTGTTGTCGGTCGTTCCGGTACTTTAGGTTACGAAGCTGCAGCACAAATGAAAGAAGTCGGTATTGGTATTTCTTCCAGTATTGGTATCGGTGGTGATCCTATTAACGGTAGTTCATTCAAAGATCACTTGGCTTGTTTTGAAGAAGATCCTGAAACCAAAGCCGTTATTATCATCGGTGAAATCGGTGGACCACAGGAAGTTGAAGCAGCAATGTGGGCAAAAGAAAATATGTCCAAACCTGTTATTGGTTACATTGCTGGTCTAACTGCACCTAAAGGTCGTCGTATGGGTCATGCTGGCGCGATTATATCTGCCGTTGGCGAAAGTGCTGCTGAAAAAGTAGAGATACTGACAGAATGTGGCGTTCATGTTGTACCAAATCCATCATCATTTGCTCCTGTTGTGCAGGCAGTATTGGCTAAATTTAGCTAATAGGAGATTAATAGCGTGTCTAAACCAAAAGTATTACTTACTCGTAAATGGCCTGCTGAAGCAGAAACAAAAGCACAAGAACTGTTTGACGTCACCTTGAATGAAGACGATCACAAGATGTCTGTCGACGAACTGAAAGATGCAATGCGACATTACGATGCTGTTTGTCCAACTGTTTCTGATTTTCAAATTAACTCAGAAATCTTTGGTGCAGATGATCGAAAGTGCAAAATTGTTTCTAACTTTGGTGTTGGTTTTAATAACATCAATACCGACGATGCAAAAGCAGCGGGTGTTGTTGTTACCAATACACCTGAAGTCTTGACTGATTGTACAGCTGATATCGCAATGGGTTTATTGATAACGGTTTCGCGTCGTATTGGTGAAGGTGAACGTTTGGTTCGTGATAAAAAGTGGGACGGCTGGTGCCCAACGCATTTTCTTGCGACCAAAGTTACCGGTAAGAAACTGGGTTTTATTGGTTTCGGTCGTATCGCGCAAGCGGTAGCTCAAAAAGCTCATTTTGGTTTTGGTATGGAGATCAGTTTCTTTGATCCTTACCCACCATCAGATGACGTAATCAAAAAGTTTAGTGCAACCAAATTAGATACCGTTGAAGCTGTTTTGAAAGGTGCTGACTACGTTACCTTGCATTGTCCTGGCGGTGGTAGCAATGCCAACCTGATGAACAAAGAACGTTTAGGCATGATGCAAAAACACGCTTTTCTGATCAACACAGCACGTGGTGATGTCGTTGATGAACCTGCATTGGTTCAAGCATTAAAAGACGGTGTTATTGCTGGTGCTGGTCTTGATGTGTTTGCAAAAGAACCATCAGTAACAGAAGACTTGCTTAGCATGGAAAACGTAGTACTGTTACCACATCTGGGTAGCGCAACTACTGAAACTCGTGTTGCTATGGGTTTACGTTCACTAGCAAACGTCGAAGCCTTTTTCAAAGGTCAAGAACCAGGTGATCGTGTCGCCTAAAAAAGGCACATTTGAAAATGCATTTTTTGTTCGCATCATCCCTGATGCTCACCCCTACGGGGTTAACACTCAAAATCGCTCCCGGCGATTTTGTCCGCGATAGCGGCGTTAGAATAAGAGTTGGTTAATATATGTCATCAAATGATGTAGGTTTTAATGAGCAATCGATAGATACAGCTTCAGCAAGTTATGCTAAAGAAGTTGTTGAGCTTTTAACCGAACAACTTACAAAAGTAATTCAACATCGACAAAGCGAAATACTCCCCTACTTTCGAGGGGAGTTAGCTGTTCCTGCCGATAATACAGCACTGCTACTTGGCGTACTTCAAGCATGGGGTATCTGGTTTCAGTTATTAAACGTCGCTGAAGAAAATACCGGCATGCGTAGACGTCGTCTTGCTGAAAAAGAATATGGTCTGGAAAATGTTCCCGGAACCTTTGCCAATGTTTTTAAACAGGCAAAAGATTCAGGCATACAGGCAAATGAAATTCAGGATTTATTAAATGTTGCACATATTCGGCCAACCATAACAGCGCATCCGACTGAAGCAAAACGCGTTACCGTGCTTGAGATACATCGTCGTATCTATGTTCTGCTATATCGTATCGAAGCAACACGCTGGACATCACGCGAACGCAATAAATTTATCGATGCATTATTAAATGAAATCGATTTGCTTTGGTTAACTGGCGAACTGCGTCTGGAAAAACCGTCTGTTGCACAGGAAGTTGTTTGGGGATTACATTTCTTTGAACAATCTTTATTTGAACGTATTCCTGAAACCCATGAAAAAATAAAATGGGCTTTAAAACAAAGTTATCCTGACAATGATTTTTCTATTCCACCTTTTTTCCAATTCGGATCATGGATAGGTGGTGATCGTGATGGCAACCCATTCGTTACTAACGATGTAACCAAAGATACCTTGTTAAAGAATCGACACATGGCATTGCATCATTACGTCGAATTGTTAGAACAGCTACTGGAAAAACTTAGTATTTCTCGCGCTAATATAAAAATATCTGAACAGTTTGAAAAAGATCTGGAAAAAATATTAGTTGATATTGATGAACTGCATCATGTCTCGAAACGAAATCCCGGTGAAATTTTCCGGCAGTTTGTTTTTTGCATGTTAATCAAACTGCGCGGTACATTAGATGCTGAACAGGAAGGTCATTACAGTGGTATCCGTTATATCGATGCTGATGAATTCATTGAACATCTAAAACAACTCATGTTTGGTTTAAGAAGTGCAGACTGTAAACAATTATCGCGCGCCTTTGTCATGCCGCTATTGCAGGAAGCAGAAGCATTTCGTTTCCGTACCGTACGTCTGGATTTACGCGAGAATTCTACAACGGTAAACAATTCCCTGATCGTAATATATAAAGCGATGCATGGACATGAAACAACACCTGATTTAGAAAGCGAAGAATGGAAAAAATGGTTGTTGGAAGAACTGGATAAACCCTTAGGCGAAACATTACCGACGTTTACTAATCTTGATGAAGCAGCCGCTTCAACACTGGGTTTGTTCCAGATGACCGCCGAGATGATAGTGCAACTGGATCGCGAAGCCTTCGGACATTTTATTTTATCGATGACGCAATCTGTCAACGATATTCTCGGCGTGTATTTGTTAGCAAAATACTCCGGTCTGTTTGCTGGGAAGAAAGATGAAGAATACAGCAAGTTACCTATCGTACCTTTATTTGAAACGATAGATGATTTACAACGCGGTCCGGAAATGATGAAAGAACTATTAAGCATTCCGGTTATCCAGCGTTCGATTAAAGCACAAACCGGAACACAGGAAATAATGATTGGTTATTCTGATTCCAATAAAGACGGTGGCTACTTAACAGCCAACTGGGAATTAACCAAAGCACAGGCAAACCTGACTAAAACAGGCGAAGAAGCAGGCGTTCCTATTTCTTTCTTTCATGGTAGAGGTGGTTCAGTCAGTCGTGGTGGTGCACCAACCGGATTAGCCATTGCCGCACAACCTGCAGGTTCAATACACGGCCAAATGCGTATTACTGAACAAGGCGAAGTGGTTTCATCAAAATATGCGAACGAAGGTACGGCGCAATATCATATGGAATTATTAGCGGCGAGTGTGTTTGAACACACGATCAAATCAATGGATGAAGAAGGATTAAAACCGCATCCGGATTTTGATGACGCAATGGAAACGCTTTCCAATCTGGCATTTACAAAATACAGAGAATTTGCCGAAACAGAAGGGTTGGTTGATTACTACAGCGCCGCAAGTCCAGTAGAAGAACTGGCCAAGATGAATATTGGTTCGCGACCCGCAAGACGCTTTGGTGCGAAATCATTAAGTGATCTACGTGCGATTCCGTGGGTCTTTGCCTGGACACAAAACCGTCACATCGTTACCGGTTGGTATGGTGTTGGTACGTCGCTAAAGAATTTTATCGATCAACGTGGTGCAGAAGGCGAAGCTTTACTTGGTAAAATGTTTAGCGATTCGCGTTTATTCAAACTCATTATTGATGAAGTTGAAAAGACCTTGTCATTGGTTGATCTGGAAGTAGCCAAAAGCTATTCAGAACTGGTTGCCGATGAAGCTCTCCGCAAAACCGTGTTCGATATGATTTTGAAAGAATATGAACTCACCATCGAAATGGTATTGAAAATTACCGGTGAAGAAAAACTTTGCACAAGATTCAAACGCTTCAGTCGCAAGCTGAACCGCCGTTCGCCAGTCCTGCATCAGGCAGGCCTCGAACAGGTGAAACTGGTGAATGAATTCCGTACTCGAGATAAAGACGATGATCCGTTGAGTGATTTGGTGCCGTTGTTACTTTCGATAAATTGTATATCTGCCGGATTAGGCTGGACCGGCTAATCAGGCAGTCTCTTTTCCGCCATTACGGCGTTGTCGCACCTTCTCAGAATACTCATTTACTAGAGTAAACTCCGTTTCTTCAAAGGCACTCCGCCTTGTACTGACGAAAAATAGTTCTGCCTGAATTCAAACCTTTATGTGCGGGGCGTTGAAAATGCAAACTATGTAAACCGCGCTTTCGCTCAGTGCTTTGCCTCGTCTTGGGAATAAAATCTCTCTGTTAAGTGGAACATCGTTCGACACTGACATATTGATTACCATAACTTGGGAAGAAATCTTTTTAAGCTAATCTTTTGATTTTTTCTAATTTCTATACTGATGTTATTAACTGAAGTTATTGCAGTACTTTTATTTTCTTCAAGTGTTTCTTTATCTATATCTGCTATTGTTATATATGCAAATTGATATTCTAAAGTGTTTATCATTTCATGAATAAATTTTTTCTTATCTTCATCAAAATACTCAGAGTTATCAATCATAAAAAGCATATCTTTAGCATGACAAATAAAATCCGTCTCAGCCATAGCGGGGTTACTCTTAATGATAGAGCTCCTTAAATTAGAGCAGAGTTTCGTATAGTCTTTAAACTCCTGAGATCTATCAGTATGTCTTTCTTTTAAGTGAAATGTTAACAGTGAAACCAGTAAAGCAACTATTCCAGGTAGTATTATGCTTTCAAACATATTAGTTTTAACCGGTTTCTTTTTTTACATACTTGATAATGCTTTTAATCAAATCTGGAGTATCTTTTGACACAAGCTGAATTTTTTCTTCGAACTCATTAAAAGAATATTTTTTTATCCTTATCAACCCACCAAAACATTCTTCTAAAAATGAAGGCACATACTCACCAATATTGCCATCAAAAATTATTGTTACAATATCATTTTCTTCTAACGCTGGAATCAATAATTCATCTCTAAACTCCTCTCCAGAACTTCCCGGCGTTAATGACTTATATCTAAGTCCAGTATACTTAGTAAAGTCATCAGCAATTACAATAGTTTTACTCATATTTATTTATATTAAAGAATCTAAAGGAAGCAATATATTTACTATAGTACCATTTATTCGTTCAGACAATTTAATTGGAAGAATAAATACTGTAGTCCCTTCACTTATATAACAGCCATTTTTGCTATAAATAACCAAACCTCCCCCATATTCTTGAACAGATTCTTCAACCCAACTCAAACCATTTCCTCTTCCTCCCTTATCAGTACCACTCCCGGACTCTTGAACAGCCATTTTTACTAACCTTGTATCATTTATTAAACTAGATTTAATTCTTTCTTTAAAGTCAGGATCTTCTTTATGGTAGCTTACAAATGTTATTGGTATTGATAATCCACTATCGCTAATTATTATTACAAACTCATTTCTATCATGATTATACTGTGCAAATAAGACCCACTGCTTATCGTATTTATAGTTTTCAGGATATGCATGTTCAACAGCATTACCAATCATTTCTTTAATGCTAGCCTCAATCTTCTTTATATTATCCTTTGATATAGTCAGATCATTACCTTCTTTATCTTCTAACTTTTCTGAACAAAATTCATAAACACAAATAGGAATACGGGTCAGAATAGGGGTCAAGAATAGGGGTCAAGTATCATATTGACGTTTTATATTTCGTTGGAATAGGAATAGGGGTCAAGTATCATATTGACGTTTTATATTTCGTTGGAATAGGGGTCAAGTATCATATTGACGTTTTATATTTCGTTGTGTTAACGTTCCTCAATGCCAAGACCCTTACGCATAGAATACGAGAACGCTTACTACCATGTAATGAATCGTGGTCGTCGACGAGAAACCATCTTTCATAACAAAGACTACTTCGAGACTTTTTTAAATACACTTGAAGAAGCACACCAGCGGTTTGGTATACAGGTGTTATGTTATTGCCTGATGGGTAATCATTATCATCTTTTGATAAAAACCCCTGAGGCTAATTTGGGTCGTGCGATGCGTCATATTAATGGTGTATATACGCAACGTTATAACCGACTAAAGAAAACGGATGGTTCACTTTTTAGAGGTCGTTATAAAGCCATTTGCGTTGAAGAAGACAGCTACTTATTACAAGTGTCTCGCTATATTCATCGCAACCCGATTGAAGCGAAATTGGTGAGGTCATTAGAAGACTATCCTTGGAGTAGCTACCTTCATTATACCCGTGGTTTAAAGCCACCTAAGTGGTTATATCGCGACGCGCTTTATGCGCAACTAGGATATAAAACAAGACACAAAGAAAAATACCGTGCTTTTGTTGAACTCGGTGTCGATGAAGAAATACAACAATTTTACGGGAAAGGGAATCTTCGGCCTTATATAGGGAGCGATGTTTTTAGGCAGTGGGTTTATCAACAGCACGACACAGACGACTCTGCGCTATCAAGGAAGGAAATACGTCATTTAAGGCCTAAGATGGGTGATGTTATTAAGGCAGTCGCTGAGTCCTTTGGCGTTGATGTTAAATCAATGACGGTGAGTCGAAGAGGGCGTGTGCCAGATAATATTCCGAGATGGGTCGCGATGTATTTGTCTCAGGAATGTGGTGGTTATTTACTTAAAGATATTGCCGATGGGTTTGGTTTGAAGCGTACGGGGAGTATTCCAACAACGATTAAGAAGTTACGGGTGTTGATGGATGAGGATAAGAAATTGGCTAGAAAGGTTAGCTTTATAAAACGTCAATATGATACTTGACCCCTTTACCTTTACTGACCCCTTTACCATATGATACTTGACCCCTTTACCTTGACCCCTTTACTTGTTTGGCAGATTTAAATAGCTTTTCAAAATCTAATGCACTTAATTTTGCATTAACTAATTTTAAAGAAAGTGCGCGTAGTTCTTTTTCTGGAAAATACGGTTGCTTATAACGTCCAAAAGGGACATTAAGTTTTCCAGAGGCGTTATAACGGCAAAGTCCGTTGTACCCGAATTTATTAAAGTATAAGAATAAAGCGCTTTTTAGTTTTTGATCAGATGTGATATTGAAAATTTTTCTTAATAAATAGAATTGCTCTTCGGTATTGTTTTCATCAACAAAGAATTGTTTTGAATAATCAATGAAATCATCCACGTTCGTTTTTATTGTTTTATAGAATGTAATTAAGTCATTATTGGCATCATTGATTAAATAATTTGGGTATTCTGAATTTAACGTGAGGGAAGCGGAGCCCGCAAAGGGTTCGACTAAGCGACTACCTTTTGGAAGCCGTTTTAAGATTTCTTCCAAAATTCTATATTTACTCCCAGCCCATTTGAGAGGCGGTCGTACCAAGTTATTCCTTTTTTTCTTCATTTTATTCCTGCGTAACACTTTTAATAAACCGACAATAGTTAGATTCTGACACAATTCAAAGGGCTCAGAGCCCTTTAATTATCTGCATCAGGGTCAACTCTGCTCCTTCAAAATAGTCCCTGTTTTGTTCGACTTCTAGTTTCATGATTTTTCCTTTCATTAAGGTCTGCCTCTCACTTTTCTCTTGGGCTTAGTGTGATATTATCGCTCTTTTAGAAGAAAGGCCGTGTTCAGAAACACTGCAGAAGACAGAGTACCGCTAGTTATCCCTAATCACCTAGGTTATCGAAACAGTTTGGCTCGCTTTCTGGTTGTTTTATTTGGTTCGAGCTTTTTGTTAATAATCAGTAACATAAATGTATAGATACTTAGGGGTATTTGAAAATGTCGAATGAATTAATCTCTCCACTTTCCGGACTTAGACGTCTTATCGAATCGAATCAGATTGACGCACCTGACGACTTTCTTAAGGATAAGGCTCCAGTTTGGTCTCCTCATAACAAGATCATCAACGTCACACCGGGTCCCGCTTTTGGCTCTGAATTGGTTACTCAATTTTCATCTAACCAAACAAGAGGCATGCGTGGTCCAGGCGTCGCGAAGTTTTTTACAGCGGTTCGTGCGGAGTACGGCAAATTAGTAGATATGCAAGAAGGCGGTAGGGCTTTGTTCTTCACCGGCTCTGGTACCACTGGTACAGAAGCTGCTGCAGGCTCTCTGCGCACGCCAGAAGAAGCAGGTTCCGACAAGCCAGCCATCGTAACCCT
>JBDNFW010000005.1:0-39529 GCA_041689615.1 Gammaproteobacteria bacterium | reverse complement strand
TTTAGATGGCAATGTTCTAGATAGAATCAACAATATAATAAACTCAAACTATCAGGTTATTGTTGGCGATGCCAATGGAGTAGATAGCTCAATACAAGAGTATCTCATTTCAAAAGAAACAAAGTCGGTACTTGTTTATTGCTCAGGAAGCAGACCTAGAAATAATATAGGTCATTGGCAAACCGAGATAATTGAAACTAACGCACCTCCCGGAACTAGAGCTTTTTTTACCGCTAAAGATGTAAAAATGGCCGCAGATTGTGATTATGGATTTATGATATGGGATACAAAGAGTACTGGCACATTAAGTAATGCAATTGAGCTTTTAAAGAGGAAAAAAATATCCCTTGTTTATATTAATAAAGCAAAAGAATTCCTAAAAATCAAAGAAATCCCAGATCTAGAAAAATTAGTATCATATATGAGCGATACTGCTTTTGAAAAAGCTGATAAAAAATTAAAACTAAGAGAGAAAATTGAGTATTTCAAGCACGAACAAGACAGTTTATTCTAGCATTGCCTAACAAGGCCATGCACAGGATGTCAAAAAGCTGCGTTCGCTTCGCTCACTCCACTGTTTGACATCCTGTGCATGGCGGCGTTAAGCATAAATAAAAACTTCAATGTCGGTGTTTTAATTTCCGTCTTGTCATACTGAGTAAGTGATTAGTTATAGGGTCAATTGTACACGACTGCATGGATGCAGGAGGTAGAGTAACGCCGGGAGCAAGTTACCGAGGACGTACACCCGCGCATTCATTTGGACGACCGCCATGGATGGCGGAAGTGTCGATTATGCAGGAGCAATAATCGACCTAATGTATGCGCGACCCGTAATAACTAATTACTTGCGAAGGGAGCTGTAGGCCATGACATTAGGAAGAAGTTCTTTTGCGTACTTTTCTTTGAAGAAAAGTACGTCGCCATCAGGCGAAACCTGATATCAAACATTTACATATATAACTTAGCAGCCTATATTTTAATAACTCAAGAAATCTAATAGGAATAACAATGGCTAGTGGTTGGGCTTCCGAAGGAGCTGTTCAAGAACAAATCGATGCGAGCATCAAAGACGCTATCAAACAGGCTCGTAGCGAGATGCCTGTTGGTGAAGGTTTGACGCATTGTGAAGAATGCGACGAAGCCATCCCTGAGGCTCGCCGGCAAGCCATTGCTGGCGTACGTTTGTGCGTTAAATGTCAGTCGGAACGTGATAAAAACAAAGAGGTTTTCACTGGTTTTAATCGACGCGGCAGCAAGGATAGTCAGCTACGATAAGGCTTTCCTTCGGTTTAATTATTCTGTCATGACCGCAAATTAAACTATTCACATTAGTAACAGAACTGTACATAAATTGCTGTTTTCTGCGATAATAAAGCCACTGACGCTAAGAACCGTAGAGTAGAGGAAAAACCGATTTCCTAAATATCTTCTCTACCTAATTAACACAAATTACTCATAATAATTTCACTTAAGGAGACACATCATGTCTGTATTAGTAGGCCGCGAGGCTCCTGATTTTACTGCACCGGCTGTATTAGCTTGCGGTACTATCGTCGACGCATTTAATCTGAAAGAACAAATCAAAGGTAAAAATGCAGTTATTTTCTTTTATCCTCTGGATTTCACCTTTGTTTGCCCATCTGAATTAATCGCTTTTAGTAAGCGTATTGCTGAATTTGAATCGCGTAATACTCAGGTTATAGGTGTTTCTATTGATTCACATTTTACCCATAACGCATGGCGTAATACGCCAGTCAACGAAGGCGGTATTGGCGCTGTTAAATATCCTTTGGTTGCTGATCTGACCCACAGTATTTGTAAAGCTTATGATGTTGAGACTGCCGACGGTGCGGTTGCTTATCGTGGTTCATTTTTGATTGATACCAATGGTGTTGTTAGACATCAGGTTGTTAACGATCTGCCATTAGGACGTAACGTTGATGAAATGATTCGTATGGTTGATGCTTTATTATTCCACGAAGAACATGGCGAAGTTTGTCCTGCAGGCTGGAACAAAGGCGATGCCGGTATGAAAGCGAGTCCTGAAGGTGTTGCGGCTTATCTTTCTGAGAACGAAGGTAAACTGTAAGTACTTCTAGTTACACAATTTAAAAAGCCCGGTTTATCCGGGCTTTTTTATTGCCATTTCAACTAGTCTGATTAGTTTTAATTGGAATGTCAGGTCTCAGGTTGGCACGAAGTATTGCATATCCAAATATGCCGGAAATTAATGATCCAAGAATAATTCCTAACCTTTCATCAAACAGTAAGTTCATCCCTGTTTCTTCAAAGGCCAAAGATCCAATGAATAAGCTCATTGTAAATCCGATGCCGCATAATGTAGATGTTCCGTACAGGCTCGCCCAATTCATTCCATTCGGTAGATTGGTTATTTTTAATTTTATGAATAACCAGCAAAGACCAAATATTCCAATTTGCTTTCCAAAGAATAATCCAAGTGCAATTCCAATAGGAACTGGGTGAAAAATTTCTGCAACGCCCACTCCGCTAAGATTCAACCCTGCATTTGCAAACGCAAATACAGGAAGAACGAAAAATGCCACGACCGAATGTAAATCGTTTTCCAATTCTTTTAGCGGGGAAATATCAGGATTATTTTCTGACCGTATTGGAATAAACATAGCTAAAATAACACCGGCGAGCGTTGCGTGAACCCCTGACTTTAGTGCCGCTACCCACATAATGAGACCAATCAATATATAGGGACTTTTTGATATAACATTTCGTTTATTCAATACAAATAAAACTACTATGCATGCTGCAACTACAATTAAAGCAGTGGTTGATATTTTTGACGTGTAAAATAACGCAATAATTATTATGGCACCGATATCGTCAAATATTGCCACCGAAGTGAGAAATATTTTTATAGATACGGGCACACGAGAGCCAAGCAACGATAAAACGCCTAGTGCAAATGCGATATCAGTTGCTGCCGGAATAGCCCAACCTCTTTTTGCTATAGGATCATCAAAATTAAAATATAGATAGATGAGTGCGGGGACTAACATTCCGCCGATTGCACCGACGCCAGGCAAGATTACATTTCGTTTGTCAGAAAGTTCTCCTTCAATTAACTCACGTTTCAATTCAAGACCGACAAGAAAAAAGAACACAGCCATAAGTCCATCATTGATCCAAAGCAATAAGGGTTTGGCAACTTCTAACGCACCAATTCTTATTTCAACCGGTGTGGAGAGCAATAGATCGTAATACTGTATTAATGATGTATTTGCGAATATGACAGCAAGCATTGCAGAAAACATTAAAAGTAGACCGCCAGCTGATTCCAGCTTGAAAAACGTGGCAATAGAAGATACTTGTTGGTTTTGCATATTTTTATTAGTGTGACAGATTCACTTTAACCTTAACAAATTTTTAATAATTTGAATTAAAAAAAAGCCTCCCTTACGGGAGGCCAAAGTTTCCAGGGAAAAATTTATTAACGCTTGCTTTTTTTCTGCCCCGCATGTGCATCACCGACGGATAATTTTTCGTAGTTAGGGCCGATGATGTCACTGCCTATACCGATGTGTAATAACTCTGGTACTTTTACAAAAACACCATGTTCTTCACGGTATTCGATAATGGCACCGGCTTGTTTTTCTGATAAACCGCTAATTCCTTTTAGAAGCTCATCTTTTGTTGCTGTATTAAGATTCACCTGATTTGCTAAAACAGGCAAAGAAAGACTAGCCAAAATTAATCCAAGTCCAGTATTTTTAATAATATTCATAATTAACCTCCATTAGGTTGTTTTTAATAAAACGTATTTTGTTTTTCTTTCAATTACTAAGATGGAGGGGGTCACGAAAAGTTTATATTTGTTTTATTCATTATTCTTATATATATTATTAGAATAACTTATTAGTGAGATTAGCAAGATGAATGATATTGATATCGGTTTATTAAGAACATTTATTATTCTTTCAGACACACAAAGTTTTACCCAAACAGCCAAGCGCGTATACCGTTCTCAATCTGCAGTGAGTATGCAGATTGCGAAACTGGAAGGATTATTAGGTTGCGCTCTATTTGTTAGAGATAAACGCAATGTGAAGTTAACTGTTGATGGCGAACGGTTACGTAATCATGCGAGTCAGATTATTTCGCTTTCCGAGAATTTAATTAATCAATTTACTCAAGAAGAGGTCGTTGGCAATATTAATTTTGCTTCGCCAGAAGATTTTGCCACTTACTATTTACCCGATATCCTCGCTGACTTTGTAAAGGCTCACCCCCGTATTACCTTGAATGTAAATTGTGATTTGACTTTGACGCTGTTGAAAGAATTTGAAAACGACAAATATGATTTGATTGTTATCAAGCAAGAACCCGGGCGCACTTTTAAAAATGCCAAACCTTTAACTCATGAAGAACTGGTATGGGTTGGACAAGATTCAAATATACAAGAGACTACTTTTTCAAAAACAAAAAAACTTTGTGAGAAAAAATACGACTACTTTCCCTTGGTTTTATCACCGGCTCCCTGTGTTTACAGACAAGGTGCACTGGAAGCCTTGGATAAAGCAGGAGTACGGTGGAAAATTGTTTATACTAGTCCCAGCTTTGCCGGTGCAACAGCGGCAGTTAGTGCCGGACTTGGATTTACTGTTTTCCCAAGAAAAATGGTGCCACATAATTTAGTCGCATATGAATTTTCGCGTGGTTGGCCGAAATTAAAAAGTGCGGAAATTTGTTTATTAGCAAAACCGAATTCTTCCCCAGCAATCGAATCATTAATCAATTATATAATTGAACGAATTTCAATTATTAAACAATCGTAGATAAAACTGACACTGGGTAATTTATAACAATTTCACATTATCATCACATCTATTCGTATTAAATATGTCTATTAATATTAATAACGGTTAAATAGCATGGCCACTAACAATCAAGGTCATATTCTTCTTATAGAAGATAATCATGATATTGCAGATATGGTTTGTGAATATCTTGAGCGCAATGATTATGTAATGGATCACGCTGCTGATGGTATTACCGGATTACATCTGGCGGTTAGTAATGATTACGATGCGATTATTCTGGACCTTATGTTACCTGGACTGGACGGAATAGAGCTTCTAAAAAAATATCGTAACGAAGCAAAACTTTCGATACCGGTTTTAATCCTGACAGCAAGAGATACACTCGACGATAAGATAACTGGTTTTGATGTCGGTGCCGATGATTATCTGATAAAGCCATTTGAAATTAAAGAACTTGAAGCACGAGTTCGAGCATTAATCCGTCGGCAACGGGGAACGATTAGCCCGGAAAAATTACAAGTGGCTGATTTGGTTTTTGATTCCGGTACTTTAGAAGTGACGCGTTCTGGCACGGCTATAAAACTAACACCTATTGGCTTAAAGATACTGAAAATATTAATGCAAGCTTCGCCCAGAGTGGTGAGTCGTCGCGAAATCGAGCGACAAATCTGGGGAGATATTCTGCCCGATAGCGATACCTTGCGTAGTCATATGTATAACCTTCGTAAATGTGTTGATAAACCATTTGAAAAACAACTAATGGAGACGATGCAAAACTCCGGATATCGTTTGGTCGATTTAGATGAAAAGTAATATCGGTATAAGCCATCGTTTATTACAGGCCTTTTTAATACAAGCCGCTTTAATCAGTTTGATTGCCTTGTTGGGCGTTTATGCCGCAAGGTTTGTTATTGGTGATGTATTGATCCAACGAGCATTAGATGATGAAGCAAATCACTTTTGGATGTTGTACGAGAATGATAAAAGTTTACCTCGACCAAATACTTATAATCTTACCGGTTATTTACAATCGAGCGATGATGTTATTCCGGACGAATTTCTTAAGCTTGAATCAGGGTTTCATAAATTAACCAACAGTAATTCAGATTATTACATCATTCATGTGTCAGAAAAATATGGAAAAACACTCTATCTTGAATTTGATGGAGAACAAGTCAGCGAGCTAGCTTTGTTCTTCGGGATATTTCCATTAGCCGGCTTCCTGATTGTCATCTACCTTTCCGGCTGGATATCGTATCGGTTTCTATCTCAAGCAGTCTCACCAATAATAAAATTAGCTAAGACACTTGAAAATCTTGATCCGCAAAGTGAAGAATTTTCTGAGAAGCTTAAACATGCTTTACCGGATAATGTGGATCAGGAAGTTGCCGTCTTATCTCAAGCCTTATCAGATCTTTCAGATCGTATCGAAGCCTTTGTCATTCGCGAACGTAATTTTACCCGGGATGCGAGTCATGAGCTAAGAAGCCCCATTACAGTTATCAAGATTGCTACCGATTTTTTACTTGAAGATGAAAGCCTTAAAGAGAGTCAACGAAAACCGATACAACGTATTAAAAATAATGCCGCTGATATGGAGGAATTAATCGAAGCGTTATTGATTTTAGCAAGAGAATCTGAAAATAAACTATCGTTTGAACCCGTTTGTATTAATGATGTTGTAACAGAAGAAATTGATAGAACCAGTAATTTACTAAAAGACAAACCGGTAAAGGTGACCTTTGAAGGGAAAGAAAAATTATTCGTGACTGGCTCCGACAAGGTATTGTCGGTCATGATCGGAAACCTGGTTCGAAATGCCTTTTCTTATACTGATACGGGTGATGTTGTTATCAAGCTTGATGGTTTTAATCTGATCATTGAGGACAGTGGTATAGGAATGCAGGAACAGGATGTTGAAAAAATGTTCAAACCATTCCAGCGTGGAGAAACTAGGCTGCGAGGAGGTTATGGAGTTGGCCTTACGATTGTGAAAATGTTGTCAGATCGATTTAATTGGCCGATAACTGTTGAAAGCCAATTAGGTAAAGGCACCAAAGTTATTGTTAATTTTCCTGAGGGTAATATTGCTTAAACCCGTTTTTTAGTTCTTCACATAATCTTCACATGCGCTAGACCGACTATTCACAGCTTGCCAAATAAACTGTTTTTAAATTGAGAAAGAATATTATGAACGCTGTTATTTCATTATTAAAAAAATGGTTATCTATAAAGCATCTATGGCGGTGGCTGATAAATGATGTATCTTTGTATAATAATTTAAGTGCGACAGAAAAGAATCAAATTGATACCTTTCGATTTGGTATATTTATATTGATGCATATTTCCTGTTTAGCCGTATTCTATGTTGGCGTCAGTTGGACAGCCTTAGGATTTGCCTTGTTTCTATATGTTTCACGTATGTTTTTTATTACTGCTTTTTATCATCGCTATTTTTCTCATCGTAGTTATAAGGTTTCACGTCCCATGCAGTTAATTATGGCTATAGCCGGGAGTACTGCTGGACAGCGTGGCGCGTTATGGTGGGCGAGTCATCACCGTGATCATCATATCAACTCAGATACCACTATTGATCCACACTCACCAAAAAATGGTTTTTTTAATAGTCACACGCTCTGGTTTTTACGAAAAGGTAATTTTACGATTCAAAGCGAACGTATCAATGATTTCTTACGTTACCCTGAATTAAGGTTTCTAGAGAAAGTTGACTGGCTTCCTTTTATTTTGCTATTTGTTGCTTGTTATTATTTTGGCGAGTTTCTCTTAATGAATTTTCCCGGGCTAGGAACTAATGGACTACAATTGTTAGTTTGGGGTGGTTTTGTTTCGACCGTTTTTTTATATCATGCCACCTACACGATAAATTCATTAGCTCATTTGTTTGGTAAACGTCGTTTCAATACAGCAGATGATAGTCGCAATAATTTCTGGTTGGCATTATTAACGCTTGGTGAAGGTTGGCATAACAATCATCACCGTTATCCTGCTGCAGCTCGACAAGGTTTTTATCGTGGTGAGTTGGATATAAGTTATATATGTTTAAGCATGCTTGCCAGCATCGGATTGGTAAAAGACTTCAAGCCTGTTCCTGTCCATATTTTGGAAGAAGGAAGAAAACAATGAAGATTGCTATTGTTGGTACCGGCATTTCTGGATTAACAGCGGCTTATTTGTTGAATCGTAATCATGATGTACATGTGTTTGAAGTAAACGATTATATTGGTGGGCATACCAATACCATTGAAGTGAAAGAAGAAAATAGAATCATCCCGGTTGATACAGGGTTTATTGTCTTCAATGAACATAACTATCCTAATCTCTGTAATTTATTTGACGCTCTTAATGTTCAAAGCCGTGATTCAGACATGAGCTTTAGTGTTTATTGTGAAAAGACTGGGCTTGAATATAACGGCACAGATATGAATCGTGTTTTTAGTCAAAGAAAAAATATCTTTAATCCTGCATTCCTTGGTATGTTGAGGAATATCGTACGATTTCATAAGCAAGCGCCGGCAGCATTAAAGAATGGAATGAATGATGTCCTCACAGTTGCTGAATTTGCTTCTAAATACGAATACTCAAAGAAGTTTATTGAATACTATCTCGTGCCTTTGGGTGCTTCCTTATGGTCTTGCCCAGCGGCCAAGTTTCGACAGTTCCCTATAAAATTTGTACTAGAGTTTCTGGATAACCATTGTATGTTACAGGTCAATAATCGCCCGCAATGGAAAACCGTTGTCGGTGGTTCTTATCAATACATTGAGCCGTTAACAAAGCACTTCAAAGATAAAATACGCCTAAATACACCTGTGCATGGTGTTGCCCGTAAGAATAATCATGTTGAGTTATTTTTAGCAGGTGGTGCTTGTGAAACATTCGATGAAGTTATTATAGCAACACATGCGGATACCAGCCGTCGTTTAGTTAAAAATATAGAAGCAGAAGAGCGTCGCTTATTGGAATTGTTCGAGTATCAGGCTAATGAAGCTGTTTTGCATACAGATATGAATGTATTACCGAAAAAGAAAAGAACCTGGGCGAGTTGGAATTATCGTATTCCTGCAACTGAAAATAGCCATGCTGCTGTAACCTACAATATGAATATGCTTCAGGGTATCGAAAGTGAACATACTTATAATGTTTCTCTTAATCAGACTAAAGATATTGATCCAGATAAAATTATCAAACGAATTCATTATCACCATCCGGTGTTCCAGCCAGGAAGAGATCTAGCTCAATCACAGCATCATAAAATGATCCGACGCCGTGGTATTTCATATTGCGGTGCGTATTGGGGCTATGGTTTTCACGAAGATGGCGTCACTAGTGCTTTGGCTATAGGTCAATCTTATGATCAGGTGCTAGCAGCATGAATAGTTGTATCTATGAAGGATTGGTGTCGCATTACAGGTTAATGCCGCAAAGGCATTATTTTCGCTACAAGCTTTATATGATGTATCTGGATTTATCTGAATTACCGGAATTGTTTAAACCTTATTGGTTCTGGTCAGCAAAAAGACCGGCATTAGCCTGGTTTAAGAGAAAGGACCATGTTGGCGACGCTGAAGTTTCTCTTGATGAAACAATAAGAGCAATAATTAAAAAAGATACCGGATCCGAACATAATGGTCCTATTCGTCTCTTAACCCATTTACGCTATTTTGGTTACTGCATGAATCCAGTCAGTTTTTATTATTGCTGGAATCAAGCAGACACGCAGCTTGATTATATTGTTGCCGAAGTTCACAACACACCATGGGGAGAAACCCATTGTTATGTTTTGGATAATCGCGGCAATCAACAAGACTCCGATCCGTTTTCTTTTGCCAAAGCCTTTCATGTTTCGCCCTTTATGGACATGGATCAGGCTTATGAATGGTTTTTGCCAAAGCCGGAACAAAACCTAAATGTAAATATGAATAGTTTTGAAAGCGGGAAACGTATTTTTAACGCGACGATGAGACTGGTGAAAACACCAATCACACATTTTCAAATGGCACGGGTATTAACCATGTACCCTTTAATGACTATGAAAGTAATTACTGCCATTTATTGGCAGGCATTAAAGCTGAAGTTAAAAGGCATTCCCTTTTTTACACATCCAAAAAATATGACACAAGAGATAAACCGATGAGAACAACGACATTAAATCAACAAGATCTAAAAAATCCGACATTAGTAAATCCATTTATCCTGTTTGCAAAAAAGATGCTTAGAAAAAAAATGGCAGATATGGATGTTGGCTGTATCGCAATTAATGATGCTATTGATAGTTGGAAAACTGATGCAACTAAGGAAGCCGATATTACGATTGATATACATGATATGCGTTTTTATCTGGATGTAATGATTGCTGGCAGTAATGGTGCAGCGAGTGCTTATCGTGATGGTTATTGGTCATGTGATAACTTGACCAGTCTGTTCCAGTTGATGGTAAGAAATCTGGACAACACGGATGAACTTGAATCAGGTTTTGCAACATTGGGAAACTGGTGGTTACAACGCAGACATAAGGCAAGAAACAATACCCGACAAGGCAGTAAGAATAATATACAAGCTCACTATGATTTAGGTAATGAGATGTTCGAGTTGTTTCTGGACCCGACCATGACTTATTCATCTGGAATTTTCCTGAATGAAAATTCAACCATGGAGGAGGCCTCTTTTGAAAAGCTTGATCGGATATGTCGTAAGCTGGAACTTAAGTTTGAACATCGGCTTATCGAAATCGGTAGTGGCTGGGGTAGCTTTGCTATTCATGCAGCAAAACATTATGGCTGTCATGTCACAACAACGACGATCTCAAAAGAGCAACACAAATTGGCCAACCAACGAATTAAACAACAAGGGCTTGAAGATCTAATCGATATTAAATTATGTGACTATCGTGATCTGAAAGGTAAGTTCGATAAGTTAGTATCGATTGAAATGATCGAAGCCGTAGGGCATGAATTCCTGCCACAGTACTTCTCAACTTGTTCATCATTATTGAAAAAAGACGGACAAATGTTGATACAGGGTATTACTATGCCGGATCAACGATATCAGCAATATTTAAAAACCTCAGACTTTATCCAGCAGTTTATTTTCCCCGGGAGCTGTGTACCTTCGTTGACAGCGATGGTTGATGCAGTGACCAAAGCTTCAGATTTACGTGTCAATCATATTGAAGATATAGGCCCGCATTACGCAACAACACTTCGCGCCTGGCTAGAAACCTTTATGGCGAAATTAGAAGACGTAAAACTATACGGTTATGGTGATGACTTCATCCGTTTATGGGAATACTACTTCTGTTATTGCGAGGCTGGTTTTAAAGAACGATATACCGGTGTGGTCCAAATCCTGATGAACAAACCAGCCTATGGTCGAGAAGCAGTTTAAAGAACTGTATCAAAATGAATATTCTTAATTTTATTCTCTTTCAAACTGCTTGGTTTATTACGATATTGTCAGCAGCCTATGGTAAGCCATATTTGGGCGTACTGTTTACAATGCTATGGATGATATCTCACCTGTCTATTGTCGGAGAAAAAAGAAATCCTGAATTGATGCTAATAATGGTCACTGCCATTATTGCCTACTTACTAGAATCAGCTTTGGTTCTTGCTGGTTTGATTGTTTATCCAGAACAAGCCCTACTCGGATCGCCCTCTCCTGTCTGGATGGTCACCTTATGGATAAACCTTGCGTTAACCATTAATTATTCGATGTCGTGGTTAAAAGACCGCTACCTGATCTCTGCATTACTTGCGTCTATAGCTGGCCCGTTGACTTATTACGCTGGTGAAAGGTTTGGCGCAATTAGCTTAAATGAAAAGCTATCTTTAATTGCTATCTCAATAATGTGGTTGATTGCGATGCCACTAATGTTCTGGTTGTCCCGTTTCTTTCTATCGCAGAAATTAATGAATGACCAATTAATTACAAATGGAGTTGAATAAATAAAATGGCGCTATCGACAATATTTTTAACAGCATGGGTAGTTAGTGCTGTCGTCATGTTGGTATTATGGGTAATCCAGTATAAAACAGAAAATGCAGGAACAGTTGATGTTGCCTGGTCGTTTCTGACGCCCTTCGTCGGAGTATGGTTAATACTTGCTGATGAAATTGAGAACGGTATACGACAGTGGGTCATTATCACGCTTGCTTTGATATGGGGTTTTCGTCTTGGTAGTTTTCTCTATAAACGAGTCATGAATGAAGTTGAGGATGGTCGCTATCGATATATGCGTGAATACTGCGGCAAGCATGCTCAACTGGTTATGTTTATCTTCTTTCAAATACAAGCGATTTGGACTCTATTGTTTGCTTTACCGTTTTGGGCAGCATCGCGTAATGTCAGTTCTGATTTTGGTTTGCTGGATGATTGTGGTTTGCTTGTCTGGAGTATTGCCATTGCTGGAGAAGTAATCAGCGACAATCAATTACATCGATTTAGAATGAATAGTGATAATAAAGGTAAGGTCTGTAATGTTGGATTGTGGCATTATTCAAGACACCCGAACTATTTTTTTGAGTGGTTGCAATGGTGGGCGTTTGTATTGATTGGCTATGGCAGTGATTACTGGTTGCTAACCTGGACTGGTTTGGTTGTCACCTATGTTTTCATTACACGTATTACCGGTGTGCCTTATACCGAACAACAATCTATAAGAAGTCGTGGTGACGCTTATCGTCAATATCAAAAAACAACCAGTATGTTTTTTCCGTTATTACCAAAGAGCGCAGGCTAGATTACCATGGTAACAATAGTTAAAAAGATTCATTCTTTATTAATCCCGAAACTACTTGGCTATTGCGGATTCTTTATTATGTCGTCTTTTATCCTTTATGCGATGGTCTATGGTGATTTTTTTATAGAAGGTCCTATGTTAACAAGTATGCCATGGGGCATCGTATCGCTGGTTGATATTTATCTTGGTTTAATTCTTTTTTCGTCATGGGCGATGTGGCGTGAGGATGATAAACGTATCGCTTTAATATGGGTATTATCGATCCTTGCTTTAGGAAACGTTGTTTCATGTCTTTATATACTAAAAGCTGTATACGAAGCAGATGGCAATATTCTCTTTTTTTGGTTAGGCAAAGAAAAGGTGGAGGCTAACAATGCTATTTAGAGTTGCATTACTATTATGTCTTAATTTTATCGTCATGTTTGTTTATGCAGAAGAATCACAAACGCGAATTGGTTATGCCTATGATAAAGAAACCAATAAATTGGTTTATTCAGAAAGTCATCATGAAGAATATGCTGATGATTTGATTCTTAAGTCACACGTTATTTATAAGGATTCCTCGGAAATCATTATTGCCAAAAAAACTGTTGATTTTAACAATAACCGATATATCCCTGAGTTTTCCTTAAAGAATAGTGAGACGGGACATAAGGAAATAACGCGTTTTATACAAAGTAAATATGAAGTTATTTTCAGTAGGATGCACGCCGAGCCGGAGAAGACCGCACGTTTAAATATTCCAGAGGATGGCATTAGTGATGCCGGGTTTGATAACTTTATTATTAAACACTGGGATGAGTTAATAGCTGGCGAAATTTTTAGACGTGAATTTTTAATCCCCAGCATGATGGACTTTATCAAATTTAGAATTTATCAGGATAAAGTTGTCAATGAAAACGGTCAGTCTTTAAGAGTGATTAATATTGAACCGGATAGCTTTCTAATTCGTGCTTTCGCGGGCACGACAAAACTTTTTTATGATGGAGAAACACCAAAATTAAGAAAGTTTGATGGTGTATCGAACATGCGTGACGGCAATGGTGATAATTTCAAAGTGAAGATTCGCTATGAAGAATTAAAAAAACTCGCTGCTTATTAATATGTGATGTTAATTAAAAATATAAAACAGAAATTTTGACTTTATGATTATGCCAGACTCCAATTCATATACAGGATACGCTGATCTTGCTTCACAACAGGTTCGAGGAAAAGATTTTGAAATTGAGGTTTTATCTCGACCAGAATCCAATCTAGCTATTCTTGCCCCGCATGGTGGCACTATTGAACGGGGAACATCACAGATTGCCCAAGCGATTGCTGGCAATTACTTCAACCTGTATTTATTCGAAGGTATAAAACCTTCAAAAAATTACGAGTTTCTACATTTAACCAGTCACCTTTTTGATGAACCTCAATGTATGGCGCTTATCTCAGAAGTACAGACTGTAGTTGCTATACATGGTTGCAACGGTAAGGAAGAAAAAGTTTTTTTGATGGGCTCGATAATAAAACAAAAAATGAAATTGCTGATGCTTTGGATGCAGTAAATATAAGTGTTCATACTAATGACCACAATTATCCTGCAACTTATCCAAATAACATCTGTAATAGAGGAGCCGCTAAACAGCGGCGTACAAATAGAGCTCACTGATCCACTACGAGGAACAGCTATGGAAGCAAATGTTGTGCTTGCAGTACGTGATGTATTACTCAGGTTGGATATAGAAAATTTAAAAAACTAGTAGCTTATTAAAATATTTATATAAATAAACTAATTTAATATGCTGCAAATGGATTATAACGATTTCTGCTAAATTATTATTTCAAAAATGTATTTCATACGTTATGCCATCTTCGCTCTTTCCTGTTTTTCCTCTCTGTGAAGAAAAATATAAACGACTGCCGTCTGGTGAAAATGCTGGCCCAGTAATTTCTGATTTATCCTGATCGTAAACTTGTACAAGCACGTGTGGCTGATGATTATGATCTAATGCAATGATTTGCATATTGCCACCGTCTTCTGCGATTAAGAGTTCACCTGATGGCGATATTTCAATGTTATCAACGCCTGTTAATAAAGGTTGTTGATAATCTGCTGCATCGTAAATTTTTGAGATTAAACCAGTATCAATATGATATTGCCAAACGACATTATCTTTTTTTGTAGTAAATGAAACTTTGCCATCATGATAAATAATACCTTCGCCGCCTCTAAAACGTGCAGCTTCTTCTATCTGATAACGTGTTGGTTTTGTATTCCCTAAAGGATCTTCTATTTTTTCCCATGACAAAATTACTCCGTTTGCTATAGCAACTTCAAGTATTCCACTAGATAGATCACCTTTTTTATCTGGTTTAAATCGATATAGACACCCATCTTTTTTATCTTCAGTCATGTAACAGTATCCCGACTTCGGATCGACAGCGACTGCTTCATGGTTAAACGAACCCATTGCTGGTCTTACTTTCGCTTTTTGTTTGCCTTCCGGATCACATTCATAGACTTGCCCCTGATCACCGGATTCTTCGCAGGAAAGCCAGGTATTCCACGGCGTTTTTCCACCAGCACAATTGCGGGAGGTATTTTTTAATATTGAATATGAATCAATAATCTCACCTTGTTTATTAAAGCGAATGGCACTGGCACCTCCACCTTTTTCTTTAATTTCACTATTAGAAACATATATCCAACTATCATTTCTAGTCGCGTAACATGCGCCGCCATCTGGTGCACGATGCCAAAGAAAGGATTTATTACTAATTACAGGTCTGCTCGATTGAGCAACGATTCGAATTGAACTGCCTTCTGGTAGTTCAATATTATGTGTCTTATCTAAATGAAGTTTTTTAGTTAACGTTGCAGGTAAACTAAAGCCTGTGCGCGGCATGGCTAAACTGCTCAAACCAAGCATGGCATATTGAATAAATTGTCGGCGTGAAAATTGTGAATTCATTACTCTAGTTTAACCAAGTAAATATTATTTGGTATTACAAAGATATTAAATAATTTTAACGCTTTTCAAACTAATAGGTGGGATCATACATATAGTTTTTGATTCTATCTTCCAGATTATCAGGTCTTTCTGACTTTGTTGTTTTGCCGGCATAAGCATGTTCTGCAACTGACAGAGCAATATTATATGAAACTTCACGAATATTATTTAATGGTGGATAAATCGTACCTTTATCCAAATCTTCCTGACTTACTTGTGCTGCCAAAACCTGTGCTGCCGTTAAAAACATATCTTCTGTGATAACAGATGTTTCACTAATAATTGCTCCCAGACCTATCCCGGGGAAAATATAAACATTATTTCCTTGGCCAGGTACAAACTTCATCTCACCAAAATCTACAGGAGCAAAAGGACTTCCGCTAGCAAAGATCACTTTACCTTCGCTCCAGTCATAAGCTTCCATTGCGGTGCATTCTGCACGTGAGGTTGGATTAGATAAAGCGAAGATAGTGGGGCGTTCATTTACTTTTGACATCGCTGCGACGACATCACGAGTAAACGTATGCGGCGCACCTGTAGCACCGATTAATACGTTAGGTTTTATTTCATTTATCGCATCAATAAAACCAAGTTGTTCATGCTCATGCATATAGGGTTCATTGTGTGGCAACAAACCTTTGCGACTTTTAACAACCAGTCCTTCAGTATCGACAAACCATAAACGTTGTCTGGCTTCGCTTTCTGACAAACCTTCTCGTTGCAAGGCATAACATAATAAATCCGCAATTCCTGTTGCAGCCGAACCAGCACCCAGAAACATAATTTTCAAGTCTTTAAATTTTAGATTTGAAATTCGTGTGCTGGCATAGATGCCTGCCAATGCGACACCGGCTGTACCTTGTATATCATCGTTAAAGCAAAGCACTTCATTACGGTATCTATTAAGCAATGCATAAGCGTTGGGTGTAAGAAAATCTTCAAACTGAATCAAGGCATCAGGAAATACTGCTTTTACACCCTGTATGAATTCATCAACAAATTCATTATAAGCATCACCACTTATTCTACTCTGACCTAAACCTAGATAGTAAGGATCATGAAGATATTCAACATTATTAGTTCCAACGTCGAGCATAATGGGTAAACATTGATGAGGCTGTATTCCCGCGCAAGCAACATACAAAGCTAACTTACCGATAGGAATACCAATACCATTAGTACCTAAATCACCAAGCCCTAATATACGTTCCCCATCAGTAACGACGATGACTTTTATATCTTTATACGGCCAGTTTTGCAGTACTTCTTTAATCTCGCCTTTATCTTCTGTCGTAATATACATGCCTCTCGGTCGACGAAACATATGTGCATATTCTTTACACGCCTGACCTACCGTAGGCGTATAGATCAAGGGCATGATTTCTTCGATATAATTAATAACCAGTTGATAAAACAACTTTTCATTTCTGGCTTGCAACGCAGTTAAAAAAATATACTTTTCTATATCGTCTTGTTTACGACGCAGATTTTTAAGTGTTCTTTCTAATTGTGTTTCTGATGAGACAATTTTAGGAGGGAGCAGTCCGCGTAATTTATGATAACGCCTTTCTTCTTCAGTAAATGCAGTACCTTTATTTAAAGAAGCACTATTAAGAGCCATAAATCCTGTCAGTGGTTCTTTCTTATCCACGATTTATATGCTCGTTACATTTTTGGAAAACTATCTGCATGTTTTTCTATCCATTCCTTTGCTGCCTGTTCGCTCGTTAACTCTCGTCCTTCATTATGCTTAAGCTCATTTCGATAGTGTTCAATATGGCATACCTGCTCAATCATGCGCAGCAAAAACATCTTGTCTTTACTGACAATAAATTCAACACCTACTTCATACATGTTCTTACCAGGCTTACACCAAATAGCTCTGCCATCAATTTCAAAAGCAGGATCTACACACTCAATCGTCATTTTTACTAAGCTGTTCTTTTCTACCGCTTCAGAACAAAGACAACTTACGCCACCAAAACTAACATTATTCAATGTATTTAATCCTGAACTTCCAGCCCCAGCCCCGTCTTGTTGAATTATCTGAATAGGAATGCTGGACGGATGACGAATAAACTCTCTCAATGGCTAACTCCAAATACCAAATAACTCAACCTTGCTCTTTTTATCGGCAAATAATTGGCTTTATTAAATATAAAAAGGCCTAAATGGCCTTTTAATAATAAAACAATAGTCTTCACTCATAATAAATACAAGACTGCTTCTGTCTATTTAAAACAGATATCTCACATTCAAACCTGCATATATATTAAATTCAGGAGCTGGTTCGAAATAACGTCCACCAAAAGCATTAATGCGTACATTGCCGACATACTCTTCATCAAACAAATTGTTAATACCTAGATAAGGCGTGAATTCTATATCATCCATAGTTTTTATATATCCTGCTCGTAAATTCGATACACCATAAGGTCTGTTTGATGCCGTATTTGCATTATCGACATACATATTACTGACATATTGAAAATCTATACTTGAGAAGAAACCTGACGGATGTGTATAGCCTAGCTCGGTATAAAAATTGTGATCAGGTAATCCCGGTAATTTGTTACCTGCACAAGTCGTACAAACCGATGCGGGAAAATTATCAAATGTAAAGTCACTGTAAGTATATGACGTCACCATGTTAAAACCCGCGTAAGGGATAAAAGACATTGATGCTTCAAGACCATTTCTGGTTGTATCCGCATTATTAAAAAATGTTCGTCCATTAACATTGGACGTATTAATAATTTCATCTTCAACTTCAATATGAAAAACGGCAAGATCATAATTAAAGCGAGGGTTCACTGCGCCTTTCACGCCTAGCTCAAAATTTAGTGCTTTCTGCGCAGTTACGCTTGCAAATCCTCCGGCCGCCACACCAGAAAGTTCAGTAAAGGTTGGAGTTTCAAATACACTTGAAATATTTGTATATACGTTAACCGCTGGATTCATCTTCCATAACAGCCCACCCATTGGGCTAAATTCTTCAAAATTCAACTCGGATGTTTGATTTCCATCAGAAAGAAAATGATCTTCAACTTCGAGATCAACCTTGTCATATCGGATACCTAAAGACAGTTCGAGACTCTCTGTCAAAGCAAGTTCGTTACGTAAATAAACGCCGATAGAGTCGCCCTTTTCAAGTTGGTTTAAAGCTTGTGCACCTTGATTACCCCCTGTATTCGCATAACGTTGTCTATCGTCTTCTTGTGTATCTATATCAATACCGATAATCGTACGGTTATCTCGGCCGAACAAATTATTCATGATGCTATATTGTGCGCCACCACCAAACTGATCGCGCTCAAACTCAACAAACCCTGAAGCAGTTATAGGTAATATGCCCTGAAAATTTCTATGCACATAATAGTTACGTAGCTCCAACTCTTGATTCGGTGTGATTTGTTTTTTATAACTAAATCCCACTTTTTCTTGATCGATGTCTTCACCTGCATTTAAATTTACATTGTTTGCAAAAGCTTGACGACGATCAAGATTAACCGCTGCTTGCGTTATACCACCAGGATCATCTGCCTGTGGCGCATCATAGGCTGTAAAGATGGCAGTGAAATCTGAAGTACTATCAATATTATATTTAAACTTTGAATTAAACTTGGTATTACGTGATCTATTGTGATCACGATAGCCAGTAACATCTAAATGAGACAGGTTTAGAAAATAATCAAGCTTATCAAGTTGACCACCGGTTTTTATATTGGCTAAATTAGTTTGATATTGTCCTGTGCTGAAATTACCTTCTACATAAGGATCGACATCACTTTCATCACCGGTAAAAAATTTCATTACACCACCGGAAGAACTTCCGTACAGAGATGAAGCTGGACCACGCATAACTTCAATCCGATTAATTGAATTCAAATCGACATCTTCTATTCCCCCCTGACCATCAACTGTCGTTAGCGGAATCCCATCCTGATACAACTTTATACCTCGTGTACCAAAATTAGCACGGGCACCAAAACCACGAATTGATATTTTTAAACTTTGTGCAAAATTATAACGGTTCTGCATAAACATACCCGGAATCTTGACTAAGGATTCATCAAGCCCGATTCTTTGTTTGCCAGATCCAATGTCATTCTGATTAACTACGCCGACAGCTGCGGGAACCTCATAAAGTGACTTATCAACACGAGTAGCCGTTACTGTCACATCCTGCATCACTTCATATTCAGATGAGACCTCTTCTGCTCGAAGTGGCAAAGACGTCGCTAAACCAAAGATTGCAATATAAGTTAGAAATTTAAAGTGAATTTTCATGTTCCCCTCGGAAAATAAATAGATTTAACGCTTATAATAATTTTTATTATTTTGGCAATAATCATGCCTTATAAATTTATCATTTAACTGATAAAAAAATTCTTTTAAAATCAATAAGATCACTACAAATTAGTGCTAAGAAAGGAAATTAATAAATTATTGTGAAAAGACTATGTGAAGCATATAAACCAATCTACTGGTTTATATTTACCCGTTTAACCAAGAAAAATATTAATTGATATGCCGTTAGCCAAAACTAATCTTGTTCTCGAGATTAGTTCTTGAATCAGCATTGTTCAACGCCTCTTCCAGACCAATGCGACCGTCTTTATATAAAGTTAACAGTGCATCATCAAAGGTTTGCATGCCTCTCTGGCCACTTTCCGCCATGGCAACTTTTAGTTCATCAATATCGCCTTTGAGAATAAGCTCTTGTATGTGTGGTGTGTTAACCAGAATCTCAATTGCTGCAGTACGTTTCCCATCAACAGCTAGAACCAATCGTTGTGAAACTACGGCGCGAATATTCAACGATAAATCCATAAACAGTTGTTTATGCATATCTTGCGGGAACATGTTAATGACGCGCTCCATTGCCTGATTAGCATTATTCGCATGTAAGGTAGAAATAGCCAAGTGACCAGTATTCGCTAATTCGAGTGCCGCTTCCATTGTTGTCCTGTCGCGTATTTCACCAATAAGAATCACATCTGGTGCTTCGCGTAAAGACGCCTTCAGTGCATTCGCATAAGATTGTGTATCTACACCCACTTCGCGTTGATTAACTATTGCCTTGAGATTTGGGTGACTGAATTCAACCGGATCTTCAATTGTTAATATGTGTCCGGACATGTTTTCATTACGATGATTGATCATAGCAGCGAGCGTGGTTGATTTACCCGAACCTGTTGCGCCCACCATCAAAATAAGACCGCGCTTATTCATGATTAACTCAGTCAAAATATCTGGAACACCAAGTTGCGCTATGGTCGGAATTTCATTTGGAATACGGCGTAAAACCATAGCCACTTCACCACGTTGACGAAAAACATTAACTCGAAAACGCGCTTGATCACCTAAAGGAATCGCAAAATCACATTCCATTCTGTCCTCAAACTCGGCAATCTGCTTATCATTCATAATGCCGTAAGCCGCAGCTTTGGTAAGCTCACCCGTTAATATGGTCTTACCGACTGAAGTTACCTTACCTTCCATTTTGATTTTGACCGGAGAATCTGTTGTCAGAAATATATCCGACGCCTCTTTTTCGATCATGAGTTTGAGATAAGGTGTGATATCCATACTTTATTTAGTACCGTTATTGTTTATAGTTATTTATATATCAACGAGAGAAAACAAAAAAATTAACGCATCATTCCTGACTCTTCATCGGTTTCTTCCAGACTAAGATGATCAAGACCCTCTTGCTTATCCTTACCCTTGGACTCCTTACCTTCTAGTTTAATACGCAAACGTAATTCGTTCATTGAGTCAGCAGATCTTAATGCATCTTCCAGTGTAATTTTATCGTCTTCATACAGATCATACAGAGCCTGATCAAAAGTCTTCATGCCCAATTCATTTGATTTAGACATAATCGTTTTAATCTCGTGCACTTCACCTTTCAAAATCAAATCTGAAATCAATGGTGAATTTAAAAGTATTTCAATAGCAGCAGCACGACCTTTACCGTCCACTGTTTTTAACAAGCGTTGCGAAATAATAGCTTTCAGGTTAAGTGACAAATCCATCAACAACTGTTGTTTACGTTCTTCAGAGAAAAAGTTGATGATACGATCCAAGGCCTGGTTCGAGCTGTTTGCATGCAAGGTTGCCATTGCCAAGTGACCCGTTTCCGCAAAGGCAATACCAAATTCCATAGTGTCTTTATCGCGTATTTCGCCAAGCAAGATAACATCCGGTGCCTGACGCAATGTATTCTTTAATGCAATTCCCCAATCGTCACAATCCACACCAACTTCACGTTGCATAATGACGCAGTTCTTATGCGGGTGCACATATTCAATCGGATCTTCAATTGTAATGATATGTCCGTAAGTATTGGCGTTTCGATAATCGAGCATCGCCGCGAGTGAGGTTGATTTACCAGAACCCGTACCACCCACCATAATAACCAAACCATTCTTGGTCATAACGACATCTTTCAATACTTCAGGCAAACCCAGCTTATCCAGATTTGGCACATCCGTTTCAATTACACGCATGACCAGACCACAAAAACTTTGTTGAATAAATGCATTGGCTCGGAAACGACCAATACCAACAGGGGCGACGGCAAAGTTACATTCCTTGGTTGCTTCATACTCCTTCAATTGCTTGTCATTCATGACAGCATAAGCGAGCGCTTTTGTATTTTCCGGAGTAAGTTCTGTTTTCGAAACGGGAGTCATTTTGCCATGTATTTTTATAGCAGGAGGAAATCCAACCGTGATGAATAAATCCGAACCTTTCTTCTCAACCATCAGCTTGAGAAGATCACGCATAAATTTTATTGCCTGTTCTCTTTCCATCTAACCCTCTCCCCGTTCAGGAATTAGTGACTCTTACATAAAATCCAGGATGCCTTAAAAATAGTAATTTTTTCGTGAGTACGAGGAAGTACCGCACGCAGAACCACAATGTATAAGTTAATACATGAGGATTCGAGTACGGAACTGACAAAGTAATCGCGTAAAAAGTGCATTTTTTAGGTATCCGTTAGAAATTATCTTTGTTTGCCGCTTTAGACATCGCCTCTTGACGTGTCACCTTATTCTTCTGCACAAGTACTTGCAGATCTTGATCCAGTGTCTTCATACCAAACTGTTGACCAGTTTGGATTGCTGAATACATCTGCGCGATTTTGTTTTCACGAATCAGGTTACGAATAGCTGGTGTACCAATCATAATTTCGTGCGCAGCAATTCGTCCACCGCCTACTTTTTTCAAGAGTGTTTGCGAAATAACGGCTTTCAATGATTCTGATAACATCGCTCGAATCATATCCTTTTCTGCCGCTGGAAATACATCGACAACACGGTCAATGGTTTTTGCTGCGGAACTGGTATGCAAGGTTCCGAAAACCAAGTGGCCTGTTTCTGCTGCTGACAATGCTAAACGAATCGTTTCCAGATCACGCATTTCGCCAACGAGAATAACATCAGGATCTTCACGCAATGCTGAACGTAATGCTTCGTTAAATCCAAGCGTATCTCGATGAACTTCACGTTGGTTAATCAAACATTTTTTACTTTTGTGTACGAATTCAATGGGGTCCTCAACGGTGAGAATATGCCCATATTCCGTATCATTTTTATGATTTACCATCGCTGCCAATGTCGTAGACTTACCTGAACCGGTTGGCCCTGTAACCAAAACAACGCCTCGAGGGGTATCAGAAATTTCTTCAAAAATTTTCGGAGCACCAAGTTGTTCTAGGGACAGAATTTCGGAAGGAATTGTTCGAAATACAGCGCCGGAACCGCGATTCTGGTTAAACGCGTTCACACGAAAACGCGCCAAACCCGGGATTTCGAAAGAAAAGTCACATTCCCAAAACTCTTCATAATCCTTACGCTGTTTATCATTCATGATGTCATACACTAAATCGTGTACATCTTTATGATCCATGGTCGGGACATTAATACGGCGCATATCGCCATCAACACGTATCATGGGGGGCTCACCTGCAGATAGATGCAGATCCGAACTACCGTTTTTAACACCGAAGGCTAAAAGTTCACCAATATCCATTTATCTCTCCCATTTAGGTAATGACATAGATAACTATGCGTGTTGCAATATTATTCTGATTTTTTATGCAAAGCGGGTGAAATCGACAAATCGTGAATATCGTTCATTCCAGCGCGCATACTATTGTTAATATTACTGATATTTTAAATTATAGACTACCGATTATAACTGTTTTTATGAAAATCACCGCCAAACTAGCCCAGATTCGTAATGAGATAAGTGCCGCTGAAAAACGCTTTCATCGTGATAAAGGCTCTGTCTGCTTATTAGCCGTTAGCAAAACACGAACTGTTGACGATATTATGACTGCAATTAATTCTGGCCAGCGCCATTTTGGTGAGAATTATTGCCAGGATGCGGTTGAAAAAATAGACGCTATCAAGGAAACCGGGATCATCTGGCATTTCATCGGACCCGTTCAGTCGAATAAGGCCAAGCAAATTGCCTGTTATTTCGATTGGGTTCATACCATTGACCGGATCAAAATAGCCCGTCGACTGAATGAAATGCGGCCTGAAAACAAAGCGCCTTTAAATATATGTGTTCAAATTAATATAAGCGATGAAGACAGTAAATCGGGGATATCACTTGATGATACTGAAGACTTTATTCATGAACTCGAACAATTTAAACGCTTAAAGGTGCGCGGATTAATGTCCTTACCGGCACCCACTGAAAATTTTGATGAACAAAGACATGCTTTTTCATTATTAAACAAGAAACTTCATGATCTGAATCAGGATAACTTTGAACTAGATACATTATCTATAGGTACGACGCAGGATATGGAAGCCGCTATCGCAGAAGGAGCAACCATTGTACGCATCGGCACGGCCATATTTGGGCCACGCAATGCAAGAAATCCTGCAAGTTGATAGACTATTGATAATGAGTAACAAAATAGATAAAGAGCATCATTAATATGGAAAACTGCACAATAGCGTTTATTGGTTGCGGCAATATGTCGCGAAGCTTGATTAGTGGCTTAATTGCCAATGGCGTCAAACCAGAACAACTGCTTGCTACCGATCTCGACAGTGAACAGCGTGATGCTATTTCCAAACAATTTAATATCTCGACATTAGCAGATAATAATGAGGCTATAGCTAAAGCTGACGTCATACTGCTTGCTGTGAAACCACAAGTCATGCACAACGTTGTTAGCGAAGTTGCAGATTCAATTAAGGGAACATCAAAATTAATTATCTCTATTGCCGCCGGTGTAAAGCTCGATTCAATAATAGAATGGTTAGGTGATTCGACTGCCGTCGTTAGAGTAATGCCAAACACTCCCGCATTAATTCAGGCCGGTGCAGCCGCATTATTTGCGAATGAACATGCCTCTGAAACACAAAAGAACACGGCTGAAGCGATGATGCGTTCAGTAGGAACGGCAATCTGGTTAGATACGGAAGATCAAATGGACGCTGTAACTGCATTATCCGGTAGTGGCCCTGCTTACTTTTTCTACTTTATGGAAGCGATGGAAAAAGCGGCTATAGAAATGGGTTTAAGTGAAGAGCATGCAAGACTATTAACTATTGAAACCGCGGTAGGCGCATCTAAAATGGCGCTACTGTCTTCATCTGATCCAGCTGAACTTCGCAAACAAGTGACTTCCCCCGGCGGCACAACCGAACAAGCAATAAATACGTTTATGCAAGGTAAGATGGATGAGTTAATACAAAAAGCAATGGAAGCAGCAAAGCAACGTTCCATTGAATTATCACAATCATTTGGTAAATAAACATGGGCGGAAGCTATCTTAGTCAAGCAGGCATTTTTTTAATTCAGATTATTTTTGGTCTTTATATCCTTGCTGTTTTGTTACGCTTCTTATTAGCAAAAGTACGCGCCGATTTTTATAACCCACTATCGCAATTCATCGTCAAAATAACCAACCCACCAATAAAACCACTACGACGAATTATTCCCGGTTACTTTGGTGTCGATTGGCCGTCGATAATATTGCTCTTGTTTGTTCAAGCTATGGAAATTCTTTTAATTTCACTCATTGCCAGTGGCCCCATTCCCGCACCATTGGGATTATTAGTTTTAACAATTGCGTATTTATTAAAAGAAGTCATCTACGTTTACCTGTTCATTATTATTATTCAGGTTGTTATCAGCTGGGTAACCCCGGGCGCATACAACCCCATCACGGTTATTATGTATCAACTCAGTGAACCAATATTAAAACCTGCACGTCAATTAATTCCCCCTGCAGGTGGTTTTGATTTTTCATCATTAATTGTATTAATCGCTTTGCAATTAGCAATCATTCTTCTTGTTTCTCCATTGATGGACTTAGGCTTAAGACTTTCAAACTAATTAACGATGTCTTTTTATCAATGGCAAGATAAAGACTTGCTATTAAAACTCCACGTACAACCACGCGCAAAAGAAAACAGTATTGTTGGCATTCACGACGACAGTTTAAAACTAAAAATAAAATCACCGCCGGTTGATAATAAAGCGAATAAAGAAATTGCTTCTTATCTTGCTAATGAATTTAGTGTTACGAAAGCAAGTATTGAATTAGTTAGCGGGCAATTGAGTAGAGATAAAAAGTTTTTGATTAAAGAGCCGAAGGTGTTGCCGGAGTGGTTTAAAGAGTTATCGGATCAATCTTAATTCTTTTCAACTTTGCTTTTCGCTTGATAGCGCCTTACTTTTCTTTAAAGAAAAGTAAGCAAAAGAACCTCTTCCTGATGCCTTGGCCTAGCGGCTTCCCGAGTTAGCTAATATCGATTACGCGTCGCGCATACATTCGTCCCTGAATGAATGCGCTAAAACGGACGTCCTGTCCGTTTTCCGCTATCGACATCACCTAACTCGGCAAAGCATAACGGAAATATAATTTTTACTTCCAAAATAAATTAGTTTGTTAGAACCATATTTTAACTTTTGCTGTTTCAAGTAAATCTTTGAGCAAGCCTATAATTCTATTTACTCTGTCAATTTCCCATCGTGTCATTTCACTAGCATCTGGATCTTTTTTTAAATCTGCATCATATGGCGCAATAGCAACTATAGAAGCGAAATTACCTAAAGATTGAACTTGAAAATATTCATTTTCATACGACACCCATAACTTCGTAAATTGTTTTTTCTTTTTACCTTTCAAATTATTAACATATTCCCTAGCTGCATTTTTATGATCCGGAAAGTGATGAAGTAACTCAGCATTTAAATTGCTATTGTCTGAAAGTATTGAGTGTATAAAAGGCCATATTACGTCTTTTAATTTGTTGTATTCTTTATCTGCTTCTATTTGTTTATTACGTGCTTCATATACTCTAATACCAATAAATGCAGCAACCAATACTGACAAAAGCACAAGTAGAAGTTCGTTCATGAACAGTCCTCTTTATTTAATAAATAGAATTTATATATCTTCAGAATAGTTTTATTTAAGTAATTATTCTACTTTCATTCTAAGCATAGAGTATTGCCTCCCGTGGGGCTTTGCTGAGGAGGGGGGGGGTGTTATCGGGGCAATTGTGCATGGACGCACAATTGAGCGCATTCATTCAGGGACGAATGTATGCGCGACCCGAATAACAGCACGCCGACAAGGGCAGCCGATAGGCCAATGCATCAGGGAAAGGTTTTCTTGCCTACTTCTTTTTAAAAAGAAGTAGGGCGCTGTGCAAGCGAAATCAATGCTGAGAAAAACTAATTACTAAAAACTAAAACTCCAAATCATAATTAGTAATTAAAGGCGCATGATCCGAAAACCTTTCATCTTTATAAATCGATACCGATTTAATTTTATCCTTCAACCCTGGAGTCACAATCTGATAATCAATCCGCCACCCGACATTCTTTGCCCATGCCTGTCCGCGATTTGACCACCATGTATATTGATCCGGTTCTTGATTAACAACACGAAACGAATCGACCATACCAACTTTATCAAACAACTGATCCATCCATGCGCGTTCTTCTGGTAGAAAACCGGAGTTCTTTAAATTGCCTTTCCAGTTTTTAAGATCGATTTCTTTATGCGCAATATTCCAGTCACCACAAATAATATATTCGCGTTTTTGTCTTCGCATTTTTTTAAGTATTGGCGTGAAGCGATCTAGAAATTCATATTTGAGTAGCTGACGTTCTTCTTTTGATGAACCTGATGGAAGATAGAGTGACGCTACACTTAATTTACCAAAATCTGCTTGCAGATAACGACCCTCAGAATCAGCAACTTCCCAACCTAATTTATCAGTTATCTTGTCAGGCTTTTTCCTACTATAGATAGCTGTACCGCTATAACCTTTTTTTACTGCATCATTAAAACAGGCGTGATATCCCTTGGGTGCCAGTATCTCATCAACCAATTGATCTATTTGCGCTTTAGTTTCTTGTATACAAATCACATCGGCCTTTTCTTTTTGTATCCAGTCAAAAAAACCTTTGCGATGTGCGGCACGAATACCGTTGACGTTTACGCTAATTATTTTCAACCTGAAATCCTCAGTTGGTCTCGTTTGCACCATGAATCATATACAAAGAACGGCATGTTAAGTGTGTCTTTTTCAGGTTCAGTTGCGCCGACTAGAAAGATGCGCATAGTAATTCTACGCACGACTTTCGCTGTCAAGCAAATGGGCCTGAAAAAGGTGTAATCAAATGAGAAGGTGAACATGGCTCGTGAAAAAAATTTAGACATATAATAAGCTACCAATTTAGATTTATTATCATTATTCAAGACCGGTCAACTGGGGAATTCAGGTTCATAACTACCCCCAATTTATTTTGCACTGTATCATAACGTCTATTAACAGCACATTTACAGGAATATAGATGGAACAATATCAAAAAGAGTTTATTGAATTCGCAATTGAGAAGCAGGTGTTATGTTTTGGTGAATTCAAATTAAAATCAGGTCGCATTAGTCCTTATTTTTTTAATAGTGGCTTATTTAACGATGGCAAAAGTCTGGCACAACTGGGCAAATATTATGCTCAAGCCGTAAATCATTCAGGTCTTGATTTCGACATGATTTATGGCCCCGCTTATAAAGGAATTCCTCTGGCTTCGACAATGGCAATTGCCTTTCAGGAAGTGCACCATATCAATTACCCTTTTTGCTTTAATCGCAAAGAGATTAAAGATCATGGAGAAGGAGGCATTACATTCGGCGCAGATATAAATGGTCGTATTTTAATTATTGACGATGTTATTTCTGCAGGAACATCTATTCGTGAATCAATGGAGATAATATCGTCAAAAGGCGGAACAACTATCGGCGCTGTGGTGGCTGTTGACAGACAGGAGCGTGGTCAGGGTGAACAATCAGCTATTCAGGAAGTGGAACAACTGCACAAAATTAAGGTCATAAGCATTATTAGCCTGGAACATATCATTGCTTATTTGACTGAACATGGTGAATTGCAAGAACATCTTGACGCAATAAAGTCGTATGAAAGCCAATACGGCGCTACTAAAACATGATCTGAGGCGTGATGCGTACTATACTTATGGCCAAAAAAGAACACTATGAAACACAGTCAGGAGGACACACTGTGAGAAAACAATTATTTAGTACATTTATTATTATGTTGTCACTAACCGGTTTGACTCTGTCTGGATCCGTTCAGGCTAGAATGAAGTGCTGGACTAATAGCGAAGGTGTAAAAGAGTGTGGCGATGCAGTTCCTCCTGAGTATGCACAAAAAGGTCATCAAGAGCTCGGCAAGGGCGGTTTAGTTAGAGAAGAAACTGAACGCGCTAGAACTGATGAAGAGTTAGCTGAACAAAGGCGCCTAGATAAAATTCAGGCCAAAAAAGATGCAGATATAGCAGCGCAAAAAGAGAAAGATGAAATTCTACTTCAGACATTCAGTAACGTAGAGGATATTGAAAGAGCCAGAGATGAGCGACTTACCGCACTAGAAGCATCAATAAAATTAACTCAGGCTCGTAGTGAAAAAATACAAGATGATCTTGATAAACGTATCCAAACAGCCGCTACAGCTGAAAGGGCCGGCAGAACGCCTTCGGAAGACTTGCTTAATGATATCGAATCATTAAAACGACAATTAAAAAATAACGATGCTTTTATAGTAGGGAAACGCACTGAACAAGAAGAAATCAAGAAAGCCCACGCTAAAGATATAGCGCACTTCAAAAAACTTAAAGGTATTAAATAATTACCTGAATAAACCGGCACGCATAGCAACCCACTGATCTTCCCAATGTTCAGTGGGTTTTTTTGTGAATGAGCTTCGAACAAACTGCGACAGTTTGCCTTCGACGTAAGTTAGCATTTGATTCGCTGCTGCTTCCATATTACTGATCGCTCTTGGACCATCACCTAAATTTGCTTCTCGTAATATTTGTCGTAACTGTGTTTCAAGTCGATCAAAAAATTGCGTAACTCGCGCATGCAAGCGCTCATTCTCACCAAGCAAGGCATCACCAATCAAAATACGTGTTATACCGGGATTCTTTTCAGAGAAACCTAACATCAACTGAATAATTTTTTCGCAACGCACGCTAGCATCAGTTTCATTACTAACAATTTTATTAATTAAACCAAAAACAGATTCCTCTGCAAAATCAATTAAAGCTTCAAACATTTTTGCTTTACTTGCAAAATGTCGATACAAGGCCGCCTCTGAAACACCAACTGCTCTGGCAAGACTTGCTGTTGTAATACGTAGACCTGGATTTGTTTCCAACTCGCTTGCCAGTACTTCAAGGATTTGTTGTCGTCTATTTGGTTTAGAATTTGTAGTCATGAAAGTATTATTATTTAGTGGATATGTTTTTATGCCCGTGAATCAAAGTGCCAACGCCCATATCAGTCAATATTTCCAACAAGACCGCATGTTCAACGCGACCATCAATAATATGTGACGAATGCACACCAGCATGCACCGCATCTAAAGCGGAACGAATCTTGGGCAACATACCTCCATGTATGACACCTTTTTCTATCAGGTCATCAACTTCTTCAGCAGACAGTCCTGTCAAAACATGTCCATCAGCATCAAGCAAACCTGCTGTATTAGTTAACATGATTAATTTTTCTGCTTTCAATACTTCGGCCATTCTTCCAGCAACAAGATCAGCATTAATATTATAAGACTGACCAGATTCATCGACGCCAATAGGTGCAATGACAGGAATGAAATCACCCTGTATCAGCATGTCGACAACTGCCGTATCAATACTTTCGACTTCACCAACATGACCCATGTCAATTATTTCAGGAGCATTTAATTCTGGGCTGTTTCGTTTTATTTCAAGTTTTCTGGCATGAATCAAACCGCCATCCTTACCACTTAAACCAACTGCGTTACCACCATGACGATTGATAAGCGTAACAATTTCTTTGTTAACCAAACCACCTAAAACCATTTCGACGATATCCATGGTTTCGTTATCGGTGACTCGCATACCATCAACAAATTTAGTTTCCTTACCCAGTTTCTCTAATAGCACACCGATTTGCGGACCACCGCCATGAACGATTACCGGATTCATGCCTACCAACTTCATTAATACAACATCCCGCGCAAAACCGGATTTAAGTCGATCATCAGACATAGCATTACCACCATATTTGATAACCATCGTTTTACCGCTGAATTTCCTTATATAAGGTAACGCTTCGGTTAAGACTTCAGCAATATAAGCCGGGGTTTTATCTAAATCTGACATTTTATTTCTTAATAATTAATCTGGTTAGGCAATACTATTCAAAGCTTTTACAAAGAGTATAAATTCGAAAAATTAAAAAGGTATTTCAATATCGGAAATAACGAGTTTAATAGCAGCACGAAACTCGGACTTAATGCGTTCAAATACCGCTTCAGTTTCTCCTTCAAATCTTAAAATAATATTCGGTGATGTGTTTGAAGGTCGAGCTAATCCCCAGCCGTCACTGTATTCAATACGCAAACCATCAATATCAATAATCTCCGCACCTGATACAGCCATTTTTTCTTTAAGCTCTTCCATAAAACCAGCATGTTGATCTTCATCTAAAGACATTCGTAATTCCGGCGTTGAAACACCATCAGGAAGTTCGGCAAATAATTCTGTCGGAGTTGCTTTAGAGTTGGTAAAGATTTCTATAAAGCGTGCTGCCGTATATAACGCATCATCAAACCCATACCAACGTTCTTTAAAAAAGATATGGCCACTCATTTCACCAGCAAGAGGTGCATCAACTTCCTTCATCTTGTTCTTAATAAATGAATGCCCCGTTTTCCACATCAATGGTATGCCACCATTGGTTTCTATAATTGATTTTAAATAGCGACTGCATTTGACATCAAAAATAATATTCGCACCTTGATTACGTGATAGCACATCTTTAGCCAGTAACATCAATTGTCGATCTGGCCAGATAATATTACCTTCTGCATCAACCACGCCTAAACGATCACCATCGCCATCAAATGCAAAACCGATATCGGCGCCTTCCGCTTTTACTCTTTCAATAAGCTCTTGCAAATTTTCGGGCTGACTAGGATCAGGGTGATGATTCGGAAACATTCCATCAATATCACAATACATTTCAATAACGTCGTGACCAATAGCATTAAGTAATTGCGGTGCTAATGTGCCAGCCACTCCATTTGCACAGTCGACGACAATCTTTAATGAAGAACCTAAAGCAACAGGAATGTCTTCAGAAATTCGACGGACGTAGTCTGCTGAGATATCAGCGTGACGAAGATCACCTTGTCCTGTTGCATGCTTGCCTTCCGCAGCACGACGTTGAATGTCCTTAATCTCGTCGCCACTTAAAGTCTTACCCGCCAACATAATTTTAAGGCCGTTATATTCAGGCGCATTATGACTGCCGGTAATCATGATGCCGCTACCCGTCTCAAGGTGATGGGTCGCAAAATACAATACGGGTGTTGGCACCATGCCAATGTCTATTACATCACGCCCGGTACTACGCAAACCTTTTATTAACGCTTCACCCAACATCGGACTGGAAAGCCGACCATCACGCGCAACGACTATTCCCTGTTGACCTTGTTCATGCGCCATTGTGCCTATTGCTCGGGCAATCTCATAAACAGCTTCTTCCGTTAAACTACCCTCAACCACACCACGTATGTCATAAGCACGGAAAATAACCGGATCGATTTTTAATCGTTCTTCTTCTTTGTCTTGTTCTTCCGCTGGTTCTTCTTCAACTGGCTCAGTAACGGCTTCTGAATCAACTGGAGCTCGAGCAGGAACAGCCATCATAGTCACATCATCGCCTGACATACCTTGTGAAACCGGTTTTAAATTAGCTGTAATTCGCTCACCTTTTGGTAAATGCGGAATCATATGTTCAACACCAGGATGAGCACCTTCAGCTATGGCGCGAACTGCACCTTGATAAATAATCAAGTCTTCATCCGGTGCACCTGAAGAAGATCCTTTCTTCTGCATAACTAAGTAAGCTCCAGCAGCAAGCAATAGCAAAACAAGCACGATAAGTACGATGGGTAATCCAGATGATGCCTCATCACTTGCTATAACAACTTCACCGCCTGACCAATATACAATAACCCAACGCGTATCATTAACACTGACCTTTGTCGCTTCACCCTGTTTTAGTCCGGTATTACCCAGTTTTGTTAAAACCAAGGCTTTGCCTGCAGCATTCTGCGTTAGTTCCGCATAGCCATTATCCACGGTCAACTCTTTCGCAATATCATCAAACAAACTAATGTTCAAACTCAGGTGCAAAAGACCAATCAATTCAAAAGCACTATTAACAACACGTTCAATAACAACGATATGTTGATTCGGTGTACCAAAAAAATGAACCTCAGAGTTTATCTGACTTTTCGTTTCCGCTTTCTTAAGCATATCTATTGAAGCGTAACTAAGTGGGGGCACCGAAGCACTATCAGCTTCATACGAGCCCGGTTTTAAATAGCGTAATTTTAAAGTGTGATCGAATAAAGCTTGTTTCTCTTCTGCGGCAGTAACTAACGCATTAGCATCGCCTTCTTCAAACAAAGTAATTGTTTGTTGATCTTTCGCTAAAACAGAAAGTTGAACTTTTACTACATCGAAATTTTCTTGAACTTGTGTTGCAATATTTCGAGCCACTGTTTCTTTGGCTTCATGCTCGGCTTTATCAGCATCAGCGGATATTTTCGAATACAGAACCCAGCTGCCACCACCGACAACGAAAAGAACCAGAACAATGACACTAACAGTAACTGCCTTTCTGATAGCCCTTCGGCTAAAACGACGATTAGTAACTGGCCCATCAACCATTAACATTCTCCACTGTCTTAGTACTTGTATCTTGAGACACGCCTGTATGACCAAAACCACCAGCGCCTCTTAATGTCTCAGTAAATGAATCAACGAACTCGAACTTCGCTTGCACAACTGGCACGATCACCATTTGCGCAATTCTGTCTCCCGGATTTATCGTGTATGACTCATCACTTCTATTCCAGCAAGAAACAAAAATTTCTCCCTGATAATCAGAATCAATTAAACCGGTTAAATTTCCTAGAACGATACCATGTTTATGGCCAAGACCGGATCGTGGCAACAACATTGCAGCATAGTTACTATCAGCAATATGAATAGCAAAACCGGCCGAGATTAACTCTGTTTCACCGGGATTAAGAATTAAAGGTTCATTAACACAAGCACAAAGATCCAAACCGGCAGAACCTTCGGTAGCATATTTTGGTAAAGGGAATTCTTTTCCTAAACGTTCATCAATGAGTTTTATTCGTATTTTTTCCATTATATTGATCAGCAATAAGATTTATTAAATTTCTCGCCAATCTTGTTTTTGGCGCTTGTTGTAATTGTTTTTGTCCTGTTTTCCAAAAGACAGTTAGTGCGTTTGTTTCAACATCAAAACCCTGTTCATCACCAACTTGATTTGCTGCAATCATATCTAACCTTTTAGAACGCAATTTCAATTGTGCATTGGCCTCAAGATTCTCCGTCTCTGCCGCAAAACCGACAGAAAAAGGTGCATTTTGCATCGCGCTAACTTCCGACAGAATATCAGGATTCTTCTTTAGCTTTAACTCAAATGAATCACCGGATTTTTTTATTTTCTGCTGTGCAATAGTCTCCAGACTATAATCCGCTACTGCTGCCGCAGAAATGAAAATATCCGTATCACAAATATTTTTCATTACTGCGCTATACATCTCTGCCGCAGAGCTTACCTTTGTTAACTTAACTCTTTCCGGTTCGGGCAAATTAACTGGTCCGGAAATAAGACTAACATCTGCTCCTGCTTCAATAGCTGCCATAGCAACGGCATAACCCATTTTGCCAGAACTTCGATTACTAATATATCGCACTGGATCAATTGCTTCACGGGTAGGGCCAGCGGTTACTAATACTCGCGAACCGGTTAGAATATTGGTTTCAAATGATTTTGCTGTTAATGATGCAATTTCTTCTGCTTCAAGCATGCGACCGGGGCCGTTTTCACCGCAAGCCTGATCTCCTTCAGCTGGGCCTAAAATACCTACACTTCTAGTTTTTAATTTTTCGAGATTTTCCTGTGTTGCGGAGTTTAACCACATTTGCTGGTTCATTGCTGGCGCCAATATGACAGGCGCATCTGTTGCCAGACATAAGGTACTTAATAAATCATCAGCAAAACCATTTGCGTATCTGGCTATAAAGTTCGCACTGGCAGGCGCAATCAGAATTAAATCCGCCCATCTCGCCAATTCAATATGACCCATTGCTGATTCTGTTTCCAAATCCAACAACTCTGTATGCACGGGTTTTCCAGATAAGGCCTGAAAAGTGAGCGGCGTGACAAATTCTGTGGCGCCATGCGTCATAACCACGCGAACATTCGCGCCATTGCTACGTAACAAACGCAATAATACGGCAGATTTATAAGCTGCTATACCGCCCGTCACACCCAATAAAATTCGTTTTCCAACTAATTGATACATATATTTTGATTTTACCTTATTATCGTTTCAAGTAACCTACATAATTAAGCATGTACTTACACACATTTAAAAGTAACGTAAACAAGGAGTGTTACGATGCCCATATCAAGCTGGCCTGTCCAGGAAAGACCTAGAGAGAAACTATTAGAAAAAGGGCCTGCTGCACTATCTGATGCGGAAATATTGGCTATTTTCCTCAGAACCGGCCGCAAAGGATTATCCGCCTTAGGGCTCGCACGTGAGCTATTAGATAAATTTCAGGGGCTTCGCCAACTTATCGATAGTGATCAAAAGCAATTTTGCCAAACAAAAGGCCTTGGCATGGTCAAATTTGTCCAGATACAAGCCGCTATAGAACTTGGTCGACGTTATCTACAAGCTGAACTGGAAGTTGGGGACGCATTCACTAGTCCTGAACAAACACGCGAATTCCTGACTTTGAAGCTACGTGCCTATCCTTATGAGGTTTTTGCCTGTCTTTATCTTGATAATCGTCATCGTTTAATCAGTTTTGACGAGCTTTTTAGAGGAACCATTGATAGTGCTCAGGTACATGCCCGAGAAGTGGTGCGGGCGGCGCTGAAACATAATGCCGCTGCCGTGATTTTCTCTCATAATCACCCGTCTGGTGTCGCTGAACCCAGTCAATCTGATGTGAATTTGACGCTGGAACTAAAAAAAGCCCTGCAACTGGTTGATGTACGGGTGCTGGATCACCTTGTTATTGGTAGTGGCGAAGCAATATCATTGGCAGAACGCGGTTTATTATAGTCAGTACTCTTGCAAATACTTGGATGCAGTACTTGGATCAGGGCTTTAATCAATGTACAATCCGCGCTCTTTTTTATTATGAACGACGAGAAGAATCATGTCACGAGTATGCGAAGTAACCGGTAAACGCCCAATGGCTGGGAATAATGTTTCCCACGCAAATAACAAAACGAAACGCCGTTTTATGCCGAATCTACAATCAAGACGATTCTGGATTGAAAGCGAAAGTCGTTGGGTCAGATTACGCGTCAGCACAAAAGGCTTACGTATTATCGACAAAGATGGCATTGAAAGTGTTCTTGCTGACATCAAACTCCGTAACAAAGCGAGCTAAGGTAAAAAATTATGCGCGAAAAAATTAAACTCGTCTCTTCAGAGGACAATGGTCACTTTTACACTACGACTAAAAATAAACGCACCATGCCGGACAAAATCGAGATGAAAAAATACGATCCTGTAGCTCGCAAGCATGTCATCTACAAAGAAGCCAAAATTAAATAAAAAACCGCTTTCTTACGAATAAACCGGTTGTGGCTCCAGAGTATAAGCCCGAATATTTCTGGAAAACTCCTGCAAAGCCTCAATACCGGTATCTTCAGCCTGTTGACACCACTCTTGTAAATGTTGCACTAAAGAATCCCGCGTTACCGATTTTTCCTGCCAGATAGTTTGTAGCTTTAGTCGAAATTCATAAACAATATTTAAAGAATCAAACTGAGCCAACAGCTTATTTAAGTGCTGTTCGGCATTTTGATCCAATAAATTATCTGCCCGACTTAATAATTTTCGGCCACGGCGCAATAATCTCCTGCGTGTAACATTTGCCTTACGCATCTCATCTTTATAGACATCGCCAATAACTTCACGCGCGTAGTCAGACATTACATGCAGTCGATTAGTGATAACGGCACTCACAGTATCTTGATCAACCAAAGGCTTATCGCTATTAAACATGGGGACAGGTGCCAGTTTCTTAACTTTGGCCAAACCGAAAAAACATAAGGTATTTATATATAACCAACCAATATCAAACTCCCACCGTTTGATTGAGAACTTGGCTGAACTGGCAAAAGCGTGATGGTTATTGTGTAATTCTTCACCACCGATCAAAATGCCGACTGGGACAATATTGGTCGACGCATCGGCGGGTTCGAAATTTCGATAACCACTCCAATGTCCCAAACCATTAATAACACCAGCAGCAAAAAAAGGAATCCAGGCCATTTGGATCGCCCAGATTGAAATACCAAGAAAACCAAACAATGCAAAATTAACTAAAAACAGACTTACCATACCGAGAAAGGTGAACTTGCTATAAAGGTTTCGTTCAATCCAGTCATCCGGTGTTTGGTGCCCGTAATCTTCTAATGTCTCCGGTTTTTTCGTTTCCGTGCGATATAATTCGACACCTTCCCACAACACTTTATTGATTCCGACAATTTTCGGGCTATGTGGGTCATCTACTGTTTCAACCTTGGCGTGATGCTTACGATGTACGGAAACCCAGTCTTTGGTGCCCATACCCGTAGTCATCCATAACCAGAAGCGAAAGAAGTGACTGATTACCGGGTGTAATTCCAAGGCACGATGTGCCTGACAACGGTGTAAATACACGGTGACCGAAACTATGGTGATGTGTGTTAGAACGAGGGTTATTAGAATATAACCCCACCAAGGTAATTCAATTAAACCATTTAACATTGTTTGCAAACCTGTAAATCTTTACGCAATAAAGCGTTTTTATCAAAATTTTCTAGATATTTTTTTCCTGCATAATTTATTCTAGTAGAAAAGATCAGTTCTCGCGGAATTTTGATGCCAACTCGGACATTTACCAACTAGTTTTTAATTTTTCGAGAGTTTCCTGTGTTGCGGAGTTTAACCACATTTGCTGGTTTATTGCTGGCGCCAATATAACCGGGGCATCTGTTGCAAGATAAATCGAGATGAAAAAACATTTCATCTATAAAAAAGCCAAGATTAAATAACAAACCCCACGTTAAGCGGTTTTTTATTTACAGTTGTTACGACACCAATTCTTAACTAATGAATTTTATAATTTAGTTATATGTAATTGTTTCCTTACTGATTTCTTGCAACGACGCAATCTCTCCTGTTGATGTATCAACATCAATATATCTAACAATTACAGTATCATTACTAAACCTCATTTCAATTCTTAACTTTATTCTTTCTATACTCACTGGCAACACACCACTAATTAACTTGCCATCATCATTAGTTCTTAACCAATCAGGCAATGCTGCACCATTTGATTGTTGCGCGATTATCTCGGTTGCAAACAAATTTGAATCACTACTAAGTATAGAGTCTATTTTCAAAAAAATTGTTGAATCACGTAACAGTGACTTAATAACTAATTGATCTTCCGTATCAGACTCAGAGATACCAGCACGTAATGGAAACAAACCGGAAAGACTATTTTGATCTCGACCATTTAATTCGGTAAGTTTAAAATTTATAGAAAAAACTTCAGCTCCTTCAAAATTAAACGGGTCAAGCTCTTCAGAAAGAAAGTCATTAACTCTATTACTAGTGGTAAGATCAGCATTGCTTGCCTCAGCAACAACATCAAGCACAGCACCTTTAACGCCCAAACTATTTAAAAAATTATTTATAATGCGTGATATTGGTATATCAATAGCTCGTTTATAAAATTCTATATTCAAACCACCATCATCTTCATTAGAACCAGTAGCCTCATCAACTGGATTAACAATTATACTCACCGTATCAATATCAACTAATGGTGTAGCTGTAGCATCCATAGAAAGTACCGTAAGTTTATCTATGCCATTATAATCTGTATTTCCTTGATAACTTAAAGAGCTTAACGTTGCATTAATATCTGTTTCATTACCACTAATCGTCAATGAAGCGCTGCCATTCACACCCGAACTAATAATCGCTGCGCCGCTTAGGGCCACATTCAAAACACCGTTTAATACTGTTAATTTAGTAGAAGCAATGTTTCCATTTGGATCCGTTACACTAATCAGGTTAGTGCCAGTAAAAAATAATATTGTATCTTCATCTACATTTTGTGTTCCTGGAACCGTATTGACTGGCGCATTAACGTTCTCCCGATACGCCACTTCACTCGTATCACCAAACTCATTCAACAAGTCTGTCGCCGGATTACTGATACTCCCATCCGGGTCTTTGTAACTCGGGCCGGTCGTTATCGCACCGGCTTCTGCACTGTCTAACGCCGTATCA
>JBDNFW010000004.1:0-15616 GCA_041689615.1 Gammaproteobacteria bacterium | reverse complement strand
CGAGAGATATTCAATTTTATTGAAATGTTCTACAATCCAGTGAAGCGTCATAGTCACACGGGTGGAGTGTCTCCCGTTAAGTTTGAAGAAGATTATTTTTCGAGGCTAGAAAGTGTCTAGTAAAGTATGGGAAGTCCATTCCAATAATATGTTCTTCTCTACATATTTTAATTTGTAATTAGGTTCATTACTCTCTAGTATGTTTTTATTTAATAAATTCAATGTGTTGCATTATGCAACAATAATTATTATGAGTTAAATGTGTATACAAAATAATACCTATATGAAACAGCAGGCATCAGATTTGCCTGATATATGCGCATTACTTTCTTCATTGGTACGTTTAATGTCATGTTACGTAAAAGAACCTTCCTCTAGTCATGCTATGACGCTGGTTCTCATAATGAGGCCATTAAAAGCATCCTGACATGGCAGCAAACCCGTCTGCTGAAATTGCCGTTAAAAAAGCACAGCTAATCTGGCAAGAAGAATTATTAAAATCGCGAACATGTTTCGTATTTGATAGCAGTGCTATCAAGACTGATGAAGAATCAATTCATTAAAAACTTTATTGAAAGTAATTATAAAACGAGAGTGGTTAAAATTTTATATGGACCGCTCTACATTAAAACGGATAGAGTCATTTAAGAGTAGAAATTACTTTGAACTGATCACTAACAATATATTTTGAGGAGGACAATAACAAATGATTTATTCAGATCCCAATACTAAAGGGGCAGTCATTGATTTTAAACCCCAGTATGAAAATTTCATCGGCGGCGACTGGATCGCTCCTGTTAAAGGTGAATATTTCGATAATATTTCCCCTATCAATGGGAAAGTCTTTTGTAAGATTCCCCGTTCATCAGATGAAGACATTGAGAAAGCATTGGACGCAGCACATGCTGCAAAAGATGCATGGGGTAGTTCTTCTGCTACTGTCCGATCAAATATTTTACTTAAGGTCGCTGATGCTATTGAAGCCAATCTGGAGAAATTAGCCGTCGCTGAAACTTGGGATAATGGTAAAGCTGTACGAGAAACACTGAATGCTGATGTTCCTTTAGCTGCTGATCATTTTCGCTATTTTGCAGGATGTATAAGAGCCCAGGAAGGATCACTTAGTGAAATTGATGAAAACACAGTTGCTTATCACTTTTATGAGCCATTAGGAGTAGTCGGTCAGATCATTCCATGGAACTTCCCATTGTTGATGGCAACCTGGAAAATTGCACCTGCATTGGCCGCAGGAAACTGTATCGTAATGAAACCTGCTGAGCAGACACCTGCTTCGATCCTGATATTAGCCGAGATAATCGCAGATATCTTACCAGCTGGTGTTTTGAATATCGTTAATGGATTCGGTGAAGAAGTGGGTAAGGCTTTAGGTACAAGTAAGCGCATTGCCAAGATTGCGTTTACTGGTTCAACGCCTGTCGGTTCGTTGATTATGAAATACGCAGCGGACAATATCATTCCTTCAACTGTTGAACTAGGTGGTAAATCGCCAAATGTTTATTTCGAGGATGTTCTGGATCAGGAACCTGAATTTGTTAGTAAGGCCGTTGAAGGCGCAGTACTCGCATTCTTCAACCAAGGTGAAGTGTGTACCTGTCCTTCCCGCCTACTGATTCAAGAATCAATCTACGACAAATTTATTAAACTTGTACTTGAAAGGATTGGCAAAATCACACGCGGAAATCCACTGGATACTGATGTCATGGTCGGTGCTCAAGTTTCACAAGAACAATTCGACAAGATCCTCGAATACATCAAGATAGGTCGCGACGAAGGAGCAGAAGTACTTGTTGGCGGCGAACCTGAATCTCTTGATGGCGATCAATGCGATGGTTTTTACATAAAACCAACCTTATTAAAAGGTAATAACAAAATGCGTGTTTTTCAGGAAGAAATTTTTGGTCCGGTTGTTGCGGTCACTACCTTTAAGGATGAGGCCGAGGCGCTGGCTATTGCAAACGATACCGAATTTGGTTTGGGCGCTGGAGTATGGACTCGTGATATGAATCGTGCATATCGCATGGGTCGTGGTATTCAGGCTGGTCGAGTCTGGACTAATTGTTTTCATCAATATCCTGCACATGCCGCGTTTGGTGGTTATAAGAAGTCCGGTGTCGGCCGTGAAAATCACAAGATGATGCTGGATCATTATCAACAAACAAAGAACATGTTGGTAAGTTACGATATTAATCCTCTCGGTTTCTTTTAGTTGTTATTAGAGGGAAAGGGTCTTCATGTTGGAGACCTTTTCCCGTCTTTTCCTAAATAAAAATACTTTCACTTTTGCAAATGATCGTTTCTCATACGGTTTATGAAATCCCTCCAAGATTTAAAAATAAACAACCGCTTCCATACCCTTGGTAATCATTTTTATGAGCAAGTATTGCCTCAAGGATTAACCAATCCAGAAATTATAAAAACAAATTCAGATACAGCGCGTTTATTAGAGATTGATCCAGATGAATTCAACTCGGAGATATTTCTGCACGTTTTCAGTGGCAATACGATCTTACCAAATAGTTTTCCATTAGCTCATGACTATGCGGGGCATCAACTAGGAAACTTCAATCCATTCCTTGGAGACGGTCGCGCTTTATTATTATTTGATGTTGAAACAGGTTATGGTTTTTGGGAAGTCAATTTAAAAGGGTCGGGTAAAACACCTTATTCCAGAGAATTTGATGGACGTGCCAGCTTAAGTATATGTCTGCATGAGTTTGAAATGAGTATTAAATTGGCATCATTAGCTATCCCAACCGTACACAGCTTGTGCGTAATTTCCGGAAAAGAACCAATCTATAAAAACCAAATTGAGCATGCCGCAATGTTAACCAGGATCGCACCAAGCTTTATTCGATTTGGTACATTTGAAAACTACTATTTTCAACGTAACTATGAAGCCTTACGTCAATTGACTAATTTTGTAATAAGACATTATTACCCGCAATGTTTAAGTCAGGGAGAATATGACTATGCTTTATTTTTGCGCGAGGTAGTAATTAGGACGGCGCATCTTATTGCACATTGGCAAACTGTTGGTTTTGTTCACGGAATGTTGAATACAGATAATCAATCGATACTGGGTATTACTCTTGATCTTGGAGAATCATCATTTACAGAATCATTTGATCCGGAATTTATCAGTAGCCCCAATGATGAAAAAGGTCGTTATGCATTCGGACAACAATCAATTATCGGTCTTTGGAACTGTAATGTTCTGGCACGGGCTTTATCACCATTAATCCCTGATGCCGATTTAATAAATGCACTCGGAATATATGAAATAGAATACCTACAAAAATATGAAGTTCTCAAGGTAAAAAATAGCTGAATCTGTAATCTACTCCATATATTAAGTTATCGAATAATTTTGTAACATGGCTTATAACTTTCAGCAGAAATCTTCATTCGTTTTTGCTCTACAAAAGAACGTAATAATTTATCCATTGCGTCCATGATATATTCATCGCCATGTATCTCGAATAAACCATGTTCTTCAATTAAACTCATGCCTTCGCTTTTAACATTACCTGCAACTATCCCCGAAAAAGCGCGACGTAAATTTGCAGCTAAAGTATGTGTTTCCATACCTTGAAATAATTCAAGTGAACGCATGTTCTCGTGATTCGCGATAAATGGAAACTGGAAGTCCTATTTAATCTTTAATAGCCAGTTAAAGTAAAACGCATCACCATGTTCAATTCTAAATTCTTTTACTTTTGCAATTCCTTTTTTAACTTCTCTCGCAACAGTAATCGGATCGTCAATAATAATCTGATATCGTTCCTGTGCAGCAGAACCTAAGGTTGATAAAACAAATTCATTAATTTGTTCAAAATAGTCTCTGGTGGTTTCAGGTCCAGTGAAAATTAACGGGAATGGAATATGCTGGTTGTCTGGATGCAATAATATCCCTAATAAATACAATATTTCTTCGGCAGTACCGACACCGCCCGGAAAAACAAGAATCGCATGAGCACAACGAACAAATGCTTCAAGACGTTTTTCTATATCCGGCATGATTACCAATTGATTAACCATCAGATTGGGTGATTCTGCGGCAATGATACCGGGCTCAGTAATACCCAGATAAATTCCTTTTTCTATTCGTTGTTTTGCATGCGCGACATTGGCGCCTTTCATCGGCGCTTTCATGGCACCGGGACCACAACCGGTACAAATATCGAACCCGCGTAAACCTAATTCGTAACCGACTTCCTTACAATATTCATACTCCTCTCTACCAATCGCATGTCCTCCCCAACACACAACAAGATTCGGTTCAACGCCGGCTTGTAATACATCGGCATTGCGCAAGATATGGAAAACGGCATTACTAATACCTTCCGATGTATTCAGATTAACATTCGGCTTATCTCTTATTTCATCAAAAACATAGACGATATCTCGAAGCACCGCATAAAGATGTTCTTTAATACCGCGAATAATTTTACCATCGACAAAAGATGTGGCCGGCGCTGCAGTTAATTGCAGTTTAATTCCTCGCTCAACCTGAACAACACGTATATCGAATGAAGCATACTTTTCAAATAATTGTTTACTGTCATCAACCGCAACTCCACTATTTAATACGGCTAAGGCGCAATTTCTGAAGGTGGAATACAATCCACTCTGGCTGGTGTCCAGTAAACGGATAACTTCTGCCTTGGACAAAATATCCATCCCTTTAACCGGCGAAATAACGACATCAACGAATTCAGCATTCATAATATAAAATTGTTCCTCTGATTTTTTTTCAAATCTTACCAAGTGTTTGTTAAATTACAGATTTACTTTTAAAACTGGTGATATGATACAGGATAATAACTCTTGAATATGCTTATCTCTAACGTCTGCAAATGTATCGATTAATCATCGTTTTACTTCTATCCATATTAACATCGGCAACGATATATGCAGAAGAGTCTTCCTCTGATAAACGAAAATTTTATCTGCATACGGACGTTGATGGATTGGGTAACTTTAATTGGGGAAGTTTCCTGATCTGCCTACAGATAGTAAAATTCCCCAGCGATGAAGAGCCAAGAAAATTAAATAAAAAGATATCAAGACTGGTAACAACAACGATCAATAATCAATTTTGGGTATTTCCCGTTTGAGAAGACGATGCAAATGTGGTTCTCGAATCAATCACCATTAACACACGTAAATTTTATACTTTAAAAGATAAACGACGTTTATTTCTAAGAATAGTGGGTAATTGTCAGCTTGACTAAAATTCATTTATTTTTACAAACTAATAAAAAAACCAGTAATCCATTGTCAAACGTAAAAGCGTATGCCCCATAAGCAAAAGCATAACACATGTGTTTGAGTGAACCTGCCGGGAAAAGCAATTCTGGGAAAACGGTTAGTACGAAATATACATTATCCTTAAATAATAACTAGATACTAATTAACAAATACTCTTAAGAACATTTAGAATCGCCACAGTTAAGACATGTCATGCAGCCATCCATCATTATCGAGGCCTTGGTTAAACATTTTTTACATAACTCAGCATTCTCTGGATAATCACCCGCGCTGTCATCACCGCCTGACAAACGCTGTTCATTTTCTGCGCGTTTTTCTTCAATATATTTTTTTTGATGTTCATCCGGACCATTCTTTTTAAGAAGACCAATCATGCATAAATGACTTTCCAATACATCGCCAATTTCTGCGACAAGTGAAGGCATGAATTTTCCGCCTTTCTTAAAATAGCCGCCTTGCGGGTCAAACACAGAACGGAACTCTTCGACCAGGAAAGTGATATCACCGCCTTTCCGAAATACCGCAGAAACGATTCTGGTTAGCGCAAGGATCCATTGATAATGATCCATGTTTTTGGAGTTAATAAACATTTCAAAAGGTCTGCGCAATTCATGATCCGTTTCAGGATTCAGTATGACGTCATTAATCGTGACATACAGGGCATGTTCAGATAACGGCGTAGTAATCTTATACGTTGAACCTTGAAGCATAGTTGGTCGTTGCAGCTTTTCATGCATCTGTACAACATTATTACGATCTTCTGCTCGCAAGTTGTTATGATTTTCAGCAGACAAGCTTTCCTCGTCATTATCTTTGACAACATCATATTCGATAATTTTTTTATCTATTTTTATCGTCACTATAATTCCCCAAACTAAAATTTACCGTAATAACCTTCTTTCAAAGCATCGTATAAATTTGCAGCCGTATGCATTTCCCCGTCATATTCAATTTCTTCGTTACCTTTCACCTTGATAACATCACCATTTTCCAATTTAAATTTATACGTCGTATTTTCCAGGTCTTGTTCTTTTACCAGCACCCCCTGAAATGCTTCAGGATTAAAACGAAAAGTGGTACAGCCCTTTAAACCCTTTGTGTAAGCATAACGATAAATATCTTTGAATTTTTCATAATCATAATCTGTTGGCACATTAGCTGTTTTAGAAATAGATGAATCAATCCATTTTTGTGCAGCAGCCTGAATATCAACATGTTGTTTTGGTGTAATGTCATCGCTCGTTATGAAATAATCTGGCAATAGCTCTTCAGTCTTATTCGAGCTTGGTGATGCATTTTGATTTATCAGCTCACGATACGCCAATAGTTCATAAGAAAAAACATCGACCTTTTCCTTACTCTTTTTTCCTTCCCGAATAATGTTACGAGAATAATGATGTGCAAAACTTGGTTCGATACCATTACTTGCATTATTCGCTAGCGATAAAGAAATTGTTCCCGTTGGCGCTATTGAACTATGGTGCGTAAAGCGTGCCCCTGTTTTTTCCAGTTCATCGATCAATTCAGGATTAATCTCATTAATTTTTTGCATGTAGCGGCTGTAGCGAGTATGCAAAGTTGAACCTTTGACTTGCTGGCCTATTTCAAAACCATCATCTTTCATTTCTGGTCTTAGGCGTAACATGGCTGCAGTAACTTCAAACATTTCATCCATTATTGGTGCCGGTCCTTTTTCTTTCGCTAATTCAAGAGCGACTTGCCAACCAGTCATTGCCAGGTTTTGACTAATATCCTCTGTAAATTTTATTGAATCGGGATCGCCGTACTTCATTCTCAACATCGTTAATGTTGAACCTAGTCCAAGGAACCCCATACCATGGCGACGTTTACGTTTTATTTCGTTTTGTTGCTCTAATAAAGGCAATCCATTTATTTCTACAACATTATCCAACATGCGTGAAAACACACGAACAACCTCATTAAACTTTTCCCATTCAAACTTTGCATTCTCGCTAAACGGATTTGCAACAAAATGGGTCAAATTGATAGAACCAAGTAAACACGCTCCATAAGCAGGTAATGGTTGTTCACCACAAGGATTAGTCGCGCGGACGTTTTCACAAAACCAGTTGTTATTAAATTCATTAACTCTGTCAATTAAGATAAAACCCGGTTCAGCAAAATCATATGTCGATGCCATGATCGCGTCCCACAGTCGACGTGCGGGAATGGTTTTATGGATCCTGCATGCCACCAAACCTTCTTCATTTGAAATATAATTTTCTTTTACGGGCCAATCACTCCAGATAACTTTTTCTGTATCGTCAAGATCAAGCTCTTCTTCTTTAGTTTCTTTTTCTTGAACTGGAAATATGAGTTGCCACAAATCATCATTTTCAACCGCCTGCATGAATTTTTCTGAAATAAGTAAAGAAAGATTGAATTGTCTTAAACGACCGTCTTCACGCTTGGCGCGGATGAAATCAAGCACATCGGGATGACGTATATCAAATGTTGCCATTTGCGCACCACGTCGACCACCAGCAGAAGAAATGGTAAAACACATCTTGTCATAGATATCCATGAAAGACATCGGGCCAGAAGTATAAGCACCTGCACCTGCTACAAAATCACCCCGTGGTCGTAGCGTGGAAAACTCATAACCAATACCACAACCTGCCTTTAATGTGAGACCCGCCTGGTGTAATTTTTGAAGAATACCATCCATTGAGTCATGGATAGTGCCAGAGACGGTACAGTTTATTGTTGATGTATGGGGTTTATAATCATTTGCTCCGGCATTGGATATAATACGTCCCGCCGGAATCGCACCATTTTGAAGAGCCCAAAGAAATTTCTTATACCAGTAATCGCATTTCTCTTTGCCTTGCTCCAGCTCAGCCAAGGTACGCGCAATACGCCTATAAGTATCATCCAGCGTAATATCAATCGCAACGCCGTCTTTTTGTTTTAGACGGTATTTTTTATCCCAAATATCTAGTGAAGCAGACTGATATGGTATTTTACTTTCAGAAGCTGAAAGTTGATTTGGTGAGATTGCTCCGATATGTTCCATCTATCTTAGTTTAGATGGGAAAGTTCGTATGTTTATAGAATATAAATAAATAGTCGCACCAGTAAATAAACGATACCAATTATGAGTTAAATTCAACATTGAAACTTGCAGGACAACAAAACCATTGTAACTATATGTATTTATAGAGATATATTGAGATGGAACTTTAAATCATTTAGAACTTTATTTACTTGATCCAGATCAAATATCAAGTATTTTATGTGCCTATTTCCAGAAGACTTGAATGGATGCCAATCGATTAAAATAGCTTTTTCTTTAGCTAATGGATACTCACAAACTAATAAAGAACCAGTAGTCCATTGTCCGTCTTAATGAATAAAACCTTGGTGGATCTTTTTCACCACAAACCAAATATATTTTTACAGCAATATCTATTTCCGGATTCCCGACAACATGATCGATTTCTAATGCTTCACCACCTTTTTTTAAACAGCTGGTAGCGATTTTTTCCTGTACTTTTGCTCTATGATTTCGAATATGATTTGTATCAGCGGTATTACTACAAAGACGTATGCCATCGCAAGAACCACTAATCCATTGTTCGATATCACCGACAGCAAGTAACTTTAAACCCTCTAGTAGCGCCGAATAAACCGTGCCTTTTTTAGGCTCGATTAAACCTTGTTCTGCACTAACAAAAAACGGAATAGCAACTAAACCAAAGAATAATATAAGACTGATTTTAGCATGCTTTATCATAGTGAAGATAAAGCACTTAATGTGCCACTTTATGACTCTTTATCTTCTATGACAACACCTTGAATTTACAAAATAAAATTATTTATCGGGAACCGTCATGGTTCCCTCTAAATAATACTAATACTAATACTAGTTAACTCTCTCCCAATTAATGTCCACATGGCGAAATGATCTGCCCACAGAAAAACGCTCCGTTTTTCTGTGGGCAGATCATTAATTGTCGCGTATCTTTGACCATACAGAATCTGAAATAAATAAAGTAGGCTTATTGTATCAACATAAAGAAAAAAACTCCCTTCCTCAAAAGAGGGAGGGAGCTAAGCTTATTACGAGAGGATTTACTTTAAAACTATTAATACTTATATGAGATATAGGCCCAAAATTTAGATAAGTCTGTCGCTTTGGTATTACCTGCATCTGAAGAAGCATCGTAAGCAGAATACTTCAGCCCAACTGTATATTTCTTTCTAAATTGTTTAGTTAACCAAATACCCAGTTCATCGCCGTAATCAAAACTACCCTTTTCTGCTTCCAGCATATGATAATCAACAATTAACTTGGTATCGTATTTACCGGTAGCCACCATAGTGAAGTAAGTATCTTCAATACCAGCAGCAGGTGTTAACAAGAAGTTATCCGCCCAACCTTGAAAAGCGTGGCCTGTCGCAAGCGGAGTACGAAACACAGTACCTTGAGTGCCTCTATCAGTTTCCAATACTTCATATGAAACCTTGACAAGAACCGAAGTAACGAAACTATCAAGAGTCATTTTAAAACCAGCCTGAACCAAGTAATAATCTGCATCGTAATTATTTGGGTTCGAACCGGTATCACTTTGCGTTGCATATTCAGCTGTATAGATGAAATTGGTTTTATCATTAATAACAGGTATTGCACCATTTGCGCGGAGACCATAGGTCGTACTTGCATTTGCCAAATCTGCAGTCTCTGTAAAATCAAGATCGTAGTAATACCCTTCCAACTTCACATATTTAAAACCGTTATATTTGGCATTAAATATCGGTGCTTCCATATCTCTATCCGTGCCAACGATAGTATTATTTTTCCAAATATAGCCCGCCATTAATTCGGTATCTTTAATAGTAGTATTGGTTACGGTTACCGCATCCTGTGTCTGCCAGTTCTGGCGCCAGAGTACCGTACCTAAAAAACGATGAAAGGGAGCTTCGCGAGGCGTTATTATTTGACGGCCAACTTTAACTAAAGTCTTATCAATGAATTTTAAGCCCAGATAGGCCTGGTTGACTTCTGTGCCTCTAGGATCAGCGATCGTTGGTAATGTTGTTAAACCATTTTCACCATCGTTGTATTGTGTGTCATCTAATATATCGGCGACATTTTCAAACTCAACATGGGCAAAGACATTATGAAAATCAGCGGTTGTATAACCCAGTGTCGTTCTATTTGTTAATGCATCAGCATCACGATTGCCAGAGGTCTTGGAATCATCCTGAACACTTTCATATCGTAAATTAACGCCAAAATCGACCTTTCCCCCCGTTAATGCATCCACAAACGCGTTTTCTGCATTTACGTTAAAAGAGACCGTCATTAGCACTATAAGCTTTAGCATTAACAACCTTTTTAAATTAATATTCACTTTCAATTTCTCCCTTCTCAAATATAAAATTTATGAGCCCTAAAACATAAAAAGCCACGTCAGAAAGTAATCACTTTCTGAAATGGCTTCATTACCGTTTTAAGCTAGTTGTTTGTTCTGATTACGCCGTTGTAATCGGTCTAACGACTAAACTATTTATTAAGTCATTTTGTAAAATAGAAAATAGCAGGCCAATCCATCATGTCATTGAATTTACTGTATTTTTTAATCTTTTTAAATTATTACTATTCACCATTGCACTAACATAGTTCGAATAAATGAAGCCTGTACCTTATAAGTGCTTTTAAGATACATCTATTTCAGAGCACAAACTTGATCCAGATCATACATTTAGCTGCTATTAGCCAATACATAATTTAAATTTAAAACATGGCCCTGCTTTATTTAAGTATTCTATTTAATAGGGCACATCTCTATCTTCGAATTTCCAAAAAATTGGAACCAGATGACTCGTTATGAATCAAAAATTCAACTATAGTATAGTGACTTTGAAGCACCTCAGAGCTGATACGGAGACAGAAAATAATGAGTATAAGTAAAGCAGTTACACTAACTTTCCTCTTGATACCATTGATTTTACTTGGTGCTTGCGAGCAACAATCCACACCTAGCCAATCAGATTCTTCCAGAGTTGCTTACAGTGCGAATGAAAATGACAAGCAAGTCGGTAATTACATTATTCATATTAACGCCTTAACGACTGACCAATTGCCAACAGAAGTTGCGCGTGGCTACAAAATATCTCGCAGTAAAAACAGAGCCATGCTCAATGTCTCTGTACGTGAAAAACAAGCTGATACGGAAACACCCATTACCGCTTCGATTAATATCATTGCAAAAAATCTGAGCAGCCAACAAAAAAATGTGAATGTTAGAGAAATCAAAGAAACTGATCCTGTTGCGATATATTACATTGGTGAATTGCCTGTAAGTAATGAAGAAACGATTACTTTTGATTTGGATATCACACCGGCTGGCGCAACTGAACCGTTGTTGCTTTCATATAGCCAACAGTTCTTCACTGAGTAAAAGAGCATTGCACAAAATTGTTCTTTTTGTCCTCTGGCATCGTCGCCTAAAGCGCCTACTGTTGGTAAAAGCGCACCCAAAACACTCGCTCTGCTCGTGCACCAACAGTAGGCGCTTTAGGCGAAGTTCTTTATTATAAAATTTAATTATTTTTTTCTTCTCGCTTTTGCTTAACGCGGTTAACCGCTGCGGCAATCGCATCCTGCTTTTCCTTTAAAGCTAATTCAGCATCTGCTTTTTCATCAACAACAGCTGATCGTTTAATCTGTTTGTCTTGTTCCTGTTGCTCAACGCGAGCCTGCTTTTGTAAATAACGTTTTTTATTTTGTTCTGCTTCAAGTTGTTGTCGTCGTTTATTCCAGATATTACTTTTCGCCCGTCGAAACTCATCAACAAGAGGAATGTGACTCGGACAAACATACGAGCAACAACCACATTCAATACAATCAAATAAACTGTAATCGTGTAATCGTTCTGAATTAAATTCTTTTGCGTGCCAATGTAACTGTTGCGGTTGTATATTGACTGGGCAGACTGGTGCACATTCATCACAACGAATACAGGGCGATTCTTTTATATTAGATGAGTGAAGTTCAGAACCCGCAGCTAACAAACAATTCGTGGTTTTAATTAAAGGCACTTGATCGCTATGCAAACGAAAACCCATCATCGGGCCGCCCATAATTAAATAATCGAACTCTTCATTATAGCCACCGCATTGTTCAATAATTTCATTGATGGGTGTTCCAAATAAAACTTCAAGATTACATGCCTGATTTATTCCGGGGCCAGTAACTGTCACAATGCGACTGATTAACGGCTCATCATCAATAATGGCTTTTTTAACAGCAACTGCAGTACCAACATTATAAACAACAACACCGACATCGACCGGTAAACCTTCAGCAGGCACTTCAATACCGGTAATTGATTTAATTAATTGTTTCTCTCCACCAGCAGGATAGAGATTGGAAATTAAAATTAATTTAATTTCTATCTCGGCATATTGTTCTAATGCTTCTTTTAAAATGGCTATTGTTTCTGTTTTATTTTCTTCTATAGCAATAACACATTCATCAACCTGTAATGCATGCGCCAACACTTCAATACCGGTCACGACATCTTTTGCAGAATTGCGAATCAAACTCTCATCACAACTAATAAAAGGCTCACATTCCGCTGCATTTAATATCAACAGTTCTATATCTAATGTTAAGCCCGGAATAATTTTTACCGCTGATGGAAAGCCAGCACCCCCCAAACCAACAATACCGGTTTGCCAAATCTTTTGCTGAACTTCTACCGGACTTAAACTGTAATAGTCATTGATTGGATTTCGATCAATCCATGTTTCTTTACCATCTGTTTCAATCACAATACATTCGGATTTTGCACCGGAAGGATTTGGCATAGCATGTTCAGCAATTTCCTTAACAATACCTGACGTACTGGCATGAACCGGCGCACTAATATATCCCTGCGCTTCGGCAATAAGCTGACCTTTTAAAACTGAATCACCTACTTTCACGATTGGTTTGGCTGGTGAACCAATATGTTGACGCAACGGAATTTTAATTAAACGCGGTAAATTTTCTTTCGCAAGCGGCTGTTCAAGAGAAAGTGCCTTATTAGGTGGTAATTCAATACCGCCACCAAAAGGGATAGGCTTTTCTAATACGGTAATCATTCTAAATTAATATTTCTGATATTTATTTAATGAGTAAATTATAACAGCAAACATAGGCATAAGATGGAATAGGCATTACAATCTTGTAAAAAGATTAACAAACATATCATGCTGACATTAGAAATCGATAAACGCGTCAAAGGTGACCTGGAAACGATCTGGGAAATACTCACCGATATGAAAACGTTTACTGAAACTGCACCCGATATTGTTCGCGTTGAACAGCTTTCCGGCGAAGGTCTCGGCATGGTCAGACAAATTCATCATAAAAGCGGCCGTATCTGGGAAGAAGAATGTAAGGAATGGGAACCGCAAAAATCCTTCACCATGCAGGTAAAAACAGAAAGTTATCCATTACCAATTACTTACCTGCGACGCATTACCAGCATGGAACAAAAACAGAAAAATGTGGTGCTAAAAATCCGTTATGAATACACACCGAAATATGGCCCGCTAGGTTACTTTCTCGATAAACATCAGATCCGCCCTATTCTTAAAATATTTTCTACTCAACTATTAGATAATCTAGCGAAAAAGATACAACAAAAAAATACTAATGTATCAATCACTGCGGAAACAATACTAAAAAACAAAGATGCCGCAATACTCACCATTACACCAGAAACATTAATATCGGAAGCCTGCAAAATCCTGACAGATAAACGTATCGGTTGTGTTATCGCACTTAATCCAGAAGGAAAAATCGCCGGCATCTTATCCGAACGCGATATTGTTAATGGTATTGCCAATGCCGGACAACCCATCTTGAATTTACCTTCAACACAATTCATGACACACAATGTCATCGTCAGTCATCCTGAAGATAGCATGGCAACATTAATGTCTATCATGAGTTCAAAACGTATTCGACACTTGCCTGTCGTTGATGAAAACGATCACCTGATTGGTGTAATTAGTATCGGCGATATTATTAATGCACGCATGAAAGAACTCGAACAGGAATCCAACGCCATGCATCAATACATCGAAGGACGTAAATGGCGCGAAGTCGCGATGCAGATTGGCCGCAGTGCTGCGTCTGAGGAATTTAGTTAAACTGCCGCTAACGACTACCATTTCAACCGGTCGATGCAACACATTCGTTCATTAAGAGAGGCAGAGTCACAGTTTTGTAGTATCTGATAAACAAATGGTATCGGAGATTATAAATTCGTGGTTTGACCCTAGTTATCTTGCAGTAGTAATAGCTTGAACCTGAAGGCAAGACAGAGTAGTTTTAGCTGGCGAAAAAACTGTAGCCAAGGGGATTTATGAGCAGAATATTTGTAAGTTTGTATGGCGTGGTCAGTTATATTGTTTTCTTTCTTTCTTTTCTATATGCCATTGGTTTTGTGGGCAATATATTAGTTCCCAAAACGATTGATTCAGGTGATGTAGGCTCAGTAATTCCTTCCATAATTATTAATCTGATTCTTCTGGGATTGTTTGCCATTCAACACAGCGTTATGGCACGTCCTGCGTTTAAGCAATGGTTCACCAGGTTCATACCTGAAGTTATTGAAAGAAGCACCTATGTTTTGTTATCCAGTTTGTTATTGTTTTTGCTTTATTGGCTATGGCAAGCGATGCCAGGTGTTATCTGGGATGTTAAATCGCCCGTGGGTAGCATGATTTTAACTGGCGTATTTTGGTTTGGATGGCTATTTGTTTTGTTATCTACTTTTATGATTAATCACTTTGATCTGTTTGGTTTACGTCAGGTTTATATCAACTTTAAAGGTCAGGATTATAGTCATTTAGATTTCAAGATAATCGGGCTTTATAATTTATGTCGTCACCCGATTATGCTCGGCTTTATTATTGCGTTTTGGGCAACACCGACAATGACGGCAGGACATTTATTATTTGCAGTAGTCACTACTGTTTATATTTTCATCGCGTTGCAGTTCGAGGAACGTGATCTGATAGCTTTTTTCGGTGATGTTTATAAGAATTATCAACAGAAGGTGCCGATGCTGTTTCCCTTTAAGTGGTAAGAAAGTCCGCTATCGATAAGAGCCACTCAGAATTAACGGCTTAGATGACCGGTGCGTGTTTAAGAATATTCAGGGATAATAGACAAAATGTGATGGTTTTCTTAAGCTAAGCTTTTGAATTAAATAATAAAACGGCGGATCAAAAATAATGCTTAAAATAGTTGCCCACAATGTGGTTTGTTTTCAGTTATTTATTATGGTCATTTAAGAGG
>JBDNFW010000003.1:0-61691 GCA_041689615.1 Gammaproteobacteria bacterium | reverse complement strand
CAGTTTCAATCCACGCGCCCGTGAAGGCGCGACGCAATTACTGTATCAAGCACAACGTTTGAAAACCCGTTTCAATCCACGCGCCCGTGAAGGCGCGACCATGACTGCACCAATAGCACAAACGATACAAATGGTTTCAATCCACGCGCCCGTGAAGGCGCGACGAGAAATACAAATGGAGAGCAGCCGTTTGCAAGGTTTCAATCCACGCGCCCGTGAAGGCGCGACCTATAAATATTAAGTTCCTGATTGTTAAAGAGCAAATACTAATTTTCCGCTAGTCAAAAATAATTAGGTAAAAAATACATACCGTAATAACTAACCTACGTCTAATAGTATTAATATCAACATGTTATTTAGCCGCTAATCTCACTGTAAATGAGTGAGAGCCTGTGGTTAGCGATTCAAAGGATCAAGGCATCATTGATGGGGTCGGTAACGGGCTTGGCGCCTACATGCTCCACTTTCTGACGGCCTTTTTTTCCTAGCATATAAAATCTGAGGCTATCTTCTTCCGGGTTAAAAATCTCTATTAATTCATTTTTTAGCATAACAAATTGTGCCGGGGTTACTTCGCATTCAAATACAGAATTTTGTACCCGCATTCCATAGTCCAGACAAGTTTTGGCAATTCTGCGTAAACGCCTTTGACCGCCTTCCGATACAACACTTACATCATAGGTAATAAGTACCAGCATAATTATTTCACCAGATAAGGTGGATAATATTCAGTGTCGCCGCGAATGTGTCGGGCTAATAACATGGCCTGACAATGAGGCAACAGGCCAACAGGCACCTGCTCTTCCAGATAAGGATGCATGATCTCAACCTGTTTTCGCTCCTGCCACGCGGTCAACAATATTTTTCTGGCATCATCCTTTAAACGCACTGCGCCACTGGCTTCAGTAACAAAATCACTCAATTGAATTTGCCTGCGATTGATTAATGTCAATACAAAACGATCTGCCCAGGGAGCACGAAATTCTTCCAGTAAATCCAGTGCCAGGCTGGATCGACCCGGGCGATCCTGATGCAGAAAACCGACATAGGGATCAAGGCCGACACCCTGCAATGCGGATGAACATTCATGTGTGATCAGTGTGTATGCGTATGACAATAGCGCATTCACCGGGTCAGTCGGGGGACGGCGCACTCTGCCGCTGAAAGCAAAACCAGTGCCGCGCAACAGTTCGTTGAATACACCAAAGTACGTACTGGCGGCATCGCCCTCTATTCCCATTGCTTCACTGATCCGTTGTGCATGTTGTGCGCGCCGTAAACTCACTGCCAGTTTGGAAACAGCATCTCCTAATATTGCATTCTCGCCGTGGTTACGGATCTCACGCATGAGTACGGAACGGCCATTACTAATTTTTGCCGCCACCATCAGGCGCGCAATGGATACCGATTTTTCTTCATCATCAGCCCAACGATACTGGGCACGGCGCAGTAATACATTACCCGTTTGTTTGCCCTGCACACGAGCCAGATATTTTCCATATACCGAATAAAATGCCAGCCCAATACCCTGCTCTCCGCAATAACCCATTAGAAAGGGCGAAACAGATACCTGACCAAAGCAAAGAATATTGCTTATTGAGATTGCAGGAAACTGGCCAAGTTTTTCGTCACCTTGCTTGATAACTATGGTTTCCCGTTCTTTATGCAGGTAGCTTTCCTGCCGGGTGATGTAGAGAGTGTTGAGCAATTTTTTCACAGCTTTTTGCCTAGCGCTTTTTTGTTACTCGCCTTTTTGGGTTTGCTAATTACTTTTTTTCTGGTTAAAGGTAGATAGTTTTCAGGGGTAATGACTTTTTTTCCGGTTTTAGATTCCAGTTCCTTGCGCGCTCTTTTAGCGATCCCACCACCTGTTTTAGCGGCCGTTTTATTTTCAGCCATGCCTGTCGCATCTTCCGTTTCAGCAATCTGCCGTGTGGATAACTCAGCAAGTGCGGTAAAAATCAATTCCGCTTCACTCATATGGTCACGCAGGTTCTGGCTTTTCAGGTCTTTAAGATTCTTGTGGTCTTTTACGCTAACCTCGGCCCATTCCTGGTGGATGATATTGGAGAGAATGGCAAATTCTTCACCCTGTTTAATATCATGATTACTCCAGTAGTCGGTGAGTTTGTTGCGGGTTTCCTGCCCCGTCATGCGTTGTTGTATCCATTTCTCGCTGCGGCCATGTTTCTGCCAGGTTTCTCTGGCGCGATTGAGTGACATCGCAGGGTCAGACATTTCCTGCATGCGCTCATAACCCACCCTGGCCAGCCAAAGCTTGATCGGCTCGGCCTTAGGGCTGGGGATAGATTGCACCAGACGGAGCAGGGTTTCAGCGGTGGCCACGTCAGTGAGGTAATGTTTTCCATCGGCTGCGGGCAATTTCAGTCGGTGACAATTTGTCACCGACTGGCTTCCTTCCTTACTGAGCCGTTGTTTCAACTTGTTCCAGTATTTACGCGCTGTTTGATAATCAGCCTGCTGGGTTAGCACCTGTACAATATCAATTACCGAGAACCACCAGACTTCAGACTCTTCATCGTACACCCGTCGTATCTGGTGATCCTCAAACAAGGTCATGTCAGTTTTCATTTGAATTACTCCCTGTAATTTCCTTAAAAATATTTTTGATATAAACACTTGAATGATCGCGCCGGAAGGTATCCGGCTCACACAAATCCACCAATGAGCAGGCGCGGCAGCGTTTTTTGTCGTCCGTGGGTGGGGGCGTTTTACCCGAAGCCAGCAGTTTATGCGCACCCTCAATAGCCGCAAGGGTTACGCTTCGCAATGCCTCATCAAATAAAACAGGCTCCCGCTTTCTCACCTGCCAGTACCACAAGGCGCCTTCGTCAATCGTTATTTCTCGCATTTCCTCCAGGCACAGAGCCTGTGCACAGAGCTGGATTTTGTCCCAGTCTTCTATCTTGGGTTTGCCACGCTTGTATTCCACAGGAAAGTATTTAGTGGCAGGCTTGCCTTCTATTTCCAGAAGGTCGAGCTTGCCAGTAATTCGCAATTGACTAGAATTCACCGCAACACCTCGTTCAAAACGAACATTGCCGCGTTGTTCTGGTTCGCAACTGTCAACACGTTCATGTAACAAATTACCGTGTGCCGTATAAAAATTATCTTCCCAGACTTGTTCGATATGAATTAAAGCAAACTGGCGAGGGCAGTATGCGTAGTGTTGCAGTGCGGAGAGCATAATAATTTGCGCATCATCGCTCATGTATTCTTATCTTTACTTTGCAACTTCAGCAGCTTGTCAAAGTCCGATTCAAGTATTCGGTCTTGAGCAATGCGATATTTCTCAAATTCTAACTCAGCAAAGTTTTTAGCTACCTCAGCACTGATTTCCCCTGTATTTTCCAGGATTTCCTTTTCATTGAAATGAAGAAATGCATCAAGCTTTTTAATCCAGTCTTGCATGCTCATGGCTTGCATGTTACTTGCCTGCATTTCTGCATAATCCAGGTACATTGTTACAATACGGTTCAACCCATCCAGTTCTGCTTTGTTCAAATAATTTTTAGCCACCGAAACATCAAGTTTACGAACTCGACCTGAAGGCGCATTTTTCCATGAGGTAAGGCCCATGTTCTGTTTCTGACCATCAGCCCGATCATGGATAATTTCTGCAGCTGTCTGCTGTGTAATGGCCCAATGTAATTTATTTTGCACTGAAGCAAAAAAACTTTTTGTTTCTTCCGTGTCTTTATTGTAGTCCACACTGCATTGAGCATAGATGTCAGTAATTTTCTGGTAAAAACGACGCTCACTAGAGCGAATGTCGCGAATACGTTCTAGCTGTTCTTCAAAGTAATCTTTGCCAAAGATATACTCAGGGTTCTTAAGTCGTTCATCATCCATGGTAAAACCCTTGATAATGTACTCTTTAAGGCGCTCAGTTGCCCAGATGCGAAATTGTGTTGCCTGTATTGAGTTGACACGATAACCCACCGAGATAATGGCATCAATATTGTAAAAATTAGTCTTATAGCTTTTACCATCCTGAGCAGTTAGTTCCATTTTGGAACTAACTGAATCCTTTACCAACTCACCAGATGCAAAAATATTTTTCAGGTGTTTGGTGATTGCAGGTCTCAGCACCCCAAAAAGTTCAGCAATTTTATCCTGAGTCAGCCAAATATTCTCATCCTTCAAAAATATCTCAACCTTTACTTTGCTATCTGGCGTGGTGTAGAGCAGAAACTCAGTAAATGAATTTTCAGGGTTATTTCTGGTTTTTTTTCTGCTCATTCAAGCCCGTCTTCGGTTAGATAGATGAGGAATTGGGAGGTGGGTTGATTTAGCATTGAATCAGAACCCATCTATTTCTTCAGGCGTGAGTCCATCCAGATTATCGAGGGTAAAACTTCCATCAGGATTCACCAATAGTGTTCTGTGAACTTTTGCGGATGAATACTGGCCTGACTTGTTGTTGTGCTGCCACCAGATAACTTTCTCGATCGCCATGCTTCCTTCCGGACGTGCAGAAGAGGCATCGCCTTCAAACAGTTTGGGTAGAACCTGCTTGATTGTTTCCGCATCTTTATCACTAAAGCCGGTACGTTCAGCCAGTTGTGGTGTCATTCCACCAAATGCAACATAAACTGCTTTGTCAACTCGATGCTTCATGCCCATGCGATCAGAGCTAATATCACTTTTACCTTTAGCCTCTTCCGCATTAACACTCTTTACTATTTGCAAGCTTGTTATGCTTACCGGTTCAACGCTAAATGCGGACTGTATTGAAACGGGGCCGCGAATTGGGATTGATACACCCGCCGCATCATCTTCGCCTTTGCCGAAGGCAAAAAGTTGCCCGAACGTTCTTACATCTAACCATTTATCACAGGCCAATTTTGCTGTCTTGCTTTTCTTTTCTGGTTTTTTCTTGTCAAGCTTGAATGCTTCTTTGCCAAGACCATACTCTTCAGATTCAGCACGTGATTTTAAGTTAGGCATACCATCGGTTTTCTTTTCATCAGACTGCACAAATATACTTTCACCACTATCTTGCAATCGATCTCGTATCTTGCGTTTTATGCAAACATCCGAGACCTCACCATAACCATCATAATCGGTACGTGGTCGATTACCATTTAGTGGATCACCATTAGGGTTGGCGTTGTTAACGCTAAAAATCAGGGCAAAATCAATTTTGTTTTGTAAACTCATTCTTCATCTCCTTTAATTTGTAATTCATCATTTTCATTGGTTTCTTTAAGCACCCATTTTCCCTCTTTCAGCTTATGATCCCTCAGCCATTTTCGTTGGCAGTGATAACCCAAAAGATATTCTCCTGTAAGTTTGTCTGGCGATATAAAATCATCACGATTGAAAGCATCGCAAACATCATCAAGCAATCGCTTGTATGCGCTTTCTAGTGGTGGAATATTATTTTTTAATCTTTGTTGATAGGGATTGATGCCTTTCTCAATAGTTAACCAGGTCGATGCTGGGTGATCTGAAAACCGTTGCATTAAACGACTGGCATGTGTTGTTCTTACCTTTTCTTTCGCAACAATCATTGCCATTTCTTCAATTTTTTCTGCAATTGCCAGTAAGCGGCCATAAAGGTAGTCTCGGGTTGTTCTGTTTTCTTCTAAAGCCATGTCATACTCCTTGATCTGATTCGGATTACGTTTACTAAAACCTCTAAATAAGGCGCAAGCTACACTCAAATCTCTTTCCCATGCGGCTTTTTCGCTTTTCCAATTGGAATACTGATCAGGTAATCGTTTTACTGATCGGTTCCCGGCTCTTTGTACTGACTTACTAACCAGATCTCGGGGAAATAGACGCGCCTCAACTATGCAAGGCAATATACGCTCTACGGTACTTTTCTTGAGTGAATCGGTAATTTGTTTACCATAGGCTGCCTCCCAAATGGCTTTAGGAGATGGGGCGCTTGGGTATACGACCTGCGATCCCCCGTTCTGGCTTTCCTCATCTTTTTTGAAATTGTGCCGTTGAGGCCAGGAAAACTCTTCATGCCATCGGCTAATCCGCTCAATATAATCATTAGGAAAAAGCTCTTGGTAATAGGTCACAGACATCCGCCCATCAGTTACACTATCCAGCCCCATGATCACAACATTATCCGTCTTATTCAGTCTGGCATTATAGCCAGAGATATATTTACCTAATGCAATTGAAAATGATTGACCAAGATCAATTGTGTGATCAATCTTATTTTCGACTATAGGTAATGGTATATCCTGTATTTCATCACTTAGAAGATCCCAGGTATCCTCCATTGGTTGTGGAACATTAGCGCCTGAAACTGCCCAACACACGATAACTGCTGGTCGTTTTTTTTCTTTTGATTCTCCAATAGTTTTTCCCTGACCCCGCTCAATTAACCATCGTAGTGTATTATGCGATTTTTGTGATGCTTCAAAACTAATACCTACAGGTTGCGAATCATCAGTAAATCTTCCTTGATAGGTTAGGTAGCCCTTATCGGTTGGCATTGAAATAAGTTTCGCGTTTATCGCCTGAGGATATATCGCCTTTGGATGTGTTTGAGTAATAAACGCTTCTTGGCCTAATATTTGACAGAACCCGTTCTTTTTCAGCGTTGATGAAGCATATGATTGCCATGCCTTAATTAGTTCGTCATCGTCCCATGTTGTATCATTTGGTTCACCTTCTCGCTGTACTCTCCACCGAATCGTTGCATTACCTTGTTCACCACTTGTTACAGATTGTATTAAAGGGGGTTTCTTCTCCCCTTTTCCTGCTTGATCTTTCCATTTTGTAATTAACACAGATTTGCCATCATTTACAGTCACAAACAATAGCCCCGATTCGACTAAATTTTTTATGACTGTTCCTTTTGTTACATACTCGCAAACAGCCTTGACTTTCCAGTGGCTATATAAACCGTGATGTGCCCAACTTTTCAATCCCTCAATATACTGGGGAAAGTAAGGTGCTTTCGTTCCTCCATAGTCAGCATAGTCTTTAGCCACATACTGTATTTTTTCAGCTAGGGGGTAAGGTGCTGGGCCACTTGTTCGACCTGTAAGACTTTTTGGCGTTATTGGGATAACAGTACTGGTTTTCTTGTAAACTGGCTTCTTACCATACATATGTTCTGTAACCAGGCTTTGTGCTGATTTATAGTTACCTTTATCGTCAATTATAATTTCGATATGGCAGCCTTCCTTAATATGGAAATATGGGTCTGGCCGGTCAGGTAGATTTTGATCATCTGCAACTTGATTATACGTATCATATAATTTAGTCATCCAACTCATAACACTGTCTCCTCAGTCACGACAGAAAGAAGGTTCTCGCCTTCTTCAAATTGCTTAGACTGCATTGGGCGGACAAAACGACTCACTGTACATTCTTTAGGTCGGGGAAATTCCAGAATGCCTTTTTTCATTGTGGCGCTCCAGAAACGACTATGCAATTCGTCCTTGCCTGTTTCGTCAGGGTAATCAAAACCATGAAACATCAAGCCAAAACCCAGTTCATCTATATCATCGTAAGCGCCTTCACCTTCGCCGAATTCACAAGGCTCAACATAGGCCTGACAGTCGCGTGTGCCGAGAAAAATATCCTGTCTGCCACCGCGATCTATTGCGCGATTGGCAATAGCAAAATGCTTGCCATCTATGCGATCCTTTTCCAGTTCAGGCCGGTGTTCATTCCATTTAAAATGTGCTTCCACCTGATATTCCACATCGTGTAAAAATGTGTAGATGGCCAGGCTATTACCGCCGCTCCAGACCAATGGCTTGGTTCCCTTAGTCTGGGTTCTCAATTTTTTCATTACCCTGACCTTGTCCACATGCCAGACGAAGGTGGGTTTCCAGTAAATGGATTTTAATACGCCCTTTATGGCTTCATAGGTGGGTAAGTGGTAAGAGCATTTCTCACCCCCGATTTTGGTTACAGGATCAGTAAACAGGGCATAACGTCCATAGACCTTGAAACTGACGCTGTTCTTGGGTTTATCATGCATTCGGGTTCCTCCTAACACATATTGAGATCCATTAATCGACATGGCTTATCCGACAAGCCAAATTCATCGCTGTAATATTGTTTATCCAGCCAATAAATGCCTTCTCCAGGCTGTATTTCATGAACAGCCTTTTCTTCTTGCAGCCGTTTCCAGACATTGGGGAATACGTTGACGCTGTATCTTTGCGCCTGTTTGAGTAATTTTCGGTAGGTTTTCACATCAAATTCTTTCGCCACGCGTCCCAGTTCGGCGATGAGTTCTTTTCCTTCCTCACCGTAATGCACGATTACAGCCTGAGTCGGTGAGTCGATGGCCTTAAAAATCTTGCCGGCAGTCATAAAGGATTGCTGAAGCAATATTGAATTATATTTTCTACCTACATTTTTTGTATTACTGCTTATCAGATTTAACAAATTATCATCCCTGCCGAGTAATCTTGATGATATGGAATAACTCATATCATCAGCACGATCATAAAAATAGTAATTAAAATATTGCTGCATAGCTTCCGGCGCCAGTAAATTATCATAACCTTCGCCAAGAACGCGTAACGCTTTATCCCGTCCGATTTTTATGTCTTTTAATAAGTCTATTTTTTCCTCATGTGGATTCACTACATGGACAGTTGCTGTTTCACGTAAACCATTTCGGTTACAACGACCGGCGGCCTGGGCGATGGAATCAAGGCCTGCAAGAAAACGAATGACCGAGGCAAAGTCCACATCCACTCCGGCTTCAATCAATTGAGTACTAATGCACAATACAGGCTGGTCTTGTGCTAATCGTTGACGAACTTTTGCAAAAATGGCTTTTCGGTGCGCAGGACAAAGGCTGGTACTCAAATGAAATATTGCGTCTTTATTCTCTTTAAGTTCGGGCTGTAATGTTTGATAAAGCTGTTGCGCCCATGATTTCGTGTTGACAATGATCAGGCAACTGCCAAGTGTATTAAATTCATCCAGTGCAAGTTCCGCAATTTGCTTGGCAGTCCATCCTTCGGGTCGTACTTTATTGCTGAGTACTACACGCTCTAAATCTTCAAACAGTTTTGGTACATCACTGACCAGTTCGTTCTTAGATGGGATGGTTAGCTGGCCTTTCTCCGGCGATTTAAGCCGATCAAGTAGTGGTTGTGTTGCCGTACACAAAACAGCGGTAGTTTTACAATAATTAGTGAGGTAGTTAAGTGCATTACAAAACAGGTGTGTACAGTTAATCGGTAGTGTCTGGATTTCATCAAATATCAGTACTGAATTGGCTAGTTGGTGCATTTTCCTTGCGCCTCTGGTTCCGCCTGAAAACAATACTTCGAGAAATTGCACCATGGTGGTCATTACAATGGGAGCATCCCAGTTTTCACTCACCAGTTTGCTGTGCCAGTTTTGCTGTTCCGGCTCCAGATTAGAATGCTGCTCCAATACCCATGGGTATTTATCTTTGGAGCACTCAAGGACTTCTCGAATGGCGGTCGCATTCTGCTCGATGATAGATGTAAAAGGTACGATGTAAATAATACGATCCAATTCATGCTGTTTGGCATGATGCAGCGCATAGCGCAGACTTGCATAAGTTTTGCCGCCGCCCGTTGGCACAGTGAGGGTATAAATGCCTTGTGCATCTACTCCTCGCTGTTTGCAAGTGTTTGAAATATCGCGGCGTAATTTATCAATCGGCTTTTCTCCGTTGAATTCATTAATCGCCTGTTCAAGACGATTGACGGGAACTGACCAATCTACAGATGAATTATTTCGATGCTGTGTATTTTCAGGATATTCAAAATCAGCACTATTAATACGATCTGCATCAATCAGACAACTGAATAACATACGCGTCCAAAAACCAAGATTGAAAGACTGAATATTAACAGGAAGTTTTTCATTTTTTATTTGAATTACTTTCTGTAGTTGCTGTAATACATTTTGAATAAGTTCTTTATCTGATAGTGCATCTAACTTTTCAAGATAATATTGCGGTGCATTTTTCAGGCATTCATTTTTATGGGTTGAATCATCTGACTTTTTCATTCTGGCTGAAAAGCCATTGTTACCATCTGGTTTAAGACAATCAATCAAACCGCTGTGGTGTGATGCAATACATAATGATAGCAGCTGTCCCACCAACTGACCCCGTTCTCCCCATCTCTGGCAGTTTTCCCATATCCATTGCGCACCAGCGCTTGAGTGATCAATTTTTCCTTTAAGATCCTTAAAATCGACAAAGGCATCTTCATCAGGATTTATTTTCCCGGTAGCAGAACCAATATAAGCCTGGAATTCTTCGCTATATTTTCCAAAATCATGCAGTAACCCGATGAGTTGACCGGCTTCAGAAACACCTATTTTGGCAGCCAACATCCCCGCTATCTCACCCACCCCTTTCAGATGTGTTTCAAGCTTCTGCTCTTTCCCATCCTTTTTCCTGCGATGAGCCATATAATTATTTTTAGATGCTGTCACTGATTTTCCATTATTAATTGAGTAACTTTCAAATTTAAGGATTTTTGCTCACACCAATCATTTCGTGTGAATGTAAACGATTCACACCCTTTCAATCTCCTTAATAAAATTCCGTTTTTGTTTGTAATCCTTGCGTAGTTGTTCGATATATTCCTTGAACTGCTTCTGTTGTTTGAGCTGGCCCATCAGTTTTTTGATTGTTTTCAGCATGTCAGCGGCGCGGTCGTAGGCGTCGTTGTTGGTCAGGCCGATGATGCCGCCTATGCGCTGCTGGTATATTGTTAATGCTTCGGCCGGGTCGGTTTTTTCGCAAGCTTTGGCCAGCGCAAACCACAGGTGTTCGCTGCAGCCGCCGGTTTTAGCTTCCTGCAGGGCTTTGTCGATTTCTTTTTCCAATAGATATATTTCTACCAGTAAGGAGTGTCCGCGCGGCGACCATTGCCAGCGATTTTGTGTTTTGCTGTTGAGTTTCGGCAGGTAGTCTTTGTGTAGCCATTCAATCGCATTCATGCGCCAGTTTTTCCAGGCGTTGGCTTTGTCGGCGCAGGTTTTTAGCTGCTGGTAGTCTCGCAGACTGGGCTGCCGATTGAACTGTTGCCAGGCCAGTTGAATAGCCTTGTCGTGCTGTTTTCTTCGCTGGTATTCGGTAATGAGAAATTCAACCAGCGGGGTATTGGGTTCATTCTTAAATTGCTTCAGGCCTTTTTCCGCCCATTGCAGGGCTTCATCGTAGCGCTTTGCCTTTTTATACGTTTCTGCGATTTCGAAATAATGGTATGACTTGCTCAAATCGCGCTGTTTGATAGCAATGATCGCATCGACATCATTATCCATTTCTGCGAGCTGCTGCATGATCTGCTTGATGTTGTAGTCGTCACTATCAAATTCATCGCGCTGCCCTGCTTGCTTGTGCGGGGTTTTCTGCCAGCGTTTTTGCGCCAGGGCTCTGAACTGGTCGATGCCTTCCTTGCTCAAGATTTTTTCATATTGCCTGAAATCAATCAGAACCCAGCCGTCTTTCATTTGCAGATCGAACAGTGATTTGGCCAGTTGTTTTTTATCCGGCTGGCTTTCGTGACAGGCCTGATAGTGATAATCCGCAAGTTCATTTAGTGCGCCGCCGAAATCACCACCCGAATCGTCAACGTGGCTGTAGGCAGTGAAACCCAGGCGCAGTGCGTAGGCGGTAAGCTCGATGACCTGTTCAAAATGCCCGTCCTTAAATAGCTGTGTGATGAGCTTAAGAACAGGTTCGACACTTTGCATGTAGCGGTACATACCGCGATAATCCACAAAGTCGGTCTGTATAGCCTTGCGAATGAATTCTCTGTGCACACTGAGGTTCTGCTCATCTGCGGGTATTTTACCCAGTGTTGTTGCAATCAGGGTGTTGCGAAAAGGGGCATTGTCTTCTGCCTGTTCAATAATAATGTCGATCAATTGTTTTTTATTCAGTGAGCCCAGGTGACCACACAAGGTTTCAAAAATATCCGTCTTTTTGCCTTTCTTTTTTATTTTAGTAGCTTTACCGTTGCCCGACAATTGTTTCTGTTCTTCTTCCTGCCGCTCTTCCCGCCAGGTGAGTCCTGCCGCAACCAGATGTTTGCAGAACAAGCCGTCCTTCCCCACCGGGCAGTTGCAGGTGTAATCCAGTTCGTCATTACGCACCCGGATTCTGACCTTGTAATCATGCGTTCCCGCCACTGTTGCCCTGATAGCCCCGCGCGATTCCAGCAGGTCTTCTACTGCACCGGCTGCACAATAGCCTTCTCCCCGCGCAAAGAATTTATCCCCGGCGATGTCAAACATGGCATCTGCTGTGAGCAGTTGGCCTAGATCTGATTTAGACATGTTGTTCATTATTTGTAATATTTATTGCACCTGTTTCTTTAATTGTATTTAATTTCTTAACCTGAATTACGGAAGCAGCCTTATAGAAAAATTCCCCTTGATTCCCCTTTGCAAAAAAAAGGGGGGAGATTGTCCAATATTCTGGATAGAACTGCTGTATACCACAGCCACTCTGTCAAAACGTGGCCGGGTACTATTTATATTGTTCTACTGCCTGTATGTATTTTTCTAACACCTTGTTTTTTAAACTATCTGGCCGCATCACTTTTACATCAGAACCATATTTGAGAATGTCCATGATCAATTCCCGATCATCACTGTAAGGTATCTCCAGTTCATAGCCTCCGTCTTCCAACACCAGTCCTTTCTGTTCTGGATGCCATTCCTCGTCTGCTACCCATTTTGACGCAGCGGAAGTAAACCTTAATGTGGCCGTATGTTTTGCTTCCCCGGTAAAAATCCCATAGGCAGGTTGAAAGTGTGCATCCAGAATTTCTTTACCGATTTTTTTAACTTTTTCCTGACTCATTTCAACCAGGTGCAAACGATCAAGTGAAAAACTTCTTAATCCCTCACGCATATGACACCATGCATCCAGATACCAGTTGGATCGATAGTAAATCAGCCTTTGTGGAGAAATTATTCTTTCTGTAGTTTTATCTCGCGCTCTGCCATGATACAAAACACACAACTGCCTGCCTTTCAATAACGCCGTACTAATCACTCTGAAGTGTTTAAGATTAGTGGGGCGAGACGCTATCTGGAATATACGAATATACTCGCCGACATCCGGTACACCCACACTTTGCCTGGCCAGTAATTGTTCTATTCTGTTTTTTATCGGTAATATATGACTGCCAAGCAAACCAGGCTGTAAATCTGCAAGCAACTTGTATGAAACCATCAATGCATACAACTCATCCGGTGAAAACCACAAACCCGGGAGTTCGTAAACGCCTTTCTCTTCATCAACATACCTGTAGCCATTTCTTTCACGATCATACTCTACAGGTGCACCGAGATAATCCCTGAGTAAAGAGATAGCTCTGCGAGAAGTCCGCTCGGAACATTCAAGCTCTTCATTAATAGTTTCTAATGAAACAGGCGAATTCCTGTTATTTAGCAAATGATGTAATTGGAAAATCCGATCAAACTTGTCCATACATTACAGTTAATTTTTATGAATACCCCTTTTAATTCTGACAGAATGGAGGAGGGAAATCTGTAGGTATTTCATTAAGTAGTAACTAATTGTATTGCCTAGAGAGCCACTGGTGAATTACAGAAAGAATCCCTCTTAATACACTAAACAAGCATATGAAATCTATTTTATTATTATTTATTACTTAACGCCTTGCCTTGAAAAAACTCGTTAGTTTTTCTGCACACCCTGCCTCAAGTATGCCACTTTCCACTTCTACCTTGTGATTGAGTTTATCTGTACCGAGAATATCAAACACACTGCCAGCAGCACCGGTTTTGAGATCACTCGCACCAAACACCACTTTACCCACGCGTGCATGAATAATCGCACCGGCACACATCGCACAGGGTTCAAGCGTCACATACAATACTATCAACCAAACGATAGCTGCCAATCGCTTTTGCACCGGCACGTAACGCCATGATCTCGGCATGCACCGTGGGATCATGTCCTGTTATCGGATGGTTCCAGCCTTCGGCAATGATTACATTATCCTTTATAACGACAGCACCCACCGGCACTTCACCTTCTTCTCAGCCTTATCGGCAAGAGCAAGTGCATGTTGCATCCAGTGTTCATCAGTTGAATATTGCAAAGTAAAATGTGTCAGCAGGAGCGACGGTTACCGTTGTGATAATCGCGGCCGAAACGACTGCTCCTACTCCCACTCAATAGTGGCTGGCGGCTTTCCTGAAATGTCATAAGTAACTCGAGAAATGCCATCGACTTCATTAATAATGCGATTGGAAACATGCCCAAGAAAATCATAAGGCAAATGTGCCCAATGCGCAGTCATGAAATCAACGGTGACCACTGCGCGTAAGGAAACGACATAATCGTATTTACGGCTATCGCCCATAACGCCAACTGAACGAACGGGTAAAAAAACTGTAAAGGCCTGACTAACTTCATCGTAAAGATTATTTTTACGAAGTTCTTCTATAAAAATATGATCAGCTAGACGTAACAGATCAGCATATTCTTTTTTTACTTCACCCAAAATTCTTACGCCTAAACCGGGGCCGGGGAAGGGATGTCGATAAACCATTTCTTTTGGTAAACCAAGTTGCACGCCTAACTTACGAACTTCGTCTTTAAAGAGTTCGCGTAAAGGTTCGACTAATTCCATTTTCATGGTGTCGGGTAAACCACCGACATTGTGATGCGATTTGATCACATGCGCTTTACCGCTTTTGGCACCAGCCGATTCAATCACATCAGGATAAATCGTACCTTGTGCTAACCACTTCATATATTCAAAGTCATTGGAATGTTCTTCAAAGATTTTGATAAATTCTCCACCAATGATTTTGCGTTTCGCTTCCGGATCTTCAACTCCGCTTAATGCATCAAGAAAACGTTTTTCAGCATCAACACGAATGACATTAATACCCATGTGTTCAGCAAAGGTTTTCATTACCTGATCGCCTTCATTCAAACGCAACAAACCATTGTCGACAAAGACACAGGTGAGTTGATCGCCAATAGCTTCATGCAACAGCGCTGCTACTACAGAAGAATCAACGCCGCCAGACAAAGCTAACAAAACTTTATCCTTACCCACTTGTTGCTTAACTTGCGCTATAGCATCTTCAACAATATTTTCTGTTGTCCAAAGTGATTGGCAACCAGCTATCTCATGCAGGAAACGTTGAAGGATATTTTGGCCTTGAGTCGTGTGCGTGACTTCCGGATGAAATTGCAGTCCATAAAATTTTCGGGATTCATCAGCAATGCCTGCAATAGGCGCATTGTCTGTTGAAGCAATGACTTTAAACCCATCAGGTAAAGTGTCGACACGATCACCGTGACTCATCCAGACATTAAGTAAACCATGTCCTTCGTCATTCACTTCATCCTGAATATCTTTTAATAAGTTTGAATGTCCTCGAGCTCGAATTTGTGCGTAACCAAACTCTCTTACATTTGAATTGATAACCTTGCCACCCAATTGTTCAGCCATGGTTTGCATGCCATAACAAATACCTAAAACAGGCACGCCCAGATTAAACACTATTTGAGGTGATCTAACGCCGTTGAGTTTGGTAACAGATTCAGGGCCACCGGAAAGAATAATTGCATTAGGCTTAAAGTCTTTAATCGCCTGTTCATCCATATCAAATGCATGAATTTCACTATAGACGCCCGCTTCGCGAACGCGTCTGGCAATGAGTTGAGTGTATTGCGATCCAAAATCCAGGATCAGGATGCGTTCGGAATGTATATTAATTGTCATTCAAATATCTATCGTTATTAATTATTTATTGAAAGCTCTCAGATGAGTGCAAGTCAAGGCAAAAAGTGGAGAGGAAGCGCAGCTTACGCGTTAGTAAGTGAGCAGATCCTACTCTGTGAGTATTCCGAAACACTTTTTAACGCAGTATTGTGCCATATGAGAGTTTTCAAATCAGGCCCGGTAGTTTGGTGGTTCTTTTGTGATAGTAACATCATGCACATGGCTTTCTTTGAAGCCAGCATTGGTTATGCGAATAAATTTTGCTTTTTCTCGCAGCTCTTTCAAATTTGAACAACCGGTATATCCCATCGCTGCTCTAATACCACCCGTCACCTGATGAATAATGGCATCTAATGGCCCTTTATAAGGAACTCGACCTTCTATTCCTTCTGGCACCAACTTTTCAATTTCATCATTCTCCTGAAAATAACGATCCGAAGAACCATGTTGTTGTGACATCGCACCTAATGAACCCATACCGCGATACGATTTATATGAACGACCTTGATAGAGTTCAACTTCGCCAGGCGCTTCTTCAGTACCGGCAAACATGCCACCCATCATGGCACTATGTGCTCCGGCAGCTAATGCTTTGGCAACATCACCGGAGTAACGAATACCGCCATCAGAGATAATAGGGACACCTTTGCTTTTTAGTGCTGCGGCAACATTAGCGACAGCAGAAATCTGTGGCATTCCAACACCACTGACAACACGCGTAGTACAAATCGAACCGGGACCAATCCCCACTTTGACTGCGTCTGCTCCAGCATCAATTAAAGCTAACGCTGCATCAGCCGTCGCAATATTGCCACCTATCACCTGAGCATCTTTGAAAGTCGCCTTAACCCACTTGACCATATCAATAACCCCTTTGGAGTGACCATGTGCTGTATCAACAACAATGACATCAACGCCTGACTCGACCAATTGCTCTACTCGAAGCATTGAAGCTTCTCCAACGCCTACTGCTGCACCCACTCTTAAACGTTCGGAATTATCTCTACAAGAATTAGGATACTCAGATGCTTTTTGCATGTCTTTTACGGTAATTAAACCCGCGAGTTGAAATTTATCATTTACTACCAGAATCTTTTCAATACGGTGTTTATGTAATAATTCCTTAATCTCGTCTTTACTCGCATCTTCTCGGACGGTGACCAGATTTTCCTTGCGGGTCATAATATTTCTGACGGGATCGTCTGGTTTCTTTTCAAAACGCAAATCTCGACTGGTCACAATTCCGACTAATTCTCCATTTTCGACGACAGGTACACCAGAAATGTTTCTCGCTCGGGTCAATTCTATGACTTCACGAATACTGGTATGCGGTCCAACTGTATGCGGTTCTTTAATAACACCAGTTTCATATTTCTTAACCCGGCGAACATTTTTCGCCTGCAATTCAGGACTCATATTCTTATGAATAATGCCGATGCCACCTTCTTGCGCCAAAGCTATTGCTAGACCTGATTCGGTCACGGTATCCATCGCGGCGGAGACCAGCGGGATATTCATGGTAATTTCACGCGTTAACTGCGTTTGCAATGACACCTCACGGGGTAAGATATCCGAATAATTTGGGATTAGTAAAACATCATCAAAGGTAAGCGCTTCTTCTGCAATAATCATGTCTAGGCCATTTAGGTTTAAATTAACCGCGCAGTATAGTACCAACTTGAGTATCGGCAAAGCCGTCTTGTGCTTTGTTTCACTATTCTTTTGGCTTAACATGATCAAAATATGCCCGTATCAAACAACAAATCACCTGCCGCTAACGATATCTACACGATTAGTCGTTTAAACCGTGAAGTACGTACCGTGCTAGAAGAAGTATTTCCGACAGTTTGGGTGCAGGGAGAGATATCCAATCTGGCTAAACCAGTATCTGGTCATCTTTATTTCAGCCTGAAAGATAATACTGCTCAGGTCAGATGCGCCATGTTCAAAAATCGCCAATCAGGATTACGCTTTGAGCCTGAAAATGGCATGCAGATTATGGCGAGAGCAAACGTTAGTTTGTACGAAGGGCGTGGCGAATTCCAACTTATTATCCAGTCACTTGAACCTGCTGGCGCGGGCGCACTGCAACTTGCTTTTGAAGCCTTGAAACAAAAGCTTTCTGCGGAAGGTTTATTTGACGAAGAACATAAAAAGTTACTTCCTTTGTTTCCGAAAAATATTGGCATTATTACTTCGGCAACGGGCGCGGCTGTGCGGGATATTCTCAGTATATTAAAACGCCGCTACCCTGCAGGAAATGTCATTATTTACCCTACACTTGTTCAGGGAGAAGGCGCTTCCCAAGAAATAGCCAAAGCCATCAAGCTTGCTGAGCAACGTAAAGAATGTGATGTGTTCATTCTTGCGCGAGGCGGTGGTTCTATAGAAGACTTGTGGGCGTTTAACGAAGAAATTGTTGCAAGAACAATATTTGATATTTCGACACCGATTGTTAGCGGTGTCGGTCATGAGATTGATTTTACTATCGCGGATTTTGTTGCCGATCAAAGAGCAGCAACGCCCTCTGCTGCAGCTGAATTAATCAGTCCCGACAGCATTGATGTCTTAACTAAATTAAAACATCGTGAAGAACAGTTAATTCGTTCACAGAAACAAATAATTCATAACTTTCAAAACCGTGTGGCATTATTATCAAAGCATCTGCCTCATCCGAAACAACGATTAATGGAATTGATTCAACGAACTGATGAATATTCAATGCGTCTAAAGCATCACTTTGAAAAACAAATGTCGAATAAGAAAATGACGCTTACTGAGATGACTGGAAAGATTAATAGATTAAATCCAGCGCATACCATTGCCCGACAAATTGAAAAAGTTAATGTATTGCAAATACAATTTAAAAAATCAATTAATCGAACTCTGGAAAAAGCACAAGACGAAGTTTTAAGGCTGGAACATATATTAAATACAGTAAGCCCTATTTCTACATTGGAAAGAGGTTATGCTATCGTCACTGAACAGAAAACAAATAAAATTGTCACAAACATTAAACATATTCAATTAGGAGACCAACTAAGAATTCGATTAGCTACATCTGAAATCGATTCGACTGTCGATGCAATTCATGAAAAATAGACTCTTATATTTAGTATTTACTATTGCTTTACTAACTGCGACTTATAACGGATATGCACTTGAACTTCCCAAAGAAGAAGCCGTGCCCGGTGGCGTCGCAATTATTTCTATACAAGTAGAAGATAAACCAAAAGCCTGGTTCTATGATCGTAAAGTGATGATCCTTGGTTCCGTCAATGATTGGAAAGCTATTGTCGGCATTCCATTAACTGCAAAAGCTGGCACACATAAGCTTAAAGTTAAAAGTGGTGGTGTTGAAACAAATTATAAATTTGAAGTTGCGAACAAAGATTATGAAACGCAATACATAACAATTAAAGATAAACGTAAAGTTAATCCTAACGACCAAGATATGTCACGCATTACTAAAGAACAAAAATTAATATCAAAAGCGAAGGCACATTGGAGCAATAAAGACGAAGTATCTTTAAAATTTATAAAACCTGCAGAAGGTCCTTACAGTAGCCCTTTTGGTCTACGGCGTTTCTTTAATAAACAAGCAAGAAACCCACACAGCGGACTGGATATAGCCGCAGCAAAAGGATCGCCTATTGTTGCGCCTGCTGATGGCACCGTTATTAATACGGGTGAGTATTTCTTTAACGGAAACACCGTATTTCTCGATCATGGACAGGGATTAATCACTATGTATTGCCACATGGACAGCATAAACATTGATGAAGGGTCACAAGTAAAAACTGGCGATATAATTGGCAACGTTGGATTAACCGGTCGCGTTACTGGTGCACATCTTCACTGGAGTGTCATGTTGAATAACGTGACGGTTGACCCTTTATTGTTTCTATCCGATAAATAAAAACCATCACCTACTATGAATGATGTAAAAAAGACTAAATCGAACATCGCTGTTGTTATACCTTGTTACAAAGCGAAGTTACATGTTATCGATGTAATCAATAACATTCCATCCTACATTGACAAAATATATTGTGTTGATGATGCTTGCCCAGAATTAACTGGAAAATATATTGAAGAAAATATAAAAGATTCGCGAGTTTCGGTCTTCTATCATGAAAAAAATGCTGGCGTGGGTGGTGCAATGATAACTGGCTATAAATTTGCTTTAAAAGGTGGAGCAAAATACATTGTAAAAATAGATGCTGATGGACAGATGGAGCCATCGATTATGTCTAATTTCGTAGATCCGATTATTAATGGTCAAGCCGACTATACTAAAGGAAATCGATTTTACAGGCTGGAAGATCTGTCATCAATGCCAAAAGTTCGTTTATTAGGAAATGCCATGTTGTCGTTTATGAGTAAATTTTCGACGGGATACTGGAGAATTTTTGATCCAAATAACGGCTATACAGCTATACATGCCGATGTATTAAAACTTATCCCATTATCAAAAATAAGTAACAGCTACTTTTTTGAATCCGATATGCTTTTTAGATTGAATATATTGCGTGCTGTAGTTATTGACATACCCATGCAATCTAAATATGAAAACGAAATAAGCAACCTATCAATTTTTCGTAGCTTGATTGAATTTTCCACTAAGCATTTAAATAATTTTATCAAGCGCATTTTCTATAATTACTTTCTACGTGACTTTCATATTGCCTCAGTAGAGTGGGTGCTTGGCCCAGCATTATTGTGCTATGGAATTATTTTTGGCATAGCTAAATGGGTCGAAAGCATTAACTTAAACACATCGGCAACCGCTGGAACAGTTATGTTAGCTGCTTTACCTATAATTATCGGACTACAATTATTATTATCTGCTTTAAGTTTTGATATCGATAACAAGCCTTCAATTCCTCTACATCGATTATTGTAGTCATAATAAAAATATATATTCATTACTGATATGCAAAATTTATTTTCAAAGCACTTCTTGCTCTTTTCGCTTTGCTCGTTAATCACTGTATTTATTTTTCAGAATTATTTCATCGAAACTCCCCGTCCTATATATGATGCACTAAGATACATTCAGTATGGTATTAATTTGGAGGAGCATGGTACATTCGGATTAGATAAAAGTAGTGCCGGCAATATTGAGCCAGGAAATGAAAACACTCCTTTATATCCTTTACTAATTGCTACATCAGTTAAATTCGATAATAATCTCAAAGAAAGTTTGACATGTTTATTAAAAGAAAACGATAAGGCGACATGTGAACTGCAATTAAATTCTTTGATTTACTTACAATGCTTCCTGATTGTCCTTACGCTATGCAGCATTTGGCTTACAGCAATAATACTAACAAAATCAAAGACTGTAGCATGGACATCGGCAATATTCGCTTTGCTGTCTGGGGAATTATTTTATTTTGCAAATCGTTTATTGACTGAAAGCTTAATTATCCCGCTATTCTCAATTTTTGTTTTGACCATATGTTTAGCATTTAAAACTAAACAACTACGTTGGCACGCTATCGCTGCATTTTTATTGGGTTTACTTACCCTGGTCCGACCTGAATATCATTATCTTTTTATCATGATAATATTTATTCATGTTTTATTTTGTTTAGTCAAAAAAGATATTTTTTTATGGAAATCATTGCTTTTAATATTTATATCTTATTTTGCATTTGTTGGTTCATGGCAAGCAAGAAATTATTATCACTTTGATGATGCATCTATAACAAGCAAATATGGTGCATTTATCCTTGCGTACCGTACTGCTTATAATCAGATGTCATGGAAAGAATGGGGAGTATCTTTTATCTATTGGTTCCCAGATTGTGGAGATAGTATTTCGGAAAAAATATTTCCCAAAGAATATTATGAAAAACTTAATTTTGATGAAGGTTCTTATTTTTTAACTGGCTCAAAAAGTATATTAAAAAAAGTTAAAGAAGGAACAAATAGTTCCGATGAAGAATTAAGCTTTCTATTGAAAAATGAAATTTTTGGGAATTTATTCAAACATAGCATGGTTACTATCCCTCTTTTTTGGCGAGGCATTTTTATCTCAAAATACTGGGGTGTTATTGGGTTACTCTGCTTTACCATTATTGCATTTCGTTTTCGTGACCCGGTAAATAAAAAACTGCTTTATCTTAGTTTGCCTGCCTGGTTCCTGGCCTTTTTGCATGCCTTTATTTCGGTCAATATGCCACGTTATAACCTAATATTAATTCCATTTTATTCCATTAGCATGGCAATTGTACTCTGTGCGCTCATGGACTTCTTTATTAAGAAATTGCACAAACAGAACAATTCCTAAATGAAAATCTGGCACGATATTAGCCAGCGTACTAGTCCGTTTATATGGATTTCAGCAACTGTGATTAGTCTAATTTTATTATCATTAGTTATAAGTCAAGTTGATTGGGATCTCGCCGTTGATATTTTATTAACGTCTTCTCCTCTTTTTTTACTATGTTCTATTATTCTTTTTCTTACTGAAGGTGTTTTTACAACACTACGCTTTTATTTATTGACTCCAAACAAACCCCGCATGTCATCTTGCTATAAAGTAACTGCATGGTATGTTATTTTTTTAATTCTGTTGCCGGCCCGTCTAGGCGAAATAATTGTTGTGTTATTGCTTAAACAATACCTCAACCAAAACACCAGCCCCGCACTAATGAATGTTCTGGTTCAACGTTTATTTGATGTGATTATCTTGAGTAGTATTTTCCTTGTTACTGCATTAACACTCACGTCTTTTTCTGATTCTCATTATCTCAATATTGTTGCAATCATTGTTATTTTATTAGTCTCCATCGTATTATTCTGGCTAGATTATTTTCTGACGATTCTTGCAAAGATAATAATAGGAAAACATACTCGGCCGAAAATAAAATGGCTTCGTCACATTTTGAGGATGATTTTACAAGCAAGAATTTGGCATAGACATAGATTAACAACATTAATCTCGATACAAACCATCGTAATTACATTTTGCAAGTGGTCTTGTAACTTAGGTGGTTTTGTAATGCTTATGAAAGCACTACACTTGCCTTTAGCCATTTCAAATAGTGTAGTCTTGGGAGCAGCTTATAATTTTCTTGCTATAATTCCTTTGCAAACAATAGGTGGCTTTGGAATCAGTGAAGCAGGATTAACAAGCCTATTGGTATTAACAGGCATGTCATTAACATTAGCTGCGAGTGCCACAATAATTGTGAGGCTTATTATTATTCTTGTTCCTTTCCTGTTTTGGTTTATTGTAATGCTGTTTAATATTACTAATAGTAAACGAGAGATAAATTGAGTAACACTAATTCCAAACAGGCTGATACCAAAGTTAATGAATTGTACGGCACGATGCGTAATCGATATGGTGATATAAACCCTAAAGCTAACGGTTATCGACTTAAGCGATATTTTCTGAAAGAGCAGGAAATGATTTTATCAGAAATTTCTGATAACCATAAAATCTTAGTTGATTTAGCTTGTGGTTCAGGATTAATGCTAAACCCGCTTATTAATACTGATCGACTAATAGTGGGCATAGACTTCAATAAAACCGCTTGTCTGGATGCAAAATCCAACAAATTAAATATCATTAGAGGAGATGTCTTTTCGATCCCGCTTGCTGATTCCAGTGTTGATGAAGTCATTAATTGCCAGTTTCTAAACCAGCAGCCTAATGACAAGGCCGAATATTTTCTAAATGAAATTTATCGAGTTTTGAAACCAGGCGGAAGATTAATTATGATCTGGAGAAACGATAGAGCTTTAATCCATAAATGGGCGGTATTTATATACAGATATATAGATATGTTAACTGGCAGACCTGAATTTCCCTATTACGATAACTATGTTAGTGACTTAGCTGACTATTCCGATAAAATTGGTTTTTCTGTAGTACGCCAGCTTCTTACTTTTCCATTGTTCAATTGGAAGTTTTATGATTTAGATACAATTGGTGCAAAAATATTTGGTGCCTCTTGTTTTTTAACAATTGAAAAAAAATAAATACCTTATCACTTCATGCATATAAAATTTCTTTCTGATAATGAATTACATTCATGGAATGATTATGTAAAGACTAATCCATCATCATCCTTCTGCCATCGTTCAGAATGGAAATCGATTATTGAATCAGTCTACAAACTGAAAACACATTATATGTATGCTGAAGAAAATGGTGACATAGTCGGAATTCTGCCTTTAGCTGAGATAAAGAGTCTTTTATTTGGTCATACACTGATATCAACGCCATTTTGTGTTTATGGTGGGGTGTGTAGTGATTCAATTGAAGCAACAGAAATACTTACTAATGAAGCTGCCCTACTAGCAAAACAATTAAATGTAGATTACATAGAACTTAGAAATGTATCTAATAATCAGAGTAACTGGCAATATAAAAATTTTTACCATACTTTTCAAAAAGAAATATCACCTGATGACGAAGTAAACCTTAATGAAGTACCTCGGAAACAACGAGCCATGATAAGGAAAGGGATTAAGAATAATCTTAAAAGTATTGTTGATGATGATATCAATAGATTCTATCATCTTTATGCTACCAGTGTCAGAAACTTAGGAACCCCAGTTTATCCGAAACAATACTTTATATCACTCAAGGAAAAGTTTGGTGATGATTGTGAAATTTTAACTGTTATAAAAGATGACAAGGCAATTAGTAGTGTCTTAAGTTTTTATTTTGAAGATACGGTTCTACCCTATTATGCGGGAGGGCTTCTAGAAGCCAGGCAGTTGAAAGCATATGATTTCATGTACTGGGAGTTAATGCGGCGTAGTGCTGAAAAAAATATTCGTAATTTTGATTTTGGCCGTAGTATAGAAGGCACAGGCTCTTACAGTTTTAAAAAAAACTGGGGCTTTAAACCTACACAATTGTACTACCAACAACTTTTAATTAATGCTGAGCAGACACCTGATTTCAACCCTACTAATTCAAAATATAGTATGTATATCAAAGCTTGGCAAAAACTGCCTTTGCCAATAGCAAATCTAATCGGGCCGCTGATATCAAAAAACCTTGGGTAGTTTTATGGAGTTAATTCTTACAAATGATTAATAGAATTAGTAAAGAAGAAATACGGGAAATCACTTCAATTTCAATTAGTGATATTACGGAACACGATAAAGATGAGATGGCGATCCCAACTTACACGCATCAAAATCCTTTGATACGTTGGTTAATGTGGAGGCGCTATGATTGTTTGGCCAGAATGCTCCATACAAATTCAAGCGCGGCAATGGAATTTGGTTGTGGTATTGGCCTATTTTTGTCTGAACTCGACAAACATTATTCTCAGGTATTTGCTATTGATTTATATCCACAATATGCAATGAAGCTGTGTGAGAAAAAAAATATTAACGTTAAATTCTTAAATTCTCTGCGTGACATTGAAGATGGAACATTAGATGTCGTTATCGCCGCTGATGTTCTAGAACACATTGAAGATCTGGACGAATATCTGAAACATTTTGAGCGCATACTTAAACTGGGAGGTGAATTCTTAATATCAGGACCAACTGAAAACGTTCTATATAAACTGGGACGACTTATCGCTGGCTTTGGCGATAAAGCAGATTATCATCATACAAACATTTATCATCTTCTAGATTCAATTGAGGAATTTGGATTTAAAAAAGGAACCGTCGTCAGTCTGCCTTTTACTTTTACGCCTTCTCTTTTCAAAATTTGTTCGTTTCAGAAGGTAAAATAAACTCTTCAACATTTTTAAATATTCCGTTATTTATTTGCTCAATAAAAGGAACCGAAACTGAACTGGATTCAGAATTACTAGAAAATATTTGTTCTATTTTTGTAAAAGTATGTCGCCTATTAAACCATAGCAGAAGACTAGTCAGTCTCGATGTACCCTTTATTGTGTAATAAGCTTCTTCATGATCAAAATCATGTGGGTGACAATAAAGCCATAATGACTGATTGTTTTTTTCTTTATTTAAAAAATAGTTAATTATATGTATTGGCAAGTACCTCAAATATATTCCTCCTAAAAATGGAATACTAACTGGACCATAGCTTGCAACTGGTGCAGGAATTTCAAGTAAACCATTTGGCCATTTAAATGGTTCTCTTGGAACACCCGGAAATCCATTAATCGGATTATTTGCAGGAAGTACACTAGATGAATATACAAACCCAAGTTCTTTCAAGATATCTAATGCCCATATAGACTTCCTAGTTAAGGAAAACGCAGGTGCTCTAAAGCCAACAACTTCTGTACCAGTCAAATCTTCTAATATTTTTTTATATCGCTCTGTTTCACTTTTAAATTTTTCAGGTAACTCATGAGTTAAATGAATGTGTTTAAACGTATGAAATGCAATTTCATGACCTTTTTCTGAAATTTCTTTTATCAAACTTGGAGTTTCATCAGCCAAGCGTCCAAGAACAAAAACTGTCGCTTTTATGTTACGAGCATCAAGAAAATTGAGGATCTTTTTAGTTATTTCTGGATAGCGTTTTGGGTATGTGTCATCAGGACGATGATCTTCTAAATCAAGCGTAAACGTTAATTTTCTGTCATTAATAGACATCCGATTAAACTTTTGAGTATTTTGACTTGAAGTAATTTTGAAAAAAGGAATCTGGTAATAATTTCATTCCAAAATCTCGAACATGTCGTTTCACACTGTTTCTTGGAACATACCAGCCTGCTGCTTTTCGAGTTGCGACTTGCATTTCATTGATCGATTGCCGCATTTTTTTCTCATGGTAACTAAATGCTTCAGCTGGCTCGCCTGCTATTAATCCCTTTGATAAATAGCTAGCATCAGAAAAAGCAGATGAGGCACCATGTCCAGATAACAACGTCATACAATGTGCTGCGTCACCAAGTACTACAACTCGACCTTTATGCCACTTTTTCATTTCAATCTGGATTAAGGGATCCATTAACATCGGTGATGTATTCGGGTAATTCTCTAGTACTTTTTGGAAGAGCGGCGAGGAATCACGATAGTTTTCACGTAAGATATTCCATCGCTCTTCAACAGGAGGAACAGTTTGGTCATCAGATTTCCAAACAAAGACACTACCTAGTTTTCCATCTCTACTACTGTAGAGAACCATATAGTTATTTTTTCCCATATGGTATTCAAACTTATTTTTAAGTCCTACTACATCTTCTAATTTATAGGCTGCGACCTGTAAACCCAGATAATGTTTAATCACTTCATCTTGCTCAAAAACAAGCCCTCGTATTGTCGAGTGCAAGCCATCCGTCCCTATTACAAGATCAAATTCTTCTTGCTTACCATCGGTGAATTCAACTTGCACCTTATCAGAATGATCTTGCTTGAGTTCTTTGACACTGGCACTAAATCTATATTCCGCAAGATTTTTTGCATTTTCATAGAGCACATTTTCAATTTCATCGCGTGTAATCTGTATAAAATCAACACCATCAAACAAATTAGTATAATCCAGACTCATTAATGTATTTCCCTTCGCATTATGATAACTGGATGCATATATGTCAGAATCTCTTTCCTGTAAGGCTGGCATCATTCCCAGCTTTTCAGCAAATCGATAAGATGAACCGCATAGACAGACGATAAAACCACCAGCAGCTCTTATCTCAGGAGTTTTTTCTACGACGACAGGGCGAAATCCATTCCTGCCTAACCATATGGCGCATGTTAATCCAGCAACGCCAGCGCCGTGAATTAATATTCGACTGTCTTTTTTCATTTACTAGGAAACTCGAACAATTAAAATTTAATATGTAATATTATAATAAATACATTGATCGTGCTTTAAAAATAATTACTAGTACTACACAGTAATTAATGGATAAAAACGAGCTCTACTCACTTTAAAATGGAAAACAAGGAAATGTTAACTAATATTTTTTCCGGATGCCTGCAGATCAGCGTGATAAGAAGAACGTACCATCGGAGCACTAGCGACATTTATAAAGCCAAGGCTCTCAGCATATTGTCCAAGTTCATCAAATTCATCAGGATGAACAAAACGTTCAACCGGTAAATGATAACGGCTGGGTTGCAAATACTGACCCATTGTTACCATATCACAGCTATGGCTTTTTAAATCTTGTAGTACTTCCTTAACTTCTTCTATAGTTTCTCCAAGCCCTAACATTAACCCTGACTTGGTTGTCACAGAATTATTTTGCTGTTTGAATTTTTTTATTAATGTTAATGATGCTTTATAATTTGCACCGGGTCTTATCTTTTCATATAAGCGTGGTATTGATTCCAGATTATGATTAAAAACATCCGGTGGTGCTTTTTTTAATATGTCGAGTGCAATATCAATTTTCGAACGAAAGTCAGGAACGAGTATTTCAATGCGTGTCGTTGGACATTCTTGTCTTATCTTTTCAATACAGGCAACAAAATGTCCAGCACCTCTATCCAATTGATCATCTCGATCTACAGAAGTAACTACCACATACTTTAAATTCATTATCTTGATGGCATTTGCAAGATTTGCCGGCTCTTCGGGATCAAGAGCTTGCGGTTTACCATGCGCAACATCACAGAAAGGGCAACGACGTGTACAGATATCACCCATGATCATAAATGTCGCTGTGCCGTGACTGAAACATTCTCCAATGTTTGGGCAAGAGGCTTCTTCGCAGACAGTATGTAATTTATTTTCGCGAATGACTTTTTTAAGATTTAAGACGCGTTCATCCGTTGGCGCCTTGGCCTTTATCCATTCTGGTTTTCTTGGAAGCTTGCCTTCAACAGGAATAATTTTAATTGGAATTTTATTTGTCTTTAGCTTGCCGCGTTTATCCTGCTCTGGCTGCTTATGAATATTATCCTGATACATGACTATCCTTATTATTTATGCGACATCAGACAAAATATCGCCCGATTGATCCAAATGTTTTAGTAGATAATCAGGTAGCCTTTCTTTTACTTCGGCAACTGAAATATCTTTATTGAAATTCACTAACTGTGTACAAATAAGTCCTTTGTATCCACAAGGATTGATACCATTAAATGGTTTAAGATCCATGTCTACATTTAATGCCAAACCATGATAAGTACAACCCTTTCTAACACGCACACCCAAAGCTGCAATTTTTTCATTGTTAACATAAACACCTGGCGCACCCTTTTTACGTTCTGACTTTACTCCACAATCATTAAGGTATTCAATAACGGACGCTTCCATCAACGAAACCAGTTTCTTAATAGCATAAGGCCGTCGTTTTAAATCAATTAATAAATAAGCAATTAACTGACCGGTGCCATGATAAGTTACTTGTCCACCACGGTCGGTTTTTACAACCGGAATATCTGCTGTATTTAAGAGATGCTCTGTTTTATCTGAGAGCCCAAGCGTATAAACGGGTGGATGTTCAAGTAACCATATTTGATCTTCCGTGCTTGAATCTCGATGTTCGTTAAATTCACGCATGGCAAGATACATCTCTTCGTAATCTTGTATACCGAAATCTTTAACTTGAATACTCATAACGCCCACAACACCTTTTCATGAGCCGTTAGTTCGAGATAAATATTATCTAACTGCTGTTTGCTTTGAGCTTCCACATTCACTGTTATGGAAATGTATTTGCCTTCCTGACTCATACGACTTTTTACCGCATTTTCGGATAAATCAGGCACATGTTTTCTGATGATACTAACAACCAAGATATCAAAGTCCTTCTCAGCGATTCCCATAGCTTTAACGGGAAACTGACAGGGAAACGCCATAATTGTTTCTTCGTTAGTTTCTTGCATCTTTCCTGATTTCTTATCCGATATTTTGAAGCAAAGATTATCATATTTTTAATCTGCTCGACGATTCAAAAGCACGCTAAAAACCTATTATTTGTAAGCTCTATCAATACATTTACAGATATACTCACCTAAATAAAGCTGATCTAGACTAATCTTTAAGCGATGATCATGCCAAATATCACTATATTATTGAAAAATAAAGAAATTATTGAAAATTTTATCCGGAATATCTAAATTTTAAAATGAAACATTTTGTCATTGCAATTTAGGTGAAATAGGTCAACTATTTACCCTATAAAATCATCTACTTGGAGACTGAATTATGGACATAAAAGAAAACGCTAAAAATATTGATGTATGGACTCGGGGCCTATTTATACTTATCTACGGTGTTATATTTTATTTTCTCTTCGCCTTGATTTGGTTAGTCGTGATTTTCCATTTTATTATGAAACTCATCACTTCTGAATTAAATGAACAAATACTTGATTTTAGCGATTCTTTAAGTCAATACGTTACACAAATTTTACTCTATATCACTTTTAAATCTGAGCAGCGCCCATTCCCATTTAGCCCTTGGCCTGGAAGCGGCGAAAAGAAAGCAGAGACAAAAAAAGCGGAAAAGAAAAAAGTAACAAAAAAAGAAGCTGACGAAGAGACCAAATCATCGGACTAAATAGAATTTATTGTTTTTCGATCCATCAAATATAATGTGACACGGTTCTCTATTCCTTTAGTTGAAACTGAATAAGCTGTGATAAGGGTAACAGATCTAAGCAAACTCGATATAAATCGTGGCACTATTTTTCTATAGTGTGGTCATATTTAAAACAAATTGAATTTTGATTTAGAATTTACATTAGTAAATTAAAGACTCTTTAACCAGTCAGCATTTAATAGGAAATAAAATGACAGACAATATTATTAATCCAAGCCATCTGAGAAAAGTGCCTATTTTTGCATCTCTCAGTGATGCTGAATTAAATGAAATTATCAATTCTCCTGATAATGGTTATGAAGAGTATGGAATGAAGAAAGGTATCATTCGTGAGGCAGAAATTGGCGATTGCATGTATGTTATTTTGGAAGGCACGGTTGAAGTTTCTATCAAAGGTGGTGGTAGTGGGCGCGAAATAGCGATTGCCACATTACGCGAGGGTGATTTTTTTGGAGAGCAATCTTTACTCCCTGGTGGTGAAGGCAGGAGAAATGCCAGTGTGCGCGCATTTCAGCCGAGCAAACTCTTTCGAATTGATAAAAAACATGTATTACTACATATCGATGGTATTGAAGAATCGGAGGATGTCACTGCCATTCCAGCATTTAAGAAAGAAGAACAAGAAGTTCATGACATACTTCGTAATTTACGGTTATTTAAATCTCTCGCAGACATAGAACTCAACTCCTACCCTAGGTGGACAGAAGTCATTACCGTTGGTCCTGGAGACTTTATTATAAAAGAGGCCGAACACGGTGAACATTTATATGTCATTCTGGATGGTATCGTCGAAGTCTTTATTATTGATGAAGATGGCAAGCTTAATATCCTCGCCACGCTTAAACCCGGAGATTACTTTGGCGAACAGGCTTTAATGGAAGGCGGTAATGGTGAAAGAAATGCTTATGTCCGAACAGATAACGAAACTCGTTTAATAAAAATCTCTAAAGATTATTTCAAACTGGCACTTAAACGAGACAGTGTATTAGCTATGGCATTAAGTAAAAAAGGTGATGCCCAAAAAGAAACGATAAAAAAAATTCAAGGTTAAATATATACACTTTGCTTTTGCCAAATTAAACTCTTAATCAACCTATTGTTCTTTCCTGTTCCAGACCGGAACAATTCAATTTATAATGCGATACATGTTCTATCATATAAGTTTTAATTACTCTGTCATTTCGTTATGCCTGCTCTAGAAATAAAAAATTTAAATAAAGTCTATCCAAACAAACTTGCTGCACTAAAGAACATTGATCTAAATATTAATCAAGGTGACTTTTTTGCATTACTCGGTCCAAATGGCGCGGGTAAATCAACCACCATTGGTATAATTTGCGGCCTCGTTAATAAATCCTCCGGCATAGTCAAAGTTTTTGGACATGATATTGATACAGAAACCGATGCTGCAAAAGCCTGCATTGGCATTGTTCCACAAGAAATTAATTTTTCACAATTCGAAACGCCGCTTGATATCGTTGCCAATCAGGGCGGCTACTATGGAATTAAGCGCCATATCGCTTTGCAACGAGCGGAAAAATATCTTGATAAGCTGGGGCTAATCAAGAAATGCCATGAACCTGCACGAAATTTGTCCGGCGGCATGAAACGCCGTTTAATGATAGCCAGAGCTTTAATTCACGAACCAAAAATGTTGATTCTGGATGAACCTACAGCAGGGGTTGATGTTGAACTAAGACGATCCATGTGGGATTTTCTTATCGATATTAATCAACAAGGCGTTACTATCTTGCTTACGACGCATTATCTGGAAGAAGCAGAGATGCTTTGTAAAAACATTGCAATTATTGATCATGGCTCTATTATCGAAAACACTTCGATGAAACAATTATTATCCAATGTAAATAAAGAAACGTTCGTTCTTGATCTAATTAAACCAATTGAAATATTGCCTGAACTGAATGGCTTCACTGCTAAATTAATTGATGCGTCAACAGTCGAAGTTGCAGTCGGACGAGAAAAAAGTATCAATGACCTTTTTCAAATTCTATCTGCACAAGATATTAATGTGTGCAGTATGCGAAATAAATCTAACCGTCTGGAAAAACTGTTTCTTGATTTATTAGATGATAATAACAACTCAAACTAATTTCATGTATACACGATCTACACTCATTGCATTCAATACTATCGTAAGAAAGGAAATCAGCCGATTTACACGAATATGGATACAAACAATCCTGCCGCCTGCAATCAGCATGACACTGTATTTTGTTATCTTTGGCAGTTTAATAGGCTCACGCATAGGCACAATGAATGGCTTTAGTTATATCGATTACATTGCACCGGGCATTATTATGATGGCTATCATTAACAACTCATACGCCAATGTCGTTTCTTCTTTTTATGGCGCTAAATTTCAGAATCATATTGAAGAGATGTTAGTTGCGCCTATTCCTAATCTTGTCATTTTGGCTGGCTTTGTTACGGGTGGGATTGCAAGAGGTATTTTAGTCGGCGCCGTTGTTACCATCGTCGCTCTTTTTTTTACTGATCTCAAGATACACAGCTTTCCGATAACGATTTCTGTGGTATTTATGACATCTATTATTTTCTCTCTAGCAGGATTAATTAACGCGATCTTTGCAAAAAAGTTTGATGATATTTCGATCATCCCAACGTTTGTGCTAACACCACTAATTTATTTAGGCGGTGTATTTTATTCTATCGATATGTTGCCTGAGTTCTGGCAAACCGTTTCTTCATTTAACCCGATACTATATATGGTCAATGCCTTTCGTTATGGAATGTTAGGAGAATCAGATATAAGCATCACCAATGCGTTTTTAATACTATCACTATCCGTGGTTATTCTTTTTTCGATTTCTTTAACCCTTTTAAATAAAGGGATTGGAATAAAAAGCTAGTCTTAAAGTATCTCTATCCAGTATAGATACAACCTGCTGTACAGGTTTCTTTAATAACGACAGCACTTAGCAAAGGCAACTCTGATTTAAGTTTTTGCCAAACCCATTTAGCTAAATTCTCACTGGTCGGATTATCTAAACCGTCAATATCATTAAGGTAGTGATGATCCAAACATTCAAATAACGGCTTGAATGCCCGGCTAATATCTGCAAAATCTATTACCCAACCAGTCGTTTCATTAACATCACCGAAAACATGTATTTCGATCGTGAATGAATGTCCATGCAGACGGCTGCATTTATGATCATCCGGTAAATTTGGTAACCGATGTGCGGCTTCAATAGTAAAGGCTTTGTATATTTCCATAAAAAATACTTATATTTCTTTCTTAAATTTCTGATAAAGATGGTTCGCCTTTTCCCACATTGGTCCGGTACAACCCTCTCCTACTGGCTTGTTATCCAGCTCAACAACGGGAACGATTTCCCAGGTAGAACTCGTAATCCAGACTTCATCTGCTCTAAGTAACTGTGCAAATTCAATCGGTGCTTCAATAATGTTAATACTATTTTTTGAAAGAATTTCAACCACTAGATCACGCGTAATTCCTGGCAAAACATGCTTGTTTTTGGGTGGCGTATAAACTGTATCACCTTCAACGATAAAAACGTTACTCGCAGCGCCTTCTGTAACATATCCATCTCGAACCAAAATAGCTTCTTTTGCGCCCTGCTGTTTGGCCTTATGTCTTAACAAGACACTGGGTAATAAAGTAATCGCCTTAATATCACAATATTGCCAACGAATATCTTCAAACGTAATAGCTTTTATTCCAGAAGATAAATCTTTTTTTACAATAGGACGACTCATTGCAAATATCGTCGGTTCATCAGCCAGAGCAATATCATGGTCGCGCTCGGTGACACCACGCGTAATTTGTAAATAGATAGATTGATCTGTTTCTTCTAAAGCATCTATCAACTGATTAAATATGGCAGACCATTTATCTTTCGTTAACGGATTGTCCATATAAATGGCTTTTAAACTATTTTCAAGACGCTGTAGATGCTCGTCAAATCGAAATATTTTACGATTAAACACAGGAATGACTTCATAAACACCATCGCCAAATGTAAAACCTCGATCGAGCACATTAATTGAAGCTTCCGCAAGCGGCTTAAATTCACCGTTAAGATAGACAGCACTCATTGATTTTTGATTAATTAAATAAAAGTCGAACTTTATCTTTTAACTGATTAACAATGCTACCTTCAGGAATGGTTTCCAGTGCTAATAACGGAACTGAAACAATATTTTCATTGGTTAGCATTACATTTAATATTCCTTTTTGCTCACCTTCATTTACCGGAGCAAGCACTTGTTTATCAAGCTCGACAACGGGCTCTAACTTATCATATTGACCTCTCGGAATCGTCACATAGATATCATTATTAACCCCGAGATTCAATGTATCTACGTCCGCTTTCCAGACTTTGACGTTAGTAATTAACTCACCTGCACTATATAGTTTATGTGTTTCATAAAAACGATAACCATAATTTAATAATGCTTGACTAGCTGTAGCTCTGGCATTGTCACCATCGGTACCCATAACGACAGTAATTAATCTCATACCATCTTTCAATGCTGAAGCAACCAGGCAATATCCAGCTTCCTCCGTATGCCCGGTTTTTATTCCATCGACATTACGATCACGCCAAAGTAATTTATTTCGGTTATGTTGTTTAATTTTATTAAACGTAAACTCTTTCACTTTATGCAGATCATATTCGTCAGGATAATCACGAATCATCGCACGTGCCAGTTTTGCCAAATCGCCAGCAGTCGTATAATGATTTTCATCAGGCAGGCCGGTGCTGTTTACAAAATGTGTGTTATGCATACCCAAGCGTTCTGCATGTTTATTCATAAGGTCGGCAAAGACATCTTCTGCGCCAGAAATATATTCAGCTAACGCAACACTGGCATCATTGCCCGATTGTATAATGACGCCATGTAATAGATCATTGAGTTTTACTGTTTTACCGACTTCGATAAACATTCTGGAGCCCTGAGTTCGCCAGGCTTTTTCGCTGACCAACACTTCATCTTCAAGTGATATTTTCCCATTAGCCAACTCGCTGGAAACAACATAGGCCGTCATCATTTTAGTTAAACTTGCTGGCGGCAATTTTTGCTCACTGTTTTCTTCTACTAGTAATTTTCCACTATTAAAATCCATAACTAAATAAGAAGAAGCTTTAATCTTTGGTGGCGCGGGTACAATCATTGTATCCGCATAAACTGCCTGATTGTTTATAGACATAAACAGAAATACAAACGTGATTTTAATAAGTCTTATCATCATAATTTTTTATCAATACTAATTAACAACAATGTGATGTTCGAAGACACCATAACTTTCCAACTTGGAGGTAATCGAATCAGAAAAATCAATATCCATTAATGGGCCTATTCTTACTCTATATAATGTTTGACCTGTAACTAAAGTCTGACTAATCTTAATCAAGTGCTCACCCAAAGGATCCAGTTTTTGTCGTAAATTCTCTGCATTAGCTAATTCTCCAAAAGAACCTACTTGAATATAAAAACCAGCATTATCATTAGATGATGAAACTGTTTTTACAGGTGCTCCCTCATCCGAATAAACAGGTATCGCTTCACCTGGCTGAATAGCTCTGACTTCAACCAAGCCTGTTCCTTTTTTTATTATATCTAGCTTGATCGCTGCCGTATAAGAAAGGTCAATAATTCGATTTTCATGAAATGGCCCTCGATCATTTACCTTAACAATAACGTGTTTACCATTATTAAGGTTTGTAACCTTGACGTAAGTAGGTAGTGGCAAATTTTTATGCGCTGCAGTCATAGCATACATATCATAAGTTTCACCACTGGATGTCCGTCTGCCATGAAATTTGGTGCCATACCATGAAGCAATGCCTTTTTCGACAAAACCTTTACTACTTTCCATTACATAATATCGCTTATCAAATACGACATAGGATTTCGGATTACCATAGCGACTCTTTGCTTCATTTTTAGGTATTGCATTTGGAATACTGGAAACATCAACTTGTTTATTAGGTGCGGCATCATCTGACGTTGGTACTATTTTTATGCTTCCACACGCAGACAGTAGTAAACAGGCCAATACGTTCAAACAAATTAGTGTTTTTTTATTATTGATTGAAGAATACATTTTTTAATATTTAATTAAGTTCTGTTTATTTGTTAATACGTTGTTTTATTTCTGAAGCTAATTGATAAACCGCCATTGCATATAGATGACTGTGATTATAACGTGTAATGACATAAAAATTATTATGTGCGATCCAGTATTCATTATTTTTTTCCAACTCATATTCTATTAACTTTAACTTTTCATTTTTCTCAAAAGTTGAATCAGATTTAATACCTAGTTTACCTAAATCTGATTCATTGATATCCAGCTCCAATCCATCTTTTAATGCCTGCTTATAACTATTACCCTCTACTTTGACTTTGACTGTAACAGGTTTACCCGTGTCCCAGCCATGCTCTGAAAAATAATTCGCAACACTGCCAATAGCATCGTTTGGGTTACCCCAAATATCTATAATACTGTCCCCGTCAAAATCAATGGCAAAATGACGATAACTACTCGAAATAAATTGCGGCATCCCCATCGCACCAGCATAAGATCCTTTTAGCGAAACTGGATCAAAACCCTGTTCGCGCGCGAGAAGTAAAAAATGTTCAAACTCAGAACGAAAAAAATTAGCCCGTTTTGGATAATGGAACGCGAGAGTATTTAGTGCATCAACGACACGATAACTGCCGGCATTTCTGCCGTAAAATGTTTCAACGCCAATAATCGCTGTGATAATTTCAGCTGGAACACCAAACTTTCTTTCTGCTTCACTCAACTTGGAAGCATACTTCTGCATAAATACAACACCTTCATTAATTCTCTTTTCCTGTATAAATATTTGACGATATTTATGCCAGGTTAATTTCTTTTCTGCAGGCTTTGAAATTGCATCAAGAATAGTTTGAGAAACAATGGTTTGTTTCAGTACTTTAGTTAAACTCGCAGCATCAAAATTATGCCGCTTTACCATTTCAGCAATAAACTCATCTTGTGAAACACAGATTGCCATGTCTTCCTGAGTTGCTGCAAAAACATTCAACTGAACAGCATTAAACACCAGGCAAAAAGCTACGAAAAATATAATTTTTAATTTATGCATAATATTTTAGAATGAAAGAAAACGTCTATGAGTATGTATTGCCATTAAAATACCAAAACCTACCATCAATGTTACCATAGAAGTACCACCATGGCTGATTAAGGGTAATGGTACACCTACAACTGGAAGCTGCCCTGTAACCATGCCCATATTGACAAAAATATAAACAAAAAAGGTGAGCGTTAAACTGCTTGCCAACAAACGTCCATACGTGGTTTGCGCATTAATCGCAATATACAATCCACGCGAAATGATAAATAGATAAACACATAATAATAATAACACGCCCAACATTCCAAACTCTTCGCAGAAGACAGCAAAGATAAAATCAGTCGACCTTTCTGGCAAAAATTCAAGATGTGATTGCGTTCCATTTAACCAACCCTTGCCATAAAAACCACCGGAGCCAATAGCAATCTTTGATTGAATTATATGATAACCCGAACCTAAGGGATCTTGTTCTGGATTCAATAATGTTAATACACGTTGTTTCTGATAATCATGCATGAAATACCAAAGTATTGGCGCACATGCTGCCGCCAGAATGCCCAAAGACATCAATAAACGCCAGGAAATGCCAGCAATAAAAAGTACCGAAAAACCCGCCGTCGCCACCAGTAAAGCCGTTCCCAAATCGGGTTGCTTGGCTATTAATAATACCGGTATTGTGATTAGCACACAGACCACAACTACCCATGAAAATTTTGGCGGCAATGATTTTTCGGCAAGATAAGATGCCACCACCATCGGTACGGTCAGCTTCATTAATTCAGAAGGTTGAAAACGAAAAACTTTTAAATCCAGCCAACGTTGTGCCCCTTTACCAACATCACCAAAAAAAATAACCAGCACCAATAAAGCAATTCCAAAAACAAATAACCAAAATGACCAACGTTCGATTTCCGCTGGAGGTAATTGCGCGACAAGGATCATTCCGACCAGAGCAATTGTTAGTTTTACGGCCTGTCGATAAACCAAATCAATATCCTGGCCACCTGCACTGTATAGAACAAGCAAACCAATCAGGCATAAAACAACAATACCTAACAATAAAGGAAAATCAATATGCAGGCGTTGACCCAAACTTTGCTCTTCCATAATAACTATCCTTTATTCAGCGTATTCATGAAATAATCAAGCATTTTGCGAGCGATAGGTGCTGCCGTTTTAGAACCGCCGCCGCCATTTTCAACAACGATTGCTATGGCAATCCGTGGCGACTCTACCGGCGCAAATGCAATAAACAAAGCATGATCCTGAAACTCTTCTGCAATTTCATCTTTTTTATATTCTTTGTCCTGAGCGATACCTATTACTTGTGCTGTGCCCGTTTTACCTGCAAATTCATAGGTCGCGTTTAAACCACTACGCCAAGCAGTACCCCCTGCTCCATGTACAACATCTCTCATTGATTTAATAATATTATCCCAATGCGCTTCATTGTGTATTGTAATTTTATTTTCATGTTTAATGGGCAATACTTTTACATCAGTAGTAATCGGATTACTTGTACTAGATACTAAGCGAGGACTTACAACATTACCTTTATTAGCTAATGAAGCTGTAGCCTTGGCTAATTGTATAGGTGTTGATAATGCATAACCTTGACCGATACCCATGATTAATGTTTCTCCTGGAAACCATGCCTGACCAATAGCTTCTCTTTTCCATTCTTGCGAAGGTAATAGGCCTTTTGCTTCACTTTCGATATCTATACCAGTTTGTTTGCCAAAACCAAATTTTGATAGACCTTCATAGATACGATCAATACCCAACTCATACGCAAGAATATAAAAAAATACATCGCATGATTGCATGATTGCTTTATGCAAATCAGTATGGCCATGGCCCTGTTTTTTCCAGTCGCGATAACGATGCTCGTGTCCTTTTAATGAATACCAACCTGGACACCATGACTCGTCATTTAGATTTCGTACACCATTGTCCAAAGCGACCAAACCAAGAAAAGGTTTTATTGTCGAACCCGGAGGGTAGGTTCCTCGTATAGCACGATTTATTAATGGCTTATCTTTTGATGATAATAATGCCTGATATGATTTGTTATCTATGCCATTTACAAATTTATTTGGATCATATCCAGGAGAACTTACAAACGTTAAAATGTCTCCGGTTACCGGATCCATTGCAACAATAGCGCCTCGTTTATTTTTTAATTCATTTAATGCAATTCGTTGCAATGAAAGATCAATGGTTAAATGAAGATTTTCTCCTGGTTTAGGTGCGGTGCGGTCAAGAACACGAATGAGCCTTCCTTGTGCATTAACTTCTACTTGCTGATAACCAACTTCACCATGCAATAAAGATTCATACGATTTCTCTATTCCTAATTTGCCAATGTGCGACGTACCACTGTAATTCGACTCATTCAGATTTTTCACATCTTCTTCATCAATACGTGCAACATAACCAATGGTGTGTACTAATTCCTCTCCTAATGGATAGAATCTGTTTAAACCGGCAACCACATCAACACCAGAAAATCGATGACGATTTACAGCAAATAAGGCGACCTCTTCTTCATCCAAATTTAAACGTAATGCCACATTTTCAAATCGTCTCTTTTTCTTCAGTGATTTTTTAAATCGTTCAATATCTTTTTCTTCAATACTGATTACCTTTTTTAATTGGCCAATTAATTTATCGATGTCATCTATCTGTTCCGGTATTACTTCAAGACTAAACGTAGGTTTATTTTCTGCCAAAACAACTCCATCGCGACTGTAAATCAAACCTCTTATAGGCGGAATAGGAGTTACTTTTATACGGTTTGATTGTGATAAGGTGGTAAAATGATCATGTTGTATTACGGTTAAATAAAATATTCTTAAAATAATCACCACGACTAGAAAAAGAATAACAACACCGGAAAAATAGACACGTTTGGCTATTAGACCAGATTCAAGCTCGCTATCTTTAAGGGTAATCTCCTTAACCATTGAACTTTATATACGCCTTAGGAGATGTGATACTTGCGACGCAAGTCTCTTAAAACAATAAATAACCATGGCCAAAGCAACATACTTGAAATAGCCGGCATCCAGTAAGTCCAATCACGCGTACCCTTACCTAAGTAACCTGTGATCAACAACATGATGAGTTCATAAAATAAAAGATAAAAACAAATTAACACTGCCTGTTGCGCCAGTGGAGCGACCCGCATACGTTGATAGGATTTGATTGTAAGAAATGCAATCAAGGCAAACCCCAATGCGTTTTGGCCTAGTATGGTGCTTTGTTGTACGTCCAGTATTAGCCCCATAAAAAAGGCAGTAGCGATCCCAACACGGTCAGGCACAGCCATGCACCAATAGATTAAAACAAGTGCTACCCAGGCTGGTCGCCAGTTAACGGCCCAGTTGGGTAACGGCAAAGCAGTCAACATCACTGCAATTATAAAGCTTATAACAATAAGCCAGTTTCCCTGTTGCGGTTGATGAAGTGGAATCATTTTTTTGTCATCTCGACCGATTCATTTTTTGTTTTGTCTACATTTTCATACGGCCAAACCATTAACACTTCACGGCTTTTACTTAATTGCGCACTAGGTTTGATAATTACATTTGCAAAAGCTTCACCAGGATCTCGTGAAATTTTTTCAATTTGTCCAACTGGATAGCCTGACGGGAATCGACGACCAAGACCTGAAGAAATAATTAAATCACCAACAAGTATATCCGCGTTATTAGGCAAGTTCTCGAGTAAAAGTTTATCACTTTGTCCAGTGCCAACGGCGATAGCGCGTAAACCATTACGATTAACTTGCACAGGCAACGCATGATTGGGATCGGTTACTAATAACACCGTACTTGAAAATGGACCGACATGGATAATTTGCCCCATAATCCCGGCGGCATCAACAATAGGTTGCCCATCATATGCGCCTTCGCGTTGCCCTTTATTAATGACAACTTGTCGACGAAATGATTGCAATTCAACCGCAATTAATTCAGCAACAAGCACCTTCTCATTAATACGAAAAGAAGATTCCAATAATTCACGTAGGCGACTATTTTCGCCTTCGAGAATTTCATATCGCTGCAACTTTGAACTAAGCAATAAATGCTCGTGCTTTAATCGAGCATTTTCTTCTAACAAATGATTATGTGAAACTAATGAAACCGAAATCCATTCAGTTACTTCGATAGGTAAATTCACGACATATTGCAGAGGGTAGACTAATGTTGATAAGGCTGAACGAATAATTTTTAAATGACTTTGATGATGGTCAACGACCATTAAAATGATCGAAATAATAACAAACACTGCAAAACGGACGTTGACCGAAGCACTTCTTTGAAACAGGGTGTTAATGTGTCACCTCCGTTTTCAGTGATTATCCTGGAATCCTCAGTTGGACTCGTTTGAGTGTGCAAACTCGTCCAGAAGATTAATAAACCAGTTAGGTAATCTTGCTCTATTTTTATAAACACAATCATGCATGGGAAGCGATCAACTGTGGAATCCAGGATTTACTCCACAGCAAGAATATCTGTTCCAAATTCATCTATCATTTCCAGATAGCGTCCACCACCTCTGGCAACACAGGTCAAAGGATCTTCCGCAATAATAACGGGTAGCCCTGTTTCTTCCATCAACAATCTATCCAGATCTCTCAACAAAGCACCACCGCCGGTTAAGACCAAACCACGTTCAGCAACATCAGAACCTAATTCAGGTGGTGTTTTTTCCAATGCATTTTTAACTGCACTAACAATACCCGACAGTGGTTCCTGCAAAGCTTCAAGAATTTCATTACTGTTTAAAGTAAAACTTCTGGGAATACCTTCTGCAAGGTTACGACCTCGCACTTCCATTTCTTTGATCTCATTTGCAGGATAAGCGCAACCAATCTCATGCTTAATACGTTCTGCAGTTGCATCACCAATTAAGCTTCCATAATTCCGGCGGACATAACTGATGATTGCTTCATCAAATCGATCACCACCAATACGAACGGAATCCGAATAAACAATACCGTTCAAAGAAATGACTGCGACTTCAGTGGTACCACCACCTATATCCAGAACCATCGAACCGCGCGCATCACTGACCGGCATTCCTGCACCGATTGCTGCTGCCATAGGCTCTTCAATTAAATGTACTGTTCTGGCACCCGCACCACTGGCAGATTCACGAATCGCCCGGCGTTCAACCTGTGTCGAACCACAAGGCACACAAACCAATACTCGAGGGCTTGGTCTAAATAAGGTAGATCCATGAGCTTGACGAATAAAGTGCTGCAACATTTTTTCAGTAATGGTGAAATCGGCAATCACACCGTCTTTTAATGGGCGAATGGCCGTAATATGACCCGGCGTTCTCCCCAACATTCTTTTTGCTTCGGTACCGACAGCACGAATGGATTTTGCATTAATCTTGCCACCATCTGTTCGTATGGCTACGACGGAGGGTTCATTTAAAACAATACCCTTGCCGCGTACGTAAATCAGTGTATTTGCTGTGCCCAAATCAATGGACATGTCACTGGAAAAAAAACCTCTTATTCGATTAAACATTAGTAAACCAGTTAGTTAATATAAACATTATGATATAGTCATGACAGATAGCCAAATGGGAAGGATTGATTAGCAACTGTCTTCTGCTGAATCCTCAAACATCGATTTTACGATACATTTAGCGATTCGAAACCCTCGTAAGAATCACCTTAAAAATAAAGTGTAACTTTAACAATGGGCGAGGCTTTGGGCAAGCAAAGGAATGTGATAAATTCCTATTTTTCAACAAATAACAGCGGCTAGTTTATGTCCCTCGATAAATCAGAAGTGCAAAAAATTGCCTGGTTAGCCAGGTTAGCAATCGATGAACAGGATATTCCCAATTACAGTGATGAATTATCCAATATTCTCGGCTTGGTTGAGCGTATGAATTCAGTCAAAACTGATGGCATTTCGCCAATCGCGCACCCGCTGGAATTGCCTGCCCGCTTGCGAGCAGATGAAGTCACGGAAAAAGATCAACGCGATCACTTTCAGAAAAATGCAGCGCTAACTGAAGATGGTTGTTATCTCGTTCCAAAAGTTATTGAGTAAAAAAACGGCACTTTAAGAAAATATTTATCATGCATCAATCTACATTGGCACAATTATCCGCCGCACTTGAATCAAAACAGATCAGTAGTGAAGAGTTAACTCGCTTGTATCTTGATCGCTGTAAACAATTTAATGATTCACTCAATTGTTTTATAACAATTACTGAAGATGAAGCATTACAAAAAGCTAAGCAAGCCGATAAACAACGTGCTGAGAATAAACACACTCCATTAACAGGAATACCTGTTGCACAAAAAGATATTTTTTGTACGAATGGAATAAAAACATCCTGTGGTTCAAAGATGTTAGATAACTTTATTGCACCTTATGATGCAACCGTTGTTGAAAAAATGAACGCGGCTGGTTTTGTTACCTTAGGTAAAACCAATATGGATGAGTTTGCAATGGGCTCATCAAACGAAACCAGTTTTTATGGTTCGGTTAAAAACCCTTGGAACACAGAATATGTTCCCGGGGGTTCATCAGGTGGTTCAGCAAGTGCAGTTGCTGCACGTCTTACTCCAATTGCAACAGGAACAGATACCGGTGGTTCAATACGACAACCTGCTTCTCTTTGCGGTATAACCGGCCTGAAACCTACGTATGGCAGGGTTTCCCGCTATGGCATGATTGCCTTTGCCTCAAGTCTTGATCAAGGTGGTCCAATGGCATTAACCGCAGAAGACGCAGCATTAATGATGAATGTCATTGCAGGTTTTGATGAACGCGATTCAACATCAGCAGAACAAGCTGTCGATGACTATACAAAAAATTTAAACAATTCCATTGCAGGTTTGAAGATAGGTTTGCCAAAAGAATATTTTGGTGAAGGACTTGATAGCAACATTGCTAAAATTGTTGAAGATGGAATTAAAGAATTAGAAAAACTTGGCGCAGTATGCAAAGAAATAGAATTACCTAATACAGAATTATCGATACCTGCTTATTATGTTGTTGCTCCGGCAGAGTGTTCATCCAACCTTTCTCGTTTTGATGGTGTACGTTATGGCTATCGTTGTGAAGATCCAAAAGATCTTTCTGATTTATATTGTCGTAGTCGCGGTGAAGGTTTTGGTAAAGAAGTAAAACGACGAATCATGATCGGCGCTTATGTTCTATCTGCCGGTTACTACGATGCGTATTATTTAAAAGCACAACAAATCAGACATTTAATTCGTGATGATTTTCAAAATGCATTTAAAGACGTTGATGTTATTGCCGGACCAACCGCAACCGGTACCGCATTTAAGTTAAATGAAAAATTAAATGATCCTGTCAGCATGTATTTATCTGACATCTATACTGTATCCGTTAACCTTGCCGGCTTACCTGCGATTTCCATGCCTGCTGGTTTTGTCAATAAATTACCTGTGGGTATGCAACTCATTGGTAATTATTTTGAGGAATCGAGATTGCTCAATATCGCACACCAATACCAGCAAGTCACAGATTGGCATAAACAGATTCCAGAGGGTTTTGAATAATGGAATGGGAAACAGTCATCGGGCTTGAAATTCACGCCCAACTCGCCACCAAAAGCAAAATTTTCTCAGGCGCAGCAACCACTTACGGCGCTGAGCCGAATACACAGGCTTGCGCAGTCGATCTAGGCCTTCCAGGTGTATTACCGGTAATTAATAAAGAAGTCGTCACTATGGCAGTTAAATTCGGCGTCGCGATTGAGGCTGAAATTCCTCCTAAATCCGTATTTGCCAGAAAGAATTACTTCTATCCTGACTTACCCAAAGGCTATCAAATCAGTCAGTTTGAACACCCTATCGTCAGTACCGGACATATCGATATTCTATTGGAGGACGGAACAATAAAACGTGTCGGTGTCACGCGAGCACACCTTGAAGAAGATGCTGGTAAATCTATGCACGAAGGTTTTGGTGAATACACGGGTATTGATCTCAATCGTGCTGGTACGCCTTTATTAGAAATCGTATCAGAACCTGACATGCGTAATGCTAAAGAAGCGGTCGCTTATATGAAGAAGATTCATTCAATCGTTCGCTATCTGGAAATTTGTGATGGCAATATGCAAGAAGGATCATTTCGTTGCGATGCCAATGTCTCTGTTCGTCCTAAAGGTCAGGAAGAATTTGGTACACGCGCTGAATTAAAAAACATCAATTCATTTCGTTTTGTCGAACAAGCGATCAATCTTGAAGTAGAAAGACAAATCGATATTCTTGAAGATGGTGGCAAAGTTTTACAAGAAACACGTTTATACGACCCAAGCAAAAATGAAACACGTTCCATGCGTAGCAAGGAAGAAGCAAATGACTACCGTTACTTCCCTGATCCGGATCTATTACCCATAGAAATCGAAAAGAGTTTTATTGAAGATATACGAAATCAATTGCCTGAACTACCTGACGCTAAAAAACAACGCTTCATTAACGAGTTCAAACTTTCTGAATACGACAGTGGTGTATTAACAGCACAAAAAGAAATGGCCGATTATTTTGAAACTTGTGTCAAAGCAGCAGATGGTGAAGCTAAACTCAGTAGCAACTGGATAACCGGTGAATTAGCCGCGGCATTAAACAAAGAAAACAAAGATATTACCGAAAGCCCTGTCAGCGCTGAAATTTTAGGCGGTATGGTCAAACGAATTAAAGACGACACCATCTCTGGAAAGATTGCCAAACAAGTCTTCGAAGCCATGTGGAATGGCGAAGGCGATGCCGATTCAATTATCGAAAGTAAAGGCTTAAAACAAGTCACCGATACCGGTGCGATTGAAAAACTAGTAGATGATGTTATTGCTAACAGCCCAGATCAAGTAGCGCAATTCCAAGCGGCCCCTGAAGAAAAACAAGGAAAATTAATTGGCTACTTTGTTGGACAAATAATGAAGCAATCACAAGGCAAAGCGAACCCGAAACAGGTTAATGAATTGTTGAAAGAGATGCTTAAGCCTTAATTAGTGACTATTATCCCTGATCAACCATTATTTTTATTTTTTACAGTAGCTATTAGAGCATTTAAATCATTGCTACCCTCTAGTTTTCTACAGACCACAAACAAAGGCCTGCCTTTATCTATTGCACATTTAGCTAATTTGGTAGGCCATTTTCGTTTATCAACCTTTATGTAAGCAGTTATGTCACCCAAATAAAAACGATAAGCATTAGTGCCCTCCCATCTTTCTTTGAATGGGCTATGAGAAGTTTTTGTTAATTTGTCTAGTCCTTTAACACTAATAAACCGACTCAAACAGACAGATATCTCATCCCCTAGATCAAGACACTGATTCAGAATAATCTCCTTTGTTAACCCTTCATATAAACCTAAGTTAACTCTTTCATAAAAAAGATGAGTTGATACAGACGCTCTCCATAATAAAGAAATAAAAAATAGCATTAGCCTATCGTAATCAAATTCTTCCAAAGTATAAGCGGCGATATAATTACCATCTTTTAATTCCTTAAATTCGCTTATTTGTTTTATAAATAATTTACATCCATATGAATCCCAATCAGAAAACAATCTTTCACATTCTTCACATAATAAATTCTTATCATAAATGCCTATCGGTGCTCTTTTATGGGGTAAATTGTCAGTATTTGTAACAGCTACAGAAGATCGACCATCATCAGATCTTAATAAACGAAAGAAACATTCAGGAATAATATGTGCTTTTACTAATTTTCTTTCTTTATTACACAATTTACACAACATAAATATTTATACCTTTAAACTTAATTATCAATTCCTGTTCCTATTTTAATATTTAACACTTTACTCGCACTATCCTGATTCACTGCTATCTCCACTAGTCCATTTGAATTTTCATACCAGAAAAATTGTCCTACGTTTACATCAGAAAACGTATCTGCATTTTCTATATCCTGATTATTAATTCGCAGTATCGTTCGTTTATCTAGACTAATTGCACGTATACCTGTCATACAGTTTCCAAAGTGATCAATATATATCACTTCATATAAATCCTCTGGCCATAGATGTTTATCAGCCCAATCCACTCTATCACCGGGGATCTGTTCTTTATTTTCTAACATCGCACACACAGGTGCGTATAGATCACGACCGTGAAAACTATTAGATAAAACTTTAGGCTTCCATGATATCTGCCATACCAATAATTCCTTTGCTTGTTTAGCAACGATATCGAACAAACCATTATCAGGACCAACAAACCAACGTCCATCTATCTTTATAGCAGTAGGTTTGTCTTCATCCGAACCCACACCCGGATCAACAACACTAAAAATAACCGAACCGACAGGGATTTGATGTACTAACGATGCCAGTAAATAAGCACTGGCCTTAGGATTATTACGCGGCGCATCCGCCATTAAATGAATGACTTTTTCATTCGGCGCAAGTTGATACAACACCAATTCAACCTGCCCTATATACGGCCCTTGCAAACCATAATCTGTGAAAAGAAATATCATTAGAATAGTCTAGAGCGAATAGATTAAAGATCAATCAATGAAGTTACTGAAAATTAAAAATGAGTTCTGAGGAGTAGATTTTGCGTTTAGGCGAGGCGCGATGCTTTCGAGGAGCGGAGTTTATATGTAATAAATGAGCACCGCAGAAAGCAGAAGCAACGAAGCCGCCTACAAGGATGTAGGTGGTAGACAACGTCGGGAACAAGTTGTCGCATTCATTATAGCCCTCAGAAAAAGAAAAACCGGGATAAACCCGGTTTAAATGTTTACAAGCTTTATTATTAGTATTGTTATGCTTGTTCTTTTACTTCAACCGCTTCCGCTGCTTCAGGACGACCAACTAGTTCAACGTATGCCATAGGTGCTTTATCACCGGTACGAACACCACATTTCAAAATACGAACGTAACCACCAGGACGTTCTTTGTAACGAGGACCTAGTTCATTAAAAAGTTTGGTCACAACTTCGCGGTCACGAAGACGCGAAAATGCTAAGCGGCGTTTTGAAACGCTATCAACTTTTGCCATAGTAATTAATGGCTCAGCAACACGACGTAATTCTTTTGCTTTTGGCAAAGTCGTTCTGATAATTTCATGATCCATAAGTGATACCGCCATATTTCGAAACATCGCTATACGATGCGAGCTATTACGGTTCAGTTGTCGTCCACTTTTACGATGACGCATTATTCTTCTCTCTTAAAATGATGTAGGTACAGATATTAACGGCGTTTCTTTTTCTTCAAGTCCAGCAGGTGGCCAATTTTCCAGACGCATACCTAATGACAGACCACGTGAAGCAAGAACGTCTTTTATTTCAGTCAAAGACTTTTTACCTAGGTTAGGCGTTTTCAATAATTCAACTTCAGTACGTTGAATTAAATCGCCAATATAATAAATACTTTCTGCTTTTAAACAGTTTGCTGAACGTACAGTTAATTCAAGGTCATCAACTGGACGTAACAAAATAGGATCAACTTCAGGTTCTTTCTTCTGACTTGCTTCGATAGCTTCTTCTGCTTCTAGGTCAACAAACACAGATAACTGTGAACGCAGAATTGTTGCTGCTTCACGAACAGCATCTTCAGGATCAATGGTACCGTTTGTTTCAATTTCTATAACTAACTTGTCCAGATTTGTACGTTGTTCAACACGCGCATTTTGAACTTCATAAGCAATACGAGTAACTGGACTAAATGACGCGTCCAGTTTTAATTGACCAATGGTTTGTTCAGTTTCGTCAGTTCCGCCAATAATAACTGGCTTATAACCACGACCACGAACGACTTTCATTACGATGTTCAATTCACCCGCTTTGGTCAGGTTAGCAATCAGATGCTCAGGGTTTGCAATTTCTACGTCATGATCAAGCGTAATGTCACTAGCGTAAACTGGGCCTGGACCACTTTTCTTCAACGTTAATGTCGCTTCATCCTTGGCATGCATCATGATGGCCAAGCCTTTCAGATTTAGAAGAACGTCTGTGACGTCTTCCTGTACACCTTCAATTGTGGTGTATTCATGTAATACGCCTTCGATTTCCGCTTCAACCACAGCGCAACCTTGCATTGAAGATAATAAAACACGACGTAAAGCGTTCCCTAAAGTATGCCCAAAACCTCTATCCAAAGGCTCGATAGTAATTTTTGCAGAAGTTTTACTGATGGTTGTTACATCAACCAAGCGTGGTTTTAACAATTCATAAAATGTTGATGGCATGCGTGCTAATCCTCTACGTTAATTACTTGGAGTAAAGTTCTACAACGAGTTGTTCGTTAATTTCAGATGGTAATTCACTTCTTTCTGGAACTGACTTGAACACACCTTCCATACTTTTGCTGTTTACATCAACCCATTCAGGCAAACCATATTGTTCCGCAAGATCTAGTGAACTCTGAATACGCAATTGTTTTTTGCTTTTTTCACGAATCGCAATAGTATCGCTTGGTTGTACTTGATATGAAGGTATATTAACGGACTTACCATTAACCAAAATTGATTTATGACTGACTAATTGACGCGCTTCATTACGGGTAGAACCGAAACCCATACGATAAACAACATTATCAAGTCGGCATTCAAGAATCTGCATCAGGTTTTCACCGGTAGCACCTTTACGGCGTGCAGCCTCTTTATAGTACTTACGAAATTGTTTTTCTAATACACAATAGATACGACGTAACTTTTGTTTTTCACGCAACTGCAAAGCATAGTCAGACAATCTGCCTGGACGAGCACTTTGAATGCCTGGTAATTTATCGATCTGACATTTTGATTCGATCGGTCTAGCGCGACTTTTTAAGAATAAGTCCGTGCCTTCGCGTCGACTAAGTTTACATTTTGGTCCGAGATAACGTGCCATGATAAAGCTCCTGAATTAAACCCGACGTTTCTTGGGTGGGCGACACCCGTTATGTGGAATCGGGGTGACATCAGTTATATTAGTGATTTTAAGTCCGATTGAATTAAGTGCGCGAACTGCTGATTCACGACCAGGCCCTGGGCCTTTTATAAAAACTTCCAAGCTTTGCATACCAAATTCTTTTGCTGTTTCACCTGCTTTTTGTGACGCAATCTGAGCAGCAAATGGTGTACTTTTACGAGAGCCACGAAAACCACTACCGCCGGAAGTTGCCCATGAGACAGTGTTTCCCTGACGATCAGTAATCGTAACTATCGTGTTATTAAATGAAGCATGTATATGTGCAATGCCATCAATGACGGTCTTCTTTACACGCTTACGAATTTTTGGTGCTGTTTTGGCCATATTTAAAACCTGGTTATATTATTTTTTAATCATTTTCTTTGGACCCTTACGAGTACGGGCGTTTGTTTTGGTGCGTTGTCCTCTAACAGGTAATCCGCGACGATGACGAATACCTCGATTTGTACCTAGATCCATCAAACGTTTGATATTCATTGAAACTTCGCGACGTAAATCACCTTCTAAAGGAAACTTAGTAATCTCGGCACGAATTCTGTCCAAATCGGCTTCTGACAGTTCTCTAACTTTAGTTGAGCCCTGTAAACTCAATGCATCACAAATACTTTGTGCACGAGTACTTCCGATACCATAAATATATGTCAAAGCAATAATTAAATGCTTATTGTCTGGTATGTTAACGCCTGCAATACGAGCCATTACTCAATCTCTCCAATATTATTTTTTATCTATCCCTGACGCTGTTTATGGCGCGGATCAGAACAGATAACACGTACAACTCTATTACGTCGGATAACTCTGCAATTCCGACAAATTCTTTTTACTGAGGTTCTAACTTTCATCTTATTTCTCCAAGCAAATCGCTTGACCTATTAACGTCGCCCATGCTTTTTAAGGTTGGCCTTTTTCATGAGTCCATCATATTGATGAGACATCAAATGTGCTTGTACCTGAGACATAAAGTCCATAACAACCACAACAATAATTAACAACGATGTACCACCAAAATAAAATGGCACATTAAACTTCAAAATCAAAAATTCAGGCAGTAAACAAACAAACGTAATATAAACCGCACCTGCCAAAGTTAATTTGGTTAAAACTTTATCGAGATAAGCCGCTGTCTGCTCACCTGGACGCATACCAGGAATAAATGCACCTGACTTCTTCAAATTATCTGCCGTTTCACGCGGGTCAAACACCATCGCCGTATAAAAGAAACAGAAGAAAATAATTCCTGCTGCATAAGACATTACATATATAGGCTGACCAGGTGACAAAGTTGTTGCTATATCCTGCAACCAGCCCATACCTTCAGTTTGGCCAAACCAACCGGCTATCGTCGCCGGAAACAAAATCAAACTCGATGCAAATATCGGTGGAATCACACCGGCCATATTTAATTTCAATGGCAAGTGGCTCGCCTGACCACCATACATCTTTCGACCAACTTGCCGTTTCGCATAGTTAACCGTAATACGGCGTTGACCTCGTTCAACAAAGACAACAAAAGCTGTCACAGCAATAGCTAAGGCAAACAAACCAAATACAGCTAATAAATGCATTTCACCGGTTCGTGACAATTCAACTGTTCCGCCAATTGCTGAGGGCAAACCTGCAACAATACCGGCAAAAATAATCATCGAGATACCGTTACCAATACCGCGTTCTGTTATTTGTTCACCTAACCACATTAAAAACATAGTGCCAGTAACTAAAGTACTGATTGCGACAACTCTGAAGCCAATACCTGGATCCATAACAACAGCTAGGCCTGCAGCTTGTTGACCTTCAAGCGCAACAGCAACACCAAAAGCCTGAAACGTCGCTAATACAACTGTGCCATAGCGCGTGTATTGCGTTATCTTTCTACGTCCCGCTTCGCCTTCTTTTTTCAATTGTTTAAGCTTTGGCTCAACAACTGAAAGAAGTTGCATAATAATGGATGCCGAAATGTACGGCATAATTCCTAATGCAACCACCGAGAAGCGACTTAATGCACCTCCCGAAAACATATTAAACATATCCAGAATCGTGCCTTTTTGTTGCTGGAACAAATCAGCCAATGCCACTGGATTAATACCAGGGACTGGAATATGTGTCGCAATTCGATAAATGAACAACGCTATCAACAAAAACATCAAACGTTGGCGTAATTCTTTTAATTTGCCAAGCCCTGAAGCGCCTCCGGCTATAGCTGGGTTAGATGCAGACATTATTAATCTATTTCCCTTAGGCCTCTATCTTTCCACCAGCAGCTTCAATTGCAGCTTTGGCGCCTTTGGTAACCATTAGACCTTTTACAGTCACAGCCTTTTCCAATTTACCGGAAAGAATAACCTTCGCTCTCAATACGCTTTTATTAATCAACCGTGCCGCTTTAAGCGCATCAAGATCAATAACATCAACATCAAGATTTGCTAACTCGTTTAATCGAATTTCGTCAGTCACTCGTCCAATGCGTGAACTAAAACCGATTTTTGGTAAACGTCGTTGAATTGGCATTTGACCGCCTTCGAAACCAACCTTGTGGTAACCACCTGAACGAGACTTTTGACCTTTATGTCCACGACCACCTGTTTTACCAATGCCAGAACCTATACCGCGACCTGGACGTTTTGCATTCGAAGTGGAATCGGGATGTGGCTTAATAGTATTTAAACGCATCGTTACACCTCTTCAACTGTAAGCAAATAACTTACTTTGTTAATCATGCCACGAATCTCCGGAGTATCGTCTAAAGTCACACTGTGACGAATACGACGTAAACCTAAACCCATTACGCAAGCTTTATGTTTTTCAATACGTCGATTGGTACTCTTAACCAACGTAACCTTTAATTTATTTGAGCTCTTAGCCATCTTAACTAACCACTTCTTTTACTGATTTTCCGCGTTTAGCAGCAATCTGCTCAGGAGAACACATCGACTGCAATCCTTTAATCGTTGCGCGGATAACATTAATGGGATTGGTTGAACCATTTGATTTAGCCAATACATTATGAACACCAACTACTTCAAACACAGCTCGCATTGGGCCACCCGCAATAATACCGGTACCTTCTGATGCGGGTTGCATATAAACCTTAGCCGCACCAAATTCTGCAACAATAGGATATTGAAGTGTGCCTTCATTCAACGGCACTGAAATCATATTACGGCGTGCGTCTTCCATTGCTTTTTGAATCGCAAGTGGAACCTCTCGAGACTTACCCAAACCAAGACCGACCCGACCATTACCATCACCAACGACGGTTACTGCGCCAAAACGAAACTGACGACCACCTTTAACTACTTTGGCAACACGATTGACCGTGACAAGTTTTTCTTGAAGATCTTCGTTACCGGTTATTGAATTTGCTAATGCCATAAAAATCTTCCTTTAGAATTCCATACCTTGTTCACGAGCCGCATCAGCTAATGCCTTAATGCGACCATGATATTTAAAACCTGAACGGTCAAACGCAACTTTAGAGACACCTGCTTTCTTCGCTCGTTCAGCCAATGCCTTACCAACAGCAGCAGCAGCTTCAACGTTGCCACTGTATTTAATCTGACCTTTAATTTCTTTATCCAAACTTGACGCACTCACAAGTACTTGCGAACCACATGGCGCAATAACCTGTGCATATACGTGGCGTGAAGTTTTATGCACGCTCAAACGATTTGCACCTTGTTGTTTTATATTTGCGCGTGTCTTTTTGGCACGACGTAATCTATCTGTTTTTTTACTCATATCAATTAGCTCTTCTTAGCTTCTTTGCGGACAATGCGCTCATCCGAATAACGAACCCCTTTACCCTTATAAGGCTCAGGCGGACGATAAGCACGAATATTTGCAGCAACCTGACCTACTTGCTGTTTATCAATCCCTTTAATTAAAATCTCTGTTTGACTTGGTGTCTCAATCGTAATGCCTTCTGGAATTGCAAATGCGACAGGATGAGAAAAACCTAAACTCAAGTTCAACACTTTACCGGCAACTGCAGCACGATAACCAACGCCAACGATTTCAAGTTTACGTTCAAAACCTTCGCTAACACCGGTCACTAAGTTTTGTAGCAACGAACGCGTTGTACCAGAAAGCGCATTAGCAATTTTACTGTTGTTATTAACCGTTGTCTTTAAAACGCCATCTTCCTGCTCAACTTTCACTAAAGCATGAACATTGTGTGACAGCTCACCTTTACTACCTTTAACCGTAACCAAACTACCAACGATATTGATATCAACACCGCTAGGGATGCTTACTGGGTTATTCGCTATTCTAGACATTATTCAATCCAATTCGTTTAAGAAACAAAGCACAGTACTTCGCCACCAATACCGTGTTCACGTGCTGATTTATCTGTCATGACGCCTTTAGCTGTAGAAATAATCGCCACACCTAAACCACCCATTACTTTTGGCAAGTCATCTGCTGATTTATAGCTACGAAGGCTAGGACGACTAATTCTATCAATCGATTCAATAACAGGTTTGCCCTCAAAGTACTTAAGCTCAATTGTTAATGTCGCTTTTTTATCATGCTCTTCAACACTAAAACCAGCGATATAACCTTCTTCTTTCATAATGTTCGCAATTGCCACTTTTAACTTTGACGAAGGCATCTTCACATCGAACTTATTACGTTGCAGTGAATTACGAATTCGCGTCAACATATCTGAAATTGGGTCTGACATACTCATATTAATATTCTCTCTCTATTACCAGCTTGCTTTAACCAAGCCTGGCACATCGCCACGCATAGCTGCTTCACGAAGTTTATTTCGTCCCAATCCGAATTTTCGATAATAACCGTGTGGACGACCTGTAATACTACATCGGTTACGAATACGAACAGGACTCGCATCCCGAGGCATCTTATTTAATTTTTCACGAGCAGTACTTCTTTCATCTTCGCTCAATGACGTATTCTTAATTGCTGCTTTCAGTTCTGCTCTTTTTGCAGAAAATTTCTGAACCAACTTGATTCGTTTAATTTCACGATTCACCATGCATGACTTTGCCATTCTAAATAGACCTCAAGACCTTAATGGAAGATTAAATGCTTTTAATAATGCACGGCCTTCTTCATCAGTACGCGCAGTGGTGGTAATCGTTATATCCATACCACGTAGAGTATCAATTTTGTCGTAATCAATTTCTGGAAAAATAATCTGTTCCTTAATACCCATATTATAATTGCCACGACCATCAAATGATTTTGCATTCAAACCGCGAAAGTCACGAATACGTGGTATTGCAATAGAAACCAGACGGTCTAGAAATTCATACATGCGGTCACGACGCAAAGTCACCTTACAACCTACAGGCCAACCTTCACGTACTTTAAAGTTCGCAACTGATTTTTTCGCATTACAAACAATCGGCTTTTGTCCAGCGATCTTGGTCATATCTTCTACCGCATGCTCAACAACCTTCTTATCCGCAACAGCTTCACCCAGACCCATGTTAAGCGTGATCTTGGTAATCTTTGGAACTTCCATTGCAGACTTATAACCGAATTGTTCGATTAACTGTTTGAATACTGTGTTCTTATAATGTTCTTGTAATCTGACCATGAATTTAAACCTTAAACGTCCACTACTTCGTTATTTGATTTGAAGAAACGCACTTTCTGACCATCTTTAAGATTACGATAACCAACTCGATCACCTTTATTAGTCACAGGGTTCCATATAGCAACATTCGATATATGAACTGCAGCTTCTTTCTCAATAATACCGCCAGGTGTTCCCTGTTGAGGATTACCCTTGGTATGTTTTTTTATCATATTGATATTTTCAACGAAGACTTTATCTATATCATTATCCACAGATAAAACGACGCCTCGTTTACCTTTATCTTTACCTGCGATCATGACAACTTCGTCACCTTTCTTTATACGACTCACTTTAAAGTACCTCCGGAGCCAGAGAAACAATCTTCATAAATTTGTCCCCTCGTAACTCACGTGTAACAGGGCCAAAGATACGAGTACCAATCGGTTGCAACTGACCATTCAACAATACCGCAGCATTACCATCAAAGCGGATCAAAGAACCATCAGGTCTACGCACACCCTTACGAGTTCGCACAACAACGGCATTATGAACCTCACCCTTTTTTACTTTACCGCGAGGAATAGCTTCCTTAATACTGACTTTAATAACATCACCAATATTAGCGTAGCGACGCTTTGAGCCACCCAATACCTTTATACACATCACTCGCTTAGCACCACTATTATCTGCGGCATCAAGTATTGATTGCATTTGAATCATTGCGATCTATCTCCGATTAAACTACTTGAGCTTTACTGACAACTTTTTGTAAGCGCCAGGTCTTATTCTTTGATAACGGACGTGATGCTTCAATAATAACAACATCACCTTCATTACATTCATTTGCTTCATCATGAGCCATCATCTTGGTCGAACGACGCATAAACTTTCCATACAATGGATGCTTCACTTTACGCTCCACTAAAACAGAAATGGTTTTATCCATTTTGTTACTGACTACAGTACCGCTAACTGTTTTTGCTTGTGTGTCTTCTGTACTCATGCGTCTTTACCTGATACCGTTTTTTTCTCGTTAATAAGCGTATTAATTCGTGCAATATTACGTCGTGTTTTTTTCACTTCGCTAGGCTTGTCTAACTGCCCGGTTCCTTTTCTCATGCGCAAATTAAACTGAGCACGTAACTCTTCTAACAACAGAGCCTGTAATTCTTCAGGTGTTTTTTCTCTTAATTCTGCCGCTTTCATTACAATATCGTCCTCGTTACAAAAGTAGTTTTAATTGGCAATTTAGCTGCGGCCAATTCAAACGCTTCGCGTGCCAATTCTTCTGTCACACCTTCCATTTCATAAAGCATTCTGCCTGGTTGAATTTGAGCAACCCAATATTCAACATTACCTTTACCTTTTCCTTGACGAACTTCCAAAGGCTTTTTGGTGATAGGCTTATCAGGAAAAACACGTATCCAGACTTTTGCGCCACGCTTTACTTTTCGTGTTAACGCACGTCGTGCTGCTTCAATTTGGCGAGCCGTAATCCGGCCTCGTCCTACAGCTTTCAGGCCATATTCACCAAAGCTAACCTTATTACCAACCGTTGCAAGGCCACGGTTTCGTAGCTTACTTTGTTTTCTAAATTTCGTTCTTTTAGGCTGTAACACGTCTTTAATCCTGTTTAGTTGCTAGCTCTTACTTACGCCTGAGCTTCTTCTTTTTGAGTTTCTTCTTCTACCTTCTTTTGATCTTGAGCGAATACTTCACCCTTGAAGATCCAGACCTTAATGCCAATAATTCCATATGTGGTCGCTGCTTCAGCTGTGCCGTAATCAATATCAGCACGTAAAGTGTGAAGAGGCACTCGCCCTTCTCGATACCATTCACTGCGAGCAATCTCAGCACCGTTCAATCGACCAGCAACGGTGATCTTGATACCTTGTGCACCTAAGCGCATGGTGTTAGTTACAGCGCGCTTCATCGCGCGACGGAACATAATACGTCTTTCAATTTGTTGCGCCACACTTTCAGCAACCAGATACGCATCCAGTTCAGGCTTACGAATCTCTTCAACACTTACATGTGCAGGCACACCCATCATTCGTGTAATTTCAAGACGAAGACGTTCAATATCTTCACCTTTCTTACCAATAACAATCCCAGGTCGAGCAGTATGAATAATGACTCTTGCATTACCGGCTGGCCTTTCAATTTGGATACGGCTGACTGAAGCATTAGCTAATTTTTTACGGATAAATTCTCTGACCTTGATATCAGCGTGCAGAAAACCAGCATAATCTTTACTGTCCGCGTACCAGGTTGAAGTCCAGTCTTTAATAATGCCGAGGCGTATCCCCGTTGGATGTACTTTTTGACCCATGCTATTTATTAGTCTCCGTTTCAGATACCGTCACAATGAGATGACTGGTTCTTTTTATAATTCTATCGGCACGGCCTCTTGCGCGTGGACGTAAGCGTTTCATTGTTGGGCCTTGATTTACTTGTATAGCACTCACCTTTAATTCATCGATATCAGCGCCATCATTATTCTCGGCATTAGCTATTGCTGATTCGAGAACTTTTTTAATAATGTCCGCACCCTTCTTATTGCTGAACGCAAGTAAATTAATTGCGCGATCAACTGGCAAGCCACGGATCTGATCTGCCACTAAACGCAGCTTTTGCGGTGACGAATGTGTAAATTTTAATGTTGCTGAAGTTGCCATAAGTATATTTTTCTACTAATTAAGATTTTCTATCTGCAATGTGGCCACGAAAAGTACGAGTTAAAACAAACTCACCCAATTTATGTCCAACCATATTTTCAGAGATATAAACAGGCATATGGTCACGGCCATTATGTACAGCGATTGTTAACCCAACCATCTCAGGCATAACCATAGAGCGACGAGACCATGTCTTGATTGGACGCTTATCGTTACTTTCCTTTGCTGTTTGCACCTTCTTTACAAGGTGATGGTCAATAAACGGACCTTTTTTTACTGAACGTGGCACGTGTAATCCTCTTGTCTATTTACGTTTACGAACGATAAACTTATCAGTTCGCTTATTACTTCTAGTCTTAAAGCCTTTGGTTGGGGTACCCCATGGACTAACAGGGTGACGACCACCCGAAGTACGACCTTCACCACCACCATGCGGGTGATCGATTGGGTTCATAGCAACACCACGAACCGTAGGACGAATACCAAGCCAACGTTTGGCACCGGCTTTACCTAAAGATCGTAACTGATGCTCACCATTACTTACTTCACCAATCGTTGCACGACATTCAGATAATACTTTACGCATTTCACCTGAACGCAATCTAAGCGTTGCATGCTGCCCTTCTTTTGCTACTAATTGAACGCCAGTACCTGCGCTACGAGCTATTTGCGCACCCTTTCCGACTTTCAATTCAATACAATGCACCGTTGAACCTAATGGTATGTTTCGTAACGGCATACAGTTACCAACTTTAATACCTGCTTCTACACCAGACATGACTTCATCACCAACTTTCACACCAGCAGGTGCAATGATGTAACGTCTTTCACCATCTATATAAAGCAATAAAGCAATATGTGCCGTTCTGTTTGGATCGTATTCAATACGTTCAACTTTTGCCGCGATACCATCTTTATTTCGTTTGAAATCAATTATGCGATAACGTTGCTTTGACCCACCACCGCGATGGCGAACCGTAATACGACCATTGTTATTACGGCCTGAAAATTTATTCTGCTTTTCCAACAAAGGCTCATAAGGCTTACCCTTGAATAACTCAGGAGTAACAACCTTGACCATAGAACGACGGCCGGCTGATGTTGGTTTTGGTTTAACTAGTGCCATAATTATTACCTATCAAGCCCCCATGAAATCAATGTCAAAACCAGCTTTCAGTTTGACATAGGCTTTCTTCCAGTTAACGCGCTGACCAGGTCGACGCGCAAATATTTTTTTCTTGCCTTTTACGTTAGTGACCTGAACTGATTCAACTTCAGCACCTTCAAACATAAGTTCAACAGCTTTTTTTATTTCAGGTTTAGTTGCACTCTTTGCAACTTTAAACACATATTGATTATGAGCTTCACCGACCATTGTCGACTTTTCAGTCACTCTTGGTTCCAGTAAAACTGTCATTAATTTTTCCTGATTCATGATAACCATGCCTCAACTTTCTTAACCGCCGCCTGAGTCATTAATATTTTTTCAAAGCCAACCAATGAATAAGGATCTATTTCATTAGTATCGATTACATCTGCCTTTGGAAGGTTTCTTATTCCGAAATAAAGATTCTCACTTAACTCTTCGGTAATAATTAAAACGTCTTCAAGACCAAGACTCTCTAATTTTTCTTTAACTAATTTCGTTTTAGATTCTGCTACGTCAAATTCATCAATACAGATAAATCGTTCCTGACGAACCAGCTCTGACAAAATTGAACGCATCGCACCGCGATACATTTTTTTATTCACTTTTTTACTATGATCCTGTGATTTAGCCGCAAACGTCACACCACCACCACGCCATAATGGACTACGGATAGTCCCGGCTCTTGCACGACCGGTTCCTTTTTGCGCAAATGGTTTTCTACCACCACCTCTAACTTCAGAACGTGTTTTTTGTGCTTTGGTGCCAGAGCGTGCACCCGCCAGATACGCGGTTAAAACCTGATGTATCAATGGCTCATTTAATTCGACAGAAAAAACGCTATCGGCAACAGTCATGCTGTCCGCTTTTTTCTTGCCTGCTGTTTGAATTGTAAGTTCCATGTGATTGCCTTATTTACGTGCCTTTACAGAAGGTTTGATAACAACCCTGCCACCTTTAACTGCAGGAACAGAACCTTTAATTAATAATAAGTTGCGCTCAGTATCAACACGAACGACTTCAAGGTTCTGAGTTGTACGTTGAACATTACCCAAATGACCTGCCATTTTTTTGCCTTTAAAAACGCGACCTGGAGTTTGGCATTGACCTATAGAACCAGGCGCACGATGTGATATAGAGTTCCCGTGTGACATGCGTTGATGACTAAAATTATGTCGCTTAATAGCACCAGCAAAACCTTTGCCATTGGTTGTACCAGTCACATCAACTTTTTGACCTGCTTCAAACATATCAACTTTAATCTCAGAACCCGCAGTAAACTGCTGAAGCTCTTCATCAGTCACTCGATGTTCTAAAAGACCTTCGCCAGTTTCAATGCTAGCCTTGGCATAGTTTCCCGCTTCTGATTTAGTCAACGATGAAGATTTTTTAGAACCCCAGGAAACCTGTATCGCGGTATAACCTTTTGTTTCTGATGTAATCAAATTAGTAATATGATTAGGGGTCGCCTCAACAACAGTCACTGGCACAGAAAGCCCATCTTCAGTGAAGATGCGTGTCATGCCTCGTTTTCGACCTATTATTCCAATCGTCATTGTTATAAATCCACCAATTATTCTTATTGAAGTTTAATCTGGACGTCGACACCCGCCGCCAGATCAAGTTTCATTAACGCATCGACCGTTTTATCAGTCGGGTTAACGATATCCATTAAACGTTTATGAGTACGAATTTCGTATTGATCACGCGCATCTTTATTAACGTGCGGCGAAATCAAAATAGTAAAGCGTTCTTTCTTCGTCGGTAAAGGTATAGGACCCTTTATCTGAGCACCTGTACGTTTTGCTGTCTCGACAATCTCTTTTGTAGATTGATCGATCAGACGATGATCGAATGCCTTAAGGCGAATTCTAATTACTTGTTGTTCAGCCATTTTTATAATTACTCAATAATTTTAGAGACCACACCCGCACCGACGGTACGGCCACCTTCTCGTATTGCAAATCGCAATCCTTCTTCCATCGCAATCGGGTTAATCAACTTCACCTTTACTTTGATGTTGTCGCCCGGCATCACCATT
>JBDNFW010000002.1:0-6782 GCA_041689615.1 Gammaproteobacteria bacterium | reverse complement strand
TTAAGGGACTTTGTTATTTTAATGCGTTCTAAGAGACTATCTCTTGATACGCTACACAATTCTACACCGAGGCATAGAACGTGTAAGAAATCGCCTTAAACAGGCTGTGATTGCCATAAACAGGCACGTTCAGAACAGTTAGAAAACAGTTCCAAGCAATAATAATACGCGGTACCAAAAGATACCGCTAACGTAAAATCATAAGCCCACAAAGAACACAACAATACTAGCCAGCGCAAATAGCCATACAGTCATCCTCGATAACACAAGAAAGATTGAGGTAATGAGCGAGGGCCTGCTCATTGCCTATCTTCTCGGCGGCGACATGGCATCCTGCGCTTACGAGGAACGCTGAGGAGAACTTGAGGACGGTCATCCAACCTGCGGTGGGACCGAATGCGGCAGCTACGAGTATGCTGCCTAGTATGCTTGCGCCAAGGCCGATGAAGAACGCTGTGTTCTTGGTCTGGCTAGCGTGCTTGATGGCACTGCCGACCTGAAGTAGCTGAATCTGTTTGGCTTGCGCCTGTACGATGGGCTGGTCGTGGTCCCATGAACCGCTAACGCGGTTGATGTACTTTATGGCTGCCTTTTCGGCGGCCTCAAAGTCGGAGGTTTTCATGTAAGAGTCCATGCTCTTTGCGATGGACTTAACGGTAATGGTACTGAATCTTGAATCCTTCATGATGTATGTTTTAGAAGGTTTTGTGGCAATAGCGCCGTGAATCCGAACGGACTCTCTTTTTGCTGTTTGCCAAGAGGCCCCCCGGGGGCCGAAACCGCGAACGACCTGGGGGTCGATTCGACATAGGGTCAGTCTCTGTACTGCCTCTGGTATTTTAGGTGTTATGGTGTTCGTTCTGCTCTTGGCGCCTATGTCTGTACTGCCTCGGGTATTTTTGGGGTGCATGTGATGTGGCTTGAAATAAGCCCCTCTTAGCGACGTTCTCAGGTACGGCCATAGGATTATGCCGTGCTCGATAGAAGTCTCGGGATATGAACGGAAAAGTGTAAAAAATGGGTATGGGGATGTGTATTGTTGGGGCTGGATTTAAAAAATAAAAAAAATTTGGTGTCTTATGCGTGTGCGTGCGTGTACGTGCGTGTACGCGTGCGAGGGTGTTACCTTGACCGGTATTGGGTGTGTCTTATGGAGGTTAAACTTCTTTTAATTGCCACTGGAATTATGACTTGTCAGGGACTGTTTCGGGATAGGCATGGTGTAGGGTCTTTAAAAACGCGCGCGCGCAATATTAACGCTCCCTCGCTCAAGCATGCGCGTGGATGGTCGATTTATGTTTTTTTTTAACAGTGTGTTTTTAGTACTTTTTCAATGGGTTTTTTTGTATGTTTGTCGTGCTAAAATGTAAATATGAAAAAAATAACGAATAGGCCTGTACGTAGGTTGGAGTCTCTTCTTAATAGAAAGCTTACCGATGTAGAGAAAAAGTACACCATGTCCGATATGCCCCTTTCCATGATGGAATATCGGGCATTTTTTATGTGCTGTCTTTTGACCAGGGAAATGAAGAACCGGCAGAGTATTTCGGAAAGAAGCCTTAGTTGGCGCAAGCATCTGGTTGAGGGAAAAGAGAACTGGTTGATGGTATGGTTGATCGGTGAGGTGACCGGTAGGATACGTGCCGGTAGGAGCGGTGAACTAAGGTGGTCTTTCTTTAGGGAGAGCGATAGTATTATGGATTTTCATGGTGCCATGGACTGTTTTCAGGTCGTGGTGAGTCATTCCGGTTGGCCCGATGTTGGTAATCATACGTACAGGAAATGGAAAAGAGAGTGTATAGCGATAGGTTTGTTGATGCCGTTGAGGCAGAAGTCGAACAAGTGTTTTGTGAGCCCTAATTTTTTTGCGCAGGAGATAAGTCCGAAAAAAAGAAGGTTTTTGGTAAGTTCGTTGTACAAGAACCTTGCTTATTTGCCTATACAGGGAGAGCTTTTGGGTATTCTGATGAAAAATCAGATATATAAGGGCGTACCGTTTCCAAAAGACTGGCTTGAGTACGTAAGTATGGGCGAAAAGCCTGTTATGAAGTACTATATAGAAAATTCTTTGTGCCGTCAATATCTTTTTCCAAAAAAAGGTGTAAGTTTGCCTGTATCTAATCTGATGGTTTCCTATAACGCTATGTTTAGGAGGGTTTAGGTTTCTTATTTTTTGATTTTTATGTTTTTGGCAAAAAACAGAAGAGGTTTCGTAAAGGGATCTCTTTTTTTTATATCTTCATCTTTCAAATTTAATAATTTGAGTTGATTGGTTGGTTTACGTGAACGGGTATCTGGAGAGGTACCCGTTTTTTTTTGTAGGTTTGCATTGCGTTTGCACGCATTTGATTTTTAAAGGGTCTGGCCTTCCGGGAAACTGGAAGGTTTTTTTATTTGCTTATATCGTTTTTATTACATATATTGCACGCCCAACAATAAATCAAATTTTTACAAGCTAAGTTATGAAAGATAAAAACTTCGATCCGGAAACGGTAGGTAGCGGAATTCCCTTGGAGGGTGGTACAGTAATTTGGGACTCTTCGATAGGCCATGCCGTTAAGGCTTTAAAAAAAGGCAAGCGGATAACCCGGAAGGCATGGCTGGATTTTGATTTTTTCGTCTTTATGCAGGTACCTAATGAGGTTCCTTACGAGTTCGTCGAAAAAATGTCTTCTTGGCCCAAAACGGTAAAGGAAGAGTTTGCGAAAAGGTTCTTGAAAGTTAAAGATGGAGACGAAACAGAACATACTTCGGTTCGATACAGTAACCAATTGGCCTTGGTGGACAAGTACAACAACGTGAGCAGCTGGACGCCGAGCGCCAGTGACCTGTTGGCGGACGACTGGATCGTTCTTGACTGATGTTCAATGAATACGTTGGTTTGTTTTATCATGTCAAATGGGAAAGGATAAGCCATGAGCCTTACAAGGTGGAATGGTCCCCTTCTGAAGGGATTGTTATATATGATTTTACCAAAGAGCCTTTTAATTTTCTTGAAAGCGATGGAGTGGACAGGGGATGGTTCGATTAAAGAAAAATATGGAAGAAATAGATTACGGAAAAGCAAAAAAGTTCTTTGAGGAACTTTCGAACGGCAACACTTTTCATCTTGCCGAGGATACATACCTGGTTTTCCCACAGGACCAGTACGAAAAGTACATATCGGCATACGATAAGTCCAGTACCACCTTCGAGATGTTCACCGAAAAGAATTACGGTATCGTAATGCAGAGCAAGTGGAACGGCGTGGAGCCTGGCGATATAATCTTTTATGCGCCCATGCGGGGGCATAAACTATTGCTACATCCTAAAAAGGACGTGCACATAAAGCTTTTCACACCAGAGGATTATTTAATGAAACAGAACAGATTTTAATGAGCCACAATAAAATTTATCTTGGAACAAATGCTACTGAAAGGATATCCAATGGCGTAAACCAACTTTGCGATATTGTAAAGACCACTTTGGGGCCTGCGGGAAAGACAGTACTTATCGACAACGGATATGGGGACCCTATGGCCACCAAGGACGGTGTGACCGTTGCCATGAGCATACAGCTTGCAGACAACGTGGAACAGATGGGCAGCCAAACGGTAAAACAGGTCGCCATCAAGTCCAATAAAGAATCTGGCGACGGTACCACTACAGCTTCGGTCATAGCACAAGTATTGGTCAACAACAGCTTTAAACTTATACAGGACGGGCGTATTAGGAACGTTAACATTTTCAAGAAGGGAATGATGGAGGGCATGCAGCATACCATCAAGGAGCTGAAATCCATGGCCGTAAAAATAGACAATAGCGAAAGGGGGCGTCAAAACCTTAGAAAAGTAGCTATGATATCATCCAACAACGATATGGAAGTGGCCGACCTTATCATGGAAGCGCTCGATATCATAGGCGATACGGGCGCCGTAAAAATAGATATCGGTAAGAACCATAACAGTTATGTCGATCAGTTGAAAGGAATGACCTTTGGTAGCGGGATGGTATCCCCCTATTTTTCGAACAACGAGGAGCGAGGGGAGTGGAAGTCGGAAAACTGTTTGGTTCTTATGACCGATTTTAAGATAAGCCATCTCGAAGAAATTAAATCCGCCCTTGATTATGCAAACAAAAAAGGCAGGGGCCTGTTGGTCATTTGTGAGGATATGGACGAAATGGCCTTACGTTTTATGCTGATGAACATTACCAACGGGAACCTTAATGCCTGTGTTGTAAAGGCACCGGGGTTCGGTTCGCAAAAACAGCAAAGGCTTAACGATATTGCAGCCATGACCGGGGGCATGAGCCTCCTTAAGGACAAAGTGGTCTCCTTGCGTGAAATGCAGGAACAGGACCCGGAAAAGTATTTAGGAAAGGCAAGTTCGGTAGTGGTAGGGAAGAATGAGTTTTCCATAGTTGACGGTATGGGCGACCCAGAGAAAATAGAGGCCTATAAAAAGCAGGTAATTGCCCAGATAGAAAATGAGGACGATCCTCACTTGAGGGACAAACATGCGGAAAGGTTGGCCAAAATGACCAAAGGGGTTGCCCTTATTTTTGTTGGCGCGGACTCGGAGATAGCTGCAAAGGAAAAAAGGGACAGGGTAGACGACGCCCTTATGGCTGTCAAGGCCGCGGAAGAGGAAGGGTTCATTGCAGGAGGCGGATTGCCTTTGTTCTCCATAGGACATTTCATGTCCCCCGATATTTCTTTTTCGGGAGGGATCTATGGTTACATAAAAAAACTTTTTACAGGTAGACAAGAAAATGATTTCGATTTGGGCAAGCAGGTGTTCTACGATAGCATCAAGGCGCCGATGTACCAGATATTGGAAAATGCCGAATATCTTGGAAAGGTACAGAGCGAGGCCAACTTCTATAAGAATTCGGAAATGTTCACTAAGGGCATAGACCTGTTCAGCGGAAACTTCATAGATTATGTGGAGAACGGAATCATCGACCCTGCCAAAGTAACGATATCCGCTGTGACCAATGCAGTAAGTATCTGTAGTACGTTGATAACCATAAGCGGTGTAATAACGATAGAAGAGGAAAAAATAAAACAAGGACTGTTCTGATGAAATTAAAAATGAAAAGCAGTAATCTAAATGAAATAGATTACGAACCGACAACAAAAAAATTGATAGTGACTTTTCATAGCGGAGGTTCCTATAAATATAAGAACGTGCCCATGCCTACGATATCAGAAATGATAGTCTCGGAAAGCCAGGGCAAATATTTCAACCAAAACATAAAAGGAAAATATGGGGAATCAAAAATCTAAAATACTGGAATCGAAACAGCAACGAAAATCGGTGGAACTTGATAAGTCAAGAATTACATGGTTGCGAAAGACGTCTCTGTCCGAGCTCCATAATGCGCTTTCATATGTGGAAGGGCTTGCCAATGCCGCCCGTAACAAAATGACGGAGGTATTGCAAATGTCCAAGCATTACGGTATCGATGCCGATGAAATGTTCTCGGTGGAGATGAAGCGGATATTCGAGGTGTTCACCGAACATGATGCATGGAGCTTTGAGATAGAAGGTGAACTTGACCGTAGGATGAAGCCTAGGATGAAGAACAAGTACGGGGCAAAGGACCTTCTGAGAATATCCATTGCTTTGGATACCAAGATGAAAAATATCGTAAAGGATATCGAAAAAAAGAAAAAGGACTCGGAGGCCGAAGGTTCCGGCGATAGTCCGCTGGTCGTATCATGATAAGGTTCGGGGACAAGATATTGATAACCAATCCACATCAGCTCTATGATAGGCAGAAGCTGGCCTATGCCCAAAAAAAACACGAGACGGATTCCCTTACCTTTGTAGTCCCTGATTATCTTAAAAAATTGGACGTCAACGGTTTTAGGGAACATCAGATACATACGATGTACAAAGTGGGTTTTTTGACCGAGGTCGTAAGGCACCTGTTCCCCGATTACAGTTCAAAGGATGTTTTTTCGTTACTTTACATAGAGTTCCAGATATTCATGACCGAGCGCACGATGCGACAGAACCTGACTTACTGGAACAGGTACCGTGAACAGTTATTGATCAATTAAAATGTATTTGACCCGAATAGACCCGAAGACAGGACTTGTGGATATATCCGACCTTAAGGACGGTGTACTGGCGATAAAGGAATTCAAAAAGCTTATAGACCACAAGGATTTCGGTCTACAGTGCTTTACCTGTATAGCCCTTACTATAGACCACGAGACTCCTTGGGGATTTTATGATTATGCGGAAAGGCACATAAAAGCCATGAGACAGGTGATGGGAACCAGTGACGCTTTTAATTGGGGCGACGACCTTGTACAGATTGCCTTAAAAAAATATGACGAGCTCCAGTACCACCCTACCATAACCGAACTTAGGCTTTTGGATGCCGTAAGGCACGCAAAGATAAAAGAGGTCGAAAAGACCAAGGACCTTGACGAAAAACAGAAATTACTTAAAAAGTTAGGGGAAATTCGTACTTTGCATCAGGAAATGAAAAAAAGCATGGACCTTAACGAGCTGTTCAATGATGCTCCTACGGTCAATGGGTATTCACTAACAAGACTTGAACAGAAAGTCGAAAACAAAAAATCGTTCTATCATGACTAAAAAAGAAGAATTGTCCAAAAGGGCCAAAGAACTGAACCTTCCATTGGAAGACGAATCCGGGACGCTATATACCATAGCGGAACTTGAAGAAGCAATTTCTAACGCCGAAAAAGATGAAAACAATAACGATAATAATCCAGGCGATAGTTGGGATGATCCTGATGGCGATACTGGCGGTGACGGTGA
>JBDNFW010000001.1:0-59923 GCA_041689615.1 Gammaproteobacteria bacterium | reverse complement strand
CGGTAAAAAATACCGGGGAAGCAGACAATGGCGGCGCGGCCTTTGCTGGATAAATAACTTAAGGCATGCAATACAAAGGCAAAGTCGGCTTTGGATTTGGGCGCAAGCACACCGGCGGGGGCAAAGCGGTCGTCGTTGATCAGGGTTGGGTCATCGCTGCCTTTCCACTTCACCGAATAGGGTGGGTTGGATACAATGGCATCAAAGGGTTTGTCATCCAAAAAGTGCGGGTCTTTTAAGGTATCGCCCAGCTGCATATTGAACTTGTCGTAGTTGATGTTGTGCAAAAACATGTTCATACGCGCCAGGTTGTAGGTGGTGTGGTTGATCTCCTGACCGAAGAAGCCCTCTTCAATAATATGCGCGTCGAAGTGCTTTTTGGCTTGCAGCAGCAGCGAGCCGGAACCCGCAGCCGGGTCATAAATTTTATTGACGCTGGTTTGCTTGTGCATGGCAATCTGGGCTATCAACTTGGAAACGTGCTGTGGGGTGAAAAACTCGCCACCGGACTTACCAGCATTGGCGGCATAGTTAGAGATGAGAAATTCGTAGGCATCCCCAAACAGGTCGATTTGGTTTTCTTGGAACTGACCAAAGCTAAGCCCCGCCACGCCTTTTAGTACGGCTGCTAAACGGGTGTTCTTGTCGACAACGGTGTTGCCCAGGCGGTTACTGGTGGTATCAAAATCGGCAAACAAGCCCTTGATATCAGGTTCAGATGGGTAACCATTAGCCGAGCTTTCAATGGCGGAAAATAGTGTGGCCAAATCGGTGTTCAGGTTGGCGTTATTGTTGGCATTGGCGGCAACGTTAGTAAACAACTGGCTGGGGTAGATGAAATAACCCTTGGTTTTAATAGCATCGTCTTTGATTTCTGCAGTGATCACATCATCGGCAAGCTCAGCATAGTTAACGCTTTCATCATCGCCTTCAATATAACTGGCAAAGTTTTCACTAATAAAACGATAGAACAAAGTACCCAATACATACTGCTTAAAATCCCAGCCATCGACCGAGCCACGAACCTCATTCGCAATTTGCCAAATTTGGCGTTGTAGTTCGGCACGTTGTTGGGTACTTGTCATTGTGTTGTCCTGTTAAAATACGTTTTAAATAGCCATCAGCTCATAACCAGCTTGGCATTATAACGAGCTAAGATACCCTAATCTAATTAGTTGTAGCAGACGGAGAAGTCTAATACTTTGCGGTCACTATTCTATTACCAAGACGAGTTCTCTCAAAGAATGCATAACTAGAAGTTAAGTGACACTTTGTCTGCTAACCTATTATAGGAACTGAAAGGTAACATGATAAAAAACCTCGTTGTTTCAATGTGATAGGAATAAAATTTAGTATAGTACCTATTTATCCAAGGTGTCCACTTGGCTGTTTTTATTATCCATTTTGAGAGTGTTACCCTAAATATAGCGTTCTCTGAATTGAGGCTTATATTTACTTAACTTCAAAGACTTATAAAACACGCTGGAATTTTGTTAGCGGACATTTTTTTATTGAAGTTTGTCACGAATGTGCAATTTTAATTGATTTTTATCTAGTAACGCATCTGACCGCTAACGCTGGAAAGCAGAAGCTATATTATATTATTCGAAACTGCTGCTATGAGTCCAGACTGTGTGAAAACAAATTTCTATTTTTAAATGTGGGACTATGAATTGTATAACAGGCAGTTTTATAGAGCTTATCCCTATAACTTGATCATGGAATAGAGTAAGTGGGGAATGTTTAAATATTTTAGTTACATTTTCACGTTTTCACACAGTCTGAGTCGAAAGCAGCATCATTCAAAATCTCTGTTTAGTTGATGCATTTAAGCTTCAGCTAACTCATCAGCAAATTTATGGTTCACATCGCGATGATGAGCTTCGTCATTTCTAACGGCTATAACGACATCTCTTAATTTAGCATCGGCAGAAAGATTCCAGTAATCAATTGCGATCTGTGGCGCCGGAACATTTTCGTGAGTACCATCATCGATACCTGCAAGATATTCAGTATAACTATAAACTGCTTCTTCTTCGAAGTAGCCAACAATACGATGTGCCGTTTTTGATGAACAAATATAAATCAGAAAAAATAAATTATAGAAAATACCTTGAGCAAGTAAAATCAGGAAACGTTCAAACGGTGACGGTTGTGCAATATGAACAAATGTCATTAAATGCATACGTTCATTTTCTGCCTCTTCAAGTAATATTCTGATCCATCCACGATCAGTTTCCATACGACGCAAAGCACGTAAATGTTGGAGAGCACCAGCAACCATACCGGGCACAGCAGCAACGGTTTCCAGAACAACAGCACGATGACCGTATCGCTTGGCAAAGAATACATCTGCGAAGAAGCGTAAAAATTTGGTGAAGGCTTTGGCTATTCGATCAGAGAAATCTTTTGCTTCATGGTGCAGCTCGAGTAATTCTTCATCAGACATAATCTATACTCCAATACCGTATATTAAAAATATCAGTATAGAGTAGCTTAGATAAGATAAAAAGAACTTGATTACAACATTTAGAAATCTAATAACACCAGAGTCCAAACAACAGCGGCATTAATTAAAGAAAGTAATACGGCAGCTGAACCTATGTCTTTTGCTCTTCCAGAGAGCTCATGTTTTTCGGTACTAACCCGATCAACAATCGCTTCTATAGCTGAGTTTATTAATTCAATGATTGGAACCAGTAAAACAACACTGATAAGTAGTGCTCGTTCAATACCACTACTGCCAAGGTAATAACCCAGAGGTATTAATACGATTGCGAGAAATACTTCTTGTCGGAATGCGGCTTCATTTGCGAACGCGGCTTTGAAGCCCTGACAGGAAAACCTGGTTGCTTTAATAAGCCGACTAAGATCGGTGTTACCTTGCGAGGCCATAAAGTATTAATGTCCTTATTAAAAAACTATTATGAATTATGTTTTAGATTATAACGCTGCAAGTGCGGCATCATAATTTGGTTCATCTGCAATTTCTGAGACAAGTTCTGAATAAATGACTTTGTCATTTTCATCGATGACGACAACGGCACGTGCCGTTATACCTGCCAAAGGTCCATCTTCGATTAAGACACCATAGTCTTTGGCAAACTTACGCGAACGCATCATCGATAAAGCAACAACATTATTCGTGCCTTCTGCTGAGCAAAATCGCGCTGCTGCAAATGGTAAGTCGGCCGATACCATTAAGAAAGCAACATCTGATTTTTTTTTGGCTGCATCATTGAATTTTTTTGTTGAAGTAGCGCATGTGCCTGTATCCAGACTGGGGACGATGTTTAATAGCTTTTTCTTACCTTTATAACTTGATAATGAAACATCACCAAGCTTGGCATTGACCAATGAAAAATCCGGTGCATCATCACCCGCTTTTGGCAAGTCGCCATTCGTATTAATATCTTTTCCTTGTAACGTTATTTTAGCCATGTTTTATTATTCTTCCGTTAATTCAGTATATTCATCCGCATCAATTAATTCATCCAGCTCGGAAATATCACTCGCTTTTATTATAAAAATCCAGCCATCACTATAAGGTTCTGCATTTACTATCTCGGGTGTTTCTTCTAATGCCGGATTGACTTCGACAACAACACCGCTTAACGGACAATAAATATCGGAAGTCGATTTAACTGACTCAACTACAGCGCATTCTTCAATCTGCGCATATTGTCGATCGACTTCTGGCGGCTCGACATAAACAATGTCGCCTAACTCGTCCTGGGCAAAATCCGTGATTCCGACGCGATACTTACTATCGCCCATATCTTCTAGCCAGGTATGCGTATTGGTGTATTTTAAATCAGCGGGTACGTTCATTACTTTTGTCACTCATTATTATTGCTTTTTATTAAGGTTTTAAGTCAGGATTATTACAGAATCTGTTAACCCTAAGTTTAAGACAGGGAATGGCTATGCGCTACCCGGAAAATAATTTAGTTATTCTTGTTAGTCAATTTGAGGGAAAATCACCAGATGATCTATTTCAAGGCGTATGCCAATTGGCTCATTGACAGGATGATTATGATGACTAGGCACCAGACTCAACAAGCGCACACCTGTTTCCAGCTCAAGCGTATATAAGAACTCCGCCCCTCTAAAAGCCTTATCCTTAACACGCGCCGTCATTTTGCTGTCATCATCATGCAAAATATCATCGGGTCGGATCAAAACGGTGACCTTCTTTCCAAGCGCTACTCCATGCGGCGTAACACCTTGTATATTACCAATTTCAGTCTTCACTTCTTTTTCATTAATGACTACACCAGGAATAAATACTCCTTCACCTACAAAATTAGCGACTTCAGATGTTTCTGGTTCATGGTAAAGCTTGAATGCCTTATCCCACTGTAATAAACGTCCCTCATTCATTACACCTATCACATCCGCCATGGCAAAGGCTTCAAGTTGATTGTGGCTCACCATAATAGTGGTAATACCATCCTTTTTTATAATTTGACGAAGTTCGCGTGCAATTTGTTCTCGTAATTCAACATCAAGACTAGCGAAAGGTTCATCCAGTAATAAAACTCCGGGACGTGGTGCCATTGCTCTTGCCAGCGCAACGCGTTGTTGTTGACCGCCGGATAAATTATGTGGATATTTATTAACGTGTTTTTGTAGCGATAGTAATTCAACTAATTCATCTAGACGTTGCTTTACTGTTTTTGCATTCTGATTATTTAAACCAAAGGTAATGTTATCTGCCACGCTCATATGCGGAAACAAGGCATAATCCTGGAACACCATGCCGATTTGTCGCTGTTCCACCGGAAGATGATGTGTTGGATTACTAACTCTAACGCCTTTGATCCAGACTTCGCCCTGATGTTGTTTTTCAAAACCGGCAATACAACGTAATAAGGTTGTCTTACCGCAACCGCTTGGCCCAAGCAAACAAGCGATCCCCGCTTCTTCCAGACCAAAGGAAATATTTTCCAGAATGCTACGGCCTTCTATCGAGACTGACACATCATTTATGTTTATCGCTTTATTCATTGCCAGCACGGGAACGTGAAATTGAGTTACTGATCATAATAACCGGAATAATACCCGCAAGCACAATAGCAAGTGCAGGAACAGCAGCAGCGGCCAAACGTTCTTCATTAGCTAGTTCATAAGCACGAACTGCCAGAGTATTAAAATTAAATGGGCGTAATATTAATGTTGCGGGCAATTCTTTTAACACATCAACAAACACTAATAATAATGCTGTTAATAAACTACCGCGCATCATTGGTATATGAATACGTTTAATAATACCGCCAGACGACATACCTGTTGTTTTTGCAACTTCATCCATAACCGGTTTTATTTTCCCCAATGCTGCCTCGACTGTATTGATTGAGACCGCAAGAAAACGCGTCAAATAAGCAAAGATTAATGTCACAATTGTGCCACTAATTAATAAACCACTACTGATATTAAAATGTTCAGTTAAAAAAGCATCTAAAGTATTATCAAACCATGCAAACGGGACTAAAACACCCACGGCGACCACTGTGCCAGGAATAGCGTAACCCATACTAACAAAACGCACCAAAAAACGATTAACGGATGAATTTCTATTTCTATTTGAATACGCCATAAACAAAGCAATCAACAATGCCAGAATGGCTGTCGCAAAAGCTAACGATAAACTATTAAACAACAATAAATAAAAATCTTTATTGAGTATGTGCAAATACGTATCTAATGCCATATCAATTAAATAACTAACAGGAATAATAAAACCTAATATCATCGGTAAGGCACAAAAAGTCAGTGCGCACAATCCTGCGCCTTTATTTAATTGTTGTTGCAGTAAATTACTGTAACGACTGCTGGTATGATGAAAACGGGCTTGCCTACGAGAACGTTTTTCCAGATATAAAAAAACAGCAACAAATAACAACAATAAAGCCGACAATTGCGCAGCCGCCATACTATTACCCAGGCCAAACCATGTACGGAATATACCGGTAGTAAATGTAGACACACCAAAGTATTGAACCGTGCCGTAATCCGCCAGTGTTTCCATCACAACTAAAGATAAGCCAACCATAATTGCCGGACGCGCCAATGGTAAGGCAACACGTCGAAACGCATCGACAGCATTACAACCCAGCGTTCTTGAAACTTCTAAAACACAAATTGATTGCTCAATAAACGCGGCGCGCGCTAATAAATAAACATAAGGGTATAACACTAGAGACAACATAGTTATTGCACCACCCAAAGAACGTACTTCAGGAAACCAGTAATCACGATACTGCCAACCGGTTACTTCTCTAATTGAAGTTTGTAACGGGCCAGCCACATCAAGCATGCCGGTATAACTATAAGCAATAATATAAGCTGGCATTGCCATCGGTAATAACAATGCCCATTCAAGATAACGGCTGAAAGGAAAGCGATACATGGTTACCAACCAGGCAGGAATAACACCCAGTATCACACTAAAAAAAGCGACGCCGATTAATAGCATCAGTGAGTTGAAAATATAATCCGTTAAAACAGTGTCAGCTAAGTGCGACCATGCTTCTGTTTCAGGAAAGAAGAGTGAACCCAATACAATGACTAAAGGAATACTAAATAAAAGTGATAGTACAACTAAAGCACTATTCCATTTAGAAAACACAAATGAATTGGTTTTATAAATAACTGCGTCCGAAATTGCTTGTGAATCAGGAGTGACAAGCATAGCTATTTTTAATTTACTTCCAGCCTGCTCTATCCATTAACAAGACAGCTTCAGTATTATATTTACCTAACAAATTTAAATTAAGATTGTCTGCTTTAAATTTGCCCCAACTTTTTAATATGGCACTACTTTCAATATTAGAATTAATTGGATATTCATGGTTAGCTTCGGCATACCAGTGTTGTGCTTTATCGTTAGCAAGATATTCGAGTAATTGAATTGCTTCTTTTTTATGTTTGGCCGGTTTTAATATTCCGGCGCCACTGACATTCATATGAGCACCGCGACCATCTTGATCAGGCCAAAATAACTTTATTTTATTTGCTGCAGCAACTTCATCTTCCTGGCTCGAAACTAACATACCTGCAAGATAATAAGTATTAACCAGAGCAACATCGCACACGCCTGCGGCAACAGCTTTTATTTGATCGCGATCGCCACCCTTTGGATCTCGGGCAAAATTCTTTACTAATGCTGCTGCCCAGGCTTCTGTTTTTTCAACACCATCATTAGCCACCATTGCCGCGACTAAAGATTGATTATAAGCATTAGAAGATGAACGAACGCAAACGCGATTTTTCCATTTACTATTGGCAAGATTTTCGTAACTACTTAACTCTTCCTCTTTAACGCGATCTGGCGCGTAGATTATTACGCGTGAACGTAATGACAAACCAAACCATTGTTTATCACTATCACGGTAATGTTCGGGAATACCTTTTTCTAATACTTCCGAATCGATAGATTGAAACAGTTCTAAATCTTTTGCTCTGATTAATCTGGCCACATCAACCGTTAATAAAATATCTGCCGGTGTATTTTTAGCTTCCACTTCCAGGCGCTTTAATAAGGTATCTGCCTCACCAGTAACCAAGTTGACATGAATTCCGGTTTGTTCAGTAAATTCATCGAGTAATGGCTTAATTAACGCTTCTTTACGAGCAGAATAGATATTTACTTCAGCAGCATATGAAAACTGCTGTACAAATAATATGGTTATCAATATAAATTTATTCATTAAAATTTAAAGTAGTAAAATTCAATTAGTATAAACGATAATTCTTTCGAATTATAATCAAATCAAAACGCCAACGTTTATGTCATTTAAAAAAACAGGGCGTATAAAAACGCCCTTAATATCACCACCAGAGGTTATTACTGTTAAACAATATTCTTAATATTTTAAATTACATGTCTATCTGAAAACCAACATACCAAGTACGAGGTGCGCCGGGACGCGGCCCATGTGGTTGTCTAGAAACGATATATTCTTCTTCGAATACGTTTTGTATACCTGCGAATATCTGTACATCATTTTTTATATCGTAATAAGCAGAAAGATCTACTGTCGTATAAGCATCTGTTTTACCAAAACGGGCATCTGCGGCGCCTACTCCATTTAGTTCAACATCCACATTATTGGCACTGGTAAATGTTTCATCGACAAAGTTAGCTCTTAGCGATGCACCCCAGTTTACAAATTCTATAGAACTGCCTACAGAAAGCTGATACTCAGGTATATACGGTACTTTATTACCAGCACTACCAAAACTGAAAATTGAGTCTGGATCTGTTGATCTTGAATTATTTTGCTGTTCGGCATTGGTATAAGTAAATGCGATAAAATACGGGTTGTTAAAAGACCATTCGTTAGCAACTCCTAAATCATACTGAGCCGATAGCTCCAAACCATAAGCATCTACTTCGCCAAAGTTCTCATCATTACCTGTACCGGTACCACCAATATTATTAACAACGATTAAGTCTTCAAACTCCGTAAGAAAAGCAACTGCTTCGGCAGTAAGAATTTGATCATTTCTAGCGTAACGTAATCCAAGTTCGTAACCCGTACTGGTTTCTTCCTCAAGATTATTATTAATTGCACCACCAGGAGAAGGTGGCGAAAATCCAAAGTGAATGCCGCCAAATGCCTGGAGTTCACTATTAAAGTTATAACCAATACCAATACCACCGCCCAACATGTCCAGGTTGTCGTCTCGTGTTGACCCCGCGTTATAATCAACTCGCTCAAGTTCGAGATATTCATATCGAACACCTGGAGTAAACCACCAGTTGTCTAGTTCAATGCGATCTTCCATAAAAAAGGCATACGCACTTACTTCATCTTCTCTATCCGCCTGCGAACCGAGAGCACCAAATGTTACACTGGTAATCGCACCTGTCGCATCTTGATTATATATATCTTGCTGCTGAAACCGGTCTTCTTGATCTCTGTGATAACGAACACCAATCGTTAGATCATGGTTGAGTTGACCAGTATCAAAACGGAGATTACCTTCAGTTTGAATACCAGTTGAATAATATTCACGATTGTTAGCACGTACTCGTAAACCACACGCCAGATTGCCTTGTAAACATTGAAGACTTGAACCAGCTTGAGAGCCTGCTAATGCTGCAGACAAACTATCATTAGCCGCTAAACCACCTGCAGCCGCACGAATATCATTTAATTTATACCAATTACGTGCGAATTTATTATAGTAAACCGTCGTAACTAGATCGAAATTTTCTGTTGGCGAAATAAAGTGTCTTAAATAGCTGCGATGATGTTCGCGTTCAATATTATCAAAACGAGATGCTGCATATCGTCGGAATGGATCGGCCCTAAAATCTGCTGTACTTAAACCCAGATAAGTTTCATCCGCTTCAGCATCACTAAATCCGTATTTAAGTTCAAACCGTTGATAGATTGATGTTAATGGTTCCCATGCCAACTTAATCATAGGTTCAATATTTTGAAAACCGGTTTCATCGGTATTATTAAATCCTGGCGCAGCATCAATTGTTTTAAAGCCATCCACGCCTCTTATATAAGCCTCAAATAAAAAGCCGAAGCGACCTGCATTATTTTCCAGGGTATTTCCATAATTTGCATGTGTGCGATATTCATTATCTTCCCCATATTGGGCACGCAAAAAAGCACGTTCATTATAAGGAATCGAAGTTGATAAGTAGTTAATTGCGCCACCTGTTGTATGGGGTCCATATTTAATTTGACTACTACCTTTTAACACTTCAAGTCCACTCATACGACCTGTCGTAGGAGAGTAATATGCTGAAGGTGCGGCATAAGGCGCGGGCGCAGCTAAAACTCCATCTTCCATTAACGTCACTTTTGCACTTCGAGATGTATCAACCCCTCGAAGACTGATATTTGGAAACAGACCATAACCATCTTCTTCACGTATATATACACCAGGAACCTGGCGTAATACGCGATTGATATCATCATAAGAAAATTTTCTAATTGACTCGTAATCGATGTAATGAGCAGAGCCGGGAATAGTATAAACAGCTGAAGGATCGCCAATAATACTCACTTGAGACAACACTGCGGTTTCTGCTTGTTCTTCTGCCATTACACATGACTGTGGAGTGATAATTAAAAATGCTAACACCAGAGGGGCACGAAGTGGCTCTCTTAAAAAATACATAAACTTTCTCCTTTTAAAAATTTTTTCAAAACACTCAAATCTTTTATATAAATTATAATTTGAATGAGAATTATTTACATTTAGATTTAAAAACATAGAACCCGTTTAAATCATTAATTTGTTATGAATTGTAAGAGTTATTCAAAAAGCAATGAGATCAGAAGAACTCATTTCTTTCTCTAGTGCGCGTTCCAGACAGGAAGACGCTTCACAACGACAGGAACCACACTGATTACTTACACCGAGTTTTGTTTCCAAATGATGCAAGCAATTTGCGCCGTCTTTAACGGCCTTTTTAATATCGCTTTCAGTTACAGCGTTACAGATACAGACATACATAAGTTATACATCGACAATTCTTTATTAAACATTAATCGTAATTCTAGTAGGAATGAGAACTATTATCAATAAAGAATTGAATATTTTATAACTTATTTAAATTTGTTTTAAATTACAACAGTTTATGGGGTTTTATTACATTTGTGATTGGAGATAATTTTCCAATCCAACTTTGCCAATTAACTCTAATTGAGTTTCCAGCCAATCGATATGCTCTTCTTCACTTTCGAGAATTGATTCAAGCAGCTCTCTGGAAATATAGTCCTGCACCGATTCACAATATTCAATCCCTGTCTTCAATGCTGGCACTGCTTCCATTTCAAGTGCGAGATCTGCTTCCAGCATTTCTTTTGGGTTTTCACCTATCCGCAGCTTTCCTAATTCTTGTAAATTCGGTAATCCTTCAAGGAATAACACTCGTTCAATCAACGCGTCCGCGTGTTTCATCTCATCAATTGATTCATGATATTCATGCTCGCCCAATTCTTTCAAACCAAAATTTTTGTACATACGTGCATGCAAAAAATATTGATTAATCGCGGTTAACTCATTCTTAATCGCTATATTCAGGTGTTCTATAACTTTTTTATTGCCTTGCATGAATATTTGCCCTTTTTTATAAAACCATCATTGCATAATAGATGGCAATCGACACTTGTCAACAAATAAGTATTTGATTTTGTGTGATAATTGTTACCATTTGCATTACTTTAGTCAGGTACACTTGTTGCTACAAAAGACATTGTTACTGATTACAATTTATACTTCTTAAGCACGTTAAAAAAGGGGAAGGCAAATGGACGTTTCAAGCATTATCTTTTTGGGTCTCTTGGCAGCGGCAGTTATGTATGCCGTCACCATTTATAACAATCTGGTTTCACTCAAGCATAGTGTTTCTAAAGCCTGGGCAAATATTGATGTGTTATTAAAACAACGACACGATGAATTGCCCAAACTGGTCGAGACTTGTAAACAATACATGGCTCACGAACAAGGTACTTTAGAAAAAGTCATCCAGGCTCGATCAGCTGTTTCTGCCGCCAGAGAGAAAGGCGATGTTAAATCATTAGGTCCTGCTGAAAGCCAATTAAGAATGGGACTGGGAAATTTGTTTGCCCTTGCAGAAGCCTATCCTGACTTAAAAGCTAATGAGAATTTCAAGCAGCTACAAGCACGTATCTCCGAACTTGAAGATGCCATTGCGGATCGACGCGAGTTTTATAACGAATCAGTAAACGCAAACAATATTCGTATTGAGCAATTCCCTGATGTTGTTATCGCTCGTATGATGAATTTTACGGCTCGCGATTTACTGGAATTTACTGACGAAGAAAAACAGGACGTCGATGTAAAAGCATTGTTTGGCTAATCAAGAATACCGGATATGTTAACTGGCTTAAGTGAATGGGCTAAAATTGCGCCTGCCGATGATTTCTGGCTTTTATCTACTGGCTTATTAATTGCGACAATTGTTGGTTTCTTCTTTGCATTTAAGAACATACACAGTAAACGCATTATTGAAGATACACCAACATCGAAAATACGATCTGCCGCACAAGGTTATCTGGAGTTAGTGGGTCATGGCTATCTCATGGAAGGACAACCCATCGTTTCTCCATTAACAGGCACAACATGCACATGGTATGAATTCAAAGTAGAAGAACGTCGTCAGTCGGGAAAAAATTCTGAATGGGCTCCGATTAGGAAAGGAATCAGTGACGAATTATTTTTAATCAAGGATGAAACAGGGCAATGCATTATTGATCCCGAAGGCGCTCATGTTACGGTATCAAGAAAAGATGTCTGGTATGGTGGCTCATCAAGTCCAATGGGCAATTCAACAGCAACACGTAAAAAACGTGTTTTTTTAAGTGGCGTCTTTGTCAGTAACAAATATCGTTACACAGAGAAACTTTTACATTCCGGAGAAACGCTTTATGCCATCGGTTTATACAAAACGGTTGGTGGTACCGGCGCACGCTTTGATGTCAATGAAGATGTACGCGAAGTCATTCGAGAGTGGAAAACGGATACGGAAGCTTTGATGAAACAATTTGATACGAATGGCGATGGCGAAATCGATTTAAATGAATGGCAACGTGTCAGAGATGAAGCGTATAACCATGTTATGGAAAAACACAGTGAACAAAAAACAATGCCGCCGGTACATTTAATGAATAAAACTAATGATAAACGTCGCCCTTTTATTCTTTCTGCTGTACCTGAAGACGATCTAGTACGTCACTTACATATTTATGCAGTAATTTCGATCACTGCCTTTATAATTTGCGGTAGTCTCTCTACTTTGCTAATCAGTTTACGTTTAGCAAGCTAGTTTCTATCGACAACTTAAAATAAACATTACCAAACCTATATCAACACTTATGAATAACCCACTTATAGAAACGGAAGGACTTCCTGCTTTTGAGTCTATCCAGGCATCACATATTGAACCAGCTATAGATCACTTGCTTTCAGAAAACCGAAACACGGTTAAATCTTTATTAAGTTCGACAGAAAACTACACTTGGGAGAATTTGTTACAAAAACTTGAAGACATGGACGATCGGCTAAATAAAGCATGGTCTCCAGCCAGTCATCTACATTCAGTTGCTGATAATGATCAATTACGCGAAGCCTATAATACATGCTTGTCAAAGTTATCCGACTACTCAACCGAGATGGGACAAAATGAAGACTTGTTTCATGCTTATGAAGCTATAGCTAACAGCGATGATTATGAATCACTCAGCGCTGCGCAAAAGAAAATCATAAAAAATGCACTGCGCGATTTCCGTTTGTCTGGCATTGATTTAGATAATGAAGCAAAAGGGCGTTATAAAACAATTCAACAAAAACTTTCCAAGTTGCAAACAAAGTTTGAAGAAAATTTGTTAGATGCAACACACGCATGGGAAAAACACATTACTGATAAAGAACAACTATCTGGCTTGCCTGAGTCAGCATTGGCATTAGCTGCACAAACAGCAAAAAGTAAAGACAAAGAAGGCTGGTTGTTTACTTTGGACTTTCCTTCTTACATGCCCGTCATGCAATACGCTGATAATGCTGAATTAAGAAAAGAATTTTATCACGCTTATGTAACTCGTTCTTCAGATGAAGGTTCTAATAGTGATTGGGACAACAGTATCGTCATGCTTGAAATTCTCAAGTACCGAACAGAAAAAGCGAAGTTGCTCAGTTTTGAAAGTTACGCACATTATTCTCTAGCGACAAAAATGGCAGAAGATCCAGAGGAAGTTTTGGACTTTTTAAACGACCTTGCTGAACGCACAAATGAATTTGCAAAACAGGAGTTTGAAGAGTTAAAACAATTTGTATTGGAAATAAATGGGGAAACAGCAAATGTAAGCGAGCTTGATGCATGGGACGTTGCTTATTATTCAGAAAAATTAAGACTGAAAAAATTTGATATCTCACAGGAAGTACTGCGCCCGTATTTTCCGGTTAATCAGATTATTGATGGACTGTTTGCTATTACCAATAAACTTTACGATGTCACTATCAAACAAAGAGAAGGCGTGGAAGTTTGGCATAAAGATGTCATGTTTTTTGATATTCTCGAAGCAAATGGAGACATAAGAGGCAGCTTTTATCTTGATCTCTATGCGCGCCAACATAAACGTGGCGGCGCCTGGATGGATCAATGTATTGTCAGAAAGAAATCCGGCTCGTCTATTCAGAATCCTGTTGCCTATCTGGTTTGTAATTTTACCCCACCTATTGGCGACAAAGCTGCGTTGTTAACACATGATGAAGTGACCACTTTATTTCATGAATTCGGGCACGGCTTGCATCACATGATGACTCGGGTTGATTACAGTGACGTATCAGGAATAAATGGAGTGCCTTGGGATGCAGTCGAACTACCTAGTCAGTTCATGGAAAACTGGTGTTGGGAAAAAGAAGCACTGGATTTATTTGCCCGACATGTTGATACAGGTAAAGCACTTGAAGACAATTTATTCGAAAAAATGACGTGCGCCAGAACATTTCAGGCCGGGATGCAAATGGTCAGACAACTGGAATTCTCTTTATTTGATTTCCGCTTGCATCTGGAATTTGCCGCTAATGAGTCCCTAAACATACAAGATTTGCTAAATGAAGTGAGAAAACAGGTCGCTGTTGTTAAAGCACCTGAATTTAATCGTTTCCAACACAGCTTCTCACATATCTTTGCAGGAGGTTATGCTGCCGGTTACTATAGCTATAAATGGGCGGAAGTATTATCTGCTGATGCCTTTTCCAAGTTCGAAGAAAAGGGTATCTTTGACAAAGTGACCGGAAACGAATTTTTACACACAATTCTTGAACAAGGCGGCAGCCGTGAACCAATGGACTTGTTTGTTGAATTTCGTGGACGTAAACCGAGTATTGAACCTTTATTAAGACATTCAGGAATTACAGCTTAAAGGATAAATAATGCACAAGATTAGAATCATTCTTATCAGTATGCTTTGGCTGCTTGCTTCTGTAGCTCAGGCGGAGATCGTTTATGTAATCGATGAATTGAAAATCGGCTTACATGAAAACGCGACGATAAATAGCCCGATAATGAAACTTGTGCCAAGTGGTACTGAGTTAACCGTTATTGAACGTAACGATGATCTTGTGCATGTCGAGGAACCTGAGGGTGTGCGTGGCTGGATCAACAGCAAATACTTGGTAAGCAATAAGCCCGGCAAAGCGCGCGTGAATGAGCTGGAAAAGGAAATTGAATTGCTTAAATCAAGCACCATCATGACAGGCGATGCAACGGATGAACAAAAAGATCTTGCTCAACAATTAAATTCAGAACGTCTGAAGAGTGGTGAGTTACAAGCAAACTTGACCGATCTTAAAGCAAGAATAGCCAATATCGATAATTCTGATCAGTTTCTTGCTGACAAAGAGAAACTGAAACAAGAGAATGAACAATTAAGATCACAACTGGAATCATCAGGCATAGAAGCTGAAACAGGTTCATCAAATAACCATTCTGTTTCTCTACACGGTTGGAAACAATACATAACTGCTTTCATCATTATTCTTATCATTGGTATGGCAATCGGTGCTTTTATTCTTGATTATCTTGGTCGTCGTAGACATGGCGGCTTTAGAATCTAATACCAACAATAATTTTTACTGATTAAATCTCACCTTTTTAACTGTGTTTAAGATAGCAACCTGGAATGTTAATTCCCTGAAAGTAAGACTGCCACATGTTTTGCAATGGCTGGAAACCGAAAGTCCTGACGTTCTGGCATTACAAGAAACAAAAACTATTGACGAAAATTTTCCACTCGATGAAATAAACGAAGCAGGTTATCAGGTTAGTTACATCGGACAGAAAACATACAATGGTGTCGCAACACTTTGTAAATCATCAATAGAGACGATTGCGAACTGCCTGCCTGATTACGATGATGTGCAACGTCGTGTATTAGCGATTAATAATTCCAACATAACCGTGCTTAATCTATATGTACCAAATGGTTCAGAAGTTGGTTCTGATAAATATCGTTACAAACTTGAATGGTTTTCCAAACTTCATCCTTTCATTAAACAACTTCAGGAAAAAAATGATCGATTGATTATTTTAGGTGATTTTAATATCGCGCCCGAAGATCAGGATGTTCATGATCCAAAAGAATGGGAAGGCCGTGTGCTTGTTAGTCCAGCTGAACGAGATGAACTTAACAAATTGTTATCACATGGATTAAAAGATTGTTTTCGTTTATTTGATCAGGAAGAAAAAAGTTTTTCCTGGTGGGATTATCGTGCTGCAGCATTTAGACGTGGTCGCGGAATGAGAATAGATCATATTCTCGCGTCAGATGTATTATCCGATTCTTGTCGTACGTGTTATATCGATAAAGAACCCCGTAAGCTTGAACGTCCTTCTGATCACACACCGGTAGTTGCAGAATTTGAACTTTGACGTTATAAAAGGCTAAAGGTTTATTGCTCATTAACGACAACAAGTTAACGACTCCAAATCCATACGACTATGCAGAATATAGATACTGAATTTGACTTTGATGAATGGGCAAGGCTTGCCAAAGAAGATCCCGACGCCTATGAAGATAAGCGTGAGAAGATGGTACAAGAGGTGATCGATAGTACATCACCAGAAGTAAAACGTCGTATGCAAGGTTTACAATGGAAAATAGATCAAATACGTTCTACTTCTACGAACCCAATGTCATCTTGTCTAAAAATATCACAAATGATGTGGGACAACGTATTGGGCAAAGATGGTTTGCTCGACCATATGCGCCAATTAAGTGATCCGAAACAAATCCCAAAGATGGATAAGCCAAAAGAATCAGCAGCGATTATCGATATCAGGAGCAATAGCCAAGATCGGGAAAAAAGCTGATTTCTGGCTTATTACGGGATTGCGTAACGCTTTACTTTGACATAAACTCCCCGCCCTTATTGACAAGCAGACTTTTTGAGCAAATAAAATGAAAGCAGATATACACCCAACATATGAAGAAACGACAGTTCAATGTAGCTGTGGCAATACCTTCAAAACTCGCTCTACGTATGGTGCTGAGCTCTCTCTCGATGTTTGCTCTGAATGTCATCCTTTTTATACTGGCAAACAGAAAATGCTGGATACTGCGGGTCGAGTAGACAAATTTCGCAAGAAATACGGCATGTCATCATCAGAATAATCTGATTTTGAATTATTTATTTCTACAAAACGTCCTTATAGGGCGTTTTTTTACGCTTACGATTTTTTCACTTTTTTGTTCTTATAGCTATGCTACATCAGATCAAAGCTTAAATTGTGTAAGCACCCACTTCGACGAAAAGGTTTCTATTAAGTACGTTATTGACGGAGACACAGTCGTATTATTAGATAATCGACACATTCGGTTAATTGGTATTAATACCCCGGAATTAAGCCACGACAATAAAAAATCCTCAGAAGATGGTGCTGAACAAGCACGAAAATCACTGACTCAACTACTCGACAATCAACCACAAGTTCAGCTTTTGTACGGAAAAGAACGTTTGGATCGACACGGCCGAACCCTTGCTCATATTTATCTGAATAATGGATTAAATATTCAGGCCGAGATGCTTGAAAAAGGCCTCGCTATGCCGCTCAGGATTCCACCGAACCTATCTCTGGCAGATTGTTATTCCAAAGCTTCGTTAACAGCAAAAGAAGCAAAACGTGGTCTTTGGGCTTTACCGCGTTTTAAAACGCAAAAAGTTTCTTCTTTATCCGGCTCGGAGAAAGGCTTTTATTTTATCTCAGGTAAAGTACTGCAAGTGAATGAAAGCCGTTCATCCATCTGGTTCAATCTGGAAAACAATGTTGCTCTACGTATTCATAAAGATGATTTAAACTACTTTGATAAAAATGATTTAATATCCTTACGTGGAAAAACCATTGAGGCAAGTGGTTGGCTGTACAAGAATAAAAAACAATTACGGATGCGCGTCAGGCATAAATTAGATCTAAATATTTTAAACTGAGGAACCGAACCTTTTATAAGGCTGTCTTAAAAACTATGAATACGAAATATTTAATTCCTGCTTATCTTTTATTTCTCACTCTTGTTAGTTCATGTGCGGTTAACCCAGTATCAGGTAAACAAGATCTGGTTCTATTATCCGAAAATGATGAGATTGAGTTAGGTCGTAAAACTAATCAGGAAGTACTACAACAATACAGTGTTTACGAAAATCAGGCCTTACAGACATATGTTCAGAATGTCGGCACAAAAGTCGCCCTCAACAGCCATCGTAACGACTTGGTTTATCGTTTTACAGTACTCGACAGTAAAGAAGTAAATGCTTTTGCTCTGCCAGGCGGTTATATCTACATAACGCGCGGCTTAATGGCCTATTTAAAATCAGAAGCAGAACTTGCTGCAGTTTTGGGGCATGAAGTAGGTCATGTCACCGCTCGCCACTCCGTTCAACAATATAGCGCCAACCAACTGACTAATTTTGGAATTGCGCTGGGATCTATCTTTATCCCCGGCATGAATCAGGCAACTAACCAGCTAGCACAACTTTTTGGCGCTGCTTTATTACGAGGTTACGGACGTGAACATGAACTGGAAGCAGATCGACTCGGCGCAGAATATCTTGCCCGTACTGGTTATAACCCGTCAGCTATGCTTGATGTGATTAGAGTACTAAAAAACCAGGAAGTCTTTGAAAAAGAAGTTGCGCAGTCTGAAGGAAGAGAGCCAAGAATATATCACGGTGTATTTTCAACTCATCCAGACAGTGATACACGACTACAAGAAGTCGTAGGCACAGCACAAACTTTGAGTGAAGAAATAGCTTCAGCAAATTATATCGGCCATGAAGATTATATGGCTTATATGGATAAACTTATTTATGGCGATAGCCCACAGGAAGGTATTTTACGTGGTCGAAATTTTTTCCATGAGGAACTTGGTATTGCAATGACTTTTCCTGAAAAATGGAATGTCACAAATCTACCTGATCGAATTTTATTAACAGCGCCAGGTGGAGGCGCTGTCATGCAAATAGGCACGGAAGATATTAATAAAAAGCTTTCACCGAGAAATTTTATGATTCAGCGCATGGGGCTAAATAACCTGGATAATGAAGCAAGCTTAAACATCAATGGTCTGGAAGCACACACGGGTATCTCTGTTATTAGTAATAACGAAGGGGCACGACCCACTCGTTTCACAGTGATTTATTTTGGCCAGCGCGCTTATATTATTGCCGGGACAAGTAAAGCGGCAAAAGATTTAAGTAAATACGATCAAACTATCGTAGACACCGCCAAGAGCTTCCATGCACTTGCAGAAAATGAAAAAGCTCTCGCCAAACCTCTACGGCTAAAAGTCATGCAGGCAAGCAATGAGACACGTTTTTCGAGCCTCGCTAAACAATCCTCATTAGAAACCCATGCTGAATCTCTTTTACGTTTATTAAACGCAAAATATCCTGATGGCGAACCTCAAAAAGGGGAGCTAATAAAGGTTGTTGAATAGCAAAATCGTGCTTGCTTTCTTGAAATATCATTACAACTCTTCATTTCATTTCGAGCTTTCAGAGTTAACTATTTGCTCTATTTAAACTTCATTTCTTATCCACATTTTCTGTGGATAACTCTGTGGAAGAAGTGCGCACAGACGGCCGAAAAGAGTGCTGTTGTCTCAAATGTGACAAAACTGTTAAAAATTAACCGGCCTCTAATTTATCTATTATATTCAATATGTTACACCGTTGTTGTTTGTCTTCAGCCGGTTACCTAGGTCGTTTCAATGAGACAAAAAATGACTTAAATATTAGCTGTGTATAAACAATAATTTTTATTGACAAAATTTAAAATCGGGGAACTTCAACTAGTGCTTATGTTCTAACCTTTCGTAGTACTTTTTTCTTGCCTTCCTTCCCCTAGGCAGAAAAATATCCGGCTATCCCCAGCCGGTACACTTTGGCCCCGGATGCTAATAAATTTCTCCAAAAACCAGCCGGGGTCATTTTTTTTGTCCTCTATTTACTCTCTTCTGAATACAGCCAATCGCCCAATTTTTGGCGGGCTTCATCAAGACCCGTACCTTTTAAAGCAGAGAACAACTGTAAACTCGCATCAACATTAACTAATTCTCGGCGAATTTCTGCCATCATTTTATTTCCGGCGTTTTTGGATAATTTATCGGCCTTATTCAAAAGAATATGTATTGGTAGACTGCATGACTGACAATAATCCAGCATTAACTGGTCAAATTTTCCCATAGGATGACGTATATCCATAATCAGAAAAACGCCCTGTAAAGACTGTCTTTCGCGTAAATAGCGTTCGAGCAGCTTTGCCCAGGCATCCCGCATTTCGACATTAACCTTGGCATAACCATATCCGGGCAAATCAACGAGGTGCGTATTTTCATCATAAGAAAAATAATTGAGTTCTCTGGTTCTGCCTGGTGATTTACTGATTCTTGCCAAACCGCGTCGATTTGTTATTTTATTAATAACGCTTGATTTACCAACGTTAGAACGACCTGAAAACGCGACTTCTGAACCAATATCTTCAGGAAGTTGCTTTATAGAAGCGACTCCCAACCTGAACTCAAGACGACTGTACCAACCATTTACTAATTTTTGCTCTGTATCTATAACGGATTCTCCAGCCATTTCAGGTATTCATGTTGCATATAAATTATTATGTTTTTGAAGATTATGGTCTTATGAATTACTCTTACAAGATACAGGACATAAACTCGAAAAATAATCATACTATGAGTTTATAGTCTCTACTCAGCATTATCTAAAGGAATTGGAATTATGAAAATATATTATCTAATGATCATCAGCTTATTTATGCTGGCTTCGACATATAGCTATGCTGGTGACCCAGCGAAAGGCAAAGCGCTCTCGCAAACCTGTGCTGCTTGTCATAATGCCGATGGTAATAGTTTAAACCCGGTTTGGCCAAAACTGGCTGGGCAACATGCTGGCTATACTGTCAAACAACTTCAAGATTTTAAAGAAGGTAACCGAGTTAATGCACAAATGGCACCCATGGTTGCCTCGCTTAGCGAAGAGGACATGGCAGATTTAGCTGCTTACTTTTCCAGTCAAAAGGTAAAACCTGGGGCAGCAAAACCGGAATTAATTAAGTCTGGACAAGAAATCTATCGAGCTGGCGATGCAGAAGCCGGTGTTCCTGCTTGTATGGCCTGTCACGGACCAGCTGGAGCAGGAAATCCAGGCGCACTTTATCCTGCGATTGCTGGACAGCATGCCGATTACACAATACTTCAGCTAAAAGCATTCAAATCAGAAGAACGTAGTAACGATGCAAATAAAGTAATGCGTTCAATCGCTGGACCAATGACCAACACACAAATTGAGGCCGTTTCTGAATATATTCAGGGTTTACACTAAAAATATCTCTTTAATTTGACGTAAAATGTGAATTTGGGTGTCTAACTTTTTGAGGGCTAGCCCGAACATTCGGAAATAATAAAAAATCAGGATAACCATGAAAAAAATAATTCGTTATATCTCACTTTCACTATTCTTATTGCTTGGTAGCCAAGCGTATGCAGAAGAGGGCTACAACACGATCAGTCCAGCCCAGCCAACCCAGACCGGCGACAAGATCGAGGTACTGGAAGTATTCTGGTATGCCTGCTCACATTGTTATGATTTTGAGCCATACTTACACGAGTGGTTACCGAACATAGCTGAAGATGTAACCTTTAGACGCATGCCTGGTATCTTTAATAAAAATTGGATTCCTCATGCCAAAGCATTCTACACAGCAGAGAAAATGGGAATTCTAGACAAGATTCACACGCCATTATTCAACGCCATCCACAGGGAAAAGAAAAAGATTCATGATGATGCAGCAATGAAAAAATTCTTTGTCGCACAAGGCGTAGATAAGAAAGAATTCTTAAAAATATATGAATCCGAAGAAATCGACACTAAAGCCAAACAAGCCTTTGTCATGGGCCAACGCTACAAGCTCACAGGCGTTCCAGCCATTATTGTTAACGGCAAATATATGGTTAGCGGCTCAACCGCTGGTAGTTTCGAAAATGTGCTAAAGATTACTGACTCTCTCGTCGATAAAGAGAGAGCAAGCACTGTAAGCGAATAAAATACTCTTAGAGATTTATCCTTCGTTATTCCTGCCAGATATTCTGGCAGGAATAACAACTTCTTAAGCAGCGCCTGCACCATGATTATTACAACTTGGGCGCCTGATTTATGTTGTCACAAAAAGAAAATGCTGATTCAGAAACTGACTGGAAAAAACAATATGCCCAGACTTTGAAAGAACTCGACATAAAAGAAAAAGAGTGGAGCCAGCAACAACAAGAAATATTAAAAACAGTATTAAGATTAACTTTTGCATTTCAGGGCTCAAATGACATTCTCGATAAAAAATTACTTGATCTCAAAGAAGCACTAAAGCAATCCAACAGCAATATCCCGCAAAAAGAAATAGATGAATTAGTTCTATCCATACTCAAACACAAAAAAGAGAAAGATACAGATTCATCAAGAACAAATATATTAATTACGAATGTCGTTCAACTTTTATCCAGCAATGATCAATTTGATCGATATGCAAACAAAGTACGTGAAATTAATAATGATTTAAAAAATGACTCCGTTAATCCAGCTTCCCAACTGAAATCCATTAACGAAGTCATCGCAAATATAAATAAATCCTCAACTCAAGATAAACAAAAACCTGACACGTTCAAAGTCTTCCTTCGAAAACTTTCAGATCACCAAAATACAGATCCATCACTTGCGGCACTATGTAAAAAATCAATCGCGCTTAATAACGAGCAGGAAAAATTAAAGGCGATTAATCAGTGTATAGAAAAAATTAATGCTCAAACTAATAATCAGGGTAGCAAAAAACCTCTACAAAATGCTGACTCAGTCGAAACTGACTTAAATATAGAAAATTTACTGAGCTTGCTTGACTGGATAACCATTCCTGGAAAGTCACAAGCGAAGCTCGACACACTCAAGCAGCAACTTGAACAACGCGAAGAGGGTGCAAACACAGGTAATTTATTACGTCGTATCGCACTGACCATCAGTAATGCCTATATGGAAATTCAGTCTGAACTAAATGAGACTGAAGGTTTTTTGAAAAAGGTAACGAATCAACTAAACGAGATCACCTTGCAAATTGCCGATATAGAAACGCTGGAAAATGAAACATTTTCTACCTCTGTCACGCTTAATTCTGAAATGGAAAAACAAATTAAGTTAATTCAATCTGGCGTAAATGAAGCTGACACAATAGAAGATATTAAGAAAACTATCGATACACGTATTGAAGCCTTACAAAGCAACATGGATCAATTTATCAACGTTGAACAAAACCGCAAAAAACAATCGGACAGTCACCACAAAGAATTAGTAGATCGTCTCAGCAACATGGAAGATGAAACTGAAAAACTTAGAAAGTGTATCGAGGAAGAAAGAAACAAAGCATACAACGATGCGTTAACGGGCATACCAAATCGCATGGCGTTCGACGAACGCATTAGTGATGAATACCAACGTTGGCAACGATACAACAGTAAACTGACTCTTTGTCTGGTTGATATTGATAAGTTTAAAGGCGTCAATGATACTTATGGTCATAAAGCAGGAGATATTGTCTTACGAACCATAGCAAAAAAATGCGCTTCAAAAATCAGAAAAAACGATTACTTTTGTCGCTATGGTGGAGAAGAGTTTGCTCTCATTTTGCCAGAGACAGATCTATCAGCTGCAATAACCGTAGCTGAAACGTTAAGAGAAAGCATTGAACGATGTAGTTTTCAGTATGGTGATAAAACAGTAGGCATTACGATTTCATGTGGTCTTGCTCAAGTTAAGGGCAAGGATAATCTGGACACCGTATTTAAAAGAGCGGACAAAGCATTGTATAAAGCCAAAGAAACCGGGCGCAATCGTTGTATTAGCGAAGATCAATTACATCTTATGTGAAGGTTAGGTAGCATCGCTCGACAACTTGTTCCTGACGTCGCCTAAAGCGCCTACTGTTGGTACTCTACCACCTACATCCGTGTAGGCGTCTTGTGCATGACCTCCATGGATGGAGGAAATGCAATAGGATTGGTCGGGAACAATCCTTGTCCATGCACCCGCGACGTTGCCTGCATGGACGCAGGTACTTAAGATTTGCCTCAAGCGCCTACTGTTGGCGTCTGGAACAAGAATCTTGATGTACTATCCTGTACATCATCGGTTTTTTGCTCCTGCACCAAACAGTAGGCGCTTGAGGCAAAACCGATATACATTACATCCATGTAAATAAAAAAAAAGGGACCTTACGGTCCCTTTTTAGTCTTCGAGAAGGAAGTCTTACTTGTTGTTGATGTACATTGTGACTTCAAAACCAAAACGGATGTCGTTATATTCAGGAGTTTCCCATTTCATTGTCGTATTCCTCATATTAAATTATTAGTTAATCACTTTGTGTTGTTTATATATTGCAGCGACTGTGCCAAACTTCAAAAAAAGAATAGTTATTCAATAAATACAATATGTTACAATAATTTTTGTCTGTTTTAAAACTATGGTTACTTAAGATTATTGGTTGTATTTAACCAATTAATTAGTTTTTTATAACCAATCTTATAACCACAAACCAACACCCACTTTAGCTAAGATTAAACCTGATTCTGACTATATTTGAGATAGCTAAGCGCAGAATTACAGATTTACTTCTGGCTTTGTGCTAAATTCGCCGGCTTTTTTATAAATGCTTATATAATCACGCATGGCCAACACTAAAAACAAAGTCGAAAATAAGCACATTGCCAGTGGGCATCGAATCGGAATCGTCGGTGGTGGTCAGCTCGCAAGAATGACAGCGCTACCTGCAATGGAACTTGGTTGTGAGGTCGTTATTCTGGAAAAAACAGAAAACACGCCCGCTTCATGTCTTGCTGCTGACATTTTTTATGGTGATTGGGATGATCCCGCAAACCTGCTTAAGCTCGCTGACAAAGTCGACGTCGTTTCACTGGAAAATGAATTTGTCGACGCAAACAGTTTAAAAACAGTTGAGGATGCCGGACATCGTTTGTACCCGAGTTCAGCAACCATAGGTATGGTTCAGGATAAATTAATCCAGAAACAGGCCCTGAGTGATGCAGGTATCTCAGTAACGCCTTTCGCCGCTGTTAATTCTCGTGAAGAAATAGAACAACAAGCTGAGCTACTTGGCTGGCCATTAGTCTTAAAAGCCCGCCGTAATGGTTACGATGGGAAAGGCAATGCAACTCTCGATTCTGCAAAAGATATTGAAGATGCATGGGCAAAACTGGATGGCGATAATCGCGAACTTTACGTTGAAGGCTTTTGTAATTTCACTAGTGAGTTAGCTGTCATGGTGACCCGCGGAATTGATGGCGAAATGGTTAACTACCCTGTTGTTGAATCTGTACAAAAAGATCACATATGTCACATTGTTCGTGCGCCAGCTCGTATTAACAATGAACTTGCTGATAAAGCCGTTGAATTAGCTCGCAAAGCGGTAACAACAATTGATGGTGTCGGTTCAATAGGCGTTGAAATGTTTATCACTGAGGATAAACAGATTATCCTTAATGAAATGGCACCCAGAGTACATAACTCCGGACACTATACAATTGAAGCTTGTGAATGTTCTCAGTTTGAAAACCATGTACGCGCTATAATCGGCATGCCTTTAGGTTCTACTAAAATGGTTGCTCCGGCGGCGGTCATGATTAATCTCTTGGGTGAAGAGCAAGGCAGAGGTTATCCGGTTGGGCTAGATGAAGCGCTAAAAGTAGACGGTGCACATATTCATGTTTATGGAAAATCGACAACCAACATTGGACGTAAAATGGGACACATCACTGCATTAGGTGGAACTATTGAAGATGCAGAATACATTGCAAATCGCGCAGCTAAATGCATTCGTTTCGGAGCACAAAAATGAAAACTAAAGAAAAACCATTAGTAGGTATCATCATGGGCAGTGACTCTGACTGGCCCACATTAAAAGCGGCGGCAGAAATTTGTACTCACTTTTCTATACCTCATGAAGTACATGTCCTCTCCGCTCACCGTACTCCAGACGATATGTCGCGCTATGCTAAGAGTGCTCATAAAAAAGGATTAAAAGTGATTATTGCTGGAGCAGGTGGTGCAGCTCATTTACCAGGCATGGTTGCTAGTCAAACACCTTTGCCAGTTATTGGTGTACCTGTAAAAACTGATGCGTTAAATGGTATGGACTCATTACTATCAATCGTTCAAATGCCGGGCGGGGTTCCTGTTGCAACGGTTGCTATTGGTTCAGGCAAGAATGCAGGGTTACTCGCTGCAGAAATATTAGCAACCAGTAATACAAAACTAATGAATCAAATGATCGAATACAAAAAAGAACTCTCTATTGAATCGCGTAAGAAAGATAAGTTGTTAAATAAAGAGCTAAAAAAATAATTCTTCGTTAATTCTTTATTTCGTTTACTTAAGGGTAGCGACTATCCGCTGCTTCAGCTCTTTCTTTAGCGTTTAACAAAATAGCATTTCGTTCATCACTGTTAGCCTGTCCCCAGACTAATATTTCCGACAAACTTCTAAAACAACCTAAACAAATATCATTTTCATTCAAACAACAATTCCTGAGGCAAGGTGATTGAACATTATTCATGTCATCACACATATTGATCAAAAAAACGACTGATTTCCAGTTTTCATAAAGTTGTCTGGCTATTTTATTAAATTCATTCATATATTCTAGTGCTTCTTTTTCAAGTTTTGCTGCTGCATTTTTACCTAAGGTTTTTTCCAGTGCTTTTTTATAAGCAGGAATATCGCTCCAATCAGAAACAGTGCTATCTATAATTTCCTGATGATACTGCGTAGTAAAAACTTGAGAACCCTTTGACAAAGATTGAATACCACACACTTTTGAAGAGACTAAAACATCCATGCCCGCTGGTGCAGCCTTCACTTCAGCGGCATGCCATTGCAAACAATTCATCGTGTCCGACATATGATTTAAAAATGGGCTTTGCTTGCCAGCATCAGTTTTGTGGATTTGCATAATACCAACTTCAGTTTTATCTCCTGGACCGACTTCACCACCTAATGCATCAGCAAGTAACTGATGACCGAGACAGATTCCAACATAAGGCATTTTTAAATCTCTAACTGCTTTTCTGATTGCGGCTTTTTCATCTATCAACCAGGGATATTTATCTTCCTGCCAAACATCCATCGGCCCACCCATGACCCACAAGGCATCGAACTCATTTAAGTCAGGAATTGATTCGCCTTCATCCAGTTCAATAGTCACTACTTCAAAATCATCTTCTTTAAAAAATTCACGGAAAATGCCTGGATGTTCTATGCGGAGATGCTGAAAAATTAGAATGCGTTTTTTATGCATTACTCATTCTATAACGACTTTAGTAAACCTTCTTTAAAATTCTTAAATTCAGGTTGCCATCCTGTTCTTTCTATCGTTAACTTATTATCGCAACGTCGGCCTATGCCTCGCTCTTGACCTTCAATATCAAAATCCGGCAGGGGTTTATCTAATGTTTCAGCAACAAAAGCATAATGGTCTTTACGTTTGATTGGCACACCATCACAACCTAGTTCGATTATTTCAGGTTCATCCATTTCAGCAATACGTTTTACTAAAGTCGCCGCATCATCAACATGAATCAAATTCAACCAACCATCCGGATCACCCTTGATCGTTTCTCCCTGCAGGATAGTGTTACGTCCAATAATACGATCCGGACCATAGAGTCCCGCTAATCTAACAACGCAGGATTCTTCGTTACTCTCTAACCAGTCTTGTTCAATTTGATATTGTCGTTTCGCCCTGTCGCTATCTAGCTCAACATCACTGTCTGCATCAACAACACGATCCGTGTTTCCATAAACAACTGTTGATGAAATTAAAATACATCTTGACGTATTGAGCGAATTGACTCGATGAATAAAACTGGGGAAGAGTGTCAGATCGATCTGACTCGGCGGCACCATACAATAAATAATTAATGCTTTTTCATCCGACAAAATATCCAGATTGTTCCATGTGCTCTCATCATTAATATCAAGTAAAAAAGAATGCGCATAGGATGTTTGCGATCGATTAGTAAACCAACAAGTTTGATCTTCTAACAACGCCAGCAAACGTTTGCCTAAATAACCGCAACCGATGATGAGATGAGAATTGATAGATTTCATAATCTCTTTATAAATAAAAATTTCGAACAACTGATTAAAAATACAGATTATCACATCATTATAGAAATTTTATTTTCTACTACCAAACAAATCGCACTATCACTATTTCTGTTCAAAAAACTAAATACTGCAAACCGAACGGATTGCGTAAAAGCCGCATTTGAATAATGCTATTTTAATAAAATAAAACAAACTCCTTTCACCGTACGCAACACTAACCATTAGATCTACACGGAAATAACAGGAATACCCATCCGTTGGTACGTTTCCTGTATGCCTAAATATATCCAAGGAATGGTCGATACCCTATCAAATGGAGGAGCAAAAGCCGTGTCTAATACTCAAAAATACCTGGTTGATGTTGCAAACCTAATCACCCTGCCGGATATCTATATCGCGGTGAAAGAAGTCGTCGATGATCCTGATGCTGGAATGGAAGAACTGGCTGGACTGGTTTCGTACGACCCTGCGATTTCAACAAGATTATTAAAAGTCGCAAATAGCTCTTTTTATGGACAAGTATCCAAAATTGATACGATAAAAAGGGCGGTTATGTTGCTCGGCACCAAGACTATTCATGACACTGTTTTATCAATTTCAGTTTCACAGGCATTTCAATCTATTGTTGGCGTACATTATGATGTCGCCACCTTTTGGCAAAACTCAGTTATGCGCGCAGTAGTAGCAAAATCCTGTGCAATTGAAATGAAAATTCCTGAACCTGAGAGATTATTCACGCTCGGTTTATTATCTGATATGGGTCATATGGTCTTGAGTGTCCGTGCGCCAGCTTTAATGAAAAAGGTTTTACTCCAACATCAAAAAACCGGTTACCCACTTTATTTGTTCGAACGCTCAACTTTTGGCTTTGATGCCGGAGAACTTGGCGCGGATTTACTTGAAAGATGGTCCATTCCTAATTCCATTATTTCTGGCATCCGTTATCAAAATTGTCCCGAAGTGACGGACGAATATGGGCAGGAGGCAGCTATTATTTATTGTGCCGGTCGATTGCATCCAGATGAGGACATATTTCCAAATATGCTTGATTTTGAAGTACTTAAACGACTAAACATGGATTATTTAGATTTCGACCACATTCGTTCTGAGGCGGCCTTACTCTATGACGAGGCCTTGTCGATATTTCCGGCATCCCCTTTAAAAGTAGCTGTCTAAAAACCTGCAACACGAGTTGTTTCCACAATTAGGGACTATAGGTATACTGCGCCCTTAAAATATAATTACACCCGAAATTCGGGACACTACCACTATCCTTAGGGGACGAGTTATGAGTAAAGAACAAGATAAAATATTTTTCAGAAATTTTTCACTGGCAATTGGTTTTATCGCTGCAATGATGGTGGTATTTTATGTCGTTGCACAATTTGCAGCTTCAGATGACGAAGCAGACGCTAAAATGCGCGCGACAGAAGTTGCTAAAGTAACGGCACCTGTTGGCGAAGTTACCGCTGTTGGTGAAGAATCAGAAGCAATGACAGAAGAAGCCGCTGGTGAAGAAATGGCTGATGCGGCGGCTGGTGGCGAAGCAAGTGGTGATGTTGGCAAAACAGTTTATGACGGTCTTTGTGTAAACTGTCATGGTATTTCTGCTTTAGCGGCAATGATTCCTCAATCAGGCGATGCGGCTGCATGGGAAGCTCGAATAGCGAAAGGTATTGATACGCTTTATGACCATGCAATTAATGGTTTTACTGGAGACATGGGTATGATGCCTGCCAGAGGTAGTAACCCTGCTCTGTCTGATGACGAAGTTAAAGCGGCAGTTGATTACATGGTTGGTCAAGTTCAGTAAAAACTTTTCAAAGTTGAAATAAAAAAGGGAGCTTTCGCTCCCTTTTTTATGTACAGGATGTACTGTCATCGAAAAAATGCTGGAAATTTTGTTCCTTACAATTTCACCCGTTTACGTCCATGTAAACGTCCTGCATTTTCGATATTTCCGCCATCCATGGCGGTCATGTCGCGGGCGCATGGATGCCAAGAGCGACGAGACTGTATAATTACTTTTATTCCAATCTTAAACTCTTCTGATAAGCCTCTTCAGATAATTCATCCCATGCTTGATGACGATTTCGAAAATCTTCATAGGCATCATAAACTCGTTTGAATTCCGGACTTGCTGCGGCTTCTTCATCCAAAGTTTCTTTAGTTAAACGTTTAAACTCTTTTAAGACTTCTTCAGGAAACTCAAGAATCTCAACATTCTGTTTTGTTCTTAATTCTGTTAATGCTTCCTGATTATGAAATTCCATTTGTGCATAAATCCATTCACTGGTTGCAGCTGCGGTAACTTCAACAATCTTTTGTAAATCTTCTGGTAACGTTTGCCATTTACTATTGTTTATCATCAATTCGAAAGCTGTGCCCGGTTCATGCCAGCCCGGATAGTAATAATACTTAGCCGCACGATTTAATCCGAGACGCATATCGTGAAACGGCGCAACCCATTCAGTCGCATCAAGTGTACCGCGTTCCAGTGCTGTATAAATTTCACCGCCGGCCATTAACACTGGATTACCACCGGCTTTCTTAAACACCTTGCCACCCAAACCGGGTATACGCATGCGTAAACCTTTTACATCTTCTAATGAATTTATTTTTTTATTAAACCAGCCGCCCATTTGCACACCGGTATTACCCATAGGAAAGGTAATTAGATTAAACGGTTTATAAATTTCCTGCCAAATTTCCAAACCACCACCGTTATATAACCAGGCATTCATGCCTTTAGCAGTCATACCAAAGGGTACCGTAGAAAAGAATTGAGCTTCAGGCACTTTACCCGCCCAGTAATAAGCCGAACCATGCCCCATCTCTGCCACACCTTGCGACACCGCATCGAATACTTGTAAGGCCGGCACTATTTCATCCCCAGCATAAACACGAACATCCAAACGTCCGTTACTCATGACGCGAACATCATCCGCAAATTTTTTCGCGCCTTCCTGAAAGATCGGAAAATTCGCCGGCCACGTCGTCACCATCTTCCACTTAAACGTCTTGGAAAGATCAGCACCCGCATTACTAGCCGGATTCGATTCAGTACCACTACCACACGCAGTGATAAAGATACTGATCAATAAGTAAAAAAAGATGTTTCGTTTATTCATATTGTTTTGCCTTTAATAAATTTAATTTATCTTAGATTTCATGCTTCACTCATATGGGCAAGTTAAAAGATAATTTTCAGAAACAAAGACTGGTGAGACTTGTTCTATCTGATCATTTTTTAAATTAATTAATACAACACCCAAACCAGAGATGCTTTGGCATAAAGATTCTATTTCATGCTCAGGTACATTATCCATACTAAGTTCTTGAATGTGTTTCTCAAATAATGGCCACACCTCCAAAATTCAGTTGTCGCGTTCAGATGACCAGAGATAGTTGCACCAAACAAAGGTTCTTGCGGTTTAAATGGCTGCCCAAACACAATAGTTCCCCATGATCTGCCAGTTGCATCTTTAACTTCATATTCAATGCCCTGTTCAATCATTATTAATTTTGGCCAGACTAGTTAAAGTAAGAATGAGATAGTTTATTCAAATACGAGGCATAATACTTTTCGAGAAGCGGAGTTGACACTAGTCAATGAGCATCGCAGATAAAGTGTTATAACGAAGTAGTCGGATAAAATAGCCATTCTTAAAGGCATTTTTATGCGGGTTGTAAATTAGCATACTGCGCGACCAACCATTTCGCCCCCGCCTGTTCAAAATTAACCTGTATACGCATATGGCTGCCGCTGCCTTCTAAGTTAAGCACCGTACCCTCACCAAACTTAACATGCCTTACGCGTTGTCCCAATGACAGTTCACCATCATTAGTTGAAGAACTGGCATGACTAGTACTGAACATAGCTTCCGTCACGCTACCACCCAGTCGAATATCATTTAGTAACTCTGAAGGTATTTCGTCAATAAAACGTGAAGGTTGCGGATAGTAATCTGATCCATGCAGACGTCGATGTTGTGTGTAGGTTAGTGTCAGTTTTTTTTCCGCGCGGGTAATGCCAACATAACAAAGTCGTCGTTCTTCTTCTAACTGCACTATATCTTCACTGCTACGTTGATGCGGAAACAAACCTTCTTCCATGCCGACTAAATATACATCAGGGAACTCGAGACCTTTGGCAGAGTGTAATGTCATTAAGTGTACGCAATCGGAACTATCACCTGCTTGTGTTTCACCTGACTCTAATGCGGCATGCGATAGAAATGCTGACAAGGCATCCATCTCTGCCAGTTCTTCATCATCACCAATTTCAAATTCACCGGATGCGGTTACCAGTTCTTCAAGGTTCTCCACTCGCGACAGACCTTTTTCGCCTTTTTCTTTTTTAAAATGTTCAATCAAGCCACTTAGTTTTATCACTTGATCAACATGTTCATCTAATGTCGCTTCTAATTCGGCTTGTTTCATTTTTTGTATTAAATGAATGAATTGCTCTAATGCATTTAATGCGCGAGCACTCATTAATTTATGTTCAACGATTTGTAATGTGGCATTCCAAAGAGAACAATTATCTCTTCTTGCCGTTACACGTAACTCTTCAACCGTTTTATTGCCTATGCCGCGTGTTGGTGTATTGATAATCCTTTCAAATGACGCATCGTCTTCAGTAAAACGTGCCAAACGAACATAGGCGAGTGCATCTTTAATTTCTGCACGCTCATAGAATCGCATGCCTCCATAAACACGATAGGGGATACGCGCTTGCATTAACGCTTCTTCAAGAACACGCGACTGGGCACTGGTTCGATATAAGATGGCATAATCGGTAAAGGGTTTACCTTGTTCCGGCGCTTGTTTAATTCGATCGATAACATAACGCGCTTCATCGGTTTCATTATAAGCCATATAAACACCGATAGGTTCGCCGTCTTCACCATCAGTCCAGAGATCTTTGCCTAAACGTGAATTGTTATTGGCAATTAATTTGTTCGCGGCTTTCAGTATGGTCGCAGTTGATCGATAATTTTGTTCCAGCTTTAATAGTCGTGCGTCTTTGAAATGACGTTGAAAATCCTGCATGTTTTCTACACGCGCGCCACGCCATGAATAAACAGACTGATCATCATCACCAACCGCAAACAAGGTGCTGTTTTCACCGGTTAGTAATCTTAACCATCCGTATTGCAGCGAATTAGTATCCTGAAACTCATCAACCAAAACATGTTTAAAGCGATGTTGATAATGTTCACGGATCGCACCTTGATCTCGAAACAACTCATAGGTTCTTAATAATAGTTCAGCAAAATCCACCAAGCCTGATCGTTCACATGCTTCCTGATAGTTTTTATAGATCTGCACCATTTGTTCGGTTGTCACATCATCATGTGCATCTATATTCTCTGGTCTTAAACCTTCATCTTTACGTGCGTTAATAAACCATTGTGCTTCTCTCGGTTTAAAGCTTGTTTCATCCAACTGCATTGAACGGATAACGCGACGCACGGTGCGATATTGATCTTCACTATCTAATATCTGAAAACTTTCCGGCAAATTCGCTTCTTGCCAATGTGCACGTAATAAACGATGCGCAAGACTATGAAATGTACCGACCCACATGCCGCGCGTGGGCTGATCTAATAGACGTTCTATTCGTGAGCGCATTTCCGCCGCCGCCTTATTAGTAAAGGTCACCGCCATGATGCTATAAGGACTGGCTTGACCTGTTTCGATATACCAGGCGATTCGATGCACTAATACGCGGGTTTTACCACTACCAGCACCGGCTAAAATCAGTAAATTGCCGGCATCGGCCCCAACTGCCTCACGTTGGTCGGCATTTAGAGAATCGAGTATGTAGGAGATATCCATGGGACGGATTGTACGCATAGTTGAGTAGAACTAAAAATACACTATTGCCGAATTGACCTAGTTGCTAATTGGCGTGAATGCTAGAATGTCTGTTTATAAATATAAGAAATAAATCATTATGGAAGCCATGGGCACAAATGAATTAAACGATAATCAAGAAGAACTGACTCGCATCATTGACTCCGTCTTAACTCAGGCGAAAGAAATGGGCGCTAGCGCTGCGGAAACGGACATTGGCGTCGGCTCGGGACTATCTGCCAATGTTCGTAAAGGCGAAATTGACAAACTTGAGTATGAACGTGATAAGGGGCTCAGCATTACCGTTTTTATTAATGGCCAAAAGGGTAATTCCAGTACTTCCGATTTTAGTGATGCTGCTGTTAAACAGTCGGTACAGGCCGCAATAGGTATTGCTAAATATTCTAGCCGTGACGAATTTGCCGGTTTAGTTGAACCCGAATTAATGGCGAAGGAATTTCCCGATCTGAATTTATATCATCCCTGGGATATTTCGCCCGAGGCAGCAATTGAATTAGCCATTGAATGTGAACGATCTGCTTTCGATGCTGATAAACGTATTTCAAATTCGGATGGCTCTGTTGTCAGTACTTACTCCGGTTTAAATCTTTACGGGAATACCCATAATTTTATTCATGGCTGGAACTGGTCTGGTCACACGATTGATTGCACCGTTATTGCTGAAGATAGTAATGGTATGCAACGCGATGGCTGGTATAGCAAAGCACGTGATTACCGTGAATTGCAATCTGTTAAAGATATTAGTCAGGAAGCAGTGAGAAGAACCGTTTCCCGATTAGGCTCGCGTAAATTAACAACTCGCCAGGCACCGGTTATTTTTGAAGCTCCAGTTGCTTCCGGTCTTTTTTCAGCATTCATCACTGCAATTTCTGGCGGCAGTTTGTATCGTCGCGCCAGCTTTTTGCTTGATAAGAAAGACGAACAGGTTTTTGCTGAGCATATCAACATCAGTGAACGACCCTTTATAAAAAAAGCACTCGGCAGCGCACCTTTTGATAATGATGGTGTAGCAACCAGAGAGCACGAGATTATTAAAGATGGCATTCTTAAAGAATATGCATTGAGTGGTTACTCTGCACGCAAACTCGGTTTACAAACTACCGGTAATGCCGGTGGTGTGCATAATCTTGTTATTGAATCTGGAAATAAAACCTTACAAAATTTAATTAAAGATATGGGGACGGGGTTATTTATCACTGACATGATTGGCTTTGGTGTTAATCAAATCACCGGCGATTATTCGCGCGGCGCTTCCGGGTTTTGGGTAGAAGATGGTGAGCTTGCTTATCCGGTTGAAGAAATAACTGTCGCCGGAAATTTAATCGATATGTATAAAAATATTATTAGTATTGCAAATGATACTGATCCTCGTGGTAATGTCTTAACTGGTTCAGTCTTGATGGATACAATGACTATTGCAGGCGAATAAAAGACTATTATGAATATGAGTGAATCTACATCATCAATCAATACAGATAATATTGATAAAGCGATTGATGCTATAAGTCAGATCATACTGGGTAAAGAAAAAGCAATTCGACTTGCGATTGCATGCGTGATAGCAAGAGGTCATTTATTAATAGAAGATATGCCGGGTGTTGGCAAAACAACTTTGTCGCATACTTTAGCTAAAGCACTTGGCTTACATTATCAACGTATACAATTCACCAGTGATTTGTTGCCGGCAGATATTCTTGGTGTTTCTGTTTATAACCGCGACACTAGCAAATTTGATTTTCATCAAGGCCCTGTTTTTACCAACGTTATTCTTGCCGATGAAATTAACCGTGCTACACCACGAACGCAAAGTGCATTGCTTGAGGCAATGGCTGAATATCAAGTTACTATTGAAGGTGAAACACGAGATTTACCTAACCCTTTCTTTGTTATCGCAACACAAAACCCGTCTAATCAGGTAGGCACGTTTCCGTTACCTGAGTCGCAACTGGATCGTTTTCTAATGCGCATTGAATTAGGTTATCCGGATAACGATGCTGAACGCGAATTATTAAAAGGCAAGAACCGAAAAGATTTATTAGCAGAAGTTCAGGCAGTATTAACGATTGAAGAACTTATTCAATTACAAAAACAACTTGAGCATATTCATGTTTCTGATGCCTTACTTGACTATATACAAAGCTTGCTGGAGTTCAGCCGCAGTTCTGGTAATTATGTTCATGGACTGTCACCGCGCGCAGGTATTGCCATATTAAGCGCAGCAAAAGCATGGGCACTAATAAGTTCACATCTACATGTGTTACCCGAAGATGTGCAGGCTGTATTACCCAGCGTTATCGGTCATCGCCTACAATTTATGTATGAAGTAACAGATAAACAGGCATTACAACCCGCAGAACATTTAATTCAACACGTTCCTATTCCCTGATATCTACGACTGATTCTTATGTCAACAAGAGTCGTATTAGAAAAACTTCCTGCCGATCCTGCTGGCCGGATCGGATATCAGACAGAACAACTTAAACGTCACCGCGTTTATATACTTCCAACTATTCAAGGCATGATCTACGGCTTGATGTTAATTGTCATGTTATTAGGCGCGATAAACTACAATAACAGTATGGCGTACATGCTTTGTTTTTTACTTGCCAGCCTTGGACAAGTTTGTATATTACACACATACCGAAATCTGAGAGGATTGATTGTTTCTTCTTTAAGACCAAAAGCGGTGTTCGCTGGTCAACAAGCCTTGTTTCCGATTCAGTTTGATAACCGTCTTGGTCTGGAAAAATTTTCTATTCAACTTGAAAAACGCGAACCCATTAAAAGATTCTTTCGCAAGAAAAAAGATAGCCTGACAATTTCTACAGGTATTGATTCGGGCAAACAATCAACACGTTATTATCCTGTTGATTCTAGTCGGCGTGGAATATTAAAGTGTGATCGTTTAAAAATTTCAACAAACTTTCCACTCGGACTTTTTGTCGCATGGTCTTATTTTGATCCTGAATATGAATGCCTGATTTATCCTGAACCTAAAGGCCAAAAGCAATTGCCTCAGTACACTTTGAAAGAAGAAGGTGCAGACTCTGGTTCTCAATCTGGCATGGATGATTTTGCCGGTTTTAGAAAATACAGACCCGGTGATCCGATTCATTCAATTGCATGGAAAGCTTTTGCAAAAGAACAAGGGTTACTAGTTAAGCAATTCAGTGGCAAAGGATCACAAACATTAATACTCAGTTGGGAATCTGTTTCACACATTAATGATATTGAGTTGCGCCTTTCTCAATTATGTTATTGGATATTGCTGGCTGAACAAACATCATTACATTATGGGCTCGAAATACCTAATGTCAGTATCGAACCCGGTCATGGTGCTCACCAAAAAGAACTTTGCCTGGAAGCATTAGCGCGTTACGGGAATTAAAAGTGATTAGTCAGCAACTAAATCTTAATAAAATTATGTGGCTTGCACTTGGCGTTGCTTTAGCCAGCTTTCCTCATTGGCAACGCTTGCCACTCTGGATACCAATTTCACACGTCATTTTATTAGTCGCACGTGTTTATATACCATATAAACTAACTGCCTTCTGGTCGCAACAAAAAGGCATTATCAATATAATTCGCTTAGTACTTATGTTTACTGGTGTAGCTAGCGTATACAGTAGTTACGGCAGTCTTGCCGGACGTGATGTCGGTGTAGCACTATTGGTTCTTTTAGCCGGATTTAAAATATTTGAAAGTAATTCCAAACGAGATTTTTATATCAGCACTTATCTGGGTTATTTTTTAATTATCACTAACTTTTTTTATACTCAAACTATTCCTACAGCAACTTATATGATGTTTGTCATTATCATTATGACGGCAGGTTTAATTGACTTTAATGATACTGAACAACAACTCACACTTTTAAAACGTTTTAAATTATCAACAACATTACTCGTTCAAGCTGTGCCTATATTACTGGTTTTGTTTATCTTGTTTCCACGTGTTAATGGCCCTTTATGGGGTATGCCAAAAGATGCTTTTACCAGTGTTACCGGTATTACTGATCAAATGTCGCCGGGCACTATCAGCAAACTTGTTCAATCGAATGAAGTCGCTTTTCGCGTTACATTTGAAGATGAGATTCCTGCACAATCAAAACTGTATTGGCGTGGCCCCGTGCTCTGGCAAACTGATGGACGTAAATGGACGACGGGAACGGATAAATCTGATCAGATACCTTCACCAATTGAATATATAGGTGAACCTATACTCTATGATGTGACGATTGAACCAAGCAATAAAAAATGGTTATTTGGGCTTGAAATGGTATCGAAGCTGCCTGATAACACTCATTTTACTAACGACTATCAATTAAAAACTAATCAATCAATACGTTCAAGGCAAGCGTATAAATTAACTTCTTACAGTTCATTTCATATTAATAAAGATGAATATTCTGATTTGCAGCGTGGTTTAACGCTACCAGAAATTACTCATCCTAAGACACGTGAACTCGCGTCAAAATTACGTGACGAATTCAAAGAGCCGACGCTAATCGTACAAGCTGCGCTCGAATGGTTAAGAAATCAGGGTTTTATTTATACATTGACGCCGCCATTAATAAGCGGCGATATCGTTGATGAGTTTATATTTAATACGCGTCAGGGTTTTTGTGAACATTATGCCGCCGCATTTACCGTATTAATGCGCGCCGCTGGTATACCGGCACGTGTTGTTACAGGTTATCAAGGTGGCGAAGTTAACCCAGTTGGTAATTATTTAATCGTTAGGCAACATGATGCGCATGCCTGGACTGAGGTATGGCTTGAGAATCAGGGATGGGTTCGTATTGATCCAACGTCAATTATTTCTCCCATAAGAATAAACGAGGGCATGAATGTTGCCATGCCTGATGCCATTATTGATATTCCATTGGGCCTGGGAAAAAATGCAACTGCATTTCGCCTTTGGCAAAGAATGCGTAATACCGTTGATATGGTTAATTATCAATGGGCTCAATGGGTACTAGGCTATGGGCCTGAACGACAGAAGCTTTTCCTCCAACGTTTAGGTTTTGATTCAATAGACTGGAAAGAATTAACTTTTTACCTTTTTGTTTTACTTGGCATTATTGTTGCTGCCATTGCAGTAGTCATTTTTAAGAAAATACCGAAAACAACTGAACCAGCAAGAAAATATTATGATATCTTCTGTAAGAAAATGGCTAAGGCAGGTTTGGCAAGGAAATCATACGAAGGGCCTATTGATTATGCACAACGCGTCTCAGAATCGAGACAGGACCTTAAAAACGAAACACAAAATATTACAAACTTATATGTACTCATTCGTTATTGTTCTGACAATAATAAATTATTACAATTAAAGGCGGCCATAAAATCGTTCACTCCAGCCAAAGAAATCTAGATCGCAAATTAGCAGATGCTACGAATGATTCTTTAGAGACTATATCTGAGATAGAGATTAGTGGGCAGGAATTATTTAATGATGTGAATTTTAGTTCCATCATGCCGCTGCTTTCTGATTGTGCAACCCGCAATATGGTTAAGAATGAGACACTTATTAAAAGCGGTGACACAAGCAATAATGTTTATTTAATACTATCAGGTTCATTTAATGTTCACTTGTCACCGGACAATGCAGATCCAGTCGCCGTGCTTAAACCAGGCCAAAGTATTGGCGAAATTGCTGTTATTGATCATCAACCTGCTTCTGCCTATGTCTCGGCTATTGAAGATTCACGAATACTTATCATAGATGAAGAAGTCATGTGTTCATTAATCGGCAGCTCACATGCCATTGCTAATAACTTACTCCTTGTTTTATCACAACGCTTACGACATGGAAATTCAGTAATTAATAAAATTAAGGGCTTGCTTAAAGAATACGAACATAATGCAACGGTTGACGCACTAACGAGTCTTTATAATCGACGCTGGTTAGATAGCACGATGGCTCGTGTTATGCATCGTTGCCATAAAAACAATGAAGCCTTATCCGTGATGATGATTGACATTGATCGCTTTAAAAACTACAACGACAACTATGGGCATCTTGCCGGAGATATTGCCTTACGAACTGTATCGCAATCTATTAAACAATATTTGCGACCTGAAGATATGGTGGCACGTTATGGTGGCGAAGAATTGTTTGCCTTATTACCCGGCATGGATATCAATGGTGCTTTAACTATTGCTGAGCGCTTACGACTAGCAATTAAACAAACTCAAATAACAAATGATAATAATGAGCCATTGCCCTGTGTTACTGTATCAATTGGTATCGCTCAAATGTTTGATCATGACGACCCAAACAAGTTAATAGAAGCTGCTGACAGAGTAATGTATACGGCAAAACATACGGGGCGAGATAAAGTTTGCGGCTAATTAACTCTTGATTATAGAAAAATAATTACCGTAACAATAAATAAAATAATTGATAAAAATATTAATAATGAAAACGCAATAAAATTTAAAAATCCCGCACAATCTTTACATATATTATTTTCAACATGGAAAAACCCCATGCCTAAAATTAATAAGAATAAAATTGACCAAAAAAATACATTACCTTTTTCATCTACTATTTCATTGCACCTTCCACACGTAAATTTTTTAGTTTCATCCATAGATGCCTCTATCAAGGTTCATTAATCTTGAAACTGAACCTGATGCAATCGGGCATAATGGTTTTGAAGTTTTAATAGCTCGTCATGTTTTCCTTGTTCAACTATCTTGCCTTTATTCATTACGATAATGCGATCTGCATTTTCAATAGTAGATAATCGATGTGCGATAATTAAGCAGGTACGTCCTTTTTTAACATTTTCTAACGCTGATTGAATATGTCGTTCTGAACGCGTATCTAATGACGACGTTGCTTCATCAAGAATTAACAAAGGTGCATTTTTTAATAAGGCTCGCGCAATAGCTAAACGCTGTCGTTGACCGCCAGATAATCGAGTGCCATCTTCGCCGGTATACGTTGACATTTTTTCAGACAACTCATTAATAAACTCTGTTGCACATGCAGCTTCTGCTGCTGCCCATACTGCTTCATCGGAAGCGTCTTTCAATTCGCCATAGGCAATATTATTTCTAACAGTGTCATTAAACAAAACAACATCCTGACTAACGTAAGCAATATTATTTCGTAACGATAATAATGATAATTCATTAATATCAATGTCATCGTAATAAATTGAACCGGACTGTGGCTCATAAAATCGGGGTAATAAATTTGCCAAAGTTGTTTTACCGCTACCGGATTCACCGACTAAAGCAATGACTTCTCCCGGGGCAATACTTAATGATATTTTTTGTAAGGCATCTGTTTCAGATTCAGCATAAGAATACGATACATCACGAAATTCAATTTTGCCTTTTACATTCTTTAATTCTTTCTCACCAGATTGTGGTTCTATTTCGGTATCGAGTAATGAAAAAACACTTTCGCATGCAGCCAAACCTTTTTGTACATGTTCATTAACACTAGCCAGTCGTTTTAACGGCCCCATGATCATCGCAATAGCGGCAAAAAATGAAACGAAATCACCGGTATCTAAACTCCCCGACATCGCTTGTTGAGTAGCCACATAAATAATAATAGCGAGAAGAACAGCAGTGATCATTTGTATTGCTGGGCCGGTTGCTACTGATGCCTGAACAAATTTCATGGCAAAGCGACGATGCGCGTTAATCGTATTAAAGAATCGTAGTTTTTCTACTTCCTGACCACCGTATAACTTGATGACCTTTTGCGCATCAAAACTTTCCGCAAGCACATGATGAAGATCACCCATCGTATCCTGAACCTTACGACTCATTTTACGTATTCTGCGTTTAATAATCGTAACGATGATTCCAATAACAGGTGCCGATAACAAACATATTAATGCCATTAACCAATCGACATAAAACATCCAGGCAAGTAAGCCTACAACTGACAATGAATCTCTGACCAATGTTGATATAGCATTGGTTGAAGCTTCTTTTAATTGTGCCACATCATAAGTAAAACGCGACATCAAACTACCGGAGCGATGTTGATCATAAAAATTAGCGGGAAAATCAATCATTCGATTGAACATGGCCTGACGTAAATCCATGATGACTTTATTTGCTACCCAATTTAATGACAGATTACTGACGTAAGCTGCGATGCCACGTATCGCGAATAAAGCCACGAATAGAAATGGCATTAAGGCGATTGTTTCCGGATCTTTTTCAATAAATGCGCCGTTTAATAAAGGCTGCATCAAAGCGGGGATAGCCGGATCGGTTCCCGCCAATAAAATCATACTGAGAATAGACAACAAAAAAACTTTCCAATAGGGAACGACATGACTAAGTAGCCGACGATATAAGGCGATATCTGTACTAATTGACGAACCCAAACTATGCTCCCTTGTAGATCAATCGGTTATTTGGCGTATACCCAAGTAGCCTTAAGATACAGGATTCAGCGGGATTTCAAATCTTCAGATACAAGGCATTTGTTTTTTGCATAGTCATTCTATGCTAACAACACACACGCCGTAGCTGGAGATTTGAAACCCGTCCGAAGGGAGCTCAGGTAAGAACCTGCATCTTAAGGCTACTTGGGTATATAATGCCTTCGAGTACCGGATTGTACAACGCATAACGCATTGATAATAAATGAATTTAAATATTAAAGAGCTTCAATCGAGTATAATTAAAGACCTATGTCACTAAAACATCCAATAATTGCGGTTACAGGTTCTTCAGGCGCGGGCACGAGTGTAGCCAAGAGTGCGTTTGAGTACATGTTTAAAAAAGACGGGATCAAAGCCGCGATTATCGAAGGCGACTGTTTTCATCGTTATGATCGCGCCAAAATGGACGAGCTAAGTACCGAGGCAGAAGAAAAAGGGGAACATTTGACGCACTTTGGTCCGGAAGGCAATCTATTTGAAGAGCTAGAAACCTTATTTAAGGGATATGCTGAAAACGGAACTGGCGAACGTCGTTATTATGTCCACGATGAAAAAGAGGCATCTCAACATGGACTGCCTCCCGGTAGCCTGACTCCTTGGGAACCGATAGAAGAAGATACTGATATTCTTTTTTATGAAGGACTGCACGGTGGTGTGGTAACTGATACCGTCAACGTCGCTCAGCATGTAGATCTGTTAATTGGTGTTACACCTATTATTAATCTGGAATGGATGCAGAAAATTCACAGAGACCGATCAATCAGAGGCTATACCGCAGCAGATGCAACAAAACTTATTCTGGATCGTATGTATGATTATATGCATTACATTACGCCACAATTTTCCCGCACCGACATTAATTTCCAACGCGTGCCAACTATCGATACAGCTAATCCCTTTGAAACAGACTATGTTCCGAGCAACGATGAAAGTTTTTGCGTTATACACATACGTAATCAGGACAGAATTGAGGTTGATTTCCGTTATCTTCTGGAGATGCTTGAAGGTTCGATGATGTCGAGTCCAGATACGATTGTTGTTCCTGCGGGCAAGAAAGTTTTCGCCATGCAGCTGATCTTAACGCCATTATTACGCAAATTAATCGCCCAAAAGAGTGATTAATCACCTCATTTATATGAGAATGCGCTTAAATCCATTAACTTTAATATCACTATGCGCACTATATTAGTTTTAAATCCTAAAGGCGGAAGTGGAAAAAGTACCATTGCGACGAATATTTCCAGTTATTTTGCAACTCAAGGAAAAAATGTAACGCTTGCCGACTGTGATCCACAAGGTTCAAGTCAGGATTGGCTTGCCGCCAGATCGGAATCCCGAGGTCTAATTAACGGCGCAGTATTAAAAAATGATAGTCTGGAAATACCAAAAGGCACTGAGATTTTAATTATTGACACGCCTGCAGGTGTTACAGATAACCGATTAAATAAATTTTTAAGTCAGGCACAAACTATGGTCATGCCTGTTATCGCTTCGCCAATTGATATTCGTGCAGCGGAACGATTTCTTCATGCGTTATTTTCACTAAAGGGAACAATTAATAATAAAATAAAAATCGCAACCATTGCTAATCGTGTACGCGAAGACACTTTAGCTGCAGCAAAACTTGAACATTATTTGAATCACATTAAATTACCGAATGGAAAAAAACTTCCCTTTATGACCATGCTTCGCGCTAGCCAAAATTATATTCGTGCAGCAGAACGTGGATTGGGTATCTTTGAGTTAGCGCCATCGAAAACATATTATGATCGTGAACAATGGGAACCTTTACTTCGTTGGTTGAATAGCAGTAGAAGCCTACCTAATAAATAACGCTACACTTTAAACAAATACTTTTCGTGAGATAACTTATCTCACCTTGATATACACTTTATGTCTTTCAAAGCCCAACTTACAGAACAAAATATTAGCTTCATCATTGAGAAAGATGAAGCCGTACTCGAGGCTGCTTTACGTCAGGGACATAACTTGCCTTACGGTTGCCGTAATGGTTCTTGTGGTTCATGCAAAGCAAAAATTATTAGTGGCAACATTACATATACTGACGGCTTACCCGAAGCTCTTTCAGAAGAAGAAAATCAACAAGGACTTGCATTACTTTGTCAGGCAAAAGCAACCAGTGATTTGTCCATACAAGCACGTACGATTGAAACTTCTGTTGATATCAAACTTAGACAATTTCCTTGTCGTGTAACCGTATGTGAAAAACTGAATGACGATGTTATTCGTCTTATTCTCGAGTTACCGAAAACAGAACAACTACAGTTTCTGGCAGGACAATACATTGATATTTTAATGAAAGATGGCAAACGCCGCTCGTTCTCTCTAGCCAATCCGCCGCATGAAGATCAAAAATTGGAACTTCATATTCGTTATTATGAAGGCGGACTGTTTTCTGAATACGCCTTCAAGGATTTAAAAGACAAAGCTTTTTTACGTATCGAAGGACCCTTAGGTCAATTTACTTTACAAGAATCTGATAGACCCATCATTATGATTGCTGGCGGCACCGGCTTCGCACCAGTTAAAAGTCTGGTCGAACATTCGTTTGAGATAAAGGATTTCCGACCTATACATATTTATTGGGGCGCACGTACAGAAACTGATCTGTATTTCGAAGATACTGTTAAACAATGGACTATTAACCATCCGCACATTAAATATAGTCCCGTTTTATCTGAAACCGATAAACTAAAAAACTGGAAAGGAAAAACAGGTTTTGTTCATGAAGCAGTACTGGAAGACTATGCTGATTTATCAGGACACGATGTTTATGCCTGCGGCCCACCGCCAATGATTAATGCAGTAGTAGAATCATTTCCCAAACGGGGTTTAAATAAAGAACGGTTATTTTCAGACTCATTCGAATTTGCTACTAACTGAGACTTTTCACAAGCAGGGCTTTTATTCTGTGGCTAGGCAAAAGCGCACGGCAGATTTTTTGCTCCTGCAAAATCTGCATACCGTACGTCCTGTACACAAATGAGGGAGTTTATAATTATAAATGACCGATTGAGTAGGTCTGCCCCACGAGTGCTTTGGGTGCGTTTTTACCAACTGTAGGCGCTTTAGGCGACGACGCCAGAGGACAAAAGAACAATTGTGAAATAATCTCAGACGCCTGTTGCCAGCGCCAAACCTTTCTCATAACACACAGCAGCTTCTTTATTGTGTCCTTCATACTCGTGTAGTTTTGCAAATTCATAATATGCTTCTGGAATAGCTTGAACATTAATGCTTTCCTGCAAGTAATCTCTGGCCTTACCCCATAATTTATTTCGCATACAGATTCTGCCTAATGATAATAACAAAACAGCATCACGTGCATGATTTTGCAACCAGGACTCGGCCATAGCTAATTGTTTGTTAGTGTCATTACCCACAACTAAACCATACAAACGCACCAACATATTATCCCATTGTTTTTTTAATGCGCTTCTTAACAGCAATTCACAATCTGCCGTATCTTCAAACTTAAGGCGTTCATTAATATAAACTTCCATTAAATAAAAATGCAGCTGCAATTTACGCGGAATATTTGACCACACTATATTTAGTTTATCTTTACTATTTAGACTCCCTGCTTCTTTTAACAAGCCGGCATAAGCATCCAGTTGTTTTGCCTGTATCTGTTCACGCGAATAAAGACTGGTTTTTTCTATAGCTGGGATTAATTTTAAAACAGATTGCCAATCATTAAGATCGATATACGTATCCAGTAACAGTTGCTTAACCTGAATTTGATCCGGTTGCTTATGTTGCAAATGTTTTAATGTTGCCAGCGCTTGCTCTGTTTGATCCTGACTCAATTGCAATTCAGCTTGCGTTATACCAACGGCAATACTGGCATCAGGATTATGATGATAGGCAAGACGTAAATACTCATCACGTCGATCAACTGAATGTAACTCTTGCGCTACTCGTGCAGCATAAAGATAATTAACATGAGGAGCTCTACTATATGGTGCGGCCTTACAAAAATCATGTTCGGCTTTTTTCCATTGACCTTCGGTCATATGGATCAACCCTTGTGTTAAATATTTTTCAGCTCGTCGTTGACCTCGATGCAAACTCCACTTTTTTATTTCTTTCGGCATCGTCCAAAAACGTATCACACTGCGCACAATAAAATAACTCGTTAGAAAACCTAAAAATAAAATAATAACGAACAGGGTTGCGCTAGTTTGTATCTTCCAACCTGAAATAGTCATCATGACATAGCCGGTATCCGAACCAGCGATAGAACCAATCGCAACGGCTAGCAATAATGCCAGTAAACTGATTAATAAAAGTTTCATTGCTGTGGGGTCAAGTCTTCTTCATCGGCATGATCATTCTATTCGTCTTGATAACGACTCAACGCGCGCACCGATTCAAGCGAAGAACTAATATCTAGTTCTGGAAATTCCAGTTCCATTTTTTTCATGCTCGACAATGAATCATAAATATTACGAACATCTGAATCAGATAAATCAAAATAATCGTTCAACCAGCTTTGTATATGACCTATTGATGAATGCAAATTTTCTGTATCGCGATTAAATACCGCAAACCGCGCATTGGCTAATTCAAGTTTTAGATTTGCTCTAAGAAAATAAACTTCATCCGGCAGTAAACGCGCTTTACCCACATCCTTATCACGCGTTATCACAATCAGGCTTTTTAATTCTTTAAAGACCAGAGCAAAAAAATGCTTTGCGCCTTCTACTGGTTCTTCATTTTTTTCCGTGCTTACCTCTGGCTTTTCCAATACAATATTTTCTTTTAGCGCTAAGCGGTCAACACGATTAATTAAATCTGACAAGAATAAAGCCAAACCACTTAGATCAGCCTGGTTAATAGACCGAAGCTCATTCATGTCTGCAATCAACTGTTCTCGTACACTTAATACAGCTGGATCGGTCAATCCGGTTAAACGTGCATCTGCTGCTTCCATCGCAGATAGCGCACCAGCAACATTATGGTCAAGTTGAAGATTGTAACTGGCAATAATTAACAAGTGCTCAATCTCAGCCAGAGCATAATCTTGATTAATATGAATCTGTTGTTCTACTGGTTGTGAAAATGAATGCGAAAGAACTTTCTGCTTTGAGTCAAGTTCTTTCAGTTTTTGCTGTATGCCAGTGAACCTTGATAAGATTTCTTCTGTGCGATCATCACTATCTTGAGTCGCGTTATTATTTTTTATATCCCTTTGCTTAAATTCGCTCTCAATTGTATTAAGTCGATTATTTATAAAAACAAAGGCAACGGAAAAAATAACTATAAGAATGACAGGCACAACAATTGAGAACTTGCTTGTTGATTTTGATTCATCTACAGAAACTGTTTTTTTATCGATGACTTTATTTTTATCAACATTTCCTTCCTGGTCTTTTTCATCCAGCACCTTGTTTTCTTTTTCTTCGTTCATACCTGATTCATCTCCAACAAGTTCTAATACTGCTGTCAAAAGACCTTCATCATTTTTATTTTTTGCAATTTCTATTTCTGCAACAAAACCCATCTCTTTTGCTAAATCCGCATTTCGTACAGACATAACAACTAGCGGCGTTTTAAATAACTGTTTCTGATCCGCTTCCGGTGTCAATTTTAACAGATTCTCAAGCCCTTCATTACTACTAACAATAACCGCATCCGGTGTCTTATTCTGCCATATTTCATGACGTTCCTGTATCTCATATTCAGGCAAACAACGTTTATATACCTCAGCATAGTCAACATTAGCACCGCGCGTTTTTAAATTATCCGCTAATAACTCGCGACCGCCAACACCACGCACAATTAATACTTTCTTATCGCGAATAAAATCGCTTTGTAATTCCGGTAATTGCAATAAATTTTCACTATCTGCCTGAACCCCGGCATGCAATACATCCGTAATATTCATTTCAGCTAAAACAGTAGCTGTACCGGATCCAATGGCTAATAGTTGCGTCAGCTCTGGTAGATTAGATTGGCTCAAATAGTTTTCAAACACGACATTAACGGCATTACGACTAACAAATATAACAAAGTCATATTTATTAATATTGGAGAAACAATTGCAAAGTTCATCTGAATTTAAAACCGGCTGAATTTCAATCGTTGGAAAAAGTACGCTCTCTCCAACCGCATTTGAAATTAATTGGCATAGATAATCGGCTTGATTTTTTGGCCGGGTAACTAATATTCGTTTGTTATTTAATGTCACTAACACAATAATATTTAATGCATCAATTCTTTTAAAATTTCATCACCACCGCGTTGCAATAATACCTCAGCTAATGCAATACCAATATTATCAATGTCGGCAACCGATCCTTTTTGCTCTGACTTAATTACTTCACTGCCATCAACTCTTGCAATTAAACCAACTAATTCAATTTCATCACCAATAATAGATGCTTGTCCTGCTATGGGTAGCTGACATCCGCCAAACAAACGACGACTAAAAGCCCGTTCCGTCTGTACACATATTGATGTATCACGATGATTTAACGGCGCGATTAATTCTTGCACGACATCATCACCAGCGCGGCACTCAATACCAATCGCACCTTGACCAATTGCAGGTAATAAAACGGAAGGGAGAATGAGTTGCGTTATTCGTTCGCCTAACCCCAATCGTATAATGCCTGCTGCGGCCAACATAATGGCATCATATTCACCAGCATCCAGTTTGCCCAAACGCGTTCCGACATTACCGCGTAGATCTTTTAATACTATTTCGGGATGCAAAGCTTTAACTTGCGATTGACGACGAAGACTCGAAGTACCCAATACCGCATTAGCAGGAAGATCTTCAATTTTTTTATAGGTATTCGATATAAACACATCTCTTGTGTCTTCCCGTTCCATAATCACTGGTAAATCAAGTTCATCCGGCAAATCAATCGTCACATCTTTCATCGAATGCACGGCAATATCAGCTCTGCCTTCTAATAAGGCCTGCTCAAGCTCTTTAATGAAGAGTCCTTTTCCGCCAACAGCAACTAATGGTGCATCAAGAAATCGATCGCCTTCTGTTTGCATACTGACTAATTCAACAGATAAATCAGAATGGAGCGCTAATAAGCACTTTTTTACATGTTCAGCCTGCCATAAGGCCAACGGGCTTTTTCGAGTCGCTATTTTAAGTGTTTTCACTGTAATTTATTAATTTAAACAATGTCTTATTAATGCATATGGTGTTTATTATCATACACTTTGGGTATCATTAAGAGAATCTTTTATAGTAACGATACTTACCTAATATAAAGAAAATCTGATGAAGCTTGGAATACTCATGGATCCCATCAGTGGGATCAATATAAAAAAAGACAGTTCATTTGCCATGCTACTGGCTGCGCAAAAGCGTGGCTGGGAACTCGCCTATATGGAAATGCAGGATATTTATATTAATGATGATGTTCCTATGGCAAAAATACAAAGTCTGAAGGTAGATGATAATCCCGAGCAATGGTTTAACTTATCACAAAGTCGAACTGAAGAACTTGCCAGCCTGGATATTATTTTGATGCGCAAGGATCCACCTTTTGATCTTGAATATATTTATTCTACTTACATTCTCGAACACGCAGAACGATTGGGAACACTTGTTGTAAATAGTCCGACGGCTCTTAGAAATGCAAATGAAAAAATGTTTATTACGCATTTTGCAAATTGTATTGCGCCGACTCAGGTGAGTCGTAACATGGATATTTTGTTCGAATTCATAAAACAACATAAAGACACAATCATAAAACCGCTTGATGGTATGGCCGGACAAAGTATATATCGTGTCAATGAAACTGATCATAACTGCAAGGTTATTCTTGAAAACATGACCAGAGAAGGTACAACTTATGTTATGGCACAAAAATTTGTCCCGGAAATTTCTGCTGGAGATAAACGAATATTATTAATTGATGGTGAACCGATTCCTTATGCATTGGCAAGAATACCTGCTGAAGGCGAAGTACGCGGAAATCTGGCCAGAGGCGGAACAGGACAGGGCGTTGAACTAAGTGAACGTGACCGATGGATTTGTAAACAAGTTGGTCCACGTTTACGTGAAATGGGTTTAATGTTTGTCGGTATGGATGTAATTGGTGATTATTTAACCGAAATAAATGTCACCAGTCCAACCTGTATTCGTGAATTAGATAGCCTGTATAATATCGACATCGCTGGACAATTGATGGATGCTTTGGAAAAACGCAAACAAATTAAATGGTGAAACACTTTTTACACTTACTTATTGGTAACCAATTCTAGACGTGGCAACCGTACAAGCTGCTAAACCTATAATAACGCCACTGGATCGGTTTGGTTTGACTTTAAGTCTTGCCATACTGTTTCATGCATTGCTTATTCTTGGCATTACTTTTTCTCAAGAAGATCGTTCCCGCGCGCGTTTCAATTCGATGGAAATAGTTTTAGTTCAACAAAAAAGTGCTGAGCCCGAAGAAGCTAAAATGCTGGCGCAGGCAAATCTTGAAGGCGGCGGTAATGTTGATGAACCGGCAAATCCTTCGGCGCCTATGCCCGCACCTTTTCCTGATCCAAAACCTAATATAACGATGCCGCAACCGGCCGCACAAGAGCCAGCTCAGCCGGCTGAATCAGCAACGACTGAAGCTGTTGTTGAAGAAACTTCTCTTGTGAAAAAAGATCTTGTCGAAACATTAACCGTTGAAGAAGATGAAAGCCCGACACCCATGGTTGAAAAAGTCGATGCGCCAAGCAAAGAGAAAAAAAATGCAGAAACAAATGAGACTCAAACGACAAAAAGAATAACAACACTTGAAAAAAAACGCGTTAAAGAAATCATTAAAAAACCAATAGCGCCCACTGCAACAGAGCTCTTAACTAATAGTTTCAAGATTGCTTCGTTAAGTGCCGAAATAAGACGCAAAATGGAAGCAAAAGCGGAACGCCCCAGACGAAAATTTATTTCAGCCAGCACAAAAGAATATAACTATGCCGCTTATATGGAAGCCTGGCGTTCAAAAGTAGAACGTGTCGGCAATCTAAATTATCCGGAACAAGCACGAAAACAGGGCTTATCAGGTAGTTTAGTGCTTGATGTTGCTTTGCGACGCGACGGTACTATTGATGAAATTACCATCCGCCGATCATCTGGAGAAAAAATGTTAGATGATGCTGCCATTCGAATTGTTCGGCTATCAGCACCTTTCTCGCCATTCCCACAACATATTAAAGATGAAACTGATATTTTACATATTATGCGTACCTGGCAATTCCTGGATAACCGAGGCTTTAAGTAAAAGTTTTAAAACTGATAACCTCATACTTGTTATAATGCGGATTAATGCTAATACTTGTATTAAATGAATATAAAATGATTATTTAAAGAGGATCAAAAATGGCAAATGAAGGCTATCACGAACCAATAGAAGAACTCACTAACGAAACAAGAGACATGCATAGAGCGATTACATCGCTAATGGAAGAACTTGAAGCAGTCGATTGGTACAACCAAAGAGTTGATGCATGTAAGGATGAAGAGTTAAAAGCAATCCTCGCTCACAATAGAGATGAAGAAAAAGAACATGCGGCAATGGTGCTTGAATGGATTCGTCGACAAGATCCTTCTTTTGATAAAGAACTTAAAGATTATTTATTTACCGAAAAAGAAATTGCCCACAAATAATAATGAGCACCTTACACGCCAGAGATAAGGGAGAGTAGTTTGAAAAAAATTACAGCGCTTTATGTATTATTGTTTACCGCAACTATCATTATCCTTACTTCCTGTACGACACAATCATCAATACATGGTCTTTGGCAAGATATTACCGAAGAGGGAACTATTGAATTTAAAACAGATGGAACAGTCACTATTATAGACAACATGTCTTCCACCGTAACGGGAACCTTCACAGTAAAAGAAGGCGAATGGATAACATTTGAACTCACTGCTTCTGATATTTTCGAAGACTCGATTCAACCAATGACAAAAATAACTGTAAAAGCAAAAATTATTAAATTTAATAGTGATGAATTGCAACTTCGCTTTCCCGAGAAAGATGAAGTAGAACACTATAAACGTGTTCGTTAATTACGAAATAATTTATTATAGTTTAAACTCTTATACAAATTACTGGAAAATTTGAAAAAAAGTAACGTACTTTGGTTTAAATATAATATGCAGCAAATAGATCTCACAAATCAGTTTTTGATTTCGATGCCGAATCTCAAAGACCCTAACTTTGAGAAAACCGTCACTTATATCTGCGTTCATAATGAAGAAGGCGCGATGGGAATCGTTATAAATAAACCATTAGAAATTGGATTAGGTGAAATTTTTGTACAAATGGATATTCCTGTTAATAACCCGCATGCAAATGATCAAAAGATTTACCATGGTGGCCCGGTGCACACCAACCACGGTTTTATCGTGCATCAGACAAGTAAGGAGTGGGATTCATCTATCATTGTTTCACCTGATCTTTGTGTTACAACATCGAAGGATATTCTCGAAGCAATAGCAGTGGGAGAGGGTCCAGACGAATCACTCGTCGCCCTGGGTCATGCCGGTTGGTCTGCGGGACAACTCGAACAGGAACTAATGGACAATGCCTGGTTAAATGGCCCAGTAGATTTAGAAATTATTTTCAACACTTCATCAGAACAATGCTGGCAATCTGCCGCGAACCATATGGGTGTGGATATCGATAAATTATCCTCCGATATTGGCCACGCGTGAGTAAGTATCATGGATATAACATTACTTTGCTTTGATTGCGGAAAAAAAAGAATTGGCGCTGCTGTTGGTCAAACCATCACAGCAACGGCAACCGAGCTAGAAATAATAAAATCCATTAATGATAAACCTGATTGGGAAAGCATTTCGCGTTTAATCAAAGAATGGAATCCGGATCGCATCATCGTCGGTAAACCATTACAACTCGATGGTTTGCGTCAGGAAATGACGGATATTGCCGAACGATTTTCTCGACAACTCGAAGGTCGCTACCATATTCCGGTAGAAATGATCGAAGAACAACTCTCTTCTTATGAAGCCAGGCGAGAATTAAAGTCGACTCGCGAACTCGATGCAGTAGCAGCCCGACTTATTCTTGAAACATGGTTAAGCGAGAATAATCAATCGGAGTTATCGACAAATAGTGACAAATAAGGAAAACTAGCGCTCATGTCGAAAGAGATAAACATTGATCAACTGCTAAGCGAGATGGCTGAGGCCACTCAAGCTCATTACAAGACCAATGCCTATGACAATCCTTTAATGATTGGAATAAAAAGCGGTGGAGCCTGGGTAGCAAAACGATTACATGAATCACTTAAACTACCAGAGCCGCTGGGCGAATTAAACATCGCGTTCTATCGAGATGACTTTAGCACTCTAGGTTTACATCCCGAAGTTAGCCCAAGCAATCTGCCCGTTGATGTAGATAATCGTCACGTTATTCTGGTTGATGATGTACTTTATACCGGCAGAACAATCCGCGCTGCAATGAATGAGATTTTTGATTATGGCCGACCTGCCAGTATTACTCTCGCCGTGATGATTGACCGATGTGGAAGAGAATTACCGATTCAAGCCGATATCGTAGGAAAAACCATTACGCTGAAACAGGGAGAGCATGTTAAACTCCTTGGCCCAGAGCCCCTGACATTATCTTTCTCGGGTACTGGAAAATAAACTACGGGATGACTGGAAACATAATTCAACTCGACAACAACGGCAACCTTAAGCATTTTCTTTCCACAGAAGGTCTTAGCCAATCACTACTTCTTAGCATTCTTGATCACGCTGAATCTTTCGCCAGTGTTGGTGAGAGACATGTCAAAAAAGTACCCTTGCTGCGCGGCAAGACCATTGCCAATTTATTTTTCGAGCCGAGTACACGAACCCGTACCACCTTTGAGCTAGCGGCAAAAAGATTATCAGCTGATATTCTTAACCTGAATATATCAACATCAGCAACCAGTAAGGGCGAAACGCTGAGTGATACCTTACATACGCTTGAAGCCATGCACTGCGACATGTTTGTTGTTCGCCACGCCAATAGCGGTGCGGCACATTATATTGCGACACAAGTTGCGCCACATATCAGTGTTATTAATGCCGGTGACGGAAGCCATGCACATCCAACACAGGCAATGCTGGATATGTTTACCATTCGACGACACAAACAAGATTTTACGAAATTAAAAGTCGCTATAGTCGGTGACATATTACATTCCAGAGTCGCTCGCTCAGAAATTCACGCTTTAAACACCTTGGGTGTTTTAGAAACCAGAATTGTTGCGCCTCATACATTAATACCAGCCGGCGTTGAAGATTTAGGTGTGCATGTCTACCACGATATGGATGCAGGACTTGAAGACGTTGATGTAGTGATGATGTTAAGACTGCAAAAAGAACGTATGCGCGGCGCATTATTACCCAGTGAACAAGAATATTTTCAACGATACGGTTTAACCAGCGAACGTCTGGCTAAAGCCAAGCCCGATGCGATTGTTATGCATCCTGGCCCTATTAATCGCGGTGTTGAAATTGATTCCAGTGTTGCTGATGGTGAACATTCCGTCATCCTGCAACAAGTCAGTCATGGTATTGCTGTTCGTATGGCAGTAATGGCAATGACCATGGGACGACACTCTGATGATATCGGGGAATCAAAATAATGCGCATTGTTATTGAAAATGGACGCCTCTTCGACCCAGCAAATAAACTGGATGCCAAGCAAGATTTATTTATTGCTGATGGAAAAATTGTCAGCGTTAAAAAGAAACCGGATGGTTTTGAAAGCGACATACAGATTAATGCGAAAGATAAAATTGTATTGCCCGGACTTGTCGATCTTTGCGCAAGATTACGTGAACCTGGTTTTAAACATAAGGGAACGTTTCTAACAGAAAGTCTTGCCGCAAGTAGTAGTGGGATAACATCAATCTGTTGTCCGCCTGATACTAACCCTGTTATTGATACACCTGCAGTAGTTGAATTTATTTATCAACGTTCGCGTGAAGCGGGACGAGCAAACATTTACCCATTAGGTGCTTTAACTCATGGCTTAAACGGTGAACAGCTTGCAGAAATGTATATATTGAAACAGGCCGGCTGTATTGGTGTCAGCAACGCACTTAGCCCTATTGATAACGCAGAAATATTAAGGCGCGCTTTTGAATATGCACACAGTTGCGATCTCACTGTTTTCTTATACGCTGAAGATAATGCATTAAAAAATAATGGCACAGCACATGAAGGTGCGATTAGTACTCGATTGGGATTGCCAGCAATACCTGAAAGTGCAGAAACAGTTGCGATAAGTAGAGCAATATTATTAGCTGAGCAGACCGGTGTCCGACTTCATTTTTGCAGAATATCTTCTGCTCGCGGCGTTAGTTTAATTGAAGCCGCACAAAAACAAGGTTTGCCAGTAACAGCAGACGTTGGCATTTGTAATCTACATCTTACTGATATGGATATTGCGGACTACAACAGTGATTGTCACTTGCAACCACCGTTACGTAGTGAACGTGATCGCGCAGGATTAATTGCTGGTCTCAATGACGGTACAATTTCAGCTGTTTGCTCAGATCATCAACCACATGACGTTGATGCAAAAGCAACACCGTTTAGCTTGACCGAGCCGGGCGCATCAACCATTGAACATTTATTACCGCTCATGTTACATCTGGTTAATCGTAAAGAATTAAAATTGGAAAAAGCGATTTCATTACTCACTTCACAACCGGCCAATATACTGGCAATTGATAAAGGAACATTAAAGGAAGGTAAAGCTGCTGACATATGTATTCTCGATACCGAAACCAGCATCAGTGTCGATAAAGCTAAGTTACTTAGCAAAGGCAAAAACTCACCGTTTAAAGGTTGGGAGTTGCAAGGCGCTGTCACACACACATTGCTTAATGGCAAAATTGTGTTCGATAGAAACGATCGTTAATAAAAAAATATTTATAAAATTTATTGTTTAAGGATGGCACATGGCTCACCCCGCAACACGTAACACCTTATATGTAGAACAAGCAGAACTCTTATCACAAGATGCTTATGCAGGTGATCAATATCATCTTCGTTTACAAGCACCCGAAACTGCAATGCATGCCAAGCCCGGACATTTTATACACATGCAATGCGATCCTTCTTTAGCCATGCGCCGACCCATGTCGATTATGCGTAGTGATCCAAAAAAGAAAACGATTGATGTGCTCTATAAAGTACATGGACAAGGCACAGACTTTTTATCAAAACGTAAAGTAGGTGATCAGATTGATCTGATTGGCCCAATAGGTCAGTCCTTTAAAATGGAAGACTATAAAAAACGCCCCTTATTAATTGGTGGTGGCGTTGGTATTCCACCAATGGTATTTCTTGCTGAACATATTAAGAACACAACAAAAGGTTTAAGTCCGTTAGTGATTATGGGGTCTGAAATTCCTTTCCCTTTCAAGAGCCGCCCTTCACAAATCATGCTAAAAGAAATGCCCTCGGATGTGATTGCCAGCATGCCATTATTAGATGACTGGGGCATACCCTCACGTTTAACCAGCTTACAAGACTATGCTGGTTGCTTTAATGGTTACGTTACAGATCTGGCGCGTCATTGGTTAGACAATCTTGGTGAAACTGAACGCAAAGAAGTCGAAATCTTTTCATGCGGCCCAACACCGATGCTCAAAGCAGTTGCACAACTTGCCAAGGAATACGACTTAGATTGTCAGGTATCACTAGAAGAATATATGGCATGTGCTGTTGGCGGCTGTGCCGGTTGTACCGTATTAATAGAAACAGATAAAGGCCCGGCAATGAAACGCGTCTGTGTTGATGGTCCGGTGTTTGAAGCAGAAAGTGTAATCCAATTTCAAACCTAGCAATATGTCAAATGCATCAAGCATCGTTACGAGCAACCAAAGTGGTGTTCATAAAGATCTCGAAAGCAAAATAAAAAAACACATCGCTAATCCTTTCAGAAAACCTTACCGGCCATTCAGCGCTGAAATTTTTTATAAAGCGAATGAAATAATAAATAATACCAACCTGCCAATCATACTTGATTCAGGCTGCGGCACGGGTGAAAGCAGTTATATTTTATCCCAACAAAACACAGACGCTTTAATAGTAGGAATAGACAAATCAGAAAAACGCCTAGATAAATTTATTACTGAAGACAATTTTTACGATAAAGATAATTTAATTTTAATAAGAGCGGATGTCATTGATGTCTGGCGCATGATTAAACAATCAAACTGGAACATTAAAAAACATTATTTACTTTACCCGAATCCCTGGCCAAAAAAAGATCAACTAAAACGCCGCTGGCATGGACACCCTGTATTTCCAGAAATGCTAAGTCTATGCGATCAAATTGAATTAAGAACTAATTGGCAGATTTATGCAGAAGAATTTAAATTTGCATTAGAGATGGTAGTTGGTAAGTCAGTATCTATGGATATAATCGATGCTGATCAATTTATAAGTCCATTTGAGAAGAAGTATTATGAAAGTGGGCATGAATTATATCGAGTAACAACAATACCATCATTCCCGTAAACGCCTACATGGATGTAGGCGGTAGAGTCGAGTCTGGAACAGAGACCGAAACGGGAATCCAGTCAAAAATAAACATCATTATTCTTTTTAACTTTGCTTTTCGCCTGATAGCGAGTCCGCTGCCTTTCGCATCCATGCAGTCGTGTCCGTTTCCCCTATCAATATTACATAACTCGGCAAAGCATCACGGGTATTTAAAAACAATTCTATAAATACAAAGTGTCTTATATTACAAATAATGTAATGGTCTCTAACTAATTGATATCACTTTAATAAACACAGTCTTTCAAAACACATATAAACTATGGGACACCTAGGATTTATATATTGAAAACAGCAAAGTGGACACCCTCTATATAGAGTCACTATAATGACTCAAGCACATATCTTATTGAAACAAAGAGGTTTTTCATCATGTTCACTTTAAAAATATATAATACATTATTGGACAAAGTGTCCTATAACCCCTAGTTAGGCTTATATAAGAAATAATATAGGAGGCGAACTCATGGGTATATTAAATTTCCTGCGCAGTAAGAAAGTAACCATAGAGATACCAATATCAGATGGAAAAACTGTAAAAAAGAAAATTAGTGATGCCGAGTTTGAACAACTGAAATTAAATTTGAATCTCAAACTACTTGATACTGTAGAGGCACACATATTGGACTCTATTAGAGGATATTATGTTGAAACGTGGATCGTAGGTGACGATATAGAAAGAGAAACAGTTGAAGAATATGCAACCTCATCTGGTGAACTATATGCCATGTGTGTGTATGAGAAAGGAGAGCCACAAACTTACGTTATTGCAAAGGAGATTTGGGATAAGCAAAAATCTATTTTCTCCTCAATAGATCAAGGCAAGGACTACCAAGAAGAGTTTGATGAGGCTGTAGCAATAATTACCAAAGATCAAGGAAAAGATTGATGAGCCCTTAAGTGATTAGAAGAACAAGATTGAAAATAACAAAGCCTAACAATCGCTTGCACACGGACAAAACAAAGCTACGTCGCTTCGCTCCTCCGCATTATTATGCCGGTGAAGCAAGGCGTTAGGCAACCAAGCATCAAATTGAGGGGATTTAAATGGATGTAAATATCAGGCAGATTGAAGGAATATGGACTCAAGGGTATTCACTTGATAAGCATACACTTAGCAGTACTCCTATTGGTCCGAACCAGTTTGGCCACATGCAGTTTGACACAGTTCGGCCAGAAGCTGGAGAAGCCCTTTTTCAATTAAAATACAGGTCAGATTATTCTCAGGTATCAATAATCGCAAGCCAATTAAATGCTTCATTTGGCCAAACATTTTCTACAGCAAGTTTAGTTATACCCATGCCAGCCTCAACGGCTAGAACGAGGCAACCAGTCACAGAAATAGCAAATGAGTATGCTCGATTAGCCAGCATCCCTTGCTATGAGAATTTACTTGTAAAAACTGGAACTACAGCGCCGATGAAAGATATGGGAACAAGAGATGAAAAGATATCCGCCCTTATCGGGGCTTTCACAGTTCATGATGTATTGCCCGATGGGCAATACGATGTACTTATTATCGATGATCTCTTTGATACGGGATCATCATTAGAAGCGGCTACTACAGTCTTGAGAAACTATAGTAAAATAAGAAATGTGTATGTTACAACTGTAACTAGGAAAAGATAATGCATAAGGTCTTTATATCAGGTTCTATGAAAATCAAGAATTTAGATGGCAATGTTCTAGATAGAATCAACAATATAATAAACTCAAACTATCAGGTTATTGTTGGCGATGCCAATGGAGTAGATAGCTCAATACAAGAGTATCTCATTTCAAAAGAAACAAAGTCG